>CAZQYX010000054.1:0-1017 GCA_964597665.1 uncultured Candidatus Peribacteria bacterium | reverse complement strand
TAAATGTAGCCGGAGTAGGATCTTCATCCTTCGCCGGAGGACTAGAGATAACTAAAGGCTTACATGCCGCTGGTATATCAGCCACTGACCTTAGAGTCTCCGGTACCTTCCAATCTGCTAACACCGCATCCAACTCCTTTGCAGGTTCTCTTAATGTCGCCAAAGGATTAACTGCCAACTCACTCCAAGGCTCTGGTCTAGGTGTATGTACCTCAGCTCAGAAGCTTCAATGGAATGCCGGACAATTCTCTTGCGTCACAGATGATGATGTCCCTGAGGTAGGAGACTTCGGAGCATTAGTTGGAGGACTAGCCATAGATAACAACTCAGGCACATTAGACTTTGACCCAACAGAATTAATCAATGATAGAACTTGGTCAGACGGAACATCAGACGCATCCATAGTCTGGACATACAATCTCTCCGCCGGAACAGATCCAACCCTGACCTTCTCCGCCAATAGAGTCGCTATCGGAGGTAATGCCTCAGTCTCCGGAAACTTCGAAGTATCCGGCTATGCATCAGTATCATCTAACTTCGATGTTAACGGCACAGGCTCTTCTTCCTTTGATGGATCTCTAACCATAGCCAAGTCTCTCACTGCTGGCAATGCTTTCTACGGAGCAGCTCTAACAGATTGTGACGCTGATAACCAAACACTTGCTTGGGATGCTGCCAATGGAGAGTTCTCTTGTGGTGATGATGACTCAACCCCAGGAGCAGACTCCCTAGACTTCATAGACCTGGAAGACACATTAGATCTAGATGCTACATTAGTCATCAATACTCCAGCCGGAAGAAAGATAGGTATCGGAGGAACTCCTTCCACATACTTCGAAGTCCAAGGTACAGCTTCTGCTTCATTCTTCATCGCTTCAGGAAGTGTCCAATTCGCCAACCCCGGAGCATCTGCAGCTTACTCAAGATTCGGTTCATCCAACACCGGCCACTCTACATACATCAAATCAGCCCATGACCTCTTAATCTCAGGAGACCTTGAAGTCAGAGGTAGTGTTG
>CAZQYX010000053.1:0-1058 GCA_964597665.1 uncultured Candidatus Peribacteria bacterium | reverse complement strand
CCTCTCCTCACCCCCTAATACGAACTTTTGGAAAGTTAACTTCTAATGATTCAACTATCATACCATACTCCATTTCCATCATCACTTCGTATGCCGTTCGACCAAGAAGACACATTTTTGGTTTGTGATTAAAATAATTTTCAATATTTAAAAGAAACTCCAAAGAGATTGACTTCAAGTCAGTCTTTTTTGGTATAAATTCTCGTATCCATCTGTTACAGTTTTCAACTAATCCTTTCTCCCATGAATGATATGGGTGACAGAAGTATATGTTGGATGACAGTCTCATCTCTAATTCCCTCCACTTACTAAATCCAATATCATTGTCAGTAGTAATACTTTTTGAAACAAACTTACCCAACATAGAGAGAAGTGTTTCATTAACCAAGTTATTGTTTCTGTTAGGTAAAACTCTTAATTTTAACAACTTACTGTATTTCTCTACACAGACAAGTAATACATGTGAATTATGTTTTGAAACTATGAAGTCTACCTCCCAATGTCCATATGAAAACAAGGCTTCACTTGGTCTCATTTCAATCCATTTACGATCTGGGTCAGAGAGAAAGAGAGTACTCTTTCTCTTGTGCCCACTTTTGTGATTATTTCTGTTCCAGAACAAGTGTCTCTCCAGTCCAGACCTATTCTCAATGAATTTTCGTATACTTTTCTTACTTACATATTGCAAACCTGATTGTGTTTTCAATCTCACTGAGATTGATTCAGGTGACCAACCAATGGATAGTTTCTTTTCTACAAACCTGCTCAAGTGTCCATCACAGGCTATCTTGTTGCAGTTTCTCTTTTTCCGATATTGCTTCCAATATGCTCGTCTAATTGCTACTTCGGCTTTGTACTTCTTTCTTCTACCATTTTCGTTTACTTCCTCACATATTGTTGATTTACCTCGACCTAATACTTTACCAATATGCACAAAGCTCTCTCCAGCTCCTAGCATCTTTTCAATACAAAACCTTTCTTCATTACTTAAATGTTTTTTCTTATTGTTCATTTGGATTCATTGTATCCAAAAGTTCGTATTTAAAGGTGGGGGGAAG
>CAZQYX010000052.1:0-1090 GCA_964597665.1 uncultured Candidatus Peribacteria bacterium | reverse complement strand
TGCATAAGGCCAGATACATCCTGGACTCCTTGTCCCCCCAAGGAGTATGCAAATCCACAGGGTCGGATACCAAGTCAGAGGGTTCTGGAAGTTAAACGACTATGCCATACGATATGTCCGTATGGTCACAAACGAAGCCAAGCAGAGAGCGAAGATACTGTCCTTCTGGGAGAAGCATGGTCTTGAAGCGACGAAAGAAGCATTTGAGATCGGTCGGAGCACCCTCTTTAAATGGAAGAAGATGCAGGAAACCGGAGAAGGTCGCATGGAGTCACTGAACCCCGGCTCCAAACGACCGAAGCAGGTCCGTCACCGTGATTGGCCTGATGCCGTGAAGTCAGAGATTCGTCGTCTGCGCACGGACCACCCAAACCTTGGCAAAGAGAAAATCCACATATTCCTCAAACGATTCTGTGACGCCCGGAAGCTCTCCTGTCCCAAACCCCGAACCATTGGCCGTCTCATCGCAGATGCTCCTGACAAGATGCGAATGTTCCCCGTGAAGATCCGACACAATGGGCAGATCGTCCCAAAGAAACGCACAAAACGCTTAAGAAAGCCAAAACAGTTCAAAGCAGACCATCCGGGACATTGTATTTCCTTCGATACGGTTGAGCTCATCGTCCACTATTCCAGGAAGTACGTCATCACCTTCACGGATGTCTATTCACACTTTTCATTCGCGTTCGCGACGACGAGCCATGCATCACAGGCCGCAGCAGATTTTTTCAAGGTTGTCCGCGCCCTGTTTCCATACCGACTTGAATATATCCTCACGGACAACGGATCAGAGTTCATGAAGCATTTTGACGAGGAACTTCGTCGTCTCTGTCTCACGCATTGGCATACGTATCCCAAGACTCCGAAGATGAACGCCCATTGCGAACGGTTCAACCGCACGATTCAGGAGGAATACATCAACTATCACAAGGGAGAGATGATCAATCTCCATCGTTTCAATCTCAACATGTTTGACTGGCTCGTCTGGTACAATGCCGAACGACCGCACTGGAGTCTCAATCTCCAATCACCCATTCAATTCTTAACCGAGTGGAACAAGGGAAAGTCCAGGATGTATTGGCCCGATACA
>CAZQYX010000051.1:0-1103 GCA_964597665.1 uncultured Candidatus Peribacteria bacterium | reverse complement strand
TGTATGAGGCCACCCATTTCTGCACTTTTCAGGTAATTGGTTAATGGGTAATGACAGCATGAATTGTACAGGAGATTGTTTGTTTCCAAAAGCAAAGTGAACTCTTGTGGTGTTGTACCAGAAAAGATACTGCATCAGTTCTCGGTTGAACTCCTCCGGTGTTTTCAGTAGTGGCATATGATAGTCAACGAACTCTTCTTGGATAGTTCTGTTGAATCTCTCACAATGAGCATTCATTTTTGGAGTTCTAGGATAGGTATGGTAGTGAGTCATGTGAAGTTCTTTCACCCTTTCATCGAAGTGTTTTTTGAACTCAGATCCATTGTCTGTCAGAACAAAGTCAAAAGAGAATGGAAAAACCTGTCTACAGAGATTGAAGAACTCCTCTGCAGCTAATGATGCATGTGATGTGGTACTCCATGCAAAAGAGAATCTGGTGTAAATATCTTCAAAGGTGATGATATACCTCCGACATCCATCAACTATTTTTTCAATGGTATCAAAGGCCACACAGTGACCGGGATACCGCGCCGTGAAGTCCTTAGGCTTCCTTGTTACTTTCCTTCGATTAACTTTGACGGTTTTGCCAAAGTGAGAGAGTTTTTGCGGGAAGAGACGCAGGCCTCCACAGTCAGTAATTAATCTGCCGATAGTTTTTGTTTTGGGACAAAGCAGTTTGTTTCTATCACAGAACTCTTTCAACTCCGGATACAGTTTCTCTTTTCCGAGGTTTGGGTGTTTCCATCTAAGTCGTTTGATTTCTTGTATGATTCGATCATTCCAGATTCGTTTCCTTTTCTGTTTTGGAGCTTTGGACAAAGGGTTCAGACTCTCCAATTTTCCTCCACCATCTTTCAATCTTTTCTGCCAGTCAAAAAGGGTTCTCCTTTTTGTACCAAAGGCTTCCTCCACAGCTTTGGTTCCATACTTCTCCCAGAAGGATAATACTTTAGTTCTTTGTTTGGCTTGTTCGGTAATCATATACCGAAAGCGTATCACTCTCTCCCACGTTGAAATGAAACCTTTTGTGCCACGAAACTTATTGAAAATACGCATGTTCTTTAGTTTTCTAAAGAGTGCAGTATGTATGTGGCCTTATGCAG
>CAZQYX010000050.1:0-1104 GCA_964597665.1 uncultured Candidatus Peribacteria bacterium | reverse complement strand
GGCATAATTAAAAAAATGTGATGCTGTTTTCCTAAAAAATCCATTATTTTTTCCCCAAGTTTTTCAGTAAAAATCTCACAGCTTTTTTCTTGCGTTTTTGATTAAGTCCTCGATGTATTTTTATTCTTTCTTTTAGATGTCCAAAAAGTCCTTCAAGGTGATTGATTGTCGGAGTAATATTTGAATTTTTGAAGTCGGTATAAGTGAAGAGGTAAAGTAGATTTGTTTCTATAGATTTAAAAGCTGATATAAGTGATTGATGTTTATATTGTCCAAACTCGTTTCTTTCATGCAAGAATCCATGATATTTATCTTTCAGCAAATAAAACCTATCAATAAACTCCTGCTGACGTTCTGGTTTGCAAAGCAGATGCATTAACTCTTTTAAATCTATTCCGCATTGATTACGCGGCCTATCCGTTATATATCTTCGAACTATTGCTTTCTGGTGGAACAAACACATCTGAATAGGAATATTACCAAGTAGCTTCCTTATAGCATTTATATAGCCTCTTCTGCCATCAATAGTTACACTGTGAATAGAAAATCCCGCTGTTTTAATTGCCTTAATTCCTTCCCTAAAATGCTTTACTGATTCGGTTTTAATCTCTTTAAAATAAATAACATTACAGCCATCGTGAAACACCAAAAAACCATATTCTCTGCCAAAAAAAGTTGCATCAACCTGAAGATTAATTGGTCTAACTCGATCTACTAAAACATCTTCCTGAATGCCTTCAAAAACATCATCAAGATTATCAAATTCTTTGATTAACTTCGGAGCAGAAACATCTAAATCAGAACAAATCTCAGCTATAGTTCTTCGACCCAAAAGCCATTGTTGATAAACTTTTAAATAACTTCTTTTTTTACCCCTTTGCTCACACCATTGATAAAAACATAAGCCACATCTAAAGCGATTTTTACCTCTTAATTTACCATTCTTTTTTACTGAAAATTCACCGCATTTTATACAGCGTTTTTAATCATGTTTTTTAACTACAAAATACACCATCTTATAAATTTTTTATAAGATTTTTCTATAAAGGTAGATGGGAGTAGGAAGAAAAGGAGAAAACAGCATCACATTTTTTTAATTATGCC
>CAZQYX010000049.1:0-1107 GCA_964597665.1 uncultured Candidatus Peribacteria bacterium | reverse complement strand
GGTAGAGATTTGAGTATTCGCCTTTGAGAGCATTGATTACCGCTAGACCGTGATTATTTATTTCCACTACTGCCAGAGCATCGTTGAAGAGTTCAGCCGCTTGCTTGATCTTCTTTGCAAACAAGTCCGGCTGTATCTGTCCGATGTAGCTTCCGACTTCACGTCCGGTCATCTTGTCGATGATTGTGATCGTTGAGTCGTCCTGTCCGATGCCTTCGCTTGGGTCTGCACCCAAGCTGTAGAAGTGTCTCGGATTAGGTTCTTCGTAGATCAGGATGTCATCGAGCTTGCGTATAGGGCTTCGGGTGAATTTGCCTTGCGCTTCGATGTACTGCTTCGGAATGACTGCCTTACTTGAGGCGACGAATGCTTCCTCAATGGTTGCCGGATATTCTTGTTTGAACTTCTCGACATCGCCTCCGCAGAGGTTTTGGATTGCCCAGCGTCGCCAGTTGAGTTGTTCAAACGTGAGATGTGCCGATACCTTGAGGCTCTTCTCGTATTCATCAAGAGTTGAAGAAAACTTTATCTTTTCTTTATCTCCGGTGAATTCAAGACTGTATTCGTCCATGAGGTGCCACGGCAGGAAGATGAGTTCGAATTCATTCTTGCCGGCAAGCGAATCTTGTACGGATTTGTAGAAGTATTCGCCGTCGCCCCCGAAGCCATTGGCAGTCGATTCGAGAAAGACTGATGTATTCGGCAGATTCGGGATTGCTTGCAGTACCGAGAGCATGAGGTCTTTAGCATTCTTCCAGAACGCCACCTCTGATCCGTGGAAGTTGTGGAGAGTTAAACCTCTACCAACTTTCGCTTTCTCGGCGGTTGCAATCACCATTCGGCTACGCAGTCCCGGATTGGCAGATCTCGACTTTTCTTCAGGATTCTCAAACACCATTTGCTTCTTGTTGTCGTACCGACGCATTGGCTTTGCCCATGTTGGCAGTAAGTCGTAAAAGAGCTTACTCATGGCAAAGATTGCGTCAGTCGATTCAGGTTCGTGGGCAACAATAAGCGAGTTGGTGTTCTCGAATCTGGCAGTCCTCTCGAATATCAGAGCTTCGCAGAGAGTAGAGACCCCCTCCTGTCTCGCTTTCAAGATGATCA
>CAZQYX010000048.1:0-1132 GCA_964597665.1 uncultured Candidatus Peribacteria bacterium | reverse complement strand
CCTGAAAGGCATTCCGAGTTCAAGGGCTCGCGATCTAACGTCACTTTTGTGATTATGGATCGCGAGCCTTTTCGTTTAACTGATAATGAATATGAAAATGACAATGGTCTCAATGGAGACAGTTTACAAATTTGATATTGTCGCGAAAGACGCGGTCCGAAATGCTTTTGATAATGCCGGACTGATATTGGCTTTGAAAGAAGCGGCCGGAGTCATCAGAACGCTAAGTGAGGAATTGCGACAAACTCGGCAGGAATATAAAAACTATGTAGCCAAGACGGAAAACATTTTATCGAGTATTAAAGAGTATCGGAAGCAAGATGATGACGAGAGGAAAAAGATAGCCAAGGATGTCGTGGAGTATTGGTTCGACAAAGTAAGCAGACCAAAACAACCTCTTAGAAGCAAAACTGTGGTGTATTTTTCAGCCGATAGCGAACTCTATTGCGAACCGAAAACGCCCGAAAACTGCTATCGCTTGGAGGCGAACAGTGGCCGGTCCAAACTGATCCAAACATTAATCGAACATAAAACCTATGTGCCGACACAAACACTTATCGAGATTACGGGCTTGGCCAATCAAAAGTCGATTGAGAGTGCGGTATACGAAATGAAAAAGATAATACACAAGAAGCTCAACATCTCCGATTTTATAGATGGTTATCAAGACTCCGGATATCGGATCAGTCCCAGCATTATTTTGAAAAAAGACTAAAACTCGCAAGACCCTGTTAAGACCCTTGTTTATAACTTTTGGTCGGACGGCGCAAAATAGCCGTCTTTTTCTTTTCTAAATTTCGCCGAAAGAGGGTGTTAAGAGGGCCTGCCTGATTGCTATAAAGAATATGTGTGAGAGTAGAAAGTTAATGACGATGAAAATGCCAAAATATGGAAAACAATTACTACAAAACCGCCGACCTGGCATTGGTCGCGGTGCTTTTATTATTTATTCCTGATTCTCTTGAGGTCGTGGATCGGGGAAATCCGCACAAGGTGCTCTTCTGCTTCGGCAAGAGCCCGGACTTGGATTCTCTGGTGAAGCGATATTGGAGCCGCGAGCTTCAAGTCGAGCCTCAAGCGTTCTTCAACGAGGTCAAACAGGTCAAGGTACGGATTTACGCCGAGAACTAAG
>CAZQYX010000047.1:0-1132 GCA_964597665.1 uncultured Candidatus Peribacteria bacterium | reverse complement strand
TTAGTTCCTCTAAAGAAAATGGAGCAGTTTTTGTATGATTGAGGCGCCAGCCTTTAATCACAAATAACTACTCCATTTTCATGCATACAATATCATTGTCTCTGTCAGAGAGACAAATCAAGGCACGACTTCGTTCGTGTATTTTGAAAGGAAAACGAATGGTGTGTCACCATTGTGGATCGCACCAGTTAATATATTTGAAAAAAGAAGATCGATATCACTGCAAGAAGTGCAGGAAGAAAACATCTCTGTTTCGAGAGACATGGCTCCGCCATGTCAAGATTTCACTCAAGTTATTTTTGAAAATTCTCATCGCCTGGACAAAGGAATTTTCAGTGCATGTTGCAGCAGAGGCATGCGAGACATCACACGTGACTGTCAGGCGGTACTACCGTCTGTTCAGACAGCATATCGTGAAAAGTCTTGAATTCAAGCCACAACATGATGTACAAGTTGATGAAGCATATTTTGGACAGTTCAAAAAACAAGCAAACTATTTTCACGGAGTGAGGAGGTACAAAGTGATCGACAAGGTTTGTGTTGCAGGAATTGGTTGCCCCACAACAGGCGAATTGTACGCACGAGTGATTCGAGCAATTCCGAAAGGAAGTGCTATTCGTGAGATGATTCGGGAACAAGTACCAACGGATATCACCGTGTATGCAGATGGCAGTTACATCTACACTCGACTCAGATCAACACATGAGTTGATCCAGCAAACACACGATCTTGGATTTCACCATGCCTACTTCATCGAAGGGTGCTGGTCGTGGATGAAAAGAAAACTGTTCAAAATGTATCATCATTTCGATCGAAAATACGCTGAAGAATACATTGCTGAACTCACATGGAGATTCAACACTCGGAAATCACCAAAAGATCCTTGGATATGGCTACGGAATTCATTTTGATGCTCCATATTGTTTATATCGCCCAATTATTTGACAAAATATAATTATTATACTATAATAGCAACTAGGTCAACTAGACCTTTTGAGAGGTGTTATGAACGGTTATGATGAAATTTCCTCCGGAAGAACACTCAAATATGTTCTTCTCGGCTTGGTTGTTTTGGTATTGTTGTTCAACTGGGCATGCGGAGTCGAATCCGTAAAGCCCGATGCTGGCCACG
>CAZQYX010000046.1:0-1170 GCA_964597665.1 uncultured Candidatus Peribacteria bacterium | reverse complement strand
TACGGTCCGTATTAGCTGCACGGACTACAGTATTTATAACTCAATGAACTACTCTCGTATTATAGCAGATTTTGACTGATTTTACTACCTCCAACAAACGTTCGGTTTGTCATTGATGTCAGCCTCCAGTTTCTTCCATACCTCCTGTTTGGTCCCGAGTTGGTCGATAAGACCGTTCTTGAGAGCCATGGCTCCAAGCATTGAAGATCCGTCGGCGAGTGCCGTAACCTTGTCAATCGGGAGATTGCGATTTGTCGCTACCGCTTTAATAAAATTCTGCAAAATGATATCGAGATCGCGCTGTATTAGAGAGCGCTCGTCTGCGGTCAGTGCTCTGTCAGGGGAACCAGTGTCTTTGTATTTGCCGGTGGTCAATTGGTTATACGTAATACCGTCAGTGATATTCTTTTTTGCGTTATCGACATAAGACAAAGTGACTCCAATACTTCCTACGTCAGAACTTTCAGAAGCGATAATGGTATCAGCCGCACTTGCAATCCAATATGCCGCAGAAGCAGCGCTCTCACGCACCCATGCGATAGATGGCTTGTCGAGGTCCCTCAAAGCGGCCGCTATCTCTTGGGCCGCTACCGGGGAGCCGCCACTTGAATCAATCTCCAGAACAACCGCTTTAATTTTTGGATCGCTGGCAGCACTTTCAATGGCCCACGTGACGGCTTCTGAGGATGTGATGGCATCGCACGAATAATCATCCTGACCAAGGAGACTGTCGGCGCTGTCCGGCCTGTAGGTCAGAATACAACCGCGTATCTCTACTCCTACCGTATTGCAATTGGGGTCCTCCTCGCTTTCAGCACTCGCGCTAGAGGATGTATCGTCAAAAAAAGCGTCTGAAGTGCTGCCGCTAGAGCCCCAATCGCCAATAGCTGCAACTGCCAAGAGTCCCGCACCCGACCCAAGAGCGGTTATTAGGAATATGGCAACAATGAGGCCAATGCTTGCTGTCCGAGTTTCCATCCACGTAAATGGCCAAAGGAAGCCTGTGAAGAAGGACTTTGCGTGGGACCAGTACTTTTTGACATGGGGAGCAATCATCAGGTTGAGTATATCACCGGCAGTTTTTGGCACTGGGTACAGCTTTTGCTTAGCCCCAAGATGAGAAACGTCTTTAACTCTTGTTGCAAAAGCGTATAATGCAGACATCGAAAG
>CAZQYX010000045.1:0-1206 GCA_964597665.1 uncultured Candidatus Peribacteria bacterium | reverse complement strand
CGGTGTTGAGATCGGTTGAGCAGGAGAATTGCTGAGTGGTACTGTTCCAGAGAAGTTTCTGTCCTGCGGCTGAACATGTGGTGAGTCCTGCTCCCGAGAAGGCTGAAGCGGCGTAGAGTCTGGAGCCCGAGAAAGAGCCAAGGACTTCGAGCTTTGCTTTGGGAGAGGTCGTGCCGATGCCGACAGATCCAAGAATGTAGCTGGTGCCGTTCATGATGTTCAGTGCTCCGCCTGAGATCGTGCCGACGGTATTGAGATTGGATTTGAATCTCGCAATGCCGGAGACGGTGAGAGTGCCTGAGCTCGTGAGATCTTTTTCTGCATGAAGAATATTTCCGGAAGCAGTCTGGAGAATCTTGAGTCCGAGGAAGCCTGAGGAAAGATTTATCGTCAGCGCTCCGGTCATGGTGTCTCCAGAAGTGTTGACGTAACGAGCGTCACCGATGGTGAAAACATTCCCCGATCCAAACACCGTATTGAGATCGGTGCTGCAGGAGAATTGCTGTGTTGTTGAATTCCACAGAAGTTTCTGTCCTGCAGCAGAGCAGGTCGTGAGTCCGGCTCCCGAGAATGCTGAAGCAGCGTAGAGTCTGGAGCCCGAGAAGGAGCCAAGGACTTCGAGTTTGGCTTTGGGAGAGGTCGTGCCGATGCCGAGGGAACCGAGGAAGTAACTGGTGCCGTTCATGATGTTCAGAGCTCCCCCTGAGATTGTCCCGACGGTGTTGAGGTTGGATTTGAAGCGAGCGATTCCTGAGACGGTGAGAGTGCCTGAGGACGTGAGATCCTTCTCAGCGTGGAGAATGTTTCCGGAAGCGGTTTGGAGAATCTTGAGACCGAGGAAACCGGAGGAAAGATTGATCGTCAGTGCGCCTGTCATCGAATCACCACTCGTGTTCACATACCTCGCGTCTCCAATCGTAAAGACATTCCCCGATCCAAACACCGTATTGAGATCGGTGCTGCAGGAGAACTGCTGCAGAGCAGAGTTCCAGAGAAGTTTCTGTCCGGCTGCTGAACATGTGGTGAGGCCGGCACCGGAGAAGGCAGAAGCTGCGTAGAGCCTCGAACCCGAGAAAGAGCCAAGGACTTCGAGCTTTGCTTTGGGGGAAGTAGTACCGATGCCAAGCGTTCCGAGCACGTAGCTGGTGCCGTTCATGATGTTCAGAGCTCCCCCTGAGATTGTCCCGACGGTGTTGAGGTTGGATT
>CAZQYX010000044.1:0-1271 GCA_964597665.1 uncultured Candidatus Peribacteria bacterium | reverse complement strand
AACTTACACTTGGCCGAGCACAATTTCGGCCGGGGATTTTCTTCAAGTTGATGCGACTGGCAATCTAACTTGGTCGACGACTGGTGCTAGCGCTGGTGGTTGGACAGATGGAGGGACTACCGTTAGTCCTACTGCCTCTACTGATTTAATATCTTTTATTCAAGCTTCCTCCACTCGCTTGTCAGTGATCGATACTTTATATGTTGGAGCAACCGCAACGACAACGATCACTCAATCGGCCATCAATCTCCCGACCAGTGGTAATTACCAAATCAACGGGGCTAGTGTTTTGTCTGCTTCTACTTTAGGCTCTGGCATCACCGCTTCTTCTCTAACTTCGCTCGGGACTATTTCTGCTTTAAATGCTGTTAATGCCACCAGTACTAATTTCGCCATTACCTCTCTTGGTACACCAGCTGGCACCTTCCTGGCCGTTGATCCAACCGGTCGCGTCATTGCGACGACGACGCCCAGTGGCGGTATCACCACCATTGAAGCCAACAACTCCACTGTCACCTCCGCCGCCACCAGCATCGACTTCCTCGGTAGCGACTTCGATGTCACTGGGGCCTCCGGTGAAGGCGACATCGCTTTGGATTACACTAACTCCGGGATTACGAGAAAGGGTCAGAACGAAACCGTCACCGGTAACTGGACCTTCTCCGGTCAAACCACCCTCGGTCAAGCGTCCTCCACTCGTCTCTCCATTGTCGACACTTTGTACCTTGGTGGCACTTCCACTACCACGATCCAAGGTAACGGTGCCACTTCCACCTTCTCCGGTGGTCTGACCTTAACCACGGGGGGAGTTAATATTCCCACGGGCCAAGCTTTCTTTGTTAACGATGTCAGTGTTCTCTCCGGTTCCGTTCTCGGTTCCGGCATCACCGGTTCGTCCCTCACTAGTACGGGCGCGCTCGCTTCCGGCTCGATCGCCGCCGGTTTCGGCTCGATCGCCACCGCCAACACCATTACTGGGACGACCATCAATGGTACGACGGGCATCAACACTGGCGCCGGCGCGGGAACTAATCGGATCGATGTTAACGGTAACTTGGTTAACATCGGGACGATCAGTGCTTCCGGTCTGGCCACCATCAGTGGGGGACTCTTGGTTAACAATGCCACCAGTACGATTACTAATCTGACAATGGTTAATGCCACCAGTACCAACGCCACCACCACCAATCAAACGATCTCGGGTTTGGCCACCGCCGCTGGCACCTTCCTGGCCGTTGATCCAACCGGTCGCGTCATTGCGACGACGACGC
>CAZQYX010000043.1:0-1274 GCA_964597665.1 uncultured Candidatus Peribacteria bacterium | reverse complement strand
CTATTCAACAACCAAAACGTGATTTTAAGATAAATCGTATCTAATCTGAGAAAATATAATTAGGGGATGATATTTGATCTAATTATTGAAAGCTGTAGTTTATGATGAATATGCTCCTGATGATAATTATGCAAAAATTCTAAAAGTAAAAGATATTCCTGATCCAAAACCAAAAGCAAATGAAGTTATATTCAAACTGAAAGCAGCAGCTCTTAACTATAATGATATTTGGGGAATGAGAGGCGTACCAATTGCTATACCATTACCACATGTATCTGGTTCTGATGCTGCAGGAGATGTTATTGCAGTAGGAGAAGATGTAAAAACTATCAAAGTTGGGGATAGAGTTGTCTCACATTCTAATCTTTCATGTAGAACATGTGCATTATGTACATCAGGTAGAGAATTTGATTGTACAAACAGACAAGTTTGGGGATTTCAAACAGGTCCACTTTGGGGTGCATATAGCGAATTAGTACATCTACCAGAAGTTAATATATCAAAAATCCCAGAAGGCGTTTCTTATGAAGATGCAGCAGCAGCTTCAATGACAATTCTTACTTCGTGGCATATGTTAGTTGGAAGAGCCAAAATTACACCCGGACAAACTGTCTTAATTATGGGTGGTGGTTCTGGTGTTGGAAGCTTTGGAATTCAAATAGCAAAACTCTACAATTGTACTGTTATTGCAACTGCAAGTGCAGATAAACTAGATAAATGTAAAGCATTAGGTGCTGATTATGCAGTGGATCACAGAAAAGAAGACTGGCACAAAGAAGTCTTTAAAATTACAAAGGATATTGCTGCAAAGACTGGTGTTAGACCGGGAGTTGATTTAACATTTGATCATATTGGAGAAACTCACTTTAACAAACAACTAACCCTTCTAAGCTATGGAGGAACGCTTGTTTCATGTGGAGCTACTACAGGATATGATGCAAAAATTGATCTCAGACACATTTTCTTTAAAGGAATCAATGTGTTAGGTTCAACTCAAGGAACAAAAGCAGAGATGGATCTTGGATTGTATTGGATGGGTAAGGGTAAGATTAAAGCTGAAATTGACTCTACTTATACATTTGAACAAGCTGCAGAAGCACATACAAAAATGCTTTCAGGAAAGTTCTTTGGCAAAATTATGATGAAGCCAGAAAACTCCTAATAATTTAATGACACATCTTTTTCGGAGTCTTATTTTTGTACCCGGAAATAATCCCAGATTTTTAGAAAAAGCAAAAAAACTTCAAGCTGATATAGTATGTTTTGATCTAGAA
>CAZQYX010000042.1:0-1280 GCA_964597665.1 uncultured Candidatus Peribacteria bacterium | reverse complement strand
CGTTATCTCCCATTGAAACGGTTAGCGTAACCGGAGCGGATAACCCATATCTCGGTTAGCGTGGCGCCATATGAATATGACGACCAAGAAGAGTATTTTTGAGGGGCATCTGAGAGCGTGGCTTGATACGAAAGGAGACAGGAAAAAGCGAGGAACGATCACGGATCACATCTGTTTTGTGACGGGGATGCACCGCAACTCGGTGAGTCGAAAGTTCAAGCAGTTGCAGATGCACAATCCTCTGTGCAGGGATCAACGCGGCCGTGCCACTGTATACACTCCCGACGTCACTGCTGCCTTGTACGATGTCTGGGAAGCCGGTGACGAAGCATGCGGTGAGCTGTTGCATCCGCAGATCAGAGAGTACGTCGAGATATTGAGGCGAGACAAGATGTGGAGACACTCCGATGAAGCGACCGCGAAGCTCCTTTCGATGAGTGAGCATACCGTACGACGGCGGGTTGCTCATTTTCAGAAGTCGCGTGGTATACGCAGAGGTCTCTCCTCGACGAAACCATCGGCTCTCAAGTCGATCATCCCCATATTCAAAGGACCATGGAAGGACTTGCCACCGGGACACGCGCAGATCGACACCGTGGCGCACTGTGGCAATACACTTCTGGGTGATTTCATCTTCTCTTTGAGTGCTATTGATGCGTGTGCGTACTGGACGAATACCCGTGCACAGTGGAACAAAGGGAACGAAGCAACGAGGAAGGCTCTGTCGTGTATCAAAGATGCACTGCCCTTTCCTCTGGTTGAGGTGCATCCTGATACCGGCTCCGAGTTCATCAACTGGAACATGAGGCATTGGTGTGATACAGAGGGCATCACCATGTCACGATCAGAGCCAGGCAAGAAGAACGACAACATGTACGTCGAGGAGAGGAATGGCCATGTCGTACGCAAGTACCTTGGGTATCGTAGATTCGACTGTCCGATGGTCGTTCCCTTGATGAACGACTTCTATGAAGTCATGGGGCTCTATCTCAACCACTTCAAGGCTGTCCGCAGGCAGGTGTCGAGAGAGCGAGTCGGTTCGAAGTATGTACGAAAGTATGAAAAGATTGCGAAGACACCATACCGACGGGTACTCGAGCATCCCGCGATCGATGAGGCTGTCAAAGAAAAGCTTCAGAGAGAACATGCTACGCTGAATCCGCTTCTTCTGAAGCGTGAGATGGACCGATTATTGGAGATTGTTAATGACCAACAAACGCGTCATGATCATCGAATGTGTGGTTGTACTTTTCGCTAACCATTTCTAATGGGCTAGAGCG
>CAZQYX010000041.1:0-1344 GCA_964597665.1 uncultured Candidatus Peribacteria bacterium | reverse complement strand
AATATGTCTGACTCTTTCATCCATGAATTGTCACTTGAAGTAGATGAAGAAGTCACAGCTACTTTAGACATACGGTTTATGGCCGGTGGCTCTCTTTATAATGGATGTCTGCAAGAATGTTTTAGACGTCTTGATTTGATGCGAGAGTCTAAGCAGTATCAAAAAGCATGTAAACTTCCTAAGAGAGACCCCGCAAGAAACAAGCTATTTAAAGAAGTTATAGGAAGTCATGGATTCGATGAATACAGTATTCATACGTGGTTAACAACGTATCTCAAGGATTTTCCTTTGAGAGATCATCTAGATTCGACTATTTGTCAAACGATCGCAACAAGGGTTTTTAGAGCTGTTAAAGAGTACTCTGTCGGTAAAAGAGGAAAGCCTCGTTTTAAGAGTATCTATAGGATGAGAAGTTTAGAAGGTAAGAGCAATGTAACAAGCATCCGTTTTAAAGATGGCGTTATTCTATGGAAGGGACTTGTGTTAAAGCCGATCTATGATCTTAAAGATCTTCATGGTGTAGAAGCTCATGCATTAAGCTGCCGCGTGAAGTATGTTAGGCTGATCAGAAAAATGATCAAAGGTAAAGTGAGATATTTTGCTCAGCTCATACTTGAGGGAAAGCCTCTTTGTAAACAACTATCACCCGCAGTCGTTGTCGGTGTAGATCTAGGACCATCTACCGCGGCTGTTGTTTCCGAAAATGGGGCATCGCTTGATAAGATAACGCCCATCAAAGATAAAAGTTCTAGGGTTCTTCAGAGAAAAATAGCTAGATCTAGAGAAATGCATCAAAAAACAAGCAAGCGAGTAAAAAAACTATATATCAAACTTGCAGATATAAAAAGAAAGCAGGCAGCCTCTCGCAAGAGGCTGCTTGGAAAAAAGGTCAATGAGATAATTTCTTTTGGTAATATAATAAAAATAGAAAAGATATCTTATAAAGCCCTTCAGAAAAGTTATGGAAAAAGTGTGGGACGTCATGCTCCCGGGATGTTTGTTGAGAAGCTTCGTCACAAAGCCGAGAATGCCGGTGGCAAGCTCATCGAAATAAACACCTATAAAACAAAATTGTCTCAAACCTGTCAATGTGGCAGACAAGAGAGAAAGCCTTTAAGCCAAAGGCAGCATAAGTGTCCATGTGGTGTAGAAATGCAAAGAGATTTATACAGTGCGTTTCTCATCATGCATGTAGAAAAAGATTGTCTTGATAGAAACCAGGCAAGTCAGGCTTGGTCATGTGAAGAGCCACTCATGCAGCAGGCGCTATCAAGATATACTGAAACTGCGAGGTGCTAGCATCTGCTAGCACGCTTCATGAGGAGATAGAGCGGTTTGTCTGCT
>CAZQYX010000040.1:0-1369 GCA_964597665.1 uncultured Candidatus Peribacteria bacterium | reverse complement strand
ATAGACCTTTAGAATTTCCTCAATCGCCATCTTTTCCTTGCCATGCTTAATGTGATCAAGAACATGAGTCGATAGGTGGTTCTCAAGAATTAAGTTCTCAACACCAGAAAGAGCTTCTTTAACCGCACTCGACTGAGTGATGATGTCGACACAATACTTTTCGTCCTCAACCATTTTCTGAATTCCCCGAATTTGACCCTCAACGAGCTTAAGACGACGGAGGGTTTTTGATTTAATATCTTTTCTCATATTTACAGCATACCCCCTAGGGGTATAGGAGTCAACTCACTCAACTGTAATCATCCCCTCCAGTGCTGGGTTGATGTGATCGTGGTATGGCCATACCCCCTTCTTGTCGAAGGTGTACATATAACTCTGACCTTTTCCAGCTCCTTTGAATTGATCAAAGGTTGCAAGGATCTCATGGGATGGGTGCATGTTAGATGCAACCCACATCTCCTCATCGCTTTGGTTTATGAATTCAACCATTGTACCGACCGCCACGGTGAGTTTTGCGGGTTCGAAACCTGTGTTGGTATAGCGAACAGTTACCATACCCATACCATCACTTGGTGCTACTTCATGCTCAAAGATGGAAGCAAGTACCGGCACTCCAGTCTCAGCAAAAACAGCGGAAGCATTAACTGGTTGGTCAAGATCGTTAAACGATCTGTCCCCATCATCGTGATAGATCATGACGATGAGCTGGTCATCTTCTTTGTACGTGTAGAATTCACCTAACTCGATAATGATATCTTTGGCAGACCCCGCTTCAAGATACCGGCTGATTTCTATGACCTGACCGATACGTCTACCATCACCGCCACGCACAACCACATAGCCATCTTTCAATAGAGTAACTTTGTCAATTTTTACCGAAGTACGCGCGTCTTGTTGAGCGATCACAAGCTCGTCACTTTTCGAAACTGACGGAGCTGTATCTGTATTTTTGGTGCGAGAACTATTGAGATAGACAATTCCACCACCAACCATAAGGATTGCTATTGCGATCAATGTTACTTTTAATTTCATGGCTTGTATGTCTATTCGTACCTCAATTCGATTTTATCCTTGTCCTGCATTTGGTAATTTTCGTATTCCGTATTTTCCTGTCCGTTGACGGTCATTTTCATATTTGAGCCAAAAGATCGGATATCTTTACCCCAAACCGTGAAGAATTTTCCAAGAGCTGTGTCCTGCTTGCGAACTACCCCTTCAAACTCAAGATGGATTACTCCTTTCGATGCGTCTTCGCTATGTGTATGTGTGGGCTGATGCCCTCCTACAAGACCAATGTTTGCGGGAATTTCCTGCTTTTCTCCTTTAACGTAGATTGCGAGTTCCGGATGCCAATGTAGTCCATTACGAG
>CAZQYX010000039.1:0-1369 GCA_964597665.1 uncultured Candidatus Peribacteria bacterium | reverse complement strand
CGAAGTTTACCGCCATCGTACTCGGTTCATGCAAAGTGCCGTCGACCGAGTAGTACAATTTATCCATATTATCCTTGCTTGCCATCAGAAAAAAATGATTCAAATTTACCGGCGAGACATCAAGATGCCTTATTCCAATGCCAAGAGTAGCGCCCAGTTTCGTCCAGGTCTGACCAGCGTCATTCGATTCTAAGAACCCCCATTGCTCGGATGAAGCGCTTTTATTCACATTCGTGCCTGACGGTAATCCAAACGTAGCAAGTCGCAGCCTGTTCGGATTCTGCGAATCTATAAAAATTCCAGTAGTTCTCAAGTCCGGAAAAATCCCGGTCGGAAGTTCTTCCCACGTTTTGCCTCCATCCATGGTTTTATAAACAATTCCCTTGGTAACGAAAATTTTCCCTTTATCAGGTCCGTCCATGCCTTGAGCAAGGGCGGCCGTCGTGACGTACACGATTTTATTATTTGTCGGGTCTATCGCCGCACTTTCTGTATAAGCGCTCATCCCGCTCGTAAAGAGCTGGCGCCATGTAGCGCCGCCGTCTAAGCTCTCGGAAAACCCGCCGAGACCCTCTCCCACTCTTCCGGGTCCGCTACCGCCTGGAGCTAGGATGCGCTTGGGATTTGAAGGATCCACATATAAGTGAAAACGAAGATCGTGGCAGGGTTTTGACGGATCATCGTTGCGGGGCAGTCCTTTAAGCCCGTTACCCGAAAAATTCCAAGTGCTCCCTCCGTCAACGCTCTTGTATATACCCCGGTATTCCACGTTGATATACATCTCCTTGTTATTTACCGGATTCACTACGAATGTTCCTTCGGTTCTATTGTTATCAAAACCCAGCCTGGGGTAGCAATTAACCGGATAACCCTGAACCACGTCGCCGCTCGTCGCCGCTTTTGGCTTGCTAGGAGAAGCAGTTTGTTGCTTAGGCGCGGCTGGCTCCGATTGCCGGAGAGCTGCTTCCGGAACATTTTCCTCTTTTTTTATTTGTTGGTTTGAAAAATAAAAATGGCTTCCCAAGCCAAGGACTATAACGGTAACCACTCCGATAATCAAAACTTGAGCGAATCCTTTATTAGAGACCATTTTCCTATTGTACCAAAAACATCCAGGTTTTTTGGGTTAGCCTCCCGGGTAGGGATTCCGCTTCGCTCGCGGCTAGTTAGCTCGCTCGCTCGCCGAACCATTCTTCCTACTCTTGATCACGCCCACAACTCCGGCAACCGCCACAGCAAGCCCAAGAAACTGCCCGCCGGGGCTGTCATCATATCCGCCGTACACAACCATAAATGCACCAAATACTATCGCAATACTGGAATAAAGGATTCTAAATATATTCATAAAAAGAATTATACCACTTGGCTC
>CAZQYX010000038.1:0-1391 GCA_964597665.1 uncultured Candidatus Peribacteria bacterium | reverse complement strand
TTTTTATTTTGCTAAGAAGTCGGATTAGCTGCGCGGCGGAACAACAATCCCGATCCCGCAAACAACAAGGCGAAGGCGGTATTGAGCATAAAGACGGGCACAATTCCCGGGCGGAAATCGGGAATACCGATAATTAGAGCGACAACAGGCACGAGCGCGATACCGGTAGCCGTCACGAACATCGCGCGCGCCATCCCCTTCGGCTCAAAGCGTGATAAGCACACGTGGAGGAAGCCGATGCCGAGCGCCGCGAAATAAATCAGATTTGAACCGTTATCCTCTCCAATAATGCCGACCGCTCCATTAATCCAAATCAGTATAAAGGCGGTTGCAAGCCCTACTCCCGCGGCAATCTTGTAGGCGGTATTACCCGCCGCTTTCTTTCTGGCGATCTCAAAGAGAGAACCGGTTCCGAAAATAAGGACGCCGGCCCAGACAAAATCAAACGGCGACCAGTCCCATCCTCCTCCGCTGCCTCCGTTGATGTGAGCGCCCGGATTCACCAGGGTCAGTATCAAAGGTATCAGCAGTATGAGTCCTGTCCCGATCGCGACGCGAACAGCAGATTTATTCATTACTCTTGAGATATTTACCCGCGACACTCAGCGCGAACGAAGACAAAACAAAAAAGAGACTGGTAAAGAAAAGCTTCATTATAACCGTGTGGAGCGGTGAAGCATTATTGTCCCCGCCTTCCGGCAGAGTTAACACGTTCAAAATCCCCATAATACCGAATGCTACCGACGAACAGATGAATATGCGTGTAGCGATTTTTTGCATTATCTATTTAAAACCTCAAAACTAATTATTAAGTTTCAAAAAAACTCAACGATGGGGGCATCCAGCCCAGCAACATGGCCGCCGCTTCCCTTCTATCAACTCTTCACGCGCGCGCCGGATATGTTCCTTTCTCGTCTCGGGCTTTTTCACGGACACAACCCAGCAAATCCACTCATTGCGGGCGAGTGGCGTAATATCTTCCCAGGCCGCTTTCGCGGCGGGAGCAGTAAGCGCTTTCCGTAAATCCGCGGGTAAGCTGTGCATACCTGACTTCAATTTTTTAATTGATCAAGACTTAGCAGCAGATGCCACGTATTACCTTTATCGTTGGATTTCCAGACACGCGCCAAATCGGCGTTTATGTATATAACATTCTTATCAATCGGATCAAAGACGATATTCGCCGCCCGATGATCACTCGTAACACCGCTCGGAAGTTTTCCGACCGCCTTCCAGGTTTTGCCGCCATCCAGACTTTCAAAAATATCATTTGGCTGTGCGTATAAATTAAACCCAATCAATCTCATTCCGGTCTTGTCGTGCAGGTCATAGCGCGCGAAGTTTACCGCCATCGTACTCGGTTCATGCAAAGTGCCGTCGACCGAGTAGTA
>CAZQYX010000037.1:0-1449 GCA_964597665.1 uncultured Candidatus Peribacteria bacterium | reverse complement strand
TGCCTGCACTGAGCTTGTCGAATGTGTCGAAACCGAAGTAGTGGCCGCGGCACACGTGAGCGACTTTGCGGTGAGTGGAGCAAGAACGGTGGTGCTTCCTGTCTGTATGTCTACTCCATACGCTTTGAGAGAGTGCGTAGCTCCGTCTTTGAGACTTGCGGGCGTGGAGATATTGAAGCCGTGATTGCCGGTGATGCCTTTGGCGGTGTTGACGTCTGCACGCAGTATGTTGGCTGTTCCTGACACACGCACCGCATCCCCTTCTTTAATCACGACGCCGATGGAGGTGGACGAAGCGTTTGGATCGAAGGCCCATCCCGCGATTCTGGTGCAGTCGGCGATGTCGAAGTTGCCGAGGGGAGGTTGATTAACGGCGGTTGAAGGAGTTGGTGTTGTAGTTGGGGGAATCACAGGAGGTGTGGAGGTTGAAGTGGGAGGGACTACACCTCCGACACGAGTCTGTGAAATTCCGTTCGCCGAGAGTCCTGCAACGCCGAATCCACTGGTCCAATCACCATCTAACAAAGTTGAAACGGTCGTGCTATTGGGCGACCAAACGAAGTTGCTGGTTGCAAATGTACTGCCAAACGGAAACCGTCCGAGTGGGTAATACATTGCATCGCCAAGTAATGTTGTCATCGCACTCATCTTCCCCATAGGAGCGTTGATTCGTAGCTCGAAATAGATGGCTCTTCCGGCGGGAATCTGAACAGGTTGTGATGCTGTGATAGCAATCGTAGAGCTTGCGCTCAGTGGTATGGTTGCAGACCCTACTAATCCGTTTGGTATTCCTGGTGCTGGCGTGGAATACGAGGAATCTGTGTATGCGTATAATCGTGCTTCGCCACTCACGGGTAGCGAAGTATTGATGCGGAATTTCATTTGGCCAATGCCGACAGACCCAAGCGCTGAATTCGCGTTGACTCTGAATCGGATCAATCTTCCGTCAGAAAGACCTTCAAACGGAAGCGGTTCGCGTGTTACCGTCGGGAACGACCTAAAGATGCGGACACCGGCGACAGCGGTCAATGCGGGGCCAGTGATTTTTGACTGAGAGGTCATACCGGTGGCTTCATAACTGAGCGCGTTGACCTGTACGAGATTGCCTGCGGTGGCAGGTCCTCCCCCGACCCTCCCAATGTCTCCTTTTACCGTAATCCGCACATCCACGTCTTTGGGGAGGAGCAGGGGCGATAAGAGTGTTGTGTTTACCGTGTTGGATGTAGCAGAAAACACGGCGCTCCCTATCAATGTAGAACCGTTGTAGAGGTACACACGATCAAGATCGGAAGATTTTCCACTGGAAAGTCTGAGTCCGAGTGCATTGAGTACCATATTTTCTCCCGTTGCGCGTACCTTGTACACGCCCAAAATCTCTGAAGGCGACGGCCCTGCGACAATTCGATACGAGGGACTGGATGGGTCGGTGGCAAACGCAAGTGAGCCTGC
>CAZQYX010000036.1:0-1464 GCA_964597665.1 uncultured Candidatus Peribacteria bacterium | reverse complement strand
GTTTGAAATGTCTCTGATTTACTTACAAGTTCATGGATTGAATTGGAAAATGCTTTTTCAAATTCTATAAAATTTTTAAAAAATTCTTCATCATGATATTCTTTGTTAAACTGAACTAATCCATGTGCTTCAAAATCATCTAAAATTACACAAGTAGCTTTGTAATTAGGATCATTACTCACAAATTTTAGGCATAAATAATGAACTTAAGGATTATCTTACCAATGAATTTACTGTACTAAATTACACATTCTAAAATTTAATAACATTGTATGATTTTAAAGTAATAATGGATGATATCCCCGATGTAACTAGGGCACTAGTTAGTGTAACAATAGCCCAGTCACTATATGAGATAAGTGATGCAGTACATGACAATGTAGGTAATACACTCTACAAAAAATACAAATGTTATTTTCATGATTGTCTTGAACATCCAGATTATCTTGTAGATATCTTAAAACATGTATTTGGTGACGGATATCTCTCAATAATTAGTACCATCAACAAGAAATTAGAAGAGTTTTCCTACCAAAAGCCAATTAATGAATTTCTTTTAGGGATAAACAAATAATTGCAAGACAAGACAAGTGTTCTCTTTCTAGGTATTTCATTACCTGTGATATTTTTTGTACTTGTCTCATCAAATTTGTTTGAACACCATTATGCAGAATTTTGGTCCAATACTTTGAATTTGATTTTTTCCAGTATCTTGCTAGCTGTATGTGTTGTAAATAATCTCAAGATAGGCTCAAGTGGAAGTCATGGAAGGGCATGGATTTTTTTTACATTGGCAATTGCTTTATGGTATATAGCTGAAAGAATATGGACATTAAACGAGTTGACAGATACTGATGCATGGCCATCATACGCAGATCTTTTTTGGTTTGTAGGGTATGTGTTTTATTTTATGTTTGGCGTAATGTACCTGAAACCTTTTGCATCTCAGATCTCAAGAAAAAATATACTCCTAGCATCACTTGTATCCTTGTTAGTATTAATTATTGTATTTTACAATACAGAATCAAAGACAGACTCGTATGAGTATGTATTGTATGCGTCTTATCCAGTTGCAGATTCATTAATGTTAATCCCATCAATTCTTGGTATGATGTTGTTTTTCAAGGGGCAGGTTAAATTTTCATTGGCAATGTTGTCTTTTGGAATGCTAATCTTTGTTATATCTGACTATGGGTTTTTGTATTTTGATTCCATTGGGGCATATTATACTGGACATCTAGTTGACATTCCATATGTGTGGGCATATGCAATTTTTATTGGTGGGGTAATTAGTAATCTGAATATCTGGAATAAAATTGATAAAAACAAACCGTTTAATGATCAGGATGCCCTGAGATAATTCTTCATAACTCGCAAAAACTATCCATAATCCGAATATCCTCATTCAGAATTTATGACACTAAGTGTCATTGTACTTTCTACTCTTGATAATCTTCTAATTCC
>CAZQYX010000035.1:0-1489 GCA_964597665.1 uncultured Candidatus Peribacteria bacterium | reverse complement strand
GAGGATTGGGAGGTGATATTGATGTTAAGTCCTGCATTTATGTCTCCTGTGTCTGTGTCATCTGACTGGGTGAAATCAATTTGCATACCATCAAAGGATGCAGATCCTGAGGTTGAGGCTAAGATATTTACCTTATCTGTTGGTGTTGTTGTACCAATACCCAATAGGTCTGTGGTTGTTGTAAGGTATACATTAGATCCACCATCTGTAAAGCCTGAGGCTGATCCTGAGTCGTCAGTTCCACAGACTAAGATGCCAGCTGAGGTCTCCAGGGCAGTACATGTCGCAAAGGATGAATTACCAAAGCTGATTCCAGCGCCTGACACACCTGCTGTGAAGGTCACTGTGTCTGAAGAGTTATCTCCCAATGTGGTATTACCATTGACCGAGAGATTGGTTGAGAAGCGACCGGCTCCAACAACATCCAAGGCTACAGTTGGAGCTGTTGTTCCAACTCCCAAAGTACCTGTAAAGGCTGCGGTCCCTGAGGTGAAGATCTGACTATTATTGCCAAAGGCAATTGTTGTATCGGTGCCAGAGGAGGCATCATACGTCCATACGATTGCTGATCCACTACCGAAGGTTGTTGTCCCAACCTCAGTTGAGTCAAAGTTTATGGTTAAGGTACCACTACCATTGTCTGAGGTATCTATGCCATTTGTTCCACCTGAGACTATTCTTGTACCACCTAAGGAGGTGGATGATGAGCCACTGTCTGAGGTGAAGACAATGAGAAAGTTATCAAGCTCTGAGTTACTAATTGATGTTCCAAGGGTTGTAGAGAGAGTGTTACCTGTCACCGTGAGTCCAGTACCTGCAAACTCTGAGATTGTGTCACCACCGACAGTTAGAGAACCTGTGGTGACGGTACCACTTACTGACAGATTACCAGTGAATGAACCACTTCCTGTTGTACCTGTATCTATGATGGAGAATAAGGTATTGGTGCCATCGGTGAAGGCAATGGTTGCTCCATCTGCAACGCCAATATTAGTTGTACTGTCATTAAAGTACAGGTTTTGATCCCAACCACTACCAATTTGAATGCCATACTCAGTGGCCGATGCTGAGGAGGTGATATTGGCAATATTAATACCAAGTACCGTATCGGCATCTGAGGATTGGGAGGTGATATTGATGTTAAGTCCTGCATTTATGTCTCCTGTGTCTGAGTCATCTGACTGGGTAAAGTCAATTTGTAGTCCATCAAATGATGCAGAACCTGAAGTGGAGGCTAATATATTTACCTTATCTGTAGGTGTTGTTGTACCAATGCCTAGTAAGTCTGTGGTTGTTGTTAAGTAGACGTTTGATCCTCCATCTGTGAAGCCTGAAGCTGAACCTGAGTCATCTGTTCCACAGGTTAGAATACCACTTGATGTTTCAAGAGAAGTACATGTTGCAAAGGTTGAATTACCAAAGCTGATTCCAGCGCCTGACACTCCTGCATTAAAGACGACTGTGTCACTACTGTTGTCTCCCAAGGTTG
>CAZQYX010000034.1:0-1552 GCA_964597665.1 uncultured Candidatus Peribacteria bacterium | reverse complement strand
ACCTCCAGGAGACTCAGGGCCGCTTTACCCGGACCTTTGATCGCGAAAAGCACGGCTTGGGCAAACGCATACCGAGAGCTGTAGGTATCGATCTCCACATACTCCAATTGGTGATAGCAGAGCTCGTCTCCCCGAAACAAGACCAGTATCCGCAGATTCTTGCCTTGTCGGAATACTTCTTGCTCGGAAAAATAAATCCGGTCACTGACGGTCCTGATGTGCCGATACGGGATAACAAAACCCCGAAACTCGGAAAGCTGCTCCAGTGATTCCTCAATATGATGGCCTTTGTCCGAACTCTGTAAAACCTTATCCCCGAAGATGCGTCTCAACGCGATCGGTCCGGGAAGATTTTCAACATTCGGAGCTTTCAGGTTAAAACCCATCATCTCAAGATCTTTCTTGGAGAGCAGCTCAACACCGGAACGAACCGCCAGCGCTTCATAGGCGCCGACCATCCGCTCCGGCTTGTCATCAAACATTCCCGTCTCAAGCCGACTGGTTCGGGTACTGGTACAGCCTACGGCGGCCACCAGCACCACCATCAGCGGCACTAGTGATCGCCTTTCCATACCGTTCCTCCCAACTACCCGTAGCGAGTCCGCAGGACTACTCGTTGTCCTTCTTCTTGTAGTCGTCCTCCAGCTTGTTGATTAGATCGTACATCGCGTCCGCCGGTCCGAGAAACTCCTTGATGATGTCGAGCACGCCCTGCGCGAACGCGTGCGTGGACTCCTTGGAGTCGATCTTCACGTAGCGGTAGTCGCTGTAAAACAGCACGTCGCTCTTGAACAAAATCATGATCAAGAGGTCGTCGCCCTGCTTCAGCGTCTCCTTCGTGGAGAAATACCACCGATCCGTGTAGGTCGTCACATTCCGGAAAGGAATGAAGTACGCCGTGTACGGTTGCATCTCCAAGAGAAGCTTCGGTGCGTTCGCCGGATTGGCGAGCGCGCTCTGGAATACCGACTCGTTGAAGATTCGCCGGAAAGCCGCCGGACCAGGAACGCGCTCCACATTGGGAGCGTCAAACCGGATCCCGGTACGCTCCTCAATTTCGCCGCGTTTGGTCACCCCTACCGGCATCTCTTCCACCTGCTTGAACGCGTCGGACAGCTTCTTCAAATCACCCTCAAACAACCCGGTATCCACCCGGTTAATTTCGGTGATTGTACAGCCGGAAGCGCACCAGAGGACGCACAAAAGCGCGAGAAATCTCATAGCCAGCCTCCTAAAATTCCTATCAAAATACTAAGGGGCATTATAGCAAGAAATCGCCAAAAAATCAACCCCTCTTGCCACACCAGCAATTTTGCTTTATTATCTTCATTACTAATATGAAGACTGATATTCATCCTAAATATTTCGATAAAGCGGAAGTGAAGTGCGCCTGTGGCAACTCCTTCGTCAGCGGCTCCACCAAGCCGTCCATTCAAGTTGAAATCTGCTACAAGTGCCATCCTTTTTTCACCGGTAAAGAAAAATTAATTGATACCGCCGGTAAGGTTGAGCGCTTTAAGGCTCGCCGCGAGAAAGCGGCCGCCGCTCCTAA
>CAZQYX010000033.1:0-1646 GCA_964597665.1 uncultured Candidatus Peribacteria bacterium | reverse complement strand
CGCTAGAAGCGTTTCAAAAACTGAAAATTGAAAATTCTAAATTGAAAATTATCTCATTTGCTAAGCCTCATAAATTAGTCTACGGATTACGCCCGAACGACATCCCGACTCCCCTGCTGGAATTATCAAAAGAATTTCAGGAAGTTATCGATCGTGCGATCTACCAAACTCATAATTTCGTTATTCGTTTCCATCGCGAAAAACGCGCCCGGGCATTTATCCCGAGCGATTAATTTATTTGAAAACTCGGGCGGTCTTAAGATACCATCCGGCAACCCCGTCCAAGCGATTGGCCGGTATGGCAATGGATTTGGCGGAAAAACCACCCAGATTAGTGGAGGTCAGATAGAGATAGTCGGGGGAATAAAGAAAGACGGCCGGCTTTTGGTCGTAGATAGCTTTCTGAACCTTGGATAGCGACTGAATGCGTGTTTCCAGATTGGTGTCCTGACGAACGGATTCCAAGAGACTGTCAACAGTCTTATCGCTGAATAGGGAAAGATTCAATCCCGGATCAAACCGTTGCGAAGAGTGCCAGAAGGAAAAAATGTCCGGATTATTATTCAAGGTATTGCCGAAAATTACCATCTGATAATTCCGCGGCTTAATGGCGCTGGCGACCACGTCCGACGGCTTGATGACGACCGGGTTCAGACTGATACCGACTTTATGCCAGTCCTGCTGTAATTTTTTAGCGGTATCAACCAAAAAGCGGACTTCGGGGACTATGAGATCAAATTCAAGAGCGACTTTCGTTTTTTGAATCGTCTTGGTTCGTATACCGGTCGGGCCAATCTTCCAGCCGGCCTTGTCCAGAGTGGTAGAAGCGAGCTCAAGATTGAATCCGCCATTGGTAAAAACTGCCTCGTCATAACCCTCGACGAAAGAGGGCAACGGACCGCGCTCAATGTCGCCCTGCCCGCTTAAAATGGCCTCCAGAAGACCGGTTTTATCAGTGGCATATTCCAAAGCCGTCCGTACCTCCTTCTCCTTCAACGGCAAGCTGGTGCTCTGATTAAAGAAGACGGCGTAGTAGCGGGGCCGGTTAGCCGTGATTAGGTGGTGGTTAAGAGTGACCTGATCCAGGTCGCTTTTTTCCAAGCTGCCGATACCGTCGACGCCTTTGGCGTTGAAGCTCGCGATTGCGTCGTTTTTATTCGCGAAGAATTTTACAGAAAACTTTTGAATGTAGGGCTTCTGGCCGGCAAACCGATCGTTGGCGACAAGGTCGTATTTCTCTATAAATCCGTCGGCGCGCTTTGTGTAGCCGACGAACTTATAAGGACCGCTACCAACCGGCTTAAGATTATAGTCGGAGAGCCGGAAATTTTGCGGAGGAATATTGTCAAAAATATGCCTCGGCGCCACTTTTAAATTACGAATATTATCCTGGAAAAAAGCGTAAGGATTTTTCAAAGTGAGCTTGAGCTCCGACTCGGTGCTCTTCTCCGCGAGAACACCCTGCCAAGTTGAAAAATAAGGAGAACGGGCATCGGGATCCTGAATTACGCTGATTGTAAACAAGACATCGTCGCTGGTCAGAGGCTTTCCGTCGCTCCAAATCAGATCAGTTTTTAAAATGATCGTCCAAATCTTCTGCGTTTCGTCCGATTTAATCGATTGCGCGATATCGGATAATCCGGCAA
>CAZQYX010000032.1:0-1673 GCA_964597665.1 uncultured Candidatus Peribacteria bacterium | reverse complement strand
TTTCGGCCTCGCCTTAGGACCGACTAACCCTGGGTCGATTCTCGTTGCCCAGGAAGCCTTGGGTTTGCGGTGGATGGGATTCTCACCCATCTTTTTGCTACTTATGCCAACATTCTCTCTTCCATGCGCTCCAGCAAGCCTCACGACTCACCTTCAGCGCCCATGGAATGCTCCTCTACCCCTCATATATAAATATATGAAGACGCAGTTTCGGTACTATGTTTAGCCCCGGTACATTTTCGGCGCAATTCAACTTGACCAGTGAGCTGTTACGCTATCATTATAGGATGGCTGCTTCTAAGCCAACCTCCTGGTTGTTTAAGTCAAATCACCACCTTTTACACTTAACATAGATTTAGGGACCTTAACTGGCGTTCTGGGCTGTTTCCCTTTCGACTAATGGAGCTTAGCCCCCACAGTCTAACTCTTAGACATTCCACTACAGTATTCGGAGTTTGGTTGAAAACAGTAGGATTGCTCCACCTGTTCCCATTCAGTGCTCTACCCCTGTAGTTACTATCTAAGGCCAACTCTAAAGTTGTTTCGAGGAGAACCAGCTATTACCAGGTTCGATTGGAATTTCACCGCTAACCACAGATCATCCCCTAGTGTTGCACGGCTAGTGGGTTCGGTCCTCCCCTACCTGTTACAGTAGGTTCAACCTGTCCATGGCTAGATCACCTGGTTTCGGGTCTTGTAAATATTACCAATTCACAAATAGATTAGGACAAGATAAATCTCGTCATAATCTATAAGTGAAAAACGGGGGTTAACCCTTGCTTTCACTGCGCTTGCGCCCTTCTCGGACTTAAGCTAAGCAATATTCACAAACTCGTTGGCTCATTCTTCAATAGGCACGCCGTCACCCACGATAAATCGGGGCTCCGGCTCCTTGTAAGCGTATGGTTTCAGATACTATTTCATCTCCCTAACCGGGATGCTTTTCACCTTTCCCTCACGGTACTTGTTCTCTATCGATCATCAAAGGTATTTAGCCTTACCGCATAGTCGCGGCAAATTCCCACAGGGTTTCACGGGACCCGTGGTACTCAAGATAAAAACTGCAGAGACATTTTCGCTTTCGCTTACAGGGCTATCACCTTCTTTGGCGCTTCTTTCCAAAAGCTTCTGCTAGCAAAAATGTTTTTTGACTCTACTTGAACCAGTAAGGATTCAAAATGTTTTCGTCTTACAACTTCCTATAGACATTACGGGCTTACCCCCTTAAGTTCTCACTAAATCCCTTACCAGAAAAATCCAATAAGAAATTTAATGAGAGATAGTCTACAGAATTTGGGCTCTTCCGTTTTCGCTCGCCACTACTAACGGAATGGACTAATCAATTATTGCTTTTCCCAAAAGGTATGGGAAGAACAATAATAGATTAGCGATTTTTTTCTTTTCCTCTGGCTACTGAGATGTTTCACTTCGCCAGGTCTTCTTCAATACACCTATGTATTCAGTGCATGATATCCCGAACTTCCTTCGGGATGGGTTTCCCCATTCGGATATTCCCGGATCAAAGGTTGCTTGCCACCTAACCGAGACTTTTCGCAGGCTGCTACGTCCTTCATCGTCTTTTGATGTCGAGGCATCCACCATACGCCCTTATTTTCTATTTAACCACAAGAATTAAGACATACTCTTAACTTCTTGTTTACTCTTTGCGATTA
>CAZQYX010000031.1:0-1993 GCA_964597665.1 uncultured Candidatus Peribacteria bacterium | reverse complement strand
TTATAGGTGATGCAACGGGCGTCTCTGCTACTGAAATAAATTCTGGAACTGGCAATATTAATCTACGTGCTGCTAGTACAGCAACGGGTAGGGTGCAGATAGGTAGTGGTGGTTCTGGTTCAGCCACACCAGACTTGCTGGTTCTTGATGTCAAATCAACCTCTGGAGACCCTAGTGGTACAAATGGTGCAATGTATTACAACACCAACACAGGCAAGTTTAGGTGCTACCAAGCCAGTGCTTGGGCGGATTGTCTGACGACTGACACGGGTGTTACTACTGTCGGTGCATTTAGTGGCTCATCAATCACTAATGGTGCTAGTATAGCTGGCAATACGATAACCTTTGGCCCTGCCGACGGTACAAACCCAGGTATGGTGACAACAGGTACGCAAACCTTTGCAGGGAACAAGACATTTACTGGAGGTTTAACAGTCACTGGTACTGCACTATTCCAGAATAGTTCTGATTCTACGGCTGCTTTCCAGATTCAGAATGCAGCTGGAACGTCCAATCTATTCATCGCTGATACTACAAACTCTCGTATCGGCATAGGAGCTAGTCCGGCGACCAGTTTGCTGACTATAGGCACTAATACCACTGCAGCGACTGGTGGACTGACCTTTGGTACAGATACAAACCTATATCGCTCTGCCACAGATACTCTCAGAACAGACGACAATTTATTGGTTAGAACAACAACCGACTCTATAAATGCTTTCCGAGTTCAAGATTCTAGCGGCAATAGCCTACTGAGAGCGAACACATCAACCAAGTCGGTGAATGTCGCAGGTGTTCTAAATGTTAATGCTAGCTTTTATTCGTCAGGAACAATAGAGGGATCTGATTATCCATCAGCAGGTGACTGTGTAGATATATATGTCAAAGCTGGGATTGCATATGTATTGTGTGACGATGCGCTGTATATTTATAATGTTTCAGTTCCAGCCAGCCCAGTGTTACTTGGTTCTATCGCCACTGGCAGCACTCCAACAGCTTTGTATGTGCAGGGTAACTATGCGTACGTGACCCACAGGGGTGGAACTGATGCATTGCAGGTATTTAATATAGTTGATCCAACCAACCCCGTTTTGGCAGGTAGCAAGGCAACAGGTTCGGACCCGGTCAGTATAGATATACAAGGTAAATATGCCTATGTTCTAAATGAAACCTCTGAAACATTGCAGGTTTTTGATATCTCTACAACAACTCCTGTCAGCGTGGCATCGGGGGCTACAGGTAATACCCCACGAACAGTAAAGGTACAGGACAGTTATGCATATGTAACTAATACTGGCGACGACACCTTGCAGATAATCGATGTGTCATCATTCCCTACACTCAGCACTACTGGGACGGTGGCTGTAGCTGGCACCGGCAATGCCTATGCTCTGGATGTGCAGGGGCAATATGCGTATGTTACCGGTAATTACTGGGGGACGCTAGAATCTATTGACATTAGTGATCCGGCTTCGCCCTCTCTTGTGTCTGCCACAGGCAGTACTGTCCGTGGTGGCTCTATCAAGGTATACGGGCGCTATGCCTATGTCAGCGACAACTCTGGTTTTGGCGATGATGTCAAAGTCGTGAGTATCAGTAATCCTAGCTCTATGACACCAAGCGGTTCTTATATAAGCTCTGCGGTGTCTAATAATGTATTTATAGAAAATGGATTTGCATATACAGCTGTACCAACTGGTTTCGAATCTTGGGATCTCGAATCTTCAAATATGCATCAGCTACGGGTGGCGGGATTGACGGCAGGTTCTGTGACTTCTCTGGGGAATGCTAACTTTAACAAAGACGTATCGATTGATGGCGGCTTGTCTGTATCTGGAAGTAGTCAATTCCGTGGAGATATAACTGGGACCGGTACAGTGAATTTCCAAAATGCCTCAAACAGCACAAATGCATTACAGGTAGCCAATAGTGCAGGCGAGCAGATAGTCAATGTCGATACTACTTCGGACAATCTCATAACAAATTCGAGCTT
>CAZQYX010000030.1:0-2164 GCA_964597665.1 uncultured Candidatus Peribacteria bacterium | reverse complement strand
AGGTAGTGGTTTGATATGATCCAGTAGCTCCTGCAGCGATTGGGGTTAGGGAATTGGAGATGTTAGCTAAGGGAGTAGTAGATGAGGGAGCAAAGGTAACCTGACCTGAGGAATTAACCTGGAACCCAGAGGTGCTGCCTACAGCTAACATTCCGGTTGGGGATTGAGTCCCAATACCCAGATTACCAGCCAGGTAAGTATTACCAGAAGTGTCAATGGAAGAGACTAAGGTAGTATTATGTCCATAGACATTGAAAGGGTAACTGGTTGTGGGAACCGAAGAACCAGCAGACCCTGAATAACCTAAGGTTAAATCTCCCTCCCCGTCAATGCCAGTTCTTTGAGCACCATTAACCCCTGTAGCAAACAGATTAACATTGGAGCTTGCTGTAGTGGGATTAATCCTGACCGATGACTCAGCAAAGGTAGTATCAGCAGGAGAATATGTGAATGTAGCTTGACCAGAGATAGATAATGCAGAGTTAGCATTAATGTTAGCAGCATAGATATTGTTAAACCTCAGTGAAGCAGAACCCAAATCAGATCCCAGGTCATTAATTGGAAGAATTGCAGTACTAGTAGCCAGTCTACCAGTAAAGGTAATTGCATCAGTAGTAGCATTACCTAAAGTAGTAGTACTACCATTTAAAGAAGTACTACCTGAAGAGATTAAATCTCCACCAATAGTAGTATTCCCAGAAAGATCAACCTGTAAATATTTAGTTGAACCTCCATTGTTAGTGACATTAAAGATATCCACACTACCTCCAGAAGCTTGAGCTACAGAAAGACCTGTAGCTGTAGAAGCGGTAGGAGTAATAGTCTGAGTAGCGGAAGGATTATTCACCACACAGGTAGAACAGATACTACCTGAGACAGCACCCCAGGTAGGTACACCAGAACTGACCACTAAAGCCTGGTTATTACTCCCAATAGCAAGCTTAGTAAATACACCAGAACTATTTCTATAGTAGATATCTCCAGTAGTATCAGAACCTACAGTCAAGGTAGGAGAAGTAATCACTGGAGCAGTTAAGGTTTTGTTAGTTAAGGTTTGAGTACCCGTTAGTGTTGCAACCACAGTTGGATCAATAGCCAAAGAAACAGAAGAACCTAAAGCTACACTACCACCTCCAGAAAGACCTGTACCACCAGAGATAGTGATGGTACTACTACTTAAAGCAGAGGTAGGAATACTAGAGAAAGTATTAGAAGATCCTGAGATAGTCTTGTTAGTTAAGGTTTGAGCAGTATCAATACCAACTAGGGTAGTAGTAGCATCAGGTAAGGTAATGGTTCTCTCTTGAGTAGGTGTCCAGGTTAAAGTACCAACTCCTCCAGAAGCAGTAGTACCTAAAGATAGTTGATCTAATGTGGAAGACAAAGACAAAGAAGCGAAAGAAGGAGAAGCAGTAGTATCCAGATCCTGGTTTAAAGCAGCACTCCCGGTTAAGGACAAAGCAGCACCATCTTGACCTGTAACAGATAACGTTCCATCAGCAGCAGTTAAGGTTAAGGAATCACTCAAAGAATTTAAAGTTAAAGACCCATTAATGGTAGTATCAGCATTTATCTCTAAACTACTTGTCCCGGTTGTGGCTTGTAATACCTCTCCTAATACCTGGCCTGGATTATGTGCAGCAATTTGAGCTGTTTTTTGTGGAGCGATTAAGTTTCTGGTACTAACTAGAGTAGCTAAGGTGAGAGTAATTATTAAAGAGGCAACAGCTATCTTACTTAAGTTAGTCTTTAGTAGTTTAACAGATGTTAATTGATATTCTGTGATATCTTTTGGTGGTATTTGCATATATTCTTTAAAGCTTTCTAAAGAGGTGATTTTGATATTTTCTAACTCTAGGTTGTGGTTGATTTTGTCATTAATAAAGATCGGTTCAATTAAATCATCTGAGAAGGTATGAGGTTTAAAATTATGGTTTAGTTCTTGATCTAATAACCTTCTAGTATTGGTATTAGAGCTAGAAGTGTTGTTTTTAAGACTTTTAACTTGTAGTTTTGGATGTTTAGATAAACTAGTTATTTTAGCTGTTCTGCGATATTTTTGACTATCAGAAGAAAGAGCGAGGATAGTTTTTAAAGGATAAAATCTGGTACCACCAGAGGATTTAACAGTCTGGAGTTTACCAGAGGTTTCCCATCTTCTTAA
>CAZQYX010000029.1:0-2459 GCA_964597665.1 uncultured Candidatus Peribacteria bacterium | reverse complement strand
GGTCGGTAGCTCAGTTGGTAGAGCAGTGCCCTTTTAAGGCATTGGCCGAGGGTTCAAGTCCCTCCCGACCCACCAATTTTTTCTCTCATGACAGAATCTCAACGCTCTCCTCAAGAAGTTCTTGAAACCTTCGGCATCAGCAATACATTTTTTGCAATAGGCGTAGCAACAATCAGAATTTTTCAATCACGCATGACACTGGCGACGGAGCTGTTGAAAAAAAACATCCCAACCGATGGCCTGCTGATGTGTTTCGAACATACCAAGAATGAGGCTTTGCAAGTGAGAGATGCAAAACCCAACAATGAGGAACTTGCTGCAGCACGCAGTTTTATCGAGAGATTCAATGCTGCGATAGCCGTACACGACCCAAGCGCTCAGATTCAGGCATCTGAAACATTAGTGCAATACACTGCAAAAGCACTCATAGCAAAGATACAAAGAAGGTGCGTGCACAGCGTCTGCGTGATTTCGAGTGCATTCTTCCTCGAACGCGTGATTGGAGAACGCATGTCTTCTCCAGAGCCAGAAACAACTCCATAAACAAAACCGCCTCGAGTATTTCTACAGAGGGGCGGTGTTTGTTTTTGGTCATCGGAGGAAGAAAGGTTGAGCTCACTTCGCTCGATGACATCACTAGTATAGCAAACTTTACATCAGAAAGCAAACGATTTTTGAAGCAGGATTTCCGCTACACTCTCGCACAATGGCTATCGCAGTTATCACCGGTGCAAGTGGCGGACTCGGCGAAGAGTTTGCAAGACTCTGTGCAATGGATGGCAATGACCTTGTTCTCGTCGCACGGAGCAAAGAGAAACTGGAAATGCTGGGAAAAGAACTGCAATCGAAGCATCGCATTCAAGTCACCGTGCTCGCCCATGATCTGAGCCTGTCTGATTCTGTACAGAAACTGACGGAGGAATTACAAAGCAGAAACATCACGCCGGATATCCTGATCAACAATGCCGGCTTCGGTGCGTACGGGCTGTTTCATGAAACAGAGTATCGGCAGGAGAAAAATCTGATCGCAGTAAATATCGCTGCACTCACGGAACTTACGAAAAGTCTCCTACCCTCAATGGTGAAGCGCGGAAGTGGAAAGATCCTGAACATTGCATCGACCGCTGCATTCCAACCGGGTCCGCTGATGGCCGTGTACTACGCGAGCAAAGCGTATGTCATGAATCTGTCTCTTGCACTTTCTGAGGAACTGAAGGAAACAGGAGTGACGGTGAGTTGTCTGTGTCCCGGCCCGACGAAAACAGGCTTCGAAGTGAATGCCAATCTGGGAAGCTCAAGACTCTTCAGACTCGGATCGATGGACGCAGCGACTGTCGCAACGATCGGCTACGAAGCGATGAAACAGGGAAGACCTCTCATCGTCGCAGGGCTCCGAAATAGAATCGGGGCATTCATGACACGCTTCATTCCAAAAATGCTTGCTGCAAAAATTGCGAGGACTGTTCAGAGTGAAATGTAATCCTCAGGCCAGCGTTCAAAACATTGATTGCGGCAGCTTGCGTTCGCTGCTTCCTTATGCGCCAAACAACTCCTATATAATTCGAACATTTTCTGCCTTGCTGCTTCTGTTCCTTTCAAGGAACTCGCATTGCTCGAATTTTTCGCTCGAACAGTATCGGAGGCGTTTGCCGGAAGTGTTGGACTTGTTCGCATGAGGTCGACATTTTCGCCATTTTCTAAAAGAAGTCAAGAAAACCGAACAATACTGAAACAAGGTATGCTGCCTGCATATGAAAGTCGCACTCGTCCATGAACTTCTGACCATGCGCGGCGGCGCAGAACGCGTGCTGCGGATTCTCGCAGATATGTTTCCGGATGCTCCCATCTACACTCTCCTGTATGACGAGAAGAAGCTTGGGGAGTGGTTTCCGAGAGAACGAGTACGTACGAGCATCATCAAACCGTTCTTCGGCTCCTACAATCATCACCTGTATCTTCGGCAATTTCCACGCGCCGTGGAGGCTTGGGATTTTTCGGAATTCGATCTCGTGATCTCGACCTCATCGGCATTCGCACACGGCATCATCACAAACAGTGCACCGAAACACCTAAGCTACATTCACTCCCCTGCCCGCTATCTGTGGGATAGAACGCATGAAGTGATTCGACAGGCCTCGGAAGGACCGCTCGGCTTCCTGAAAAAATTCTATCTTCAGCGCGTCTTTCATCATCTGCGTATTTGGGACAGTGAAGCGGCGGATCGACCGGATATGCTTCTTGCCGCATCGAAAACAGTGAAACGGAGAATAGAGATGTACTGGCGGAGACCAAGCGACGTTGTCTATCCGCCGATTGATGATTGCTGGTTTGAACTCAAGACCACCCCCACCCCTGGCCCCTCCCCCGAGGGGGGAGGGGGACCTTACTTCCTCATCGTCTCCTCCCTCGTCCGCTACAAGCGAATCGAACTTGCGATAGAAGCGTGCACCAAACTCGGA
>CAZQYX010000028.1:0-2856 GCA_964597665.1 uncultured Candidatus Peribacteria bacterium | reverse complement strand
TCCGCTCGGCATGCGGATAGGTATTGGGAACATACTGAAACCGCTTCCGATAGTACGTCATCAGATGAATCGGGGAATACGAGGCAATCACCTCCACCCCGGCTGCGCGGATGCGGTTTATGATCTCCAACCGTTTATTCGGATCGACCAGAATAATGAACTGGCTGAACGAATTTACGACGTCCGGCTCTTCGGACAGTAGCCCGATCCTAGGTTCGTTTCCGAAAGCCTCCCTATATTGCGCCGCAATCTCCGCTCTCTCCAGCCGCTTGGCATGCGCAGATCGAATCTGCGGAATTAGCAACGCGGCCTGGATATCGGACAAATTGTATTTGTAACCGAGCTCGGTCATATCCGGCACGGAATAGTCATGTTGTCGTTCAACCGCGCTACGCGAAAGTCCGTGAGAGCGGAGACGACTCAGCTGGTCGGCTTTCTCCTTATTGTTCAAAGCAATCGCGCCTCCGTCTCCGGAGGTCATGGTCTTCAGAGCGTGAAAACTGAAGCAGGCGGCATCGCTCAGCGACGAACCGGGGACGTAGCCGTTCCGAGATCCGTCAATACAATGCGCCGCGTCCTCAATGATCAGGCCTTTAGAAAGGCTGTTACAGATTGACCGCAGCCTTTCCATATCCACCATCTGCCCGTAAAGATGCACGGGGAGAATGGCTATATTGATATTGATGAACTTTTGAACAACCTGCTCCAATTTATCCAGATCCATGAGGCCGGTCTTCGGATCCACATCCACAAAAGTCGGCTCAAGGCCTCGATAAATTGCCGCGTTCGCCGTCGCCACGAAAGACAACGGGGTAGTGATGACACGCCAAGGTTTTTCCGAATTCCCGCCGACCCCATAGGCGCAGAGCGCCAAGTGCAGAGCATTGGTACAGCTGTTAACGGCTACTACCCGGTCAACACCAAGAAACTCGGAGAACTTTTTCTCAAACTCCCCGACTCTCGGTCCGCCGGTGATAAATCCGCTTTCCAGCGTCTCCTTGAAAGATGCGATCTCCTGATCGCCGAGTCCGTGCCTGTGATATGGAACTTTCACCCGCATCCCTTTCAAATAACTCGCTACAGCATACAATTTATGCTTGCAATTTTCAAGTTTAAATTGTAGCCTTTCACTAGCACTAATAATAAGGAGGTAACCGTGGAAGGATTCGCCGCCAGGCTTGAGCGAGCCAAAAAGACGCTGGTTCAGACTGATTTCCCCACGCAGGTCGTGGTAGAAAGCACTTCCATCTGCAATTTTGATTGCCCTGGATGCCCCTCGCCGACACTGCATCGGAGCCGCGGATTCATAGATATGGAGCTCTTCAAAAAGATTGTCGACGAAATCGCGGTCGAAAAGCCCGACACCCAGCTTTGGTTTGCCTTTATGGGCGAAGCCTTCCTGTGGAAGAATCTCTTTGAACTGATTCGTTACGCCAAGGCTCGCGGCCTGACCGATACGAGGCTGAACACGAACGGCAGTATCATGACGGAGAAAAAAATCCGGGACATCCATGATTCGGGAGTTGATCGAATCATCGTCAGTATCGACGGACATTCGCGGGAAACCTTTGACGCAATCCGCCCGTGGAAAGCCGGGAATTACGACACGGTCCGCGCCAACACCATCAAGCTTCTCGATCGCGCCAAGGATGAGAAGTGGACGCATCCGGAAATCTGGGTGCAGATGGTTGTGCAGGATCTGAATGCTCACGAAGAAAGCGCCTTCCGAAGCTTCTGGTCGGCTAAAGGCGCGGTCGTAAAAGTCCGCCCGATGTTCAGCTGGGGAGAAAAGGTGGAGGCCAAGAAGCTGGAGCAGGCGGAAATTCCCAGGGACTTTCCCTGTCCGTGGCTCATGCGACAGATGGTCATCGCCTACGACGGAACCTTCCTGCTCTGCAACGCGGACAGCGAAGCCGAGTATCCTCTGGGCAACGCCAACAAGATCTCTATAAAGGAAGCCTGGAACGGAAGACTGAAGGAAATCCGAGACCAGCACATCGGCAACGACTTCAGCTTTCCGAAATGCGTCACCTGTCCGGACTGGAAGGTGGGCATGTCGGAAATTCAGCAGCCGGAAAATTAACAACAATTCCCCGATTAATCGGGGAATTTTTATTGCGTGTTTAAGGATGAAAATATAGAATGAAGGAATGCTGAACAAACTCCTGGAACATCCATTCGTTTACAATCTTTCTCAAAAAGTTCTCTCCTTTATATCCATGGGCAACACTGGCATCCCCGACTGCCTCACATCAACTATTAAGCCGGAAGGAGAAATCCTGGACGTCGGTTGCGGCACCGGACGCTACGCCTATATTTTCAAGGATCATTACACCGGAACCGATATTAATCCGAAGTACATAGAAATGGCTAAAAAATCACACCCGGAGACTGGGTATAAATTTGAAGTCATGGATGCGACGGCGATGTCCTATCCGGATGGAAAATTTGACGCGGTTTTCTGCGTCGGCATCTTTCATCACTTGACCGATGCGCAGGTGAATGGAACCTGTAAGGAAATGGTTCGCTTGTGTAAAAACGGCGGACAAATCCTGATTATTGACCCTGTAAAACCGGGTTGGAAAAATATTTTCGGAACAATTCTATTCTCTCTGGATCGCGGCGCCAACAGGAGAACGTTTGAAGAGTTGCGTGACCTACTCGCCCCGCACGGCATCCTTCCGCTGAATCCTTCGCTTAAGAAGAGCTTTCCTTGGCGCGTTTCAGCGTTTCGCTGTAATAAGGCTTAATAGTAAACTTTTCCTCGCCGACAATTACCAGCGGTCTTCGTAAAACTACCCAGCGGAACCAGAACTTAAACACGTCCCGCAAAGTCTGCAGGACAAACCTGATTCG
>CAZQYX010000027.1:0-3041 GCA_964597665.1 uncultured Candidatus Peribacteria bacterium | reverse complement strand
ATTATTTTTATCTAATCTAGTCTTTAACGTTGTAAGCACTGACTCGACCTTCCTTATTTATGAACACTTACAATAGTAAATATCTTACACGAGTCGGAGCGAAAAGTCAATAGTTTTTACTACTTTCTGGCCGGAATAGTCACCCTCTCCCCTTTCTGTAGTTTCATAATCAATGAAAACTAACACTTAAAATCTAGGGGGAATACTTTGCTATAAAAGCATCACCGCTTCCTTGATGGGTCTGGCCAAGTAGAGCACCCCATGCCTGACCTACAAGATAAGCACCTGTGTTACTAACTGCTAAGCCTCTTCCTGTGTCACCACCAGAAGTACCAAGTAAATTAACCCATTGCTGCACACCTTGGTTATTTAATTTTGATATAAATGAATCCTGACCTCCAGCAGATAAAGCGCCACCTATAGCGGAGCTGCTTGTGTAACCACCGACGTAGGTGTTTCCAGATGAGTCACTAACAATCTTAACTTCGTACTCATCAGAAGAACCGCCAAACTGGCTCGTCCATTGCAGATTACCATTGCCGTCATACCTAGATACAAAGGCATCAAAACCACCTGAGCTTACCTGGTCACCCAAAGCTCCATTTGTGTAGCCGGAAGTATAAATATTACCAGACGAATCCGCTCCTATCCCGAATATATAATCAGTAGAGGATGTTCCTTCCTGCTTACTCCAGAGTAAATTGCCGCTGCTGTCATATTTTGCAATAAATCCGTCGTCGCCGCCGAAGGCTGACTGCCCAGTAAGAGCGGCTCGGACCCAGCCAACCATATAGGCATTACCGGAGGAATCAACCGTAACTCCTTGGCCTGCATCATAAGTGCTCGTACCTAAAAGACGGACCCATGACCTATTACCGGAGGCATCATATTTTACGAGCACTGCATCATTAAGTCCTGAGTTGCTCTGACCATCTAGTGAGTTACCAGTAAGCCCAACTCCGTACACGTTTCCTGAACTATCGACCGCAACTGCATCAAGCTGGTCATTGCCAGATCCGCCAAACTCCCGTATCCATGTTAAGTTGCCGCTACTATCATACTTTGCGACCACAGCATCAGTGTTGCCTGAATGTGACTGACCTCCAATTGCTCCATACGAATAGCCGACTGCATACGCATTTCCTGAACTATCAACTGTAACCGCTCTAAATCCGTCACCAACAGAAGTGCCAACTTGAGAAATCCATGCCTGATTGCCATCCTGGTCGTATTTTGCAATAAAGGCGTCAGACGAACCAGCGCTAGTTCCACCTAAAGAACCTGAAGTTTCACCCACCACGTAGATGCTTCCGTAACTATCCACCCCTGCTCCATACGCCTGATCGCTGCTAGTACCGCCGAATTCACGGAGCCAGAGAGTTGATCCTTGTGTAACTACTGGCGTGCTTGAAGTCGCCGCAGGCGCCGTGCCCGTAGTAAAGCTATATGAACCACTAGTGGTAGTGTTCGCGAGAGAATCTTCGGATACTACTCTGTAATAGTACAGAGTTGAGCTTTCCAGTCCGGACAAGCTAAATGAATGGCTAGTGGATAAGCTGGAAACTTTCGCAGTACTAGAAGAGAACGACTCGGAATTCGGGGAAAGATAAACCTGTCCCGTAGCGGCTTCGTCAGTACTCCAGGTAATTGTCGTGGCTTCGTGAGTTACCGACCCTGAAGAAACTCCGGAAACTACGGGCCCGGTCGTATCTGGAGTTGAGGTAGCGCCGGAAGTGGCAGTCGTGGTGAAGGTGTAGGAATCGGAAGTAGCTGAGTTACTGGAAGAGTCGGCAGAAACCACTTTGTAGTAGTAAAGGGTTGAGCTTTCTAGTCCCGACATGTTGAAGGTGTGTCCGGTGCTCAAATTGGACACAAGAGCGGTACTACTAGAATAAGTCGTGGAGTTTGCGGAGAAAATCACTTTTCCGGTTGCGGATTCATTCGTATTCCAAGTTACGGTCGCGGCCTCTGCAGTAATGGAAGCGGAAGTAACGTTGGAAATAACTGGCGCTGTGGTATCAGGTGTGGACGTAGAAGATACAGTGGATGTTATGAAGGTCGCGGAATCACTAGTCGTGGTATTTCCAGCGGCGTCGGCGGAAGTAACCCTATAATAATAAGTAGTCTCGGCGGTCAGTCCGGAAAGATCAAATAAGTGACTGGTTGAAAGACTGGAATTTAGAGCGGTACTACTTGAGAACGTGGCGGAACCGGGAGACAAGTAAACTCGCCCATTGGCAGATTCGTTAGTAGTCCAAGTAATCCGCGCCGCTTCGCTAGTTACTGAAGCGGACTGAAGACTAGAGATTGTCGGAGCAGTGGTGTCGGCGGTAGTTGTAGTAGGTGGCGGAGTAGTAGTCGTACCCTCTCCCGAAGATCCAGTATCAGTTGAGGTAGCGGTCGTTGGGGTTGTTGAGGTCGCAGTTGTGGAAGGGGTGGTAGTTGTGGCCGTAGTAGTCGGGGTTGTCGTAGCTATGACTACCGGCGTAGAGGTAGAAGTAGTCGTTGTTGGAGTTGAGCTGGCCGTAGTATTAGAAATATAGAAGTTAATCTGTAATCGGGTTTTCGGGCCGACAATACCGACTGCCTCGATCCCTTTCTCGCTTTGCCACCTTTTGACCGCTTTTTCAGTCAGTTCGCCAAAATACCCAGTAACCAATCCCTCTGGATATATACCCGGTAATGATTTCAAAAATTCCTGCAGCGCGCGAACTTCATCGCCGCTCATTCCTCGCTGTAAAGTCTTTGTAAATTTCAACTTAGCGGTCACAAGCGTCAACTCATTATTCAGCTCTATCTCTCTTTGCTTAATTTTCTGCAATTCCAGTTGGAGCTCTTTAATTTTAACTTCGAGCTGGAAAATTAATTCCTGAGCGCTGGCGAGAAAGGATGGGCTGTACGCGAAAGAAACTTGCGTGGAAAGAAGTAGTATCGTAATCGCGGTCAATACAATCCGCTTAAGCATAATAAAATTATAGCATTTTGATAAAAAACCCAGCTTATGACTGGGTTTTGAAATTAGGTTCCACGAACATTCCGCA
>CAZQYX010000026.1:0-3429 GCA_964597665.1 uncultured Candidatus Peribacteria bacterium | reverse complement strand
CTTTGTCATCCCCGTCTCCCTTTGTCATCCCCGCGAAAGCGGGGATCCATTTCCAGACTTTCTGTGGATCCCTACCTGCCGGCAGGCAGGGATCCATTCTATGCTTCCTATAGATTCCTGCTTTCGCAGGAATGACATTCTTTTATGATCAAGCAACTAAAAAATCCCCACTTGCGCGGGGATTTTTTAGTTCAAGTAGCAAGAAAGCTACTCTCTAAAGGCTTGACCTGGCTATTACCTACTGATTGTTACAGCAGTAGAAGTAGCTTGCATCTTACCACCGTTAGTCAAAGCAACGTTAGCACCATTGCTCCACTGTTCGGTTGTAGAAGCTGTAGTTGAAGATACTCCTAGGATAGGGGTTCTCCATAGATCAGACCAGATGAACTGTCCATCTTGTAGATCAGCATCAGAGTCAGCCAAAGCGGTGGCGCCAGTTGGCAACGTACCCAAGAAGGTAGTGTCGCTTAGCAACTGAACGCTGACTGAACCGCTACCGCTTGAACCACCGCAGTTAGATCCACCAGTTTGGTCACAGATAACTGTGCCTCGCAAAGTGAAGGTCTTGGTAGTTCCTGCAGAAATGGTGTATGGAACAACATTACTTGCAGTTGCAGCAGTTGTTGGAGCAGTTTGGTTATTTACGAAGAAGAAATTACCAATACCAGTCCAGCTGTCAGTGCCGCCATCAGTGGTGCCAACCCAAGTAAGTACTGTAGTCGGCTGATAGGCAACTTGTGTTACATTGTCGTGCAAAATCATATTTGTAACAGTAGCAACGTTAGTTGATACTAAGAATGATACACGGTGTAAAGCAATGTCGCCGGCAGAATCAGCAGATACTGAGAAGGCATACAAATCCTTGTTGGAATTAGTTCCGCTACTCAAGGTAGTGTTAGTAACTCCTGAACTTCCCAATAGGTCGTTAGTAGCTACAGTTGGAACAGATTTAAACAAGTATTGAGCTGTAGTTGAAGCGTTGGTTACAGACTTAGTAGTAATAGTATTACCAGACTGCTTGCCTTTAGCGGTGACATCACCAGCTGCGGCAATCTTCAACCAGAAGCCTTGTCCGGAAGCACCAGCAGATCCGACTTCGTAATTAGAACCAGCAGTGTCAACCTTGATGGTTAACTTCTTGGCTGTATCCTTAGGAATAACGATCGGAGTGTTAGTAGTGTCAATCAGAACGGTTCGGTCGTCACCATCAGTAGAGGTTGGAGTTGCGCTAGCAAGCAAAGTGCCGCCATCGTAAATGTAAACCTTGGATACTTGGTCCCAACCGCCGGAGTTAGCAGCTACTGCAGTCAAGTAGATCTTTTCAACGTTAACATCTTCATTCACCGCAGTGGCGTTAAAGATACCAACAGTTAGACCGCTTGAAGAAGCAGGTAGTAATCCGACTTTTGGTGAATCGTTATCGCGAGCGATAGTTAATTCACCGGTAGACTTGATAGTCTGAGTTTGACCGGCAGAAACGCTGATAGTCAAACTAGCATCATTAGCAGAACTGTTGCCTTTGGCAGTGATAGTAGCGCTAGTGGTGTCTTCAATACCAACAGTGATAGTGCTGTTGTTTGAAGTGGAGTTGCTAATATCAGCCTTGACAGCCAAAGTCTTGGTAGTGCCTTTAGCAATCACTAACGGAGTAGTGAAAGTAAAGGTAGAAGTGGCGTCATCAGCGGCAGTAGTCTTAGTGGTAGTCTGAGAATCCGGATCATTAGTAGTGCTTAGCTCAGTAGAACCGTCGTAAATACTCCAATTAGAGAAGTTAGACGGACTGCAAGTTGCCAAACAATCTACTTGAACCTTCAAAGTAGTTACCTTGATGTCTTCACCGCTTGAGTTAGTGCTCAAGTTAATGTTAGCGAAGGTGTGCTGTTTGGTTCCGGCAACAACGTTCTGGGCAATTGGAGTATTTCCAACTGATACAGCGATTGAAGCGGATTGAACAGTCATGGTAGCTGAACTTTGTTCAGTTCCTGGAGTCGGAGTCACTGACAAACCAGTAGTCTCACCCTTAGAGGTTACTTGACTTGGCTTAATATGAACAACGATAGTGTCGTTGGTCTCAAAATCAGCATCAAGATCACCTTTAATAGTGTAGTAATGAGTTCCAGATGGAACTGTAATGGTGTCAGTTGAAGTGGCCTGATGTACTGCAGAGTTAGAAGTGTAGAACTTTCTAGTTGCATCAATCGGACCAGCTACAATAGAACCGTTTTCATCATAAACGGCAACGTTAGTGATCTCGCGAACACCAGTTCCGGTTGAAGAGGAAACGGTAAAGCCGATAGGCAAAGAAGTGATTTCCACTGCTTCACCTTTAGCTTCGAACTCAAACTTTCCTAGGACGATTTGATCATCATCTTCAGGAATGTTGGCTGCAGACAAAGTAGCTGGAGCGATTCTTAATGAACCTTGGTCAATAGTAGTGACCGGAGCGGTCCAGAAAGGTTCAGCATCAGTAGTGGCACCATTGCCACCATCAGCAACTTTTACTTCAGAGCCATATAGCTGACCAACTGCTCGAATATCTGATTCGTCTTCAATGTCGAATCGTACAGTTCGAGCTGAACCGTCAACCAAATCTCCTCGTAAGTCAATCTGAACAGTCTTACCTTTTTCAACCAATACTGGTGGATTAAAGGTGAAACTTACTTTTCCATCATTTGGAGAAGTAACTGTTCCTTTCAAAACGTCATCAACCAAGATATCTAGGTTAGAAACGTCAGAATCAGAAGCGGTTCCGCCCTGATCAAAGGTAATTTGACTTACATGGAAGTCTTCTACTGAATTAGCAACCAACTGAATGCCTGACAAAGTGTAGTTGGTAGTGCCAATCTTTTGAGTGGCTGCGTCTGGATTATTTGAGCCGTTAGAAACGCTCAAAGCGCCAGGAGTGATAGTGCCGTTAAGTGTTTGGTAGTTACCAACAACTGGCAAACTGCCAACAACTGAAGCGCTACCAGCCAAAGTCATAGAATAAAGGTCCAAGGTTGGAATTTCACCAGCGTAACTGGCTAAAGAACCCATGTTACCTACCAAGTAGATGGACTTAGTGGTGCCGGCTGGCACAACAATGTCCTTGTTGAAGGTAGCCATGTGTTCAGAATTCAAAGTCTTGGTGTTGTCAATTCTTAAGCCAGTAGCGGCATCAAGAAGAGCAACTGAACTGAAAGCTCCATCAGAAGCTACAGTTCCACCTCGTCTAACTTTCAATTGATCGATAACGATGTCACCGTCAGCAGAAGCTGTTAGATTAACTTTGGTGAATTTGTTGTTGATAGTGTTTTGGATGATAAGTCCAGAAGCTGGGGTGTCTGCTGCCAAAGCAACAGTTAGAGAAGTTCCGGTTGAAATCGGACCTCCAGGTCCACCCAAGTTCATTGCTTCCGCAATAGTGGTAGCGGCATCCATTTCATCCTG
>CAZQYX010000025.1:0-4103 GCA_964597665.1 uncultured Candidatus Peribacteria bacterium | reverse complement strand
CACAAGTCACCGTTGGTTCCATCGTTGCAACGACAACGGCGACGTCAACCTTCACGGGAGGCATTGCTGCGTCATCACTCTCAGCGTCCGCTACCTCAACATTCGCCGGCATCACTGCACTCACCGGGGGCATCAAGATTCCAACGATTGCAAACTGCACCGCCGCACTCGAGACTGATGCAAACGGCGCGATTGTCTGTGGCACTGATGCAACCGGCCTCACCGCATACAACGCATGGTCGAACACCACCTATCTCGGCCAGTCAGTCTCAGGAACATCAACCGCACTGTCGCTCACGAACCTCGGCAACGTCGCATACTCGCTGATTGCGTCATCGACCGCACGCATCGAGCGACTTGAAATCGCAACCTCAACCGCAACCTCCACGTCACTTGCCTCCGGCTTCCAGGTGCTCCGCATCCAGACCGGCACCATCGAAGCAACATCGACAGCATCATCATCGTTCGTGGGCCCACTCTCTGCATCCGCACTCTCTGCCTCCGCCACGTCAACCTTCGCTGGTCTCCAGATACAGTCCGGCGGTCTCAAAGTCTCGTCACTCCCATCGTGTGCTGATCTTGAGACGAACACTGCAGGCGATGTCATCTGCGGCACCGATACTGGCATCACCTCATACAACGCATGGACACAAGGCACGTACTATGACCAATCTGTCTCTGCAACCTCATCTGCCATCCGCCTCTCTGCAAACACCGTCCCATACTCACTGATTGCCTCATCAACCGCACTCATTGAACGACTCCAAATCTCAACGACCACCGCGTCATCAACCTTTGCTGCCGGCATCACCTCAACCTCCTTCGGTGCCACCGCAACCTCCACCTTGAACGGTCTCCAGATCCAATCGCAAGGACTCAAGATCGGCACCATCTCTGGCTTCTTGAAGGGAGTTGCAGGGGACGTGACCACTGCTCTCATCAATCTCACCACCGACATCACCGGCATTCTCCCCATCGCAAACGGCGGCACGAATGCATCTGCACTCTCCTCCGCACTCCTGTGGTTTGACGGCACGAGTATCGCCGCCACATCATCACAAGTCACCGTTGGTTCCATCGTTGCAACGACAACGGCGACGTCAACGTTTGCGGGGGGTGTACGGGCCTCTACATTCGCCGTGACGGATGGAACGTACACTACCGCGTACACGCAGAATGCTGATGACCCGCGCATCACATTGCCAAATTCGGTTACGGCTGATCTGGAGATTAATCACCCAAACGGCACAGTAGCGCTTTCATTAGTTACGAATCCGTATACGCAATCGAGAATGCGTTTCAAAGCAAGCAGCTATCAATACATGTATCTTGGAACGGACCAAGATGATCTTGCTGTGTGGGGTGGCGACGGCAGTACTGAACTTGTACGTGTTAAACAAAGCGGAAATGTAGGAATTGGTACTTCAACTCCGTATGCGCGCCTAACAGTCTGGGACGAAGGAACCGCGGGAAAGGCGGCATTTCAAGTAGTGGGTTCTGCATCAACTACAATCTTTACTGTTCCGAACGTAACCTCTGCATCTTCAACCTTTGCCGGCGGAGTTGAGGCGCTGCAATTTGGTGCGACAAGCGGTACTTCTACATTTAGGGGAATCTCCGTTATCTCGGGTGGCATCAAGATTCCAACGATTGCAAACTGCACCGCCGCACTCGAGACTGATGCAAACGGCGCGATTGTCTGTGGCACTGATGCAACCGGCCTCACCGCATACAACGCATGGTCGAACACCACCTATCTCGGCCAGTCAGTCTCAGGAACATCAACCGCACTGTCGCTCACGAACCTCGGCAACGTCGCATACTCGCTGATTGCGTCATCGACAGCGCTCTTCGAGAGGATCGAAGTTGCATCCTCGACTGCGACATCAACTATTGCTAGCGGGCTCACCGTTGGAACAAACAGCGGATTCGTGTTCAATCGAAATGCTCCAGCTAATACAATTTATGTTGCGGACGATGGGAGAGTCGGAATCAGTATGATTCCCGACAGTACTTTTGCTCTTGACGTGAACGGCGGTATCAATGCTGGCACCGTGCAATCTGAGGGAGGCTTTTTGAGCGCAGCCGGAAACGCAGGTATACCTGCGTATCGATATGCAGGAGACGGAAACACCGGAATGTTTCAAGGTGGTGCCGATACGTTGGGTTTTTCTACAGGCGGTGTCGAACGTGCGCGAATTGATTCTTCTGGAAGGTTCGGTATTGGGACAACCTCACCATACGCTTTTCTTTCAGTCGGAGGTGATGTAGTCGCCGCTAGTTATGCGGCAACCACCACCGCAACATCAACCTTCGCTGGCGGCATCCAAACACTGGGAGTCCTCACCAACTACGTCATCGCCACTGGCACCGCATCATCATCGTTCGTGGGCCCACTCTCTGCATCCGCACTCTCTGCATCAGCAACCTCAACGTTTGCGGGAATTCAAGTACAGAGCGGTGGAGTGAAAGTTAATTCGCTCGTGTCGTGTGATGTTATTGCCACAAATTCAGCGGGCGATCTCATCTGCGATACGGATGCAACTGGCTCTGGCGGTGGCTCGCACTTCTCGACATCCACAGTCGATGCTGCAGCGATCTTTGCAAACACTGCAGATAAAACAGGATTCGGCACAACGACGCCGAAGTTTGCTGTGCACATTGCCACATCAACCGGTCCTCAGCTCGCTCTCTCTGACGGTTCCTCAACCTCTAACCCATGGACGTTCCGTTCCATTAACGGCAACTTCTATCTTGCAACATCGTCACCAACAACATTTGCAACCTCTACAGGTCCGTCAGCTCTCACAATTGATTCGACAGGGAACATTGGCATAGGTGCTGCTCCACTACAGTTCGATAAGTTGTATGTCGCCGGCAACGTAAAATCGACAGTGGCATATACAAGCAGTGGATTTGGGTCTACCAATACGGGAGGGATTCTATTGGTCGATAGCGGTTCTGATACTGTCGTTCGTGGCGCGAGCGCAGGCGGAGGAATCATCTTCCAGAATAGTTCGACCGGTGAATATGCGCGTATTTCAGCATCTGGAAATCTTGGCATCGGCACCACTTCACCATACGCTCGACTGTCTGTAGCCGGTGAGACTGTCTCGGGTTGGTTTACAGCAACCTCTACGACTGCTTCGTCCTCACTTCAAGGTCTCACAGTCACATCGATAGGTGCCTCCGCCACGTCAACCTTCGCTGGTCTCCAGATCCAATCGCAAGGACTCAAGATCGGCACCATCTCTGGCTTCTTGAAAGCAGTGGCAGGGGACGTGACCACCTCCCTCATCGACCTTGCTGCTGACGTCACCGGCATTCTCCCGATTGCACGAGGCGGCACGAACGCATCCGCACTCTCATCAGCACTCTTGTGGTTTGACGGCACGAGTGTCCAAGCCACCTCATCACAAGTCACCGTCGGTTCCATCGTTGCGACAACAACGGCGACGTCGACGTTTGCGGGAGGTGCCGTATTTGGATTAAGTGTAGGTATTGGTGATGCCACTCCTGACTATTCAGGTCTTGAAATATTCGACCCGACGAATAGTCCAGTACTTGCTCTATCTGACGATGATGTTGGACACATCTCCACAATTAATACGATTGGTTTTCAGACCGATACCTTTGCAGTACTCAGAGCAATTTCAACGACTGGTGGCGGAGCTGAACTCGTAGGACTTGGTGATAATAATTCTGCTCAAGGACTCCAACTTACAGGAATAATAAATGCAACGAATATTGTTGACACCGTTCCGGCAATCAAGATCGTGGGTAGTTGGTTCGATGCTGGCTCTGATTTAATTTCTGATATCGGATCTCTTGAAACTGTCTTTCAAGTTGCGAACAATAACAATACCGCAGACCTCACGTTGTTAGGTAATGGAAAGTTCGGCATCGGTACTACTTCACCCTACGCGCGACTTTCTGTTGCAGGAGAGACGGTTGCGGAGAGATTCACCGCGACTTCAACAACAGCATCTTCGTCCTTGCAAGGTCTTACTGCCACATCAATAGGTGCATCAGCAACCTCCACCTTGAATGGTCTCCAGATACAGTCCGGCGGTCTCAAAGTCTCGTCACTCCCATCGTGTGCT
>CAZQYX010000024.1:0-5016 GCA_964597665.1 uncultured Candidatus Peribacteria bacterium | reverse complement strand
TATTTATGATTTTTAATCATAGTTTTTTTTGATGAAAAATGATAAGAATTGATCGTTTTTAGGTGGAAAATGAAGGGAAATTTGATTAATTATGGGAATATTGTTTGGTGTGTTTTTGAAGAATGGCCCTCACCTCAAAACCTCCTCTCCGTACTACGGAGAGGAGGGGGCCTTAGGCAAAGGAAATTGTGAAGCAAGATCTATCGCTTGAGTAATACGTTGCAAAACACTTGGCAAATCTTCGATCACTTCATGATTTTTGAATCGAAGCATGCGATAGCCATGATCCATGATGCCTTCTGTTCGAAGCCGATATCTTCTTGCCGTTTCCATTTTGTACCATTCAATTTTCTGTTTCGCAGTTTCTGCCATAGAACAGTTTCTGCTGGTGTCATATTCTGCCTTAATTCTCTCTTGAATTTAAGCTTGTTCAAACGGTGGAGTGATTCGCAATCCATAGCAACAATCATAACCGTTTTTATCCTGAAAAGCAGCGCACCCCTCTCCGCGATGCGGAGAGGGGCTGGGGGTGAGGGCTGTTTACTCCTCGACTGCTTCCCCGCTTCCTGCCGCATTCGTCGTGTTAATCAGATCGAGAATGAAATTCTCAATCTGACTTTCTGGAACAGTCGAACCTGTTTCAGTAACAGCCTCAGTGCTGCTTACAGATTCCATGACAGTGACGGGAACAGGAGTAGGAGTAACTTCTTGCATTGCAGCTTCGTCGGAGACAGAGGAACCAGAAGACGTCACGCTCGTATCGGAGGAATCATCGCTTATAGGAGGGCTTATCTCAGGAACAGAATCAGTCAAGGACTCAGAAACAAGTTCCTGCTCGGGCTCTTGCGTAGCCTCGACCGGAGTGGACGTACCCTGTTCATCAATGACAACGACCTGATACCCATCCGGAATCGTGAGAATCGCGGGATCGTGGTTCGCGTTATAGATGAAGCTGATGAAAAGATCCGGATGATCCCACGCTACACCCGAGTGGTAACGACTGCAGCTGAATGGGATGCCGTCGCTATCCACAAGCGGCTTGCCCTGTATGCAACCGTTCCAGACCGCATCGGAAGAGACGGGCTGACCGAGAGCATTCACCGTAAACGGAATAAAAGTTGCAGGAGTATCTCCTGCGGCGGCGTGACCAAGCGTCGTACTCGGCTGATCCGCCGAGAGCGCGACGTAGGCAAAGGTGATGGGAGCCTGTTGTGGCTCTCCAATGCGAATGGTGAAGCCCGTCGACGTGATCTTCGTGACGGCAAAGAGGACTAAAGTATCCGGCGAAACGTTGATGATCGGCATTGCCATCATCGCACCGGAGAAGGTAACGGTCACCGCGGTGCCGGATGCCGGAATGACAGCGAAGCCCGCCTGACGGGAACTGAGCACAAGTTCACCCTTGATATGCACATCACCGAGGAACGTCGCGAGCCCCGTAATGGTAAGATCGCCGATCAGCCTCAGTGAAGCAGCTTCCATGAGAGAGCCTATTTCGATGACGCTTCCGGAGACGGAGAGTACAGAAAGCTGGGATCCGGAGAGAGCGGTGCCGGTTGAGGAACGAAGAATCTTGAAATGATCATTCACGATCATCGATCCGTTCAGTCGGAGAGAACCAGAGATCGTTGCCCCCGAAGAAAGAGACAATGCGGAAGCATGGAGAGTTTCTCCGGTACCAAAGTGAGAGCTGAGGATATTGAACTGAGAATGGAGCAGAGAGAATGCTGACTCAAGATCGAAGAAATTCGTTTCGAGTCCCGAGAAGCTGGATTCATCCACCTTCGCCAAGGCTTCGGGGGACAAGTAATTCATATCCGTCGATCCTGTCGCTGTACCCTGTTTTTTCGCTTCCAGAGCCAACTTTTCGGAAACAGATTTTACAAGGGCACGGAGATCTGTCTCGCTCAGAGAGGAATCGAAGGTGAGTGAGTTTCCGCTGGAAGAATCGAGTGCGGCAAAGCGCTCATCCAACATAGTCTTTATGTGGGACGTAAGATCGATCGGTTCGATGCTTTGATGTACAGCTTCGATGATCCTGCTCTCGATGTTCGAGGCGACGGATTCCTGATTCACGAGAGAGGAAATCTGATCGGTGAGGTTCATCACTTCGATCTGCTGCAAGACTTTTTTCTCGAGCGTCTCGACGGTGAGAGATTGATTTCGACGGGAGATAAGAATATTGATGGAAGTCTGTGAACCATCAAAGGCTTCAAGTGCAACACCAACCGTCGACTCACCTGCAGCAGCCTTTCTGACGAAGCCGGGTTCGGATGCAGATGTGACGGAGTCACCGGGGAAGATGTCGCCGTTCTCGAGAGTTGGCTTTGCAGGAACCTGACCGATGAGACCGATGAGGGCGTAGCCCGGAGGAATGATGCCATCGGCACCGGAGATGACGTTTCCGACGAAAGCAGGATTGCTAGAAACGATACCCATGACATTGGGATCGGCACTGTTCTCACAGCGCTTCACGGTATTTTTCTGTGTCGTATCGATACAAACGACTTCCCCCGGTTCCAGCCCTACCCCACCTACCAAACCTCCCCTACCTACCATACTTCCATCCCTAAACCACTCCGCATAGTCAGCTCCATTAGAGTTATACCTTGCATCACTATAGACGGCACCGGAAGCAGAAACCCTGAAGACTTTATTATTGCTTGTGGAGTAATCCGTGATGATCGTAAACTCACTCGCTCCTGCATTGCTGTGGCTTGTCTTGATCGTAAGACCCGAACCGAAGTACGAAGCACCTTCGATGGCAAGTGAACCGGAAGAGCGAAGAAGATCCTGTGCATGGAAGACTCTTCCTGAGGCAGTGCCGATGACTTCGAGTGTGATCCCCGCATCGGCAGAAGCATTTGCGAGTGTGCCAAGACGGTTAATAATGACTCCACCTGCAACGGAAAGGGCAGAACCCGGAGTTGAGGTACCGATACCCACAGCTCCTCCTGTTCCTGCGGAAGCGTAAAGAATAGTTGCCGAGTCGTTGAGAAGAACAGTGACAGAATCACTCACAAGACCAACGACAGCAATATCCGACTTGCCGTCATTATTGAGATCTCCAATGGCTAGAGAATGCTGACCATTTGCACCGGTATAATCAACCTTCGCAGCAAATGTTCCATTGCCGTTGTTGATATGAACAGAAACTGTATCGCCGCCTCCGCCATTATTATAATTTGCAGTTGCAAGATCCGGCTTTCCGTCGCCATTCAGGTCGCCGATTGCAAGTGCATTGCCGCCGGTACTTGCATAATCCACCTTTGATGCAAATGTTCCATTGCCGTTATTGATGAATACGGAAACAGTCTGATCATTTGTGGTAGCGGCATCACCACGGTTAGCGACTGCAAGATCTGCCTTTGTATCTCCATTGAGGTCACCAACAGAGATCGTTGTTGGATTGTCACCAGTCGTGTAATCCACTTTCGCAGCAAATGTTCCATTGCCGTTATTCAGCAATACTGAGAAGGAATCGCTGCTGAGATTTGAGACAGCCAAGTCTGCCTTTCCATCACCGTTGAAGTCCCCGATTGAAATCGACCCCGGATCAGTGCCTGTTGTGTAATCCACTTTCTCAGCAAATGTACCATTGCCGATATTAAGAAGAACTGAAAGGGAGGTAGTACTACTGAAAGTCGTAACAGCAAGATCTGCCCTGCCGTCTCCATTGAGGTCTCCTATTGCAACGAACGAAGGATCTCCCGATGCAGCAATATCTGTTTTTGGAGTAAATGTACCATTGCCCTTATTGAAGAGAATAGAAACTGAATCGCCAGCACCATTTGCCACAGCGAGATCGGGTTTTCCATCTCCATTGAGATCGCCAATTGCAACTGAATAAGGAGCTGTGCCAGTCGCATAATCCACCTTTGAAACGAAGAGACCTGCGCCAGTACCAATGAATATCGAAACAGTATTGCCTAAGGCAGCGCTCGAGTTAGCGACTGCAAGATCTTGCTTTCCATCGCCATTCAGATCTCCAATAGCGACAGAGAGCGGGTCCGATCCTGCATCATAATCTGTCTTCGGCAAGAACGTTCCACCCCTCCTGAAGTGCGCTTCGCCGGATTGGATCGTGCCGATATTCACGAGGTCGCCTTGGTTTGTGAGACGCACAACGGAATTCGTACCGAGGCCGGAATGAACGAGGTTTGCGTACTCGTTCCAACCGGACATTTCCGCAAGCGTTGAACCCGAACTGAAGACATACGCATCCGATTTCATCGTGCCTTTTGCGATGACATCGAGCGCTGCGACGATGGTTCCGGAAGACGTCAGTGATTTCTCCGCATGGAGAATATTTCCGGAAGCAGTCTGGATAATTTTGAGCCCAAGATAACCACTGCTCAAATTTATCGTGAGTGCTCCGGTCATCGTTCCACCAGATGTGCGAACATAGCGAGCATCGCCGATTGCGAAGACATTGCCGGACCCAAAAGAACCCGTAAGGTCAGTTCCACACTCAAATTTCTTCGTTGAGTTGTTGTACAGGAGCTTCTGGGCCGAGTCATTACAGCTTGCAAGTCCAGCGCCCTGGAGTGTCGCACCGGACATATTCCCTTCGACGATAAGCGAACCGCTGGAACGAAGCAGGTCCTGCGCATGGAAAATTCTTCCCGAGGCAGTACCAACGACTTCGAGTGTGAGGCCTGCATCGGCGGATGCATTCGCAAGATTACCGAAGCGATTGATGATCATTGCACCCGATACTGCAAGTGCGGAGCCGGGAGTAGGCGTACCGATACCGACGGCTCCACCGGTGCCGGCGGAAGCGTAGAGGATGGTTTTGCTGATGTTGAGGAGGACAGATATGGAAATTGAGCCCTGATTCGCAACCGCAATGTCGGATTTCCCGTCACCATTCATATCCCCGATTGTGGCGGAGATTGGAGCCGAACTCGTCGTATAATCGACCTTCGCGGCGAAGGTGCCATTCCCGTTATTCAGGAAGACGGAGGTGGAAGTTGAACCATTATTTGCTACTGCAAGGTCGGGTTTCCCGTCACC
>CAZQYX010000023.1:3485-7874 GCA_964597665.1 uncultured Candidatus Peribacteria bacterium | reverse complement strand
CGGATTTCCCGTCACCATTGAGATCGCCAATGGCAACGGAAGTTGGAGTCGTTCCTGTCGTATAATCGACCTTGGCCTCGAACGTGCCATTGCCGTTATTTACGAAGATGGAGGTGGAATTTGAGGCCTGGTTCGCAACCGCAATGTCGGATTTCCCGTCACCATTGAGATCGCCAATGGCAACGGAAGTTGGAGTCGTTCCCGTCGTGTAATCCACCTTCGGTGCAAAGATTCCACCCCTCCTAAAGTGCGCTTCGCCGGATTGGATTGTGCCGATATTGACGAGGTCGCCTTGATTCGTGAGACGAGTGACGGAGTTGGTGCCAAGGCCGGAGTGCTGAAGATTTACGTATTCATTGAAGCCGGACATTTCGGAGAGTGTGGCTCCTGAGAAGAAGACGAAACCTTTGGTCTTCATCGAACCGTTTCTGGAGAGTATATCGGTCCCTGCGATAATTGTACCTGAGCTCGTAAGACTCTTCTCCGCATGGAGAATATTTCCGGAAGCGGTCTGGATGATCTTTAAGCCCAAGTGACCGGATGTGAGGTTGATTGTCAGTGCACCCGTCATCGTCGAACCGGAGGTTTTTACGTAACGAGAGTCGCCAATGGTGAGCACATTGCCCGTGCCAAATCCTCCTGAAAGATCAGTTCCACACTCGAATTTATTCGTTGAGTTGTTGTAGAGAAGTTTCTTCGTTGTTGCACTGCAGCTGCCAAGATTAAATCCGTTGATCGTCGCACCAGAGAGAGAGCCTTTAGAGACGATGCTCGTCTTCACGAGAAGTGCTCCGGAGATACTCGCAGATCGGCTAACTGTGAGGTTTGTTCCGGACATTGTGCCAATCACTTCGAGCGACACACTCGCATCCGCAGAGGTATTGGCAAGATTCCCACCACGATTGATGATCACCGCACCGGACACCGAGAGAGCGGAGCCCGGAGTAGAGGTACCGATACCAACTGCTCCACCAGTGCCGGAGGAGGCATAGAGGATGGTTTTGCTGATGTTGAGGAGAACGGAGACGCTTACTGAAGCACTGTTTGCAACAGAAAGATCGGATTTTCCATCGCCGTTCAGGTCTCCAATCGAGACGGAATAGGGGCTGGTTCCCGTCGCATAATCAACCTTTGTCGCGAAGGTGCCGTTGCCATTATTCAGGAGGACAGAGACAGAGTTACTGCCATAATTTGCAACAGAAAGATCGGATTTTCCATCGCCGTTCAGGTCTCCGATGGAGACGGAATAAGGACTGCTTCCTGTGGCATAATCCACTTTTGTCGCGAAGGTGCCATTGCCATTATTCAGGAGAACAGAGACGGTATGACTCACAGCATTTGCCGCTGCAAGATCGGCTTTCCCATCGCCGTTCAGGTCTCCGATGGAGACGGAACGGGGAGCAGTTCCCGTAATGTAGTCAACCTTTGTCGCAAAAGTGCCATTGCCGTTATTGAAGAAAACTGAGACAGAATTACTACTATAGTTTGCTACTGCAAGATCGGCTTTCCCATCGCCGTTCAGGTCTCCGATGGAGACGGTAAAGGGATTACTTCCTGCAGTGTAATCCGTCTTTGCTGCAAAAGTGCCATTGCCGCTATTGAGGAAAATGGAAACGTTGCCATCCGCATAGTTCGCTACTGCAAGATCGGCTTTCCCATCGCCGTTCAGGTCTCCGATGGAGACGGAATAGGGGCTGGTTCCTGTCGCATAATCAACCTTTGTCGCGAAGGTGCCGTTTCCATAATTCAGGAAAATAGAAACTGTGCTGGCCAGACTATTCGCTACAGCAAGGTCATACTTTCCATCGCCATTCAGATCACCAATAGCAACAGAGAATGGTCCATCGCCTGTCGTATAATCGACTTTTGAGACGAATAAACCTGCACCTGTATTTATAAAGACAGATACAGAATCTGAATCTAAGTTTGCTACTACAAGATCTGCTTTGGCGTCACCATTCAAATCTCCAATGGCAACTGATTGAGGAGACGTCCCCGTCGTATAATCCACCTTCGGTGCAAAGATTCCTCCCCTCCTAAAGTGCGCTTCTCCGGATTGGATCGTACCGATATTCACGAGATCACCCTGATTCGTGAGACGAGTAACGGAGTTTGTGCCGAGTCCGGAGTGATTGAGGTTAACGTACTCATTCCAGCCAGACATCTCGGAGAGTGTTGCTCCTGAGTAGAAGACAAAGCCTTTGGTCTTCGCTGTGCCATTTCTGGAAATAATATCAGTACCTGCAATGATCGTGCCTGAGCTTGTCAGATTTTTCTCCGCATGAAGAATATTTCCCGAAGCAGTCTGCAAGACTTTCAGCCCGAGGTAACCGCTGCTCAAATTTATCGTCAGTGCGCCGGTCATCGTGTCGCCTGACTGATTCACGAAAATATTGCTCGCAGTCGTGAAGCTTAAGCCCCCCGCCATCTGATCCGATCCGCAGGAGAATTTGCCCGTTGTAAAGTTATAGAGAAGTTTGCTGGAGGTTGTGTTGCTGCAATCTCCAAGTCCTGCACCATAGAAACTGCTTCCTGACAGGTTATTTTTGACGATGAGAGATCCGGAGAACGAACCGTTCTTGCTGATCGTGAGCGTTGTGCCCGAGATTGTGCCCGAGACATCGAGCTTCGCTTTCGGAGAAGTATTTCCGATACCGAGATTCCCAAGAATATAGCTTGCACCGTTCATGATGTTTAGCGCACCTCCCGAGACAGTACCGACGACGTTCACATTATTCTTAAACCTCGCAATGCCATTCACCGTGAGTGTTCCCGAGCTCGTCAGATCTTTTTCTGCATGAAGAATATTTCCGGACGCTGTCTGCCTTACGACAAGTCCAAGGTATCCGGACGTAAGATTGATCGTGAGTGCACCTGTCATCGTATCGCCGGATTGATTGACGAAAATATTGGAAGCAGCAGTGAAACTTAATCCCGATGCCGCTTGATCTGTCGCACAGACGAACTTTCCTGTCGTGTTGTTGTATACCAATTTCGAGGTCGTTGCGTTATTACAATCCCCGAGTCCTGCACCGTAGAAACTCGAACCTGAAAGATTATTTTTGACGATGAGGGAGCCCGAGAACGAACCGTTCTTGCTGATCGTAAGGGTTGTGCCGGAAATCGTTCCGGATACATCGAGCTTGGCTTTTGGAGATGTGTTTCCGATACCGACAGAGCCGAGCATGTAACTTGTACCGTTCATAATCGTGAGTCCTGCACCCGAGACCGTGCCGACAACATTCACGTTATTCTTGAACCTTGCGACACCGTTCACCGTCAATGTTCCCGAGCTCGTGAGGTCTTTCTCGGCATGAAGAATATTTCCGGATGCCGTCTGCATAACCTTGAGTCCTATAAAGCCTGAAGTGAGATTGATCGAAAGTGCTCCCGTCATCGTATCGCCCTGCTTCTTCACATACCTCGCATCGATGATAGTCATCACATTACCGGTACCGAAGTTTGCCACCGCAGATCCGGTGAGATCCGATCCGCATTCGAATTTGTTCGTTGAGTTGTTGTAGAGGAGTTTATCGTTAGCACCGTTACAGCTGCCAAGACCCGCACCTCGAAGTGTCGCACCCGACAGGGCTCCTTCGACAATGAGTGAGCCGGATGAGGTGATGAGGTCCTGTGCATGGAGTACACGACCCGACATCGTGCCGATTATTTCAAGCGCGATCCCAACATCTGCTCTCGTATTCACGATATTGCCGTTTGCGTTGATGAGCACTGAACCGGAGACGGCGAGAGCAGACCCAGGCGTTGAGGTACCGATACCAACGGCTCCGCCGGTGCTGGAGGAGGCATAGAGGATGGTCCGGGAGAGATTAAGGAGAACGGAAATGGTATTGCTGCCATTATTTGCAACAGCCAAATCATCTTTGCCGTCATTATTCAGATCGCCAATAGCAACGGTAAATGGCGTACTACCAGTGGTGTAATCAACCTTTGCAGCGAAGGTGCCGTTTCCATTGTTGAGGAAGACAGAAACAGAATTACTATTATAATTTGCTACTGCAAGATCTACTTTCCCGTCGCCATTCAGATCTCTTGCTTCAACAGACCATGGAGAAGTAGCTGTTGTGTAGTCAACTTTTGTAGCAAATGTGCCATTGCCGTTGTTGATGAAAACAGAGATAGAATCACCACCTGAGTTGGCCACCACAAAATCTGCCTTCATATCTCCGTTAAGGTCTTGAATGCTTACAGAATGAGGAGATGCTGCGGTTGTATAGTCTACTTTTGCAGCAAACGTTCCATTGCCATTATTGATAAAGACAGAAGCTTTTGTAGCAACTTCATGCGCTATTACAAGATCTGCTTTGCCATCTCCATTCACATCACCAATAGCAATAGACCATGGGCTGGTCCCAGCTGTGTAATCAA
>CAZQYX010000023.1:490-3385 GCA_964597665.1 uncultured Candidatus Peribacteria bacterium | reverse complement strand
CTTTTGCAGCGAAGGTGCCGTTTCCATTGTTGAGGAAGACAGAAACAGAAGTACTGCCATAGTTTGCTACAGCAAGATCTGCTTTCGCATCACCATTAAGATCTCCGATGGCGACAGTCCATGGGCTGGTCCCAGCTGTGTAATCAACTTTTGCAGCGAAGGTGCCGTTTCCATTGTTGAGGAAGACAGAAACAGAAGTACTTCCATAGTTTGCTACAGCAAGATCGGGCTTTCCATCTGCGTTCAGATCTCCGATGGCGACTGAGCGTGGGTTGGTTCCTGTTGTGTAATCGACCTTGGTTGCAAATGAACCAGTACCCGTATTGATAAAAATGGAGACCGTAGCACTCGAATCGTTCGTTGCCGCAATATCCCCCTTCCCATCACCATTCAAATCTCCAATCGCAACAGAGTACGGATTCGTACCCGTTGTGTAATCCACCTTCGCCGCAAACGTCCCACCTCTCCTGAAGTGTGCTTCTCCGGATTGAATCGTGCCGATATTGGTGAGATCGCCATTCTTCGTCAGTCGAGTCACTGAATTTGTTCCAAGCCCAGAGTGGGGTAAATTCAGATACTCGTTCCAACCCGACATTTCAGACAGTGTCGTGCCGGAGGCGAGAAGGAAGCCTCGGCTCTTGAGGGTTCCCGTCATCGTATCGCCTTGCTTTAAGACATAGCGCGCATTGCCGATCGTGAGCATCGTTCCGGTACCCACTGCCGCTCCTGTTTGATCCGTTCCACACTCGAACTTCTGCGTCGAGTTGTTGTAGAGAAGCTTGCTGGTCGTCGCGCTGTTACAGCTGCCAAGGTTGAAGCCTGCGATGGTGACGCCACTGAGAGAGCCTCTCGAGACAATGCTGGTTTTGACAATGAGAGAGCCCGAGATAGAGCCGTTCTTGCTGATTGTCAGCGTCGTTCCGGAGATCGTGCCTTGGACATCGAGCTTCGCTTTCGCGATCGCAGTGCCGATACCGACGTTGCCTGTCGAGAGAATCGAGAGTTCATTGGTGCCGTCGGTATTTGCGTCGATGCCAAAGCGAGAAGCGGAGGTGTTGAAGTTGATACTCGCCTGGTTGCTTGCGGTTCCGAGGTAGAGCGTGCCGCCGGAGAGATAGAGAGATCTCCATCTCTTGGTTGAAGAGCCGAGGTCAAACTTATTCGTGAGTCCCGGAAGCAGATGACCGGTGAGGTTGAGGACGGCTCCCGTGCTTCTCCAGAGTGCGACGTCGAATGTGCCTTTGTATCCGAAGAGAATATGCGGGGCTTTACTCGAACCCGTGGAGCTGTCGAGAGCAAGCAGCGGTGCATTGATATGAGCACCCGAGCCTCGGATGTAGGCACCGGTGGAGTTGGCTCTCTGGTCGACCACGAGAGCCCCTGAACCTCGCACTGTTGACTGTGTCACCATGAGGAGACCGGAACTAGTCAGAGATTTTTCGGCATGAATCATAGAACCTGAAGCCATCTGCAGGATACGAAGACCGAGATATCCGGAGCTGAGACTGATGACGAGAGCACCGGTCATGGTGTCTCCCTGCTTCTTCACGTAGCGAGCGTCACCGATGGCAAGAACGTTGCCGGAGCCGATGGAATTGGCTCCGACGTCGCTTCCGCACTCAAATTTCTGTGTCGTATTGTTGTAGAGAAGTTTCTGCGCAACACCGCTGCAAGAGCCAAGATTGAACCCTGCAATCGTGACTCCGGACAGAGAACCCTTCGATGTGATGGATGTCTTGACGAGGAGAGCACCGGAGATAGATGCAGACCTTGAGACGGTGAGATTGGTACCGGAAAGCGTTCCGCGCGTCGTACTATTGCCTACAACCATCAGATTTCCGGAGAAAGAACCGTTTCTGGTGATTGTGAGTGTGCTTCCGGAGATCGTACCGGAGACATCGAGCTTCGCCTTGGGCGATGTATTGCCGATGCCGACATTCCCCAGAATATAACTCGTGCCGTTCATGACGTTCAGAGCGCCACCCGAGATCGTGCCGACGACATTCACATTGTTCTTGAAACGTGCGACGGCTGAGACAGTGAGGGTGCCCGAGCTCGTGAGATCTTTCTCAGCATGAAGAATATTGCCGGAAGCTGTCTGGAGAACTTTCAGACCAAGATAACCGGAACTGAGGTTGATCGTGAGTGCTCCCGTCATCGTGTCGCCGGATGCATTCACGTAGCGGGATTCGCCGATCGTCAGGACATTGCCGGAGCCGAATGTCGATCCCGAGTAATCCGTAGAACAGTTGAATTTGCCGGTTACACTGTTGTAGAGGATTTTCTGATTGGTGTCGGTACAAGAGCCAAGGCCTGCACCGAAGAATGTTGCGCCGGAGAGGGAGCCTTTACTGGTGATGCTCGTGAGGACGAGGAGGGTGCCGGAAATCGTTGCACCGTGCGAGACTGCAAGATTATTTCCGGAGAGTGTGCCTCTGGTCGTAATATTTGAGGCAGAGAGAATTGTTCCGGAGACTGACAAGTTGTTCATCAGCTTCAGGGCTGAACCGGAGATCGTGCCTGCTACTTCAAGAGCGATACCGTTGTCTGTTCTTGCATTCTGAAGATCCCCTCTACCGCTTATGATCACGGCACCGGAGACGGAGAGCTTGGCTCCGGGAGTGGAGGTGCCGATACCGACCGTACCTCCGGTTCCGACGGAAGCGAAGAGGACTGTTCTACTGATATTCAGGAAGACGGAGGTGGAAGCTGAGTTATAGTTCGCAACCGCAAGATCGGATTTCCCGTCTCCGTTGAGGTCACCGATGGCAACGGAATTTGGATTTGTTCCCGTCGTGTAATCGACCTTGGCCATGAAGGTGCCATTGCCGTTATTGAGAAAGACGGAGGTGGAAGCTGAGTTATAGTTCGCAACCGCAAGATCGGATTTCCCGT
>CAZQYX010000023.1:0-390 GCA_964597665.1 uncultured Candidatus Peribacteria bacterium | reverse complement strand
CTCCGTTGAGGTCACCGATGGCAACGGAATATGGACTGGTTCCGGTCGTGTAATCAACTTTTGCTGCGAAGGTGCCATTGCCGTTGTTTAGTAGAACGGATACAGAATTTGAAGAATAGTTCTCAACCGCAAGATCGGATTTCCCGTCACCATTAAGATCTCCGATGGCAACGGCATGTGGACCTGTTGCCGTTGTGTAATCCACCTTAGCCATGAAGGTGCCATTGCCGTTATTCAGGAAAATAGAAACCGAGTTGCTACCATTATTCACAACCGCAAGATCGGGCTTCCCATCACCATTCAGGTCATCGATGGCAACGGAGCGGGGATTCGTGCCCGTCGTATAATCGACCTTGGAAGCGAATGTGCCATTACCGTTATTCAGAAAGA
>CAZQYX010000022.1:0-14373 GCA_964597665.1 uncultured Candidatus Peribacteria bacterium | reverse complement strand
ACCTCGCTTGTAAACCACATCCTGCCTCCCTGCCCTTCCATAGCACCTTTGGCTACGTATAGACCGAATCCATTGCCTTCTACGGTATTGCGTACGTTACTCGCGCGATACATCTTCCCGAATATCTTGCCTTGGTCCTCCTTCGGAATACCGCAGCCCGTGTCGGTCACAGAGCAGTGCATGATGCCGTTCTCGATCTTCAAGTCGAAGGTCACCTTACCGCCATCCGGCGTGTATTTCACGGCATTCGTGAGCAAGTTCTCCACCGTCATGCGCGTATAACGCTTATCGAGGAGGACTGTTGGCAACGTCTTCGGCATATTCTTGATGAAATTGAGCTTCTTCTGCTCTACCGTCGGCTCCACCACTTGCAAAATCTCGGTGAAGAACTCATTCAGATTCAGCGGTTGCGGAGCAAACTGCATCTTTCCAAGCTGAATTCTCGATACGTCGAGGATCATGCTCACGAGATCTGCGAGGTTCACGGCCTGTCCGCGCATGACATTGGCTTCTTTCTTCTGTTCGTCGTTCATCTGGCCTAGGTCACCATCAAGAAGCGATTCCAAGTCCCATCGAATAGCCGTAATCGGTTTTGCAAGTTGATGAGCGACGATGCCGAGAAGTTCGTCTTTCTGGCGATCAAGTTCTTTGAGCTGAATATTTGCTGCTTCTAATTCTACTGCTAATTTTTCAATTTTTTCACGTTGTGCGATTTCTCGTTTTACACTTTTAATTAGCAAAGCCCCAAAGATAGCGGATAGAGCTATGGTCAAAAGAACAATCACACGAAATACTTCAACACTCTGAACAAAAAGTAACGAGAAATTAAGAGCGACAAGAGCAAGAACAAGAGCAACTGATCCAATTAATTTAATGTTAAACATTTGAAACCTTACAATACTGTAAACAAGAAAAGCTATAAAAACAGGCATTCCGAAGAGACCGAATTGACCAAGTTGCCAGTCATCGGTAAAACTGCCAGTGATATTGCCCCAAGAAAATGCGAGTAGAAAAAGAATGATTCCAAATGTAATAGGAAAAATTCTATTTTTTTTAATTGATTCTTTTGTCTGCAAATATCTTCGAATTGAAAATATTAGTATCGCAATAACTACTAGAATTTCAAGAGTATAAGTGTAATATAGAGCTAGTGGACCCTCCACAGCCAAACATGAAGCTACATCAAACCCTGAAAGATTGTAATTTGTTGGCGAGAGAATTATCAATGGTAGGTAGATAGCAAACATCACAGCCTTCCATGTGAAAGGCATATCTTTTTCTGCAATAAGTAGATATAAAAGATAAAAGCATCCAATATAAACAAATGGTTCAATGAGAATTATTAGCGACCATACCAACATGATCACGTCAGTCCTGTTGCTAGCCCAAAATATTGAATCTAAAAAGACCCACAGTGAAAAGGTTATGACCGTCAAAAAAAGAACTTTGTTCGGGAGTGCCTTTCTGTTTTGCAAAAAAATTAATAATGCAAATCCAAGTGCAAGAAGAATTGTTGGTAAATGAGAATAATAGACCAAAGGAGGGACATTCGGACCAAATAACAAATATCTTGCGCCCTCAAACCCACAAAAAGTTGTTGAATTAAACATTTTTTATTAGTTAATAAATCTGTTAATTGTACACTATTTTGAGCCAATATGTCAATACAGAACGTATAAAGATTGAAGAAACCTTATGTAAATTTCAATTGATGTGTAGAAAATGGTGCCCTTGCCTGATACGTAAGGCTGGCAGAAGATGAAGAAAATTCCAAACTAGCGTTATGCTTCTTATCAAAACGAAGATCGGTAACAGTGGCATTCATGGCATAGGGCTATTTGCAAATCAATTTGTCCCTAAAGGAACAGTTACCTGGAAATATCATCCACTTTTTGATACAGCGTTTTCTGAAGATGAAATCATAGAAATGTCCGATCCTGCCAAAAAAATCTTTTTTCATTATGCCTATTTCGATAAAGATTTGAATAAATACGTTTTATGTTTTGATGATCAGCGTTTTATCAATCACTCTTTGAAAGGATTGAATATTCATTCGACAGTACGAGAAGATATTGCAGCTAGAGATATCCATCCTGGTGAGGAGCTTCTCTGCGATTACGATAAATATGATGATACATATTTTCATCGTCATAGTATCAAACCGGAACATATTTTTGACCCACACTAGATTAGTTCTTCGATTATTCAGTCGATATTTCTGAGTTAATCACAGGATAGTCTCGCAGAATCATGGTTCGATAATATGTTGCCATTGCTGAAATCACTATCAAAATGATGAATATCGACACTAAGATTTTAGATTTTTTATCCATGCTTTCAAAAGTAACGATTAATATTGAACCAATCTACGATCTTTCTTGGACTAATCCAAAGTAACGCAGTTATGGTACCCATAGATATAAACATGTAAATCGGATATATCCAAATTGAGAAAGAACTCCAATTCTCTACTGCAGCAAGGTTAACTACTATAGCAATAAAAGTCATGGTCCATGCGATACGATCTTCACTCGCAGGTCTTCTATAAGCTTTTACAATTGTTGGGATTGCCCCCATAGCGTCAGCAATCAAGCTAAAGCATAGAGCGATTGTAGCTGATTGTAGAAACCACCAAAAAAAGACACCTATCCCTGCTATAACCAGACATGAACAATCGAGCTTAGTCCAGCCACCCTCACCCCTCCTAATACTTAGTATTAGAATAATAAATGGAGCAACTGCATCGCTTATTGGATACCAGATTGTATTCACTGCACCCCCCGCATTGTAGCTCAGAAGAGAAATTGTGCTTACCACTGTCCAGATTAACCAAGTTGCACGGTTCGGTGTTGTTTTACCTCTCAGAATAGCGAGGATGTAGGGTATAAAAGCAAAAAATCCCAAAATACCGGCTACCCACCCAGCAATAGCTGTAATCCCAAAATCAAACATTTTTTTCCTTTTTAGATTTAAAACTCATGATTTACACAATAGCACATTTTAACCTGCACCAAACTTTCCACCTCTTAACTGGATTTTTGACACAAGCTTAGTACAATGAATCCTACTCGATCGAGTTTCCTTAAACATTTGAACATGCCAAAAGAAGACAGTCTATCGAACAAGCTAGTATTGCAACATGAAATATTCATTTTAGATGCAAGTCTGGTACGAGCATTGGATCCGACTAAAATGAAAAAAATTACACATTCCTTGGTTGATGATCTATTAATACAATTGAATATGAAAAAATTAGCACCACTGGGAATATATGATGCAGCCGATCCTCGGGCTCCTGGCTGGTCATTTATTCAGCCAATAACTACCAGCCATATCAGTGGTCACTATTTCATCGAACCAGACGATTCGAATCCTAATATCCATATGGATTTCTATAGTTGTAGTTCATTTGAGTGGCAATCGATAATACCTATTATCAATAAACATTTACTCCTAGCTAATTGGCATGCAGATTTTTTATATCGCAAAGATGTAATGGCAGAGAGAACAATATGGGAAATCAGCGGAGATGGGGGAAATGTTATCTCAAAAAAACTTCTTAGTCCCAACCACAAGGTATATCAGGGATAGGGGGTACAGTGCATACTGAGAACATTGTATGGTGTCGATCGTGGAATTTCACCAAAAGGATAAGGAAAGCGTTGTCGCGCTTATCCAATCGCTACAGGATCACATAGCGGTGCTTGACCCATTGAAATTGAATAAGCACGGTCCGGCGTTTCTAGCGACACAATACGTCGAATACCTGATAGACAGGACTGTTCGGGAAAACGGCATCATGTACATAGCCGAAGAGGAAGGAAGAGTGATCGGCTGCATTGGCGGGATCGTGCACACTGTTCAGGGTGATCTGGAAACGTATGAGACGAGAGACGGAAGAATTATGGATCTTGTCGTTTCACCAAATTACCGTGGAAAGCAGGTAGGAAAAAAGCTGATGCTCGCGATGGAAGAGCATTTCAAAAGCAGCCATTGTGATTTCGTGCGCGTGGAATGTTTTGGATACAACAAAAACGCGCATATGTTTTATGAGAAATGCGGATACCATGATCGCTCGATTGAGATGATAAAAAAGCTGCAATGAATACCGCTCCATTGTTGTCTAATCACCATAAAACCCCAAGAATCTGATCAACTGCTTATTAACAGAATATTCAACGTTACTTAATATCCATATCCAACCCCAGCAAAGCAATTGCATTTCCTTCAACGTCATAGATTGGGCTTGCACCCGTTACAAAATTGCCCCATTGATCAACGGTTGAAGTAGTAAAGCCGGCCTTCATCATGCTTCCCCTAAGAAAACCATCTGTATCATCATATCTAGCTCCAGAAAATACATTTTCATCATCCTCAGTAAACGGCTCGATGTCATGAATATCGAAATGTGTTTGAAAGGGCAAATTCCAATTTGCATCGGCATCTGCAACGAATTCAAACATGCCTTCATCTTCTGTCGGTCTCATAATATAGACGTACGTCACATCTGAATTCCGATTTCTTATCTCATTCAACCTCTTAAACACCCTCTGATACGCCTCGGTCTTCATATCTCTTGCCCAATGCAATTGCTCTAAATCCTTGGGATCAAATTCGCTGGCTGCAGTGACGGCAATGGCCATCAGTTTCTGACCTGTCTGATCGATCAGCACATGCCGGTAATACTGCCGGAACCCAAAGAAAATTCCTCCGATAAGAACGATGAAGAAAGTAATCCACAGAATGGTTTTCCGCATATTTTTCTTCATTACCTCAAGGCACTCCTCCATCAACGAACGATTTTCAAACCAGAAGCGAATGAGCATGAAGAGCAAGAAGAAACCGATGAATGCATAAAGTGGCGTGAAAGAACTTGCCGATAAACGATCCAGATTACTTGAGAACATATCTATACCAACGATCGCAAGAACTTGGCCATTGCCGTCACGGATCGGGGCATAGCCTGAAATAAATGTTCCCCACTGATCAATCCCCGTATCAGAAATTGGATGAAGAAAAGCTTCAAGCATGTTCGGGAAATGATCTGATGCATACAATTCACCTGGCGTATTCAACGCATCCGCATCATCGATCACTCCATCCCCATTTAAATCCTTCTTCTGATTCGGGTGCAATGAATCTGCATCCGCTACGAAAGCTAGTTTTTTGGGATCCTCCGTTTTCCGCATGATGTAGGCATACTGAATATCCGTATTACTCCGACGAATCAGGTTCAATGTTGCCACGAGCTTGGCGTACTGAGGCTTCGTGATATCTTCCGGCTTCCACACCGCATCGATGTCTGCGGCATCGAATTGGAGCGCGCCGGTAGAGGCGATGGACATCACCTTCTCCTTCAGACGCTCCAAATTCAGGTCCCTATTCGTCTTATAGAGCCCGAACGTGAGTATCCCGCTAAGCATGGCAAAGATGATGAGCGCGACGATGCTGCGCTTTCCGAGGAAGAATTCACGCAGTCTCGAGAAGATACGAGTACTGAGAGGCACAAGAGTCTGAGTGGCTGCCGCTGACACGGGCCCATTGCCGTTCTTCTCGTCCGACTGCGTGCGATTCCAGAGAGCCTCGAAGGTGGCGGACTCGGTCTTAGCAATTTCCGGGAAGTTTAGGAAGCAGGCGTTCAGGTTCTTCTGGTCGATGTAGGCGACGGTGCCGCCGGCAATGGTTTTCTCGAAAGTAATCGGGAGCTCAGATTCGGGTACGAGAAGTGTTTTTCGATACTCGAACATATCGCGTGACTGAAACCTGCGTGCGAGAGGACTGTCCGGAGCAAGAACGCGCTGGAAAATCTTCCTCACTTGTCTCCTGCGGAAGAGATCCACACGGAAAGCTCTGAGCGGATCGTCCTCGGCAAGATAGAGAACCGGCATCATGGTCAGGATCTCCCCGCCGACTGCGAGCAGTTTGTCGTAGGCCTTCTCTACACCTTCGATCCCCGAGAAATGCTCCATATCGGGTCTGTGCTTGTCGACCTTGAGTGTTGCGATGAACGTCTCGAAGTTCTCCTGCCGCTTCTCTAAAGTTTCCTTCCTACCCTTCATGTCGGTCTTCACCCACTGCACGACGGCATCGAGAGAATGAATTTGATACATCGGATGACCGTTGATCGTCTCCCGTTTGATGATCTGCTTACTCATCAGCTTCTTCATGGCTTGATCGATCAGCCCCGTCGATTTGCCCATCTTCGTTGCAAGTTCTCGAATGGTAAGAGAGTTATGCTCAAGGAGCTTCCGAAGAATCAGCATTTCGGTTTGCGTGAAACCGGCTTCTTTCAAATAGGTTTCGATGCTGAGGGGAAGAGAGGTATTCACAAACTCGTACTCTACTATAAAAAATATCGAAGTCAATAGCTTATCTTTCTTGGGGGGCTAGGGAACCTTGTTCGGCTCCCAGCAGCAAGCACTTGAGCGTAGCGAAAGGCTTGATGCGCAGTACCCTATGGGTATTCCCTAAGTCCCCCAAACCCCCTTTACCCTCCTAACTGTACCTTTCTCTTACGTATACAAATATTCATGTGAGGAAATCTATATTTGATCGTCATGTCGCTGAAAAATAACAGCATCCAAAGGGTGGGCGTGCGCCACAGGTGGGGGTCTGCTGGCGGGAATTGGCGCACGCGTTTTCTTTCGCCCTTTCTTTGTCGCGCACAAAGAAAGGGCAATAGAGAATTACCCAAGCACACCCTCCTTTTGAAGTCTCTTCAAATCCTTCTCGAAACTGATCATCCCTTCGCTTCCGCCCGTCTGCAGAACCGAGTTCAGCTCGGAGAGACGGTTTTCGCGGATGATGTTCGAAACGGCTGGAGTACGAACGAGGATCTCCCGATTGGCTATGCGTCCTCCGCCTTTCTTCGGAAGTAGCCGCTGTGCGATGACAGCGCGAAGTGACACCGAAAGCTGCATCCTCACCTGCGACTGCTGATGCGGCGGGAAGACGTCCACGATACGATCGATGGTCTGCGCCGTGTTCGGCGTATGGAGCGTTGCGAGTACCAAGTGACCTGTTTCTGCAAGCGTGAGTGCGAGAGCGATGCTCTCGAGGTCACGCATTTCACCAACCATCACGATATCGGGGTCCTGACGGAGCACATGCTTCAAGCCTTCGGGGAACGATGGGAAATCCGCACCAAGTTCTCGTTGCTGTGTAAGGCCTTTCCCTGCAGGCAACTGAAATTCGATAGGATCTTCCAGTGTGATGACGTTATAGGCTGACTCCGTGAGAAGTGCTGCGGCAATCGCCGCGAGCGACGTCGACTTTCCGGATCCCGTCGGACCCGTGAAGAGCAGAAGTCCATCGCGACTGCGTGCAAGATCCATAACAGCTTCCGGCATGCCGATTTCCTCCAGTGAGGGAATTTTGCTTGGGATGATACGTGCGGCAAAGGCAGGCTCGCCGCAGACGATATGGCAGTTGATACGGAGTCTCACGCCGCTTGGAAGCACATGTGAGCAGTCCAGATCCTTTTCAAGAAGGAACCGCTTGACCTGAGATTCCGAGAGAAATGTATGGATAAGCTCCGTGACCTTCTTTCCGGTGAGCTCCTCCCCCAAAGGCTTGAGAAGTCCATCAACTCGGATCATCACGGGACGGCCCGATACCGCGTGGATATCGGAAGCACCCTGAGTGACAGCGGTCTCGAAAAGATTCTGAGGCATCAAAACAGTATAGCAGAAAACGAGAACGCTTCCTACCTGTCTTTGGCTTTCCGCCCCATCTCCATCACCGCCTTGCTGACTTTCTCAAGCGATGCCTCGTCAAGATCGTAGTCGAACCCTTCCTCCAGCCAGTTGCTGAGGACCTGCGCCTCGCGCTCTTTGTCCGGTGCATCCTCGTCGAGTTGATTGAGGACCTGACGAACGACGGTCATCCGACGCGACAGCAGTTCCACGATCTGACGATCGATACTATCGACTTGCCTGCGAAGATCAGCTGTTGAAGACATCCGAGCGCTGATTCTCTCTGTATGCAGCTTTTTTGCAATTGACAACAACCGCGGGAAGCATCCCGCTCCCATTCCAAATACACTGTTTTCGATTCAGAAGCATCCGCTCCCCTTCATGAAATTTTCTCCTACAATACAAACATGGACAGAGCCTCAGCACAAAAACGCATCGGACAACTGAGAGAGGAAATTCTCCGCCTGAACCGCGCGTACTTCACCGAAAGCAAAACACTCGTACCAGAAGCGGTGCGTGACAGCTTGAAAGCCGAACTGATTGCTCTGGAGAAAGAATTTCCTGACCTCATCACGCCGGATTCACCGACGCAGCGCGTGGGAGCTCCGCTCGACGGTCGTCTCCCGAAGCAGAAGCACCTCCACCCGAAGGAATCTCTGCAGGATGCTTTCAGCAGAGCGGATCTGGATGAGTGGGTGGAGATTATGCAGCGGGCGCTGGGCAAAACGAATACTTCGTTCGAATTTGAAACAGAACTGAAGATCGACGGACTGAATATGTCGCTGGTGTACGAAAAAATTGAAAATGGAAAATTGAAAATGGAAAATGGACAAAAGAATAATAAGAGCGGAGCTACTGATCCGCGGTATCGATTTGTTCGAGCGGTGACGCGGGGAAATGGAATTGAGGGAGAAGATGTGACACACACCGTCAAAACGATTCAGGAAATTCCTTTGTCGTTTCAGATTCCTGAGAAGTATTCAAAAAATGATTTGCCTGATTTTCTTGAAATCGGCGGTGAAGTCTATATCGAGAAAAAGACATTACAGAAAATCAATGAAGATCTTGAAGCGGATGAGAAGTTCGCAAACCCGAGGAATGCCGCAGCGGGATCGGTACGGCAGCTGGACCCGAAGATTGCGGCATCCAGAGACCTGAAGATGTTCTGCTACTCGCTCGATGCGAGTGCTGTGGATACGCTCGGCATCGAAACACAGAAAGAACTGATGGAAATGCTGTCGGCATGCGGACTGCCGGTCGAGAAGTCGTATCAAGTGTTGCATTCGATTGATGACGTCGAAGCGTTGTACAAAGAAATCGGACAAAAGCGCGACTCGCTGCCGTATGACATCGACGGCATCGTGATCAAAGTGAATGACCGGAGAATGCAAAAAGATTTGGGATCAACGGCGAAAGCGCCGCGCTATGCACGCGCCTTCAAGTTCGCAGCGCAGGAATCCTCTTCGAGAATCCTCGACATCGAGCTGCAGGTGGGCCGTACGGGGGCCATCACACCCGTTGCGCACCTGAGCCCCGTGCAACTTGCCGGAACGACGGTAACGCGAGCAACGCTCCATAACGAGGACGAGATCAAAAGACTCGGGGTATGCATCGGCGATACCGTGATCGTCCGAAAGGCAGGAGATATTATTCCCGAAGTGATGGAAGTCCTGCAGAATCTCCGGCCGGAGGGCAGCAAGCCATTCCACTATCCACTGCATTGCCCGAGCTGTAGTACTCTCCTGTCGAGACCCGAAGGCGAGGTGGTACATCGCTGTCCGAATCCGAACTGCAGTGCCGTGCGACTTGAGCGTCTCACGCACTTTGCATCGAGATACGCGATAAATATCGAAGGTCTGGGAGACGAGACCGTCGTCGCCCTCGTGAATGCCGGACTTGTGAGTGATGCTGGAGATATTTTCTTCCTCACCGACAGTGACCTGCTTACACTTCCACTCTTCAAAGAGAAGAAGACAAGCAAGCTCCTCGCGATGATCGAAAAAGCGAAGACGTCGCCGCTGGAGCGTTTCCTCTTCGGTCTCGGCATACGCCACATCGGCAGGGAGACGGCTGAACTGCTCGCAAAGAGATTGGACTGGAAAAAAACAGGTTCGGAGCTAAAGCCTTCGGACATCGCCGTCACCGTGCAGGCGATTTCCGAGGAAGCATTGCTTACGATCGACGGTATCGGCTCTGTCCTCGCGAAAGCATTGAAAGAATGGATGCATGATCCTGATAATCGCTCGCTGCTGCACAAAATGGACAATGCCGGCGTACAGCTAACCGTCAGTTCCAATGGCTCGATTCCTCAGATTTTTTCTGATCAAATATTCGTACTTACCGGCACGCTCCCCTCTCTCGGTCGCGAGGAAGCGAAGGCAATGATTAAAGACAGGGGCGGCAAAGTGAGCGGTTCGGTCAGCAAGAAAACAAGCTTCGTTCTCGCAGGCAACGAAGCAGGAAGCAAGCTCGAGGATGCGAAGACGCTCGGGGTAGCGGTTATTGGGGAGAAGGAGTTTTTGGGGATGCTGTAAATGACGTCCAGAAGCGAAATCTAGCGATTGTTAGATATTGACATATTCTATTTTAGTGCTTAAATATACCACTTATGTCCAAATGTCTCGGCAATCCATCGATTCTGGCCATCCAAGTAGAAAAGCTGAATGCCAGCTTTGGCTGCACAGACTCAAAGGAAGCATTTGTACAAGTCTTGCGTACACAACCTACATCGGGAACGCCCACGATGGCAAAAGCATTCCGTGCATGCATGCCGAAGGAGCCTACCAAAATGTCCGTGTACGCAGCGATGGTTCCTCTTGTAAAAACCTGGTTCAAATCCGCGTACGCAGAGACGTTTCCTGTACGGGAAAGCAGCATGAAACTGCTGATGGTTTCCGGGGGAAAAGGCCAAGAACTCCCACATCTGACAACAAGAACTGTTGTGCAGAATATTCAATCGGTGGAACGCACGACTCGTTCGTTCGTCTGGGGACGCATCAACGATGCATGCGTGGAAGCGATCTCGACGGGAGATTTTAGCGCCGAAGAAATCGATCAGATTACGAGCGGCACCGCGGAGAGCACACGCATTCTCCGAAGTATCTCCGGTGCTGCCGATGACGGAGGACGCATCATCGCCTTTTTGGCTGCCCTGCAGGCAAAAGATGAAAACGGACATCTCGTGAGTCCCGATGATTTTACGAAGAACGTTGCGGCCGCTTACGACGACATGGAATCCATGCTGGATTTCAACATTCGTCCGCAGAAAATTCTGGACGGACTCATCGCTGCCGGCGTGAACCCTTTCCGTCGCGTCAATCCGGTGGAGAATCAACACTCCGTGGAATGTACGCCGCCTGTGATGCGATACATGAAAGACATCACGGACTTCGGTTTCGGAGAAGAGGACCCGCTGAAACACAGCGACGACGAATTGTTCCGAATCGTCGGCTCGTCTTTGCAACGCCATGTATTCGAAGACGCATCGTGTAGCGACACGGCAGCGATGGAAGAATATGTACGGGAAATTCGTTCAGAAGTTCTCCGTGAAATGGATCTGAAGGAAGCAAACACTCGGAGCGATCGCATCGATGTGAATATCTCTCTCCGACGAAAAATATATCGAGAAATCATGAAACGCGATTCAACCGAAGCACCTTCATGGATACGGAAATCCATTGCCGCTGCCTACGGCGTGCAGGAAATTCTGCAAGCGCATCTCAAGACCGGTGAGACCTGCGCTTGCCCACTCAAGTACTCCGGAAAAGCAAAACAGTGGTACGACCTACACTCAGCACCGATCGTGGATTGGTACAGGCAAGCATTCACATTGAGAGAAGTGCTGAAAGATGAATGATGATTGGCTCGTAGCGGAGATTCGACAATCTCCACGTGTCCGAAGACGCGAAAGATATCAATCTTCCGCTGCGCACATACTTTTACCCAATCAATCCCTTCCTCATATCCATCTCCTGCACCGACACTTCTTTGAGTTTTTCATCAAGCAGGCGAACAGTCCACGAGAGATTGATTTTCGTCTTCCAGCGCGTATCAGAAGTCAGATGCAGATGAACCGATGATCCTTTCACGAGCTTGAGAGGAGAGAGAAGCGGCAAGTAGATCTGCTCCCAGTGTGTTGCCGGTTTCATCGGACTTGTCGTGAGCTCGACGCCTTTCACCAGTTCTGCATTCCACCAGAGGGCAAAGCCATACATTGTCATTGGCTTGTCGCACTTCCAAACAATGTCTGCATCACGAATGCTTTTATTTTTCTTTGAAAAATCGATCGTATCCCACTCGCGAATCGCATCTCTTGAAGCGAGCAAGTCATTCGGCAATATCGTCTTCACGTACATGTTATTCAACGCAATCTCTCTGGCTTCCGTAAAATCAAGACCGAAGCCAACACGCGGCCAGACATCAATCTCTTGCTGAAGACGATCGGTGACGACGGGGCAGACGAACTGCGTGATCCTCCCGGGAATGATGATGCCATTCGCCTTGAGAAAGCGCTTTCCATCTTCGATCGATTCAAGAATGTTCTCCTCGAGCGCGTAATTCCCAAGTGTTTCCGAAAGGAGGATATCCGTCTGCGGAATGCCGCGAACCTGCGTGGAGTGCTTGCGCAGAAACGTGCAGTTCTTGATGCCGTTCCGCTTCGCGAGCGCTTTGCTCGTCTCGAGAATCTCCCCGATTTCGAGAAGTGTCACATGCTTCGCGCCGAGTCTCGATGCAAGGAAACTGAGGAAACCGGTTCCCGAACCGAGGTCGATCATCGTCGTCTCTTGCGGCTTGATGAGCCGCCGGAGCGCTTCTGCAAAAGCGTCATTGCGGACAGTATCGCCGAGGAGTTTTCGCTGGAGATCGATCATAGGGAAGAGGGTACTACGCGGGAAGGCAGGAATCGAGGAAAGACAGAGGGAACATACATTCCAAAATCCAAATACCAAATTCCAAAAACTTCAACACCGCCTTGGCATTTGGCTTCTGGAATTTGGAATTTTCGAGTATAGTTCATTCCTAAACTAATGTCCGAATCGTCTTCATCGTCGGCTTCTATGATCAGTGTCAGAGATTTGACGAAGAGCTTTGGTGAGATAAAAGCTGTACAAGGAATTTCTTTCGAAGTCCGTGCAGGTGAAATCTTCGCTTTCCTCGGGCCCAACGGTGCAGGCAAGACCACGACGATCAAGATGCTGACAACACTCCTGAAGCCAACGAGCGGACAGATCCGCCTGAATGGTTTTGATCCAAGCATCGATCAGGACTCCGTACGAAAATCGTTCGGCATCGTCTTTCAGGATCCGAGTCTCGATGACGAACTGACCGCGTGGGAGAACCTCGAACTGCATGGTGTTCTGTACTCCGTTCCGAAAGCACTCCGGAGGCAGCGCATGGAAGAACTGATCACCGTCATCGGCCTCAGTGACCGCAAAGACGACTTCGTAAAACACTTCTCCGGCGGAATGAAGCGCCGGCTCGAGATCGCGCGCGGTCTGCTGCATCATCCGAAGATCCTGTTCCTCGACGAACCGACGCTCGGTCTGGACCCGCAAACCAGAAATCATCTTTGGAGTTACGTGACGGAGCTCAACAAGAAAGAAAACATCACGGTGTTTCTCACGACGCACTACATGGAAGAAGCCGATCGCAGCGCACACCGCATCGCCGTCATCGATCACGGCACCATCATCGCCATCGGTTCCTCGCAGGAGCTCAAAGAGAAGACGGGTACGGCGAATCTGGAGGACGCTTTCCTCAAACTCACCGGCAGCACGATCCGCGACGAAACCGCGAGTGCGGTCGATACGATGCGTATTCACGCGAAGATGTGGACGAAGCGGCGGTAAATTCCCCATGCATTCTATGGAAACCATCTACATCCTCTGGCTCCGGCAAATCAAACGGTACCTCCGGTCGCGCTCCAGAATCATCGGCTCGCTCGGGCAGCCGCTCCTGTTCCTCTTCGCCCTCGGCTACGGCCTCGGACCCGTGTTCGAGCAAGCGGGCGGCGGAAACTATATCGACTTCCTCGCACCGGGCGTGATCGCCATGAGCATTCTGTTCACCGCGATCTTCTCGGGGATCGAAATCATCTGGGACAGGCAGTTCGGGTTCCTGAAGGAAACGATGGTCGCGCCGGTACCGCGAATCAATATCATGCTCGGCAGAACACTCGGCGGTGCGACGGTCGCACTGCTACAAGGCATCATCGTCATGGTCATTGCGCTCATCGGCGGATTTCGGATTGCCGATCCAATGATGCTGCCGATGGCGATAGGCTTCATGCTGCTCATCGCATTGCTCTTCACCGCACTCGGCACCGCGATCGCCTCCGTCCTCGAAGACTTTCAAGGCTTTCAGCTCATCATGAACTTTCTCGTGATGCCGCTCTTCTTCCTCTCCGGTGCGCTCTTCCCACTGCAGAATCTTCCGACAGCCATCGAAATCATCACGAAACTGGATCCCCTCAGCTACGGCGTCGATGCGCTCCGGTACGCGCTCATCGGCACGACGCACTTTGGTATCGGCCTCGATGTCACCGTACTTGGTGTCATCACCGTCTTCTGTCTGTGGCTCGGGAGTTTTTTGTTTTCGAGGATACAGGTGTGAAGCAGCTTCCTGCTCCCCCACCCCTAACCCCTCCCCCGAGGGGGGAGGGGGAACCTTCGTTCTCCTC
>CAZQYX010000021.1:0-22988 GCA_964597665.1 uncultured Candidatus Peribacteria bacterium | reverse complement strand
AATAATATCAATGCGCTCAAAATGTTTCTGTAATTCACCAAGTGTTTCCGAAAAAGCTCCCTGCTTTCCTGCAACAAGACTTCTATCGCCACTGATCATCAGTAATTTCATAGAGAAGCAAGGAGTTGTATCCAATCCTGAGCCACTTGAGCATACGTCCGCACATCCATCGCACCTTTTGAAACATCCGAATCTTCCATGTACTCCCGGAGACTCTGAATAATGTCACTTTTTTTACGAAGGGACTTCAGAAGAATATTCCCACCTTCCTTCAGCCCCGTCTCCTCCGAAAGAAGAACTGGCAAACCTTCTGAAGCCGCTTCCAGAGCGACATTCGGGCTGATCTCCGTTACCGATGGGAGAATCAGTGCATCATGTTCGACAAACATCCGCCGCTTCTCCTCTCCAGATACTGGAGGGTGGAATTCGACCCTGCTTCCGAGTCCGAGGAGGCCCGCACGCGCACGAAGTCTGCCCTCGAGAGGACCGCAACCGACGAGTGTCAGAGACACCTCGGGTAAAGATGCAACAGCATCGAGCAATGTCGGTAAATTTTTGAACCCGACAAAGCGACCCATGAAGAGAAGCTTGAAGGGATGATGTGGCCTGCCCACAGTAGCTCCCGCAGGAGCGCAGGTGAGGCTTGCATTTTCGATCACGGTGCTTTGGGGTAATGCCGCATATGCGTGCTCATGAATTTTTTGCTGGAACTCCGTCGAATACACAATGCGGTCAAACGACTGAAGAATGGCTTCCATCAGGCATGTATTGATAAGCCTCCAGAGCCCGAATCGAGTTCTGTACCACTCACGAAGACTCTTCATGCCACCGGCATCGGTATATCTCTCCCAAAAGAACTCTCCACCGAGTCGCAGAATTTTCTTCGGCTTTCGAAGGCCTGAGAGTAGGAGAGGAATACCCGTACTCACCGACGAGAGTGCAATCACTGCATCGGCATTCTCGCCGTACTGCAAAAGCGCCTTCCGGTATCTCATCCACCTCGAGAGAACATTTCCGGATTTTGCCACGAATACGATCTTCAATCGTTGGTCTTCAATCATGAGCATCCGTCCGTACGTCACGACGGTCACGGTGTGACCGAGCTTCAAAAACTCCTCGGCAAGCTTGGTACTATACGTCGCAGGTCCGCCGATCGCCGGAGGGAAAATGCCGGTTGCAAGGAGAATGTGCATGAGTCGAGTATTCTAGCCGACAAGACGCTTTTTGTACCATGAAACGGTCTTCTCTATCCCCTCCTCAAAACTGACGTTTGGCTTCCAGCCAAGTTTTCTCGTATCCGAAGAATCCAAGGCGTAACGCCAATCATGACCGGGGCGGTCTTGTACGAACGAGAGCAAACTTTCGGGTTTCTGAAGAATCTTCAGTATTACCTTCGCAACCTCAATATTCTGCTTCTCGCTGTCAGCGGACACATTGAAGATATTGCATGCATCGAATGCCTTGGATGTGCTCAGAATCATCTCAAGCGCATCGCAATGATCGCTGACATAGAGCCAATCGCGCTTGTTTTTGCCTTCAGCGTAAATCGGAATTTCTTTATCAGCCAGAGCACAGCGAATCACCGTTGGAATAAATTTCTCATTCGCCTGATGCGGACCGAAGTTATTCGTACAACGCGAGATCGCCGCCTTGATGCCATACGTCCGAACGGCAGCTTGGATCAGAAGATCGCCGGATGCCTTGCTTGCGGCATAGGGAGAGCTTGGAAGAAGCGGATCATCGATAGATTTCGGTGCATCATCATCCTGCAAGTCTCCGTACACTTCGTCGGTCGACACATGCAGAAATCTGATTGCGGCGTTTTCTTTGCAAGCTTCAAGAAGACTTGCAACACCGAGTACGTTGGTATGAATGAAGGGAAAGGGATCTGAAATACTTCTGTCTACATGCGTCTCAGCGGCAAAATCGACAATCGTATCAATGCTGTTCTTCGTTGCGAGTTCTTTCACAAGCTTCGTATCGACGATATCTCCCTCAACAAACGTAATTTCTTTGATCACCGAATCCAAAAAATGCTTGTCCGCCGCATACGTCAGCTTATCGAGCACGACAATGCGATCTTTTGGAAAAGCCTGCACATGCCGCAAGACGAAATGCGAACCGATGAAGCCTGCGCCGCCGGTCACGAGGATATTCATGTCGCTATTCTAGCAAGAAGATGAAGAAAATGTCATACTTCAGCCATGAAAGGCGTTCTCATCTGCGGCGGAAGCGGGTCTCGGCTAAAGCCCCTGACCGACATCACGAATAAGAGCCTGCTGCCGGTCTACGACAAGCCGCTGATTCTCTACCCGCTGCAGGTCTTACTTGATGCAGGCATTACCGACATCGCGATCGTCACGGGCAACGAGCACATGGATCAGATGGCTGCATTCCTCGGCAGCGGAAATCGTTTCGGCGCAACCTTCCACTACTGCGTGCAGGACAAACCGAACGGCATCGCACAAGCTCTGGGGCTCACGGAGAGCTTCGCAAATGGCGACGATATCTGCGCCATCCTCGGGGACAACGTCTTTTTCGATGACCTTTCGGACACCATCAAAAGTTTCAAGAGCGGCGCGCACCTCTTCCTGAAAGAAGTGCATGATCCAGAGCGATTCGGCGTTGCAACGATGAAGAACGGCAAGGTTGAATCTATTGAAGAGAAACCTGCAAAACCGAAGACCAATCTCGCGGTCACCGGCTGCTACGTCTACGACAACAGTTGCTATGCATTCATCAAGAACATGAAACCTTCGAAGCGGGGCGAACTCGAGATCACCGATGTCAGTCGCTGGTACGCCGAGCGCGCAGAGGCTCTTGGAACGATGCTCAAGGAAGACTGGATCGACGCAGGAACATTCGAAAGCCTCTTCAAGGCTGCAGAGCTTGTGAGGGAGAAGCGTGCAGATTAGAGAACATAATGCAGTAGGTAAAGGAAGCTCTCAAAAATCGCAGGATACGAGGAAGCAAGCATTTTCAGAGCTTCCTAACCTCCTTTGTTCGTTCTCTGATCCCAGCTGCCCTGCACCACGGGACCAAGCGTGCCGTCCGAAAGAGGCTGCCTGTATTCCACATCGATTTTCGAGAAGCTGAACACAACCTGATCGCTTATCCCGTCACCATGAGCATTACCGACCGTCTGATATGAGAGCACCTGCGCACTGGTCAACGTCCATTTCAGGAAATCCTGCTGACTGCCCCGCAGCTTCACACTGAGCACGATGCGTGGAATTTTTGTTCCTCCGGCACCGTACAGAAAGAATTTTGGAGAAGCCGTGCTCATGGGCATTGTGATACGGAAGCCATCCATCGTCGGTCTCGATGCATTGATCGCTCTCGTCTCGCTGAGGCTAAAAGAATCCACGATGATCTCGTTCTTATGCTTCGCGTCATTTGCATCACCAGTGATCGTATCGACTTTCAGGAAGAGATCGTACACGGGAGTACCGGAGGCATCTTCTTTGGCAAGTGCCATGAGGATACCAGCGGGCGGGATGCCTGCAGGATGCACAGGATGATCACTGACAAGAGTGAAGACAAAAGACACCCCTGCAACGAGGGAAAGCACGCAGGCTATGCGCTTCTTTGTAAGGAGGCAAGCAACAGTGTTTTGCATAGTACGGATGGAACGGAGAATACGTGTACTCAATCGTACTGCCGAAGACGCACCAAGCAAAGCAAGTGCGACACCCAAAGCGGATGAGATCAAGGAGTTCTTACGAAGGGTATATACTCATGAAGATGGAACGCACTGTCATCGCTACAGATGAATCCGGCAACGATCTCGGAGACATCGGACTCCTCGCTGCCCATACGGGAACGGGAATGCTGCATAAGGCTTTCTCGGTCTACGTCTTCAGCGAGAATGGAAAAGAACTCCTGATCCAGAAGCGCAGTGACAAAAAAATGCTCTGGCCACTGATCTGGGCAAACACATGCTGCAGTCATCCGCATCGTGAAGAGACATCTGAAAAAGCAGGACAGAGAAGGCTGCAGGAAGAACTGGGGTTTACCGTCTCTCTGAGTGAAGGCCTGTCATTCGTGTACCGCGCACTCGACCCGAGTGGCAAGGGAGTCGAACACGAATACGATACGATCCTCACCGCCAAAATGGCAAAAAATATTGTCGTGCAACCGAACCCCGATGAAGTGGCGGAATGGAAATGGATTGACCTTCAATCTCTCCAAGCGGATATGCAAGAGAAGAAAGATCTGTACGCACCTTGGTTCCATTTGGGACTTCCCAAGGCAATTTCCTGTCTCAAGCAATGAAAGAAGAACATCCTTTGCATCTCGCAATCATCCCCGACGGCAACCGCCGCTGGGCGCGGCAGCAAGGGCTGCTCCCTTGGCAGGGACACCAGCGCTCTGCTGAGAATTTCGATGCAATTCTTCAGTGGTGTGCCAGTGACCCGAGGATCTCCGTCCTGACATTCTGGGCATTCTCGACCGAGAACTGGAAACGTGATGCATCCGAAGTGAAGAAGCTGATGGAACTTCTGGAACGATACTTGCGCAAGGAACGATTGCGACTGAAGGAAAAGGGCATTCACCTCGTTCATTCGGGACGGAAAGACCGACTCTCGCCTTCCATTGCCACTCTTCTTCAGGAGATCGAAGAAGAAACGAAGAGCGATCCGCTGTTCACGTTCCATATCGCGCTCGATTATGGAGGAAAAGATGAAGTCGTGAGGGCGATACAGAAATTACAAACACACCAACCAGAGCGGGTGTACCCACCCGCGGTGGAGGGATCCCTGCCCGCGGTATCCGACGATGACATCAGAAAACACCTCGATCATCCGGAACTACCCGACATCGACCTCATCATCCGAACATCGGGCGAGCAGCGCACGAGTAACTTTTTTCTCTGGCAAAGTGCGTACGCCGAATGGGTGTTCCTCGAAAAACATTTCCCGGATCTCACGACTGAAGACATCGATGAAGCACTCAAAGAATATGCGAAGCGAAAGCGGAGATTTGGCACGTAAGACTAGTGATCGCGCACAAGAACGTACTGCGCGAGCCCGCGGAGTGGTGCTGCAGATTCTCCAAAGACATCGAGCGCAGCAAGCGCACAAGACACGGCATCCTGCGCTGCCTGTCTACTCTTCTCGACTCCGAGAATGCTGGGGTACGTTGCTGTGCCCTTCGCTGCGTCCTTGTGAACCCGCTTCCCAGTCTTCCTCTCTTCACCGATACAATCGAGCAAGTCATCGGTAATCTGAAATGCGAGACCGAGATGCTGTCCGAAGCTTCGAAGAGCAACAAGTTGTTCCTCCGAAGCCTCCGCAATCAGTCCGCCGATTTCTGCACTCGATACAAGAAGTGCGGCTGTTTTTCGCTCGTGAATACGATCGAGCATCTTGGTATCTGCTTGCTGATCAAGTCCTTTCAGATCATCGGATTGACCTCCGATGACTCCGCAGACACCGATAGCAGATGCAAGTGAGAGACAGCAGCGATTCGCAATCACCGGAGATTCGATGCCGGCAAGGATTTGGAATGCAAGCGCGAGGAGGCCGTCTCCAGCGAGAATTGCCTGACCTTCGCCGTAGATTTTGTGATTCGTGGGCTTCCCCCTCCGGAGATCATCGTCATCCATCGCGGGCAGATCGTCATGAATGAGCGAGAAGACGTGTGCCATTTCAAGCGCACATGCGCTAGGCATTGCCTGCTCTGCTTTCTGCCCGCAAGCCTGGCATGCAAGAAGCGCAAGGAGAGGCCTAAGCCGCTTGCCGGGAAGAAGCAGACTGTAACGGAGAGCTTCTGCAACAATGGTGCTGTCATCATCACCTGGAAATTCACAAGCCTTGAGGAGAGCACGTTCGATCTTCGGTCGAAGAACCAAAGCAGCGTCGGTGAAGGAAGGAATATCGTCAGGCATACGACCGTTGTAGTATGACACAAGCATGGACAACACAACCTCTTCCGCTTCGGGCAAGATCATCCTCAGCGGCGAGTACGCCGTCGTTTTCGGGAAACGCGGTATCGCAGCCCCTTCATCCATGATGATCGATCTGCACTTCACGCGAGATATTACGAAGAGTGATCCGATCATCGAGTGGGAAAGAGAAGGCATTCGTTCATTGTCGACAGACTATGCAAGAAAGGTTGCTGAAGAGATCCAAAAGCGATGCGGAATCACGGGGACATTCCATATCGGAGGAACGCTGCCGATCGGGAAGGGCATGGGGGCATCGACGGCGATTGTCATCGCGATGTGTCGTGCGGTGCTTGGGGAAAATTCTGAAAAAATCGCTCGCGCAATCGAAGACAACGTAAATCCGGGACACAGCGGTCTCGATTTCGCGGTGATCTGGAACAAAGTGCCCCTCGTGTTTCGAAAGCAAGAGAATCCAATTCCTACAACAATCGATCTCTCATTCCTTCGCTCTGCAGAGCTCATCGACAGCGGTGCACCGGGAGAGACGACTCCGGAACTCGTCTCGTGGGTGCGCACACGATACGAATCGGGGGAACCGGGGACTATCCGTGCCATCGAAACAATTGGTAACTGCACAGAAAGAATTCTCTCCGGAGAACCATTGAAGAACGTTCTGCGTGATCATCACCGCGCACAAATCGCACTCGGCGTTGTGCCGCAAAACGCACAGGAAATTATCGCAAGAATCGAAAAAGACGGAGGAGCGGCAAAGATCATCGGTGCGGGAGGGAGAACGGGTGGGGGTGGAATGGTGCTGGCATTGCCGGCTGAAGGCGCAATGCCGTAGCATCGGGGTATGTCAGTTCTTGCAGTTTCGGCGCCCAACATTGCCCTTATCAAATACTGGGGCAACAGAAACAACGAGTGGCGCTTACCGGTGGCAGATTCTCTCTCGATGACCCTCGATGGACCCCGATTAGAAGCAGAAATCGAAGCCAGCGACGAATTTTCCATTCTCTCATTCGATGCCAATACATCACCAAAGCCTCAGAGCGACGCTGCGATCATGCGCCTCAAGAAACACTGGGATCTGACAAGGCAGTATCTAGAGACAATCGACAAAACCGCTGGACTGCCGGAGAACGTGAAGATCGTGATTCGTTCAGCGATTCCTCCCGCGATCGGTATCGCTTCCTCCGCTGCCGTCTTCAGCGCACTTGCGGAAGGATACGCTGCACTCCTGAAGCCAAAGGCTGCACTGACACGCGAAGAGATCAGTGTCATTGCACGCCTCGGCTCGGGTTCGGCTGCACGGAGTATCTTCGGCGGCTACGCCGGTCTCTTCAATACCGGAGGAGAAGGGATCGATTCGGCGCGCGGGAAGCAGGTTGCAACCGAACATCACTGGCTTCTGCATGACATCATCATCGTCCCGAGCCAAGAAGAGAAGAAGGTAGGATCGACTGAGGGACATGCGCTCGCCGCAACGAGTCCGCTCTTTGAGGAGCGTATCAAACAGATCCCAAGGCGGATGAAAGAATGTACCGATGCGATCCTCGCAAAGGATTTCGAAAAACTGCAGCACATCAGTGAGGAAGACTCGCTCGACATGCACCGCGTCATGGAGACACAGATCCCTTCACTCAAGTATCTGAGTAGTGAAACGCATCGCATTATCCGTGAAATAGAAGTGTTGCGGAAAGAGGAACATCTTGAAGTTCTCTATACGATGGATGCAGGGCCGACGGTGCACCTGTTCTGTACGGAAGACAGTAGAAAAACTGTGGAAGCTTTTGCCGAAAGTCAGAAAAACTGCATTATTTTTAAAGCAAAAACAGGAAGCGGATCACGCATTGTAATCTGAGAAAACAGCATCCAGAGGTAGGAACCAAAAACCAAAAAAATCATGCTACAATGCTCGCTCTCATGGACTTACGGAACCTCCCCGAACAACTAAGTTCAATTCAGCGCATCAATCAGCGCCGAACACTGATCGAACGCGAACTCGGAGTTGACCTCAAACATTGTGAACCAAAAGAAGCATCGATTGGCGAGAGTGAGAAGAAGAACTGCGAGCAGATGTTCGGCATGATCTCTGTTCCCGTCGGCTATGCAGGACCGCTGAAGCTGACGTTCTCCAATAATCACACAACCGAACTGCATCTGCCTCTCGCGACAACCGAAGGAGCACTGGTCGCAAGTGTGAACCGCGGATGTAAAGCAGTTTCGACTGCGGGAGTGACGATCACGAAAACGATGCATCACGGCATCACACGTTCGATCGCCTTCCGTGCAAGTTCGTCATCAAAAGTACAGGAATTGGTTGATGCGATCAGAAAAAATGAGACTGCATGGAAAGCAGTGGCGAAGGCGACAAGCAATCATCTCACCGTGAAGTCGTACACGGTCGATCTGCAGAAACAGTACGTGTTTCTCACGATCGGCTGCGATACGGATGAAGCAATGGGCATGAATATGGTGACGATTGCAGCACAAGCCATCGCAGACTGGGTGACTGCAACCGTGACGGGAGTGAAATGCATCACGATCGCAGCAAACGTCGACAGCGACAAAAAACCAAGTAAACGCACGCACGACCTCGGTCGTGGATACGAAGTCCATGCAAGTGTGATCCTGAGCAAAGAAACGATTGCGGATGTTTTAAAGACGACACCGGAAGCGATGAAACTTGTTGCTGATGCGAAACTCATGCACGGTTCAACACTTGCGGGAGCGCTCGGCTCTAACCTTCATGCAGCGAACATCATCGCTGCACTGTATCTCGCAACGGGACAAGACATTGCACACACCGTCGAAGGATCTTTGACTGATACAACTGTCGAAGAAACTGCGAGCGGACTCAAAATCAGCGTGCGTGTTCCGGCAATTCTCGTCGGTGTACGAGGTGGCGGAACGACGTTGCCTGCACAATCACAATGCCTCAATCTTTTCTTAAAAAATAAATCCGGACTGCACATCAAACAGCAGCTCGCCGAGAGCATTACTGCTGCCGTTCTTGCCGGCGAAGTGTCGCTGCTCGCAGCACAGGCAGGGCATGAGCTTGCGAAAGCACATAGTACATTGGCGAGATAGTTGACAAGATAAAACTAATATTCTATATGTATCATTACTCATGCCACTGAAGTGGATGGGTTTGTTCCTTTAACCGGAGCCTCAGATTCTCAGTGGAGAGTTTGAGTGACGGTATTGGTACCGTCTCTGCTCCAATGTGCCCATACGACGGGCGAAAGGAGGTCGTAATCGTTTGCTTCCAGAGAGGCTTCAATGCCGGGTGAAACGGTCTTACAAGCCGTTAGCTTATCCAACTGAAAAAGAGCAGGGCCTCAAAGGCAAACTCTCAGAAGGAGACAAATTCTTTCCGTCAAAGGAAAGAATGCTGGGAAGCAATACGAGAAGGGTACGGAGTCCCTAAAACTCCAATGGGTCGTAGCTGCCCTTCAGCTACAACCGTCCTCATCTGACCTTTTCTCACAGCCCGACAGTACCGAGAAAAGATTGATGAGGACTCTTTCTGAAGCAGAAAACTCACTGCTACAATCTCACTCTCATGATGAAATCCGCGATCCTCTCTTTCGGCCGCTATATTCCGAGAAACCGCATCGAAGCGAAGGTGATTGCTCTGCATTGGAAACGCGGAACGGAACAGGCCGACGGACTCGGGATCATCGAAAAATCGGTCCCCTCCTCGGATGAAGATACGTTCACGATCGCATGGGAAGCGGCGAAAATTGCGCTGCAAAACATCGACCCACAATCAATCGGTGCTGTTTTTGTAGGTTCGGAGAGCCATCCGTATGCCGTAAAACCAACGAGCGGAATGCTTGTGAGTGCACTCGGCGTGAATCATTTCTGCCATGCTGCAGATTTGGAATTCGCGTGCAAGGCGGGCACTGCGGCGATGCAGATCGTTTCCTCGATGGCGGAGAGCAAGCAAATTAAGTACGGACTCGCCATCGGTTCGGACACAGCCCAGAGCAAACCTGGCGACGCGCTGGAGTATTCGGCTGCAGCAGGAGCTGCTGCATTCCTGATCGGCCTTCCGACAAAAACGCAGACAGGCATCTGTTCGATCGACCGAACGCTTTCGTACACAACGGACACCCCGGATTTCTGGAGAAATACCGAAGAGAAATATCCCTCACACGCAGGAAGGTTCACCGGCGAGCCCGCGTACTTTCATCACATAGAGCTCACGGCAAAAAAAATCCTTGAGGAAGCAAAACTAAAACCGACGGACATCGATCATGTCGTCCTGCATATGCCGAATGCGAAATTTCCCCTACAGGCGGCGAAGAAACTCGGCTTCACCGAGCAGCAGTTGAAATTGGGATTCATCGTTCCGACAATCGGCAACACGTACTCCGCCTGCTCCCCTCTTGGTCTCACATTCGTTCTGGAACAGGCAAAGAAAGGTCAGAAAATTCTGCTTGTTTCCTACGGCTCTGGAGCCGGCTCGGATGCGTTCCTAATGACGATGCTCCGGGACGGAGCGCCTTTGCCGATCGGCAATCAAGAAAAAGAGCTCAAGCGCCTCACATATGCCGAGTATTTGCAGGAATCAAAGATGCTGTGAAATCGACAGAAAACTGACTATTGACAAAATACCGAATACGATTTATAGTTATTTCACTATGGATAATTCCCCAAAGCAAGTCCCAGGCACACATGAATCCGGCAGCGAAATGCCAATGCAGAGATCGGGTATGGCAAAAAACATTGCTCTGATCGGAGCAATGATCGGAACGGCAATCGGCAACATAGGCTGTGAGCCCGGTCCTCATCGAAAGCATCCCATAAATGCACCCGTTACCAATGCGAAAGATACGGATCCGAAACACAGCAACATGGAGAGTATGGCTGATATCAATGGCTTCAGAATCGTCGCTTCTACTGAAGATGTTTTGAAATACGGCAAAGATCAGCCCAAGAACGAGAATGGGGGCAAGGCAAAGTATGTACCATCAGAGAAAGAGGGTGGTGTCACACGAGACAAGAACTCCGCTGATTTCTCTTTCTAGCGCTGTCCCCGAAAGAGGGAGACTACTTGCGAAGCCCATTTCCCTGTACACTCCTCCCGTCCTATGCGCGAGACTGTGTACGTCCTTGGAGGTGGCCAGACCCGCTTTGGCGAGCTGTGGGGGAAATCTCTTGCGGATCTCATCCGTGAGGCCGTCGATGCGGCACTCATGAATACGAATATCATGCCAACGGATATCGACATGGTCGTGATCGGCAATATGGTCGGAGGAGAGACGGCTGAGCAGGCACACCTCGGAACGTTTGCGAGCAGTCTTCTCCCGCATCATCCACCGGCCCTCCGAGTCGAGGCTGCTTGCGCCTCCGGCGGGCTTGCGATTCATACCGCATGCGCATTCCTCGAGAGCGACAAAGCGGAGACGATTCTCGTCATCGGTGCTGAGAAACTGACGGACGTTGCAGGAGAGATTGTCACGAGTGCCCTCATGCATGCTGGAGACAGTGAGAAGGATGGTCTATGCGGTCTCACATTCCCGTCGATCTTCGCTCTCACGGCCGCTACCTACATGCATCAGCACGGACTGAAACGGGACGACTTGAGTCTCATCTCAGCGTGTTCACATAGAGCTGCAATGAAGAATCCGTACGCACAGTTCCGGAAAGAGATCCCTGCTGCGACAATTTCCAAAAGCCCGCTTATCGCAGATCCTCTGCGTCTCCTCGATTGTTCACCAATTTCAGACGGAGCAGCAGCCGTGATTCTTTCAACACGAAAGGAATCTTCTGTGCGCATCGCGGCATCCCAACTCGCAAACGAGAGCCTCAGTCTCGTCGACAGAGAAAGTTTGACCTCATTCGTCTCGACACGCACGGCGTTTGCATCGGCACTGAAGGAAGCGGACTGGAACAGGAATGAGATCGACTGCATCGAGCTCCATGACTGCTTTTCGATCGCAAGCCTCATTCATTTAGAAGATTGCGGCTTTGCCGACGAAGGCCAGGCAATCCGGCTTTTCCGTGAAGGCGATGCTGACATCGGAGGATCTCTCCCCATCAATCCAAGCGGAGGCCTGAAGGCATGCGGGCACCCGATCGGCGCAACTGGTGTCAAACAAGTCCTCGATTGCTTCAAACAGCTCACAAGCCAGGCTCCGAACCAAGTTGCAAATGCAACTCGCGTCATGGCCCACAATCTTGGCGGCGTCGGTGCAACATGCACCGTTCACCTTCTTGAATCCATCTAAAGTACAGTCTTGTCCCTAACCCCCTTTCCTAACCCTTATCGTGGACCGTATCCCCTCTCTCCACCGTCGCATCAAAACATTGCAGGCAACTGCAATGCACCCGGGAATCATCCTAAGTTTTACGACTGTGCGTCATCCTCCGGCGGGATTTGGAACGGAGCCCTATACAATAGGGCTGATTCAACTGCAAAACGGCGTGAAAACGCTTGCACAGCTCACGCGAAACGGTCCAGAACCGACAATCGGAGCAAGTGTCATCCCACATATGCGAAAAATCCGAACGATGAACAATGGACTCTTTGTGAATGACTTGAAATACGAAGTTCTCGCGAAGAAAACCGAGCCGATTTTTACAGTGACATCCTACGTTCTCGCAGTATCAGGTCCATCGGGTGTCGGGAAGACAACCATCGCAAGGTCTCTGATGTCTCTGTTTGCATCCTACGCAGAACAAGTGCCGATCATCACGACCCGTGCGGTGAAGAAAGGCGATATGGAACCATATCACCATGTCGATGAGAAAAAATTTATCGCCATGATCGATACCGGCGAAATCATCAGTCATACGCAAATGCAGTCCGCATCGGAACTGCGCAGATACGGTTATCGGCGGAAAGACATCGAAGCGATTTGGAAGAAGGGGAAACTGCCGATCGTCGTCACCGAAATCCATCTGCTCTCCGGACTTGTCAAAGCTCTGGGGCGCCGCGCAATCCTCAGTTGCGGTTTACTGCCGCCGGGTCATTCGCGAAGAACCAGACTCTCGGCACTCCTGCACCGGCTACGCACACGAGGTCGTGACAGCGAGGAGCAGATCGAGGAAAGAATGAAAATTGCGGAAGCGGATTTACAGGCATTCGATGATCACGCGCACCTGTTCGATCATCTACTGATCAACGATCAACTGGAAACATGTGTCGAGACCATACGGAATATCGCGGTCGCAAAGCGATAAAAAGGAGGATGCTATGACAAAAATTGCATTCCACGGTCCCCGTCGTACGATGGGGATATGGGGAACTTAGCGAGCATACTCAAAGGTCTTCGAGAGGTAGCCATCCCAGCAGGAGCTATCGGCGCGCTTTTGGATTCACTGCGAACCAATCACTCTTCTGTACAAGAATGCGTAGACGGAGCGATGTTCATGGTGAATGAATGGTCCTGTCATGTGCGTATCAACGAGCAAGGTCTCTGCACCCTCACTGTGATGCCGGCTCAGAAACAACTCTATGAACATGCAACACAGACCTCCGAGCCCTGCTCCATCGCCGAGGTCACAAGTCTGGTACGGAGCATGACAAGCACGGCGCCAATACGGAGAGAAATGCACAAACGTCTCACTATCATGAGTTCAGAAATCGCGCCTCATAAAGAACGGTAGATCTTCACGTACTGAGCCGCAATTCCGCTCCAATCGTACTGCTCTGCAGAACGCTTCGCATTGCTCGAAAGCCGTGCACGCAACGACGGATCGCCGAGAAGTTCCCGAAGAACGGAAGCTGCCGCATCGATATCGTCGGGAGGAACAAGCCTTCCGCCTACACCGTCCTCAACAATCTCGGGAATGCCCCCGACGGTCGTTGCAAGAACCGTGCATCCAGCCGCCTGCGCCTCAAGAAAGACATTCCCGAGTGCTTCGCTCCTCGAGAGCGCACAGAAAATCTCCGCAACTGCATACTCATCGAAGACTCCTCTGCCGTACAGATGACCAACAAATGTCACGCGATGATCGATATCCAGAGTCTTGCTCAGTTGCTGCAATGAATCTGCAAGAGAACCGCTGCCGACGATACGGAGGTGAATCGCAGGATCTAGGCCTTTGATCGCCTTAGAGAAAGCATGCAGGAGCGTATCGACACCCTTCATCGGCTCAAGACGCCCGACGAAGAGCACCCGTCCCGAATCTTTCGCATGGAACGAACAGGACTCGCGAATTGCAGTCAGATCAATCCCGTTTCTAATGAGTGCAACATCGCTGCAGCCGAATTTTTTTGCACGTTGCACCAGAAAAGAACTGATCGCCGTAATTTTGTGCGCACTGCGATGAATCGGACCAAGGAGGAAACTGGTATTCGTACTCTGAAGTGTCAGGATGCGCTTTGCCTTCGGTACAAAAAATCTGCACAGCACGAGCGCAAGTCCGGCGTAAGACTCCAGCACCGCATGAATGATGTCTGCCCGAAGACTGAGCACTGCAAGCGGGGCGAGAAACGGAAAGAGGTATTTATCGAAAGAAGATCCGATACCCACGCGAACAACGCGCACTCGTTTTCCGAGAACATCGTCCTTCTTCCACTCTCTGCGGAACCTTCCGGTAATGATCGTAACGTCCATATCATCCGGGAGTCGTACTGCCACTTCCTCCACCATCGCTTCGGCACCGCTTCTGAGCGGCGAGAGGAAGGCCGAGAGGAAAACGATGCGTTGTTTCATCGATCGGTCGTCCATGAATCGAATAATACTCTGTACTGCTGCCCTACTTTCTCCCAACTAAACACTTCCTCGATTCTCTGCCGCGCCTTTTCTCCAAACGATCTACGTTTGTCCTGATCAACCACGAGCTTTTGGATGTAGGAAGAAAGCGCACCGCGGTCTCCTGCAGGAAAGAGAAAACCGGAGACACCGTTTTGGATGAGGAATCGGTTCCCGCCGACATCGGATGCGATACACGCACATCCGCTTGCCATGGCTTCCATCAGGGCGTTGCTTAAGCCTTCGCTATAACTTGGGAGAACGAAGATATGTGTTGTTGCAAGAAGTGCAGGTACATCGTTGCAGAGACCGAGGAACAAAACGTCGTCGCGATACTGCGAGAGCAGCGGATGATTCGGCTTCGCCCAACCTGCAACCTGAATATTGATGTCCGGATATGCTTTTTTTACCAGAACCGCAGCAGCAAGAAAATCATCGACGCCCTTCACAGACTCCAGTCTGCCGACATATGTAATATTGAGGGTTGAGGGTTGAGGGTTTGGGTTGGGCCCTAACCCATAACCCTGAGGGTCGATCCCTGTCGGAATAACCATCGACTTCTCTTCAATCCCAAGTCTTGCAAGAACTGCGGGCGGCTGCGGATGAAAGAACACGATTTTCGTCGCACATTGCAAAATCAACCACCCGAGCGTCCATGCATAGATCGCAGCACAAATTTTTGCGATTCGCCCGCGTGGCCACCATGTGATGCCAACAAGTGCATCCGTTGTAAGGAGCACTCTGTGCCCCGCAAGACGCAGTCGCAAAAGTGCAATCGAGCTCCAAAAAAGCACTTTGTTGACGATGACGATATCCGGCTTTTCCTCTTCGGCAAGCTTTAAAACGAAACCGGAAAATCCGAATGAAATTCCATAGTTCCATGGATCTTTCAGAAACCAATCTTTTCGAGTAGCCAGAAAAAGATTGTCCTGCAGTTTCGTAAGTGGACGAGTTTCGCTCCCCATACATGCAACGATGACTTTGTATCCTAGCCTTCGCCAAAGCTCAGCCAATTTATAGGAACTGACCATCCAGCGATGGTCTTCTTTCCAATAGGGACTAATGAGGAGGATGGTCTTCATGAAAGACAGTGTAGGGTAGGTAGGGTAGGTTTGGTACGTACCACGGCCTACTTTTTATCAACCCCGGCATCCTTCAGAGCCTTCTCCCGCACTAATTTCACCAACCGCTGTTCAAGCTCTTCGATACGCATAATCAGATAGAAAAGGATGAAGAAGATCACACCGATTGCCGTGATGGTCGCGGCATTCTCGTTCTTCTTGATTCCGGTCAGTGTACTCAGTGCTTGGAGCGAACTGGGAAACAGGGAGATGTATCCGATCGCCGACCAGAAGATCGTCCAGAGAATCCCCTCCCAAATTGTCTTCTTCTGACGAAGCACGAGATTCCATGCATACACGATCATCACGAAACCGAAGAGCGGCACGACGATCTGATACGGAGTGAACTCGAATGCTGTCATCGGAGGAAGGTGCGGAGGAGAATCTTACAGGCTGTCTGGAGCCCGCTACTGAAGGACTGACCTTTGGCAAGCGTGTACTCAGAATACACCACTTTAGAGGGAATGGAGGCGATTTTCCAGCGCTTCCTCGCCGCCTCTCGGATGATTTCTGTGCAGAATTCGAACCCCGACATCTTGAGTTCAATTTCGGAGAGCGCCTTCGGTCCGAAGACTTTAAAGCCACACTGCGTGTCGGGAAGGTAGATGCCTGTGACGGCGAATGTCACAAAATTGCCGATGCCGTTGGCGAAACGTCTAATGAGCGGGATGTTGTTTTTGCGACCGAAACGATTCGCAATGACGAGATCAACCTTCCCGCCATCCAAAGCCTGAAGAAGACGCGGGATATCTGCAGTCGCATGCTGGCCATCCGCATCGATGGTGATCACAGTATCAAAACCGAGCCTTCGCGCCGACTCGATGCCGGTCATGGTTGCAGCGCCCGCTCCGCAATTCTCCGTATGGCGAATGACGCGTGCGCCGCTCTCTAAAGCGATGCTTGCAGTCGCATCAGTCGACCCGTCGATCACAACGATGATGTCGCTACTATACTGCTTCGCTCCGCGGATGACGGCTCCGATGCGGGACGCTTCGTTGTAGGCCGGAATGACAACAACGGGCTTCATGGACTAAAAGATGTGGGTGCCAAGATTGCTCCCGTTCCTCCGACCGGCAGAATGATGTACGCGATCCCGTTACCCGGATCATTGACGAGGAGATTGAGCCCGAGGCTTTCATCGTTAGCGAACTCGAGGAAGGCATTCACTTTCTGATGAAGCGAACCGTTTGGGTCCTTCTCGATCGTCTGCGTATTCGTATCGAAGATGATGCTGTTGAACCCGAGTGCAAGCAAGCGCCGGAGAGTCAACGCATGATTACGCTCCTGATTTAAGCAATGAAAGAACCCTAGCTGATGATCCGCAAGCGGCAGAATTTCACGATTCTTGGGAATGAAGTATGAAATGAACGTTCCGATACGATAGGTGTAGGGCGTGTCTGCCATCGTCTCATGCCGGGTGACAACACTCTCTCGAATATCGTCGTAATTCGGAATGGTGATCTCGCGAAGTCCGCTCGCATTCACTTTGCCCAGCGGATACTCGAAAATATTCTTCTGCGTATCGAACTGCCACAGGCGATTCACGAGACAGACGATGATACTCATCGTGAGAAGAAATACTGCAAGGGAACGATTCGGCTGATCCGGTGCATACGCAACGAACGCTTCCAGAATGAAAGCAAAGCCGAGGAACATCCCGATGCCGTACCAGGCGATACCGTTGCCCACAAGCATCCATTGGATGAGGAAGATGAACGTCCCGGCAAACATCATCCGTAGCCACTTCTTCTCACGGAACCAGAAGAAGGGCAGGAGCAGAGCGAGCGGGAAGAGTAGAAGTGCAGGCATCAACGTCACGTAGTAACCGAAGGCATCGATATTCATGACCTGCCGCCATGGAAGCGTAACGTAGTGCGAGAGACCGCTCCCAAAACCCCAGTAACGATCCAGCTCTTCCGTACGAGCAGATCCCTTGCATGCAGGATGAGTCTGATCAAGCTTCAGATCAACAGGGAGGACGTGGACAGGAACACTCGAAGAAACAGTGCCCATTTCCTCACGCGATTGATAGGAAACCTGTGGTGCTGTGAGGTCTGGGGCCTTGAGCATCGATCCAACCGAGAAGTTACCCGCAATCGATGCATTGTAGAGCATCCACGGAGCGGAGGCGATACCGATCCCGACGACGAAGAAACCAAGTGACAGGAGAAGCGGACGAAGAACCTCGCGCTTCAGGACTACGCCGTAGACGATAAGTCCGAGTCCAATGAGAAACGTAACAATGGATGCAATGGAATGACCGATGGAAACCCCAAGCAATGCGCGCTGCGCAATCTGGCTGATATCGAGAGGGCCGTACGATTGCAGAATGGCAAAACCAACGATCGCCATACCCGCAAAACCAATCGGTCCGAGGAATGCTCCGGACATCACGGAGAGGATCATCAGCACCGTGAGAATCGCAGTCGGTTTGATGGCGAATGCAAAGGCAGCGAGAAGACCGGCAACGAGAAACAGACGGGACGACAGGAGGGGCGGAGGTACTGCAGAATGTTCCTCCGGCTCCGGCGGAAAGAGAACGACGAATGCCGCAAGAACGGCAAGAGTACTGACGAAGAACACTGCATTGTCGATCTTCATATCGGCGAACGAGAAATGACCCGTCATCGGCAGGAAGTAGTAACACATGGCGGCAATCACTCCGCGACCCCGACCGAAGTACATGCGTCCAAATGCATAGACGCTGAGCACTGCGAGAAGGCCCGCAGCCCAGTTGATCTCCATCGCGAACGTGGAACCATGCCAACTGTCATAGCCGAAGAGCACGAACCCGAGCGAGGTGAGGTACTCCCACTGAAACTGCGACATCGAGGCAATGAAGGAGCCGTAGCTTGCAAGAAGACGCGGACGATTGAGGTAGCTTCCAAGATCATCCCACCCGATCGGAAACGGTCTGATGACATTCAGGAAGTTGAGCGCAAGATAGGTGATGAGAAGCCACGCAAGAATGGGGAAGATATTCTTCCACTCTGAAGAGAGTGAGAATGTTTCGTTCCACGATGCCCGAAGCCACTTCTTCGTCTCCGGAAACAGAACGAGAGGCATGCCGAAAAATAGAATACGAACAGGGAGCGCCTGCAGCATTCCGAGTACGGAGAGGAACCAAAGAATAGAGACCCATCCGAGAGCACCGATACCGATGGAGAAACAGAGGCGGAGGAGCGGATGAATGTCTCCGATACGAATCACTTTTCTCAGGACGAAGCTTCCAAGTACGAGGAGGTTAAAGAGGAAGATGAGGATCATCACAAACTGCAAGCCTGCACGACCAAATAAGCTCTTCTGCATGCACAGAAAATGCAATGTATGAATCTTCGCACCGTTCACCGTCGTCCCGACTTCGGTGAGACAACCGTCCGCAAGAAGCTCTTTGTAATTCGCCTGTAATTCAGCCATGCCCTGCGGTCCCACTCCTCCGTACACCTGCGGGAGCGGCTCGTAGAAACGATTGAAGGGCTGCAATACTTTCTCACTCCCTTCATCGGAAATTTTCTGTCCGTCCGGCGTATTCGCATTGTAGAGAGTACCGACCGAAAGCGTCGTTCCAATCAGCCATACGGAGAGTGCAAATGCGGCAATAAGATAGACAGGACGCATTGTGATCTGCAGCTGAAAATATCCAGTCGTGTAGGCGCTATAGAGAAGGAGAAACCCGTAGAGAAGAAGTGAAAGCAAGACATAGAGAGAAAAAGGGCTTCCCATCTGGAAGAGCGCGATCACGAAAGGCGCCAGGAGAGCCGATCCGCGACAGAGGTAAGTACCGATGGATGCACCGCCGCCGCACGCAAGATTGATCGCATCGATATCTTCCGGCAGGCCGTACACAAGCGCATGAATGGGAATCCCGATGTAGACGAGCAGCGTGTACCCGCCCCAGAGGAGCATCGCGACGAAAAGTATGAAACTAAGAATGATGACGGTTCGCTGAGTCATAGTAAGGGGAGAATACAGGAAAATGTATTGAAGGACGATCTAAATTTTCAATGCAGGTGAGAAAAATCCAAAATCCAGAAATCAAAATCCAATTGAAATTCGAAATTTTGGAATTTGTTTTTTATTTTTTTGGATTTTTCTCAAGCCAGTCACTGTATACTGCCCACCCAATGCCATTAGATCCCCACGCCATCCGCCGGCAGTTCCCCTTTCTTACAAGAAAGGCCGAAGACAAGCCTCTCGCCTACCTCGATAGTGCGGCAACGACGCAGAAGCCTTTCGTCGTCCTCGAACGCATGCGGCGTTTCTACGAAGAACAGAACGCGAACATCAATCGCGGGATGCATCCGCTCGCGGAAGCGGCAACAACCACATACGAAGAAGCGAGAAAAAAAGTGGCAACGTTCATCGGAGCAAATCACCCGTCTGAAATTATCTTCACCAGAAATGCGACTGAGTCGATCAATCTTGTCGCGAGGTCATTTGGTGAATGCCTACAGAGAGGCGATACGATCGCTCTCTCGATTCTCGAACATCACAGTAATATTATTCCGTGGCTACAGCTCAACAAAAGACAAGATACGGGGATCGAATGGATAGAGCTTGAGAAAGATGGAAGAATCGATCTTCAAACTCTGGAGAAAATTTTGCAGGAAGGAAAAACAAAGCTCGTCTCGATCACCGGACTCAGTAACGTGCTCGGAATCCGAACTCCTCTCGAAAAAATTATTGCACTCGCACATGCGTCAGGTGCAAAGGTCCTCGTCGACGCAGCACAGCTCATCGCGCATGAAAGTATCGACGTACAGAAACTTGACTGTGATTTTTTGGCATTCTCCGGCCATAAAATCTATGGCCCGACCGGTATCGGTATTCTCTACGGCAAGCGTGAACTCCTCGAATCAATGCCACCGTTCCTCGGTGGTGGCGATATGATCGAATCGGTCGACCGAACGGGGTTTTCACCCGCGGAACTTCCGAGAAAATTCGAAGCAGGGACCCCCAGTATCGCCGATGCGATCGGCCTTGGAGCGTCGATCGAATGGATAGAATCGATTGGGGTCGATGCGATGCATGCACACACGAAAGAATTGCTTTCGTACGCACGGGAAAAACTTTCAACCGTGAAGAATCTGAATATTCTCGGTCCGAATTCCGGCGACGACCTCCTCGGCTGCATCAGCTTCGTCATTGACGGGATCCATCCGCATGACCTCACAGAGGTTCTCGGACGAAAGGGCATCTGTCTTCGTGCCGGGCATCACTGCACGCAGATACTACATAAACATCTTGGCATTACGGCATCGACGAGACTCTCCGTCGGCGTGTACAACACGGAAGAAGAAATTGATCGGTGTGTTGAGGAAATTAAGCGAGCTATGCAATTATTCTCGAAAAAAGTGGGTAGTGGCTAGTGATTAGTTTTCTGCAAGAAATAGAATTCAAGTCTAGCTTTCGTTACTACTTACTCACCACTACCCACTAACCACTCGCCATGGATTTATACGCCGAAAACATCCTCGATCACTTCAGAAGCCCCAGAGGTAAGGAGCCCTTAGGGAAGCCAACTGTTGAACATCATGAAATCAACGCAAGCTGCGGAGACGAGCTCACCGTACAGCTGAAAATAGACGACGAAAACATCACCGGGTTCTCATGGTCCGGTACCGGATGTGCTATCTCCCAAGCTGCGATGTCGATGCTCTCGGAAGAGCTTGCAGGAATGAGTCTTCAGGAAGCAGGAAAGATGAAACCGGAGCACATCAAAGAGTTGCTTGGTGTTCCGGTCGGCACGCGCCGCATCAAGTGCGCACTTCTCGGACTGCATGCACTCAAGAATGCCCTCTTAAAATATGCGGGAAAGAAACCACAGTCATGGGTAGAAACGACCGAAGTGTAGATATTACTGGGTCAATAAATCTTTATTCTCAGCAAGAAGCTTCTGCACTTGCGAAGAAGCTTCCATCATTCTGTATGCCACAAAAAGAAGTGGCTCCAATTCTGCCTTCAATTCACTGTGTGATCTCTCTCTTTTTGGGGAATACAATTCTGTAACAAGCTTTGTAAGCGCCCGATCAATATCTTTATGTTTGCGTTTGAATTCGGTCATGAATTTTTGACCTCGATAATGGCGAAACATGGAACCTGCTTGTTTCCAGAAAAATGCAACAAAATTGTTGTACGGCGGCAACCCTTCACCCTGAGCGGTAAACGATTCAAAATCCGGAAAACGAGATTTAGTGGATTCATTCTCTGTATTCATATTTTAATTATATTATATATTTTTATTTTGTCAAATAACGGCAGCAAAGCAATCAGTAGTAAGGAAAACACGATTTCTTGAATTGACATTTTCAGCTTCAGCACCGAGAATCTGCAGGCTGTATTTACAGAATTAAGCCGTCTTAGCTCAGGGGTAGAGCACTTCCATGGTAAGGAAGGGGTCGCGGGTTCAATTCCCGCAGACGGCTCCAGAACTCACGAATAGTAATATAGTAAGTATTATGTTATAATAGTATTTGATGGCAGAAGAACACGAACAACATTCTGAACCGGACAAGAAAGAAGCGAATACACTGCTTCACATCCGAACGGAGTTCTCCAGAGAAAAGGTATTGGAGGACATCGGCATACACCTGCAGAAAGAGAATCTCATCACGGGATTTAGAATCCGTACGATTCGAAGCGGATACAAATACAATGGAAAACACCACGTGAAAACTCAGTATGAACTCAATATTCTTACACCCATAACAATCGATGCGGATGCCAAGGCCAAAATCTATGACTATATCGAGGAGATCATCGGAAAAGACTGGGATGTACCTATGATCGAAGAAAAGCCGACAACCGTGAACAATGCAATGCGACTCTTCGTGGAGGGAAAAGAGTCCAGTGACAGTGCGTTACGTAGGATTCGCAGGAATTTGAGGCGAGCAACCTTCGGACTCATGACGCTCGCAACGCTCGGCGGATCCATCGGCGGCACCTCCCTATGGATGGAGCATCGCGGCAAGGAAGCGGTAAAACAGGAACGAGAGAAAATCTACAGACAGATATCTGTACTTGAACGGCAAATGGAAGAGGCAACGCGGGAGCTGAATGCAAAGCTGGTCTTAGGGCAGCCACTGACGTTCGAAGAAAGTGAATTTGGAACATCAACCGTCAAAGAAGTGAACGACCTGCGCGACAAAGTCCGTGCACTCAAATTTTCCGTGGAAAAACTGAAGGACCGAGAATAGGCCAAGATCACTCTATGAATTAAATCAAAGGCTCCTCAAACACCTCGCTCTGGTCTATCTCCTAAAC
>CAZQYX010000020.1:0-23815 GCA_964597665.1 uncultured Candidatus Peribacteria bacterium | reverse complement strand
TATTTATGATTTTTAATCATAGTTTTTTTTGATGAAAAATGATAAGAATTGATCGCTTTTAGGTGGAAAATGAAGGGAAATTTGATGATTTGTAGGAATGTGGTTTGGTAATTTTTTGAAGAACAGCCCTCATCCCCGTCAACAGAAAAACTTATCCTTCCAATACAGCCCTCACTCTGTCGCTGCGGCGACATCTCTCTCCAGTATCTGTGAAAGCTCAGGCCCCCTCCTCTCCAGATCGCTGGAGAGGAGGACGGGGGGTGAGGGCTGTCTGCGAAAAAATTTCTACTCCTCCCCCACCTCCAAACTTTCACCGGATCCGTTATTCTCACTTCCCGAAGAACTCACCGGAACAATTTCTTCCGTACTTTCGGGACTCGTAATGACACTGATACCGTCACTTCCGGAAGCACTGGTTGGAACTTCGCTCACTCCGATCTCAGGTGTCATCGAGGAACCGGAAGCAGTGACCATCATCATCTCATCGATCGATGACAATGTCCCGGACAGTGTCCGAAGAACCGGAAGCAGTGATGGAGCACCCGTACTGACGAGAGGAACAGGAGCATCGATCGTCCCGAGAGTGATGCTCGGATTCTCGCTTCCATACGCCACGAATGAGAATTTCACTTCTTCCTGTGCAGGATCCTTCAAGCGGATCGTAAAGCCGGTTGCCGTGACAGCAGTAATGCCAAACCGTACGAGTGCACTCGGTGTTGCGATGACAATCGGTTTCGTTGCCATCGCACCGGAGAACGTGATCGTCACAGCAGTGCCAGAAGCAGGAATGACAGCAAAGCCCGCCTGACGACTGCTAAGCACAAGATCACCCTTGATGTGCACGTCGCCGAGGAAGGTACTCAGACCCGTCACGGTGATATTACCGATGACTTTCAGTGATCCCGTAGCAAAGAGAGAACCGATTTCGATAGAGCTTCCTGAAACAGAAAGAACGGAAAGCTGCGATCCGGAGAGCGTTGTTCCGGTCGAGGAACGGAGCATCCTGAAGTGATCATTGATTATCAGAGAGCTCTTTAGCCTCAGAGACCCGGAAATAGTGGCGCCGGAGGAAAGAGAAAGTGCAGATGCATGAAGTGTTTCTCCCGTACCGAAGCGAGAATTGAGGATGTCGAATTCGGAACGAAGAGCTGAGAATGAAGACTGGAAATCGAAGAAGTTTGTTTCGAGTTCTGAGAAGCGGGACTCATCATTCTTCATAGAAGAACCTGAAGCGGTAGCATTTTCAGTGTGTGTGAGAGATAACTTCCGAGAAACCTCTTCTGCCAGGGCTGAGAGCTCTGCATCGGTAAGACGTGATCCAAAGCGTAGAGACTGTCCTGCTTGCCCTCCGGAGCCGTAGCGAAGGGGGGAAGAAGAATCGAGCTCTGCAAAGCGGCGATCGACTATCGTATTGATCTCAGCAGTGAAGTCGAGTTCTTCGACTTGCTGGCTGAGAAGCTTGCTCACCCTGTCTTCAATATCGAGAGCATTCGAAGCCTGATGCACGAGTCGGCTGATCTTATCCGTCAGATTCATCGCGGCGATTTGTTCGAGAACTTTCTCCTCGAGAGTTTCGACGGTGAGGGATTGGTTCCTTCGTGATATCAAAATATTAATCATTGGAATTTGGTTTTTGGAATTTGGAATTTCGCTGGAATATCCTTCCAGCGCCACACCCACCGTAGATTCCCCTGCCGAAGCTTTTCTGATGAAGCCGGGTTCTGAGGCAGACGTAACGGAATCTCCTTCATGGATAGGACCATTCTCAAGGCTTGGTTTTGCCGGAACCTGACCGATGAGACCGATGAGAGCGTAGCCGGGAGGCATAATGCCATCGGCACCGGAGAGAACATTTCCGACAAATGCAGGATTGCTGGAGACAATACCCATAACATTGGGATCGCCGGACCTTTCGCAGCGCTTGACAGTATTGCTATGAAGAACATCGATACAGACAACCTCCCCTGGTTCCAAACCTACCCTACCTACCTCACCTACCCTACCTACCAAACCTCCGTCCCTAAACCACTCCGCATAGTCAGCTCCGTTGCTGTTGTAGGTAGCATCACTGTAGACGGCACCGGAAGCAGAGACACGGAAGACTTTGTTATTGCTGCCGGAATAATCGGTGATAATCGTGAATTCGCTTGCACCTTCGTTACTATGCGAAGTTTTAATCGTGAGACCGGAACCAAAGTACGAAGCACCTTCGATGGCAAGAGCTCCGGAAGAACGCAGAAGATCCTGTGCATGCAGTGTGCGACCGGACATGGTGCCGACCACTTCAAGCGTGACACCCGTATCAGCCCTTGCATTAGCGAGGTTACCCCCACGATTGATGATGACAGCACCGGACACGGAGAGCGCAGATCCTGGAGTGGAAGTGCCAATACCGACGGCTCCGCCGGTGCCAGAGGAGGCGTAGAGGATGGTTTTGGAGATATTGAGGAAAACAGAAACAGTGCCACTGGTATTGTTCGCAGCTGCGAGGTCTCCTTTCCCGTCACCATTGAGATCGCCGATGGCAACAGAATATGGACCTGTCCCCGTCGTGTAATCGACTTTTGTTACGAAGGTGCCATTGCCTTTGTTGAGGAAAACTGAGACAGAAGCGCTACTGGAATTCGCAACTGCAAAATCCTGTTTCCCATCACCATTGATATCTCCAATGGAAACAAAGAGAGGCTGGATTCCTGTTGAGTAATCAACTTTTGTGGCAAATGTTCCATCACCGTTATTCATCAATACCGAGGCAGAATGACTGGCGCCATTCGCGGCAATAAGATCGGCTTTCCCATCTCCATTGAGATCGCCCATGGCAATGCCGTAAGGGCTTGTTCCCGTTCCGTAATCTACATTTGCTGCAAAAATACCCTTGCCGGTATTGAGTAAGACCCCAACCGCATTTGAAGCAGTCACAGTGGCAATATCGGCCTTGCCATCACCGTTCAAGTCACCGACAGCAACACCATAGACAAAAGATGATGTCGCATAATCGACCTTAGCTGCAAATGTGCCATTGCCGTTGTTGAGAAAAATAGAGACAGAAACAGCTCCTGCATTTCCAACAACAATGTCTCCTCTCCCGTCTCCATTGACATCACTGATTGCAAGAGAGCGCGGATCGTTTGCCGTCGTATAATCGACTTTCGTGGCGAAAGTACCATCACCATTATTGATAAAAATCGATAGAGAATCACCGCCATAGTTTCCCACAGCGAAATCTGGCTTTCCGTCACCATTCAGATCGCCAATAGCTACAGGCCATGGACCGGTCCCTGTCGCATAATCAACCTTGGAAACAAAGAGTCCTGCACCGGTTCCAATGAAAACTGAAACAGTGTTGCTGGCATTATTTGAGACAATGAGATCATTCTTAGCATCACCGTTGATATCTGCAGTGGCAACAGAATAAGGACTTGTTCCCGTCGTATAATCCACCTTCGGCGCAAAAATCCCACCCCTCCTCATATGTGCTTCGCCGGACTGAATCGTTCCGATATTCACGAGGTCACCCTGATTCGTAAGACGAACAACAGAGTTTGTACCAAGACCTGAATGAGCGAGGTTTGCGTATTCATTCCAGCCTGACATTTCTGCAAGTGTCGATCCCGAACTCAAGACATACGCATCCGATTTCATCGTGCCTTTTGCGATGATATCCAGCACCGCGACAATGGTTCCGGAGCTTGTGAGTGATTTTTCTGCATGAAGAATATTTCCGGAAGCAGTCTGGATGACCTTGAGACCAAGGAATCCGGAAGAAAGATTGGCGGTCAGTGCTCCCGTCATCGTCGAACCGGAGGTACGAACGTAACGACTGTTACCAATCGTAAAGACATTACCGGAACCGAATGTTAGTTGCGTATCTGACCCGCACTCAAATTTCTTCGTCGAATTGTTGTAGAGAAGCTTCTTCGTCGTCGCCGTATTGCAACTTGCAAGTCCTGCTCCCTGCAACGTTGCACCCGACATGTTGCCTTCGACGATCAGCGAACCGGAGGAACGAAGAACGTCTTGTGCATGGAAGATACGACCGGAAGCAGTACCGACCACTTCGAGCGTGGTGCCCGCATCGGCGGACGCATTGGCAAGAGTGCCGCCGCGATTGATGATCATCGCACCGGAGACAGCGAGAGCGGAACCGGGGGTAGAGGTACCGATACCGACGGCTCCGCCGGTGCCGGAGGAGGCATAGAGGATGGTTTTGGAATTATTTAAAAGAACAGCAACAGAATTTTGACTGTTATTCGCGCAGACAATATCGAGCATCCCATCTCCATTAAAGTCAGCAAGAGCAGCATCTAATTGATAACCAGCTGTCAGGTATTCAGTATATGCGTTCAAAATACCGTTTCCTTTATTGAGAAAAACTGCAACATATGATGAATTTTCCCGCCCAACAGCCACGTCCTGTTTACCGTCTCCATTAAGATCGCCGATGGAAACTGAACGAGCATTTGCTCCACTATTGTAATCAACCCTTGAAAGAAAACCTCCGGTTCCGCTATTTGTGAATACTGATATGGTCGTCGATGCTGTGATACTTCCTATCACAACATCGGATTTTCCATCACCGCTTACATCACCCGCTGCAACAGACCAAACTGTACCGCCAGGTGTTGCATAATTCACCCGCGCAGGGAAAGTACCATTTCCGCTGTTGAGAAATACCGACATAAAACCATTGTTTGCAATAACAAGATCACCTTTCCCATCGCCATTCAAATCATTGATATCGATGCCATAAGAAGTATTTCCCGTTGCATAATCTGTCTTCGATGCGAACGTTCCATTTCCATTGTTCAGGAGAACGGAAACGTAGGAGGATGCACCGACTGCAATATCTTCCTTACCATCACCATCCAAGTCTGCGATTGCAAGAGAAAAGGGCGAAGACGCAGTTGTGTAATCGACTTTTGCAACGAACGTACCACTACCGGCATTCATGAATACTGAAATAGTACTACTCCCCTGATTTGCTGATACTACATCCTTTTTTCCATCACCATTGAGATCACCCATAGAAATTGCATATGGAGAGCTACCCGTCGCATAATCCGCCTTAGGAATAAAGCTTCCCCTACCGTTATTCAGTAAAATTGAGATTGAATTGCTGTTTATATTTGCAACAGCAATATCTGACTTTCCATCACCACTTACGTCACCTGCAACCACCGACCAAGGCGTTGTTCCTGTAGTATAATTTGTAGCTGGAAGGAACACTCCGCCCCTCCTGAAGTGCGCTTCACCGGATTGGATGGTACCGATGTTCACAAGGTCACCCTGATTTGTAAGACGCGTGACCGAATTTGTGCCAAGTCCGGAATGAATGATATTCACATATTCATTAAAGCCCGACATCTCCGAGAGTGTTGCACCGGAGAAGAGAACGTAGCCCTTGGTCTTTGCCGTACCGTTTCTCGAAATGATATCCGTTCCTGCAATGACCGTACCAGAACTGCTGAGGGACTTCTCCGCATGCAGAATATTTCCGGAAGCGGTCTGCAGGATTTTGAGTCCAAGATATCCGCTGCCAAGATTCATCGTCAGTGCTCCCGTCATCGTTCCGCCCTGAATTTTCAGATAACGCGCATCGACGAGAGTGAGGACATTTCCTGAGCCGAAATTCACCGCCGTCGTGGTATCCGTTCCACATTCAAACTTCTGTGTGGAATTGTTGTAGAGGAGCTTCTTCGTGGAGGCGCTGCAGCTGCCAAGGTTGAATCCGTTGATCGTCGCACCGGAGACAGAGCCTTTGGAGGTGATGCTGGTTTTGACGAGAAGAGCACCGGAGATGCTTGCGGAACTGGAGACGGTAAGATTTGTTCCGGACATCGTCCCGATGACTTGCAGCGTAACATTGCTGCGTGCAGCAGAATTTAGAATATTGCCACCACGGTTGATGAGCATAGCACCGGAGACGGAGAGAGCAGAGCCCGGAGTGGAAGTGCCGATGCCCACGGCTCCGCCAGTGCCGGAAGAGGCATAGAGGATGGTTTTGGAGATGTTGAGGAGGACGGAAACAACATTTGCGGTAGAATCGACGACTGCTAAATCTTGCTTTCCATCACCATTCAAATCACCCATTGCGATACCATCCAAAGTTGATCCACCTGCATAACTTGCATTATCGAAAGATATTCCATTGCCTCTGTTGATCAATACAGGAACACTATTTGCGCCTGATGGATTTCCATCTGCAAATGCAAGATCTGGCTTTCCATCACCATTCAGATCACCAGCAGCAATAGAAACAGCACCTACTCCAGCTGAAAGATTTACTTTTGTCCTAAGACCACCCGTGCCACTGTTGATGTAAACAGAAAATGAAAAAGTAGTTGATGTTACGATTATGTCATTCTTCATGTCACCGTCAAGGTCTGCGATTGCAAGACCGTATCCCCCAGCTTGTGCGTAGTCAACCTTGCCTGAGAATGTTCCGTTACCGTTATTTTTCAGTACAGAGAAAGTCGACGCGTCCCTATTTGTAACCACAAGCTCGGGCTTACTATCTCCATTCAAATCTCCAATCTCAACTGCCCATGGATTTGCCCCTGTCGCATAATCCACCTGGCCATTAAAAATGCCACTTCCGCTATTGAGAAGCACAGACACAGATTGCGTACTACCATTAGCCACTGCAATGTCCATTTTCCCATCTCCATTCAGATCTCCGATGGCAACCTCTTGATGAGTACCGGATGCATAACTGACTCGGGTAGCGAACGTACCGTCACCTCTATTCAGAAGAACGGCGACTCCACCATTTAATCCGGAAACTACAAGATCAGGCTTGCCGTCACCATTCATATCTCCGATCTCAACATAACGAGGGTTGTTGGCAGTCGAATAATCGACTTTCGTGGCAAGTGAACCGGTCCCAGTATTCAAAAACACCGAAACATTGGCGCTGGTCGCATTCGCTGTCGCTATATCCATCTTTCCGTCACCATTCAAATCACCGATGGCAACGCCTCTCACATCTGTACCCGTCGTATAATCCACCTTCGGTGCAAAAATCCCACCCCTCCTGAAGTGCGCTTCGCCTGCCTGAATCGTTCCAATATTTTTGAGGTCACCCTGATTTGTCAGACGAGTAACGGAGTTTGTTCCAAGACCGGAATGAATGATGTTCACGTACTCGTTGAAGCCGCTCATCTCGGAGAGTGTTGCACCCGAAAAGAGGACGTAGCCCCTCGTTTTCGCGGTACCGTTTCTGGAAATGATATCGGCGCCCGCGATAATTATCCCAGAGGATGTAAGATTTTTTTCAGCATGAATGATTGAACCGCTTATCGTCTGCCAAACTTTTAAGCCCAGATAACCGCTACTCAAATTGATCGTGAGTGCGCCTGTCATCGTATCGCCGGACTGATTCACGAACGTGCCCGCTGTGGATGCATAGGTGAGGCCGGCAGTGCCGGGATCGTCGCTTCCGCACGAGAACTTTCCGGTTGCGTTGTTATACAGAAGTTTCTGGGTAGTTGTGCCCGTACAGTCGCCGAGTCCTGCACCGTAGAAGCTGGAACCGGACAGGTTATTTTTGACGATGAGCGAGCCTGAGAACGAGCCGTTCTTACTGATGGTCAGTGTTGTTCCGGAAATTGTTCCGGAGACATCGAGTTTTGCTTTTGCAGAAGTATTACCTATGCCAAACGCACCACGAATGTAACTTGTGCCGTTCATGATATTCAGGGCTCCACCGGAGATTGTACCGACGGCATTCAGATTGCTCTTGAATCTCGCAACGTCGACGACTGTCAAAGTTCCCGACGACGTAAGGTTTTTCTCGGCATGAAGAATGTTTCCGGAAGCGGTCTGCAATACTTTCAATCCGAGGAATCCGGAACTGAGGTTGATCGTGAGTGCCCCTGTCATCGTATCGCCACTTTGGTTCACGAATGTGCCTGCGGCTTGCTGATAATCGTAGGAGACAGCTCCCCTGTCCGTCGCACAGACGAATTTGCCAGTTGTATTGTTATAGACAAGCTTGGAGGTGCTCGCATTATTACAGTCTCCGAGCCCGAAGCTATAGATGCTCGAGCCGGACAAGCTGCTTCGTACAGCAACCGATCCGGAGAACGAGCCATTGCCGGAAATCGTGAGTGTCGCTCCGGAGATTGTGCCGAGCACATCGAGCTTTGCTTTCGGTGTACTCGCTGTGCCAATACCGACAGAACCAAGAATATACGACGTGCCGTTCATGATCCTTAGTGCCCCGCCGGACAGAGTCCCGACGGCATTCAGATTATTTTTGAATCTTGCAACACCGACTGCTGTGAGTGTGCCGGACGATGTGAGGTCCTTCTCCGCGTGGATAATGTTTCCGGAAGCGGTATTCACGATCTTCAGACCAAGGTAACCACTGCTGAGATTGATGACAAGCGCCCCGCTCATCGTCCCTCCGGATTTCCGGAGAGCATTTGCGTCACCAATCGTGAGTACTTGTCCCGTGCCGAATTCCTGTGCGTAATCGTCGGATGCACATTCGATATTGTTTGTTGTTGTGTTGTATACAAGTTTCTTGACTGTCGTATTACACACACCGAGGTTCCCAAGCCGGAGTGTTGCACCGGAAATCGTCCCTTCCACAATGGCAGACCCGGAGGAGCTGAGTGTCGTGAGTGCGCGAAGAACGCGACCAGAGGACGTACCAGCGACTTCCAGAGAAACTCCGGAATCGGTTCTGGCATTCGCGAGGTTACCACCATTACTGATGATCATCGAGCCGGAGACGGAGAGGATGGAGCCGGGAGTAGACGTACCGATACCGACGGCTCCGCCTGTGCCGGATGAGGCGAAGAGGATGGTTTTGGAAACGTTCAGGAGGACGGAGATGGCATTGTCTCCACCGCTTGCAACTGTAATATCAACTTTGCCATCGCCATTGAGATCTCCGACAGCGACACCGGCAGCGCTACTTCCAACAGTATAATCGACCTTTGTAGCGAAAGTACCATTACCGTTATTCAGTAATATGGAAACTGAACTTGCACTATTTGAAACAGCGAGATCATCTCTGCCGTCACCATTCAGATCTCCAATAGCGACGGAGTTTGGCGTGGTTCCTGTTGTGTAATCAACCTTTGTAGCGAAAGTACCATTGCCGTTATTCAGGAAGACGGAGACGGAGTTGCTGCCACGGTTCACAACAGCAAGATCGGCTTTTCCGTCACTATTCAGATTTCCAATAGCGACGGTATATGGCGTGGTTCCTGTTGTGTAATCAACCTTCGTAGCGAAAGTACCATTGCCGTTATTCAAGAAGATGGAAACAGAGGTGCTGGTCTGGTTTACGACAGCAAGATCGGCTTTTCCGTCACCATTGAAGTCTCCGATTGCAACATCTCGAGCACCTGATGCCGTCGTGTATGCAACGAGAGATGCAAAAGTACCATCACCATTGTTCATGAAAACATCGAGGTACGAACTACTCGTAGCTTCAGCAACAGCAATATCCAGTTTTCCGTCACCATTCAAATCCCCAATCGCAAGCAATTGACCATGATTTGTCAGTGAATAATCAACTTTGCCGAAGAATGTTCCATTCCCCTTATTTTTGAAAATAGAAATCGAGTCTCCAATATTGTTACTCACAACCATATCTGGCTTTCCATCGCCGTCCAGATCTCCAATGGCAACATCGACCGGTGCTGTGCCAGTTGAATAATTAACACTGGCTGCAAAGCTCCCATTACCGTTGTTTATGGAAACAGAAACAGTATTGCTATTAGTATTTACGGTTGCAATATCTGCATAGGAGTCGCCATTCAAATCACCAATTGCAACGGAGTTCGGAGCGTTCCCAGTCGTATAATCCACCTTCGCCGCAAACGTCCCACCTCTGCGCATGTGCGCTTCGCCAGATTGGATCGTAGAGATATTTTTAAGATCACCATCTTTTGTCAGACGAGTGACTGAATTTGTTCCAAGACCACTGTGGATCAAATTCAGGTACTCGTTCCAACCTGACATTTCGGCGAGTGTTGTGCCGGAGGCAAGAAGATAACCTCTACTCTTGAGCGTTCCGGTCATCGTATCACCCTGCTTTTTGACGTAACGAGAATCGCCAATCGCAAAGACGTTCGATGCAGCGAAGCCACCGGTCGGGTCATAATCAGAACCGCATTCGAATTTCTGCGTCGAGTAATTGTACAGAAGCTTGCTTGCGGTACTGTCACTACAGCTACCAAGCGAGAACCCGCTGATTGTGGAACCGGAGACGGAGCCACGTGAGGTAATGCCGCCAACGACCGTCAGAGAACCGGAGAACGAACCGTTTCTCGTGATGGTCAGCGTCGTACCGGAGATCGTGCCGGAAACATCGAGCTTCGCTTTTGGAGCAGACGTGCCGATACCGACGAGACCGGTCGAGAGAATCGAAAGATCATTCGTACCGTCGTTGTTGCTGTCGATACCGAAGCGGGAAGCCGAGGTGTTATAGCTCACACTTGCGCCATTGCCCTCTGCCCCGATGTACATCGTGCCGCCGGAGAGATACAGAGACCTCCACCTCTTCGTCGACGAACCCAAGTCAAACTTATTATTCAGTCCCGGCAGCAGATGACCCGAGAGATTGAGCACCGCACCGGTTGTTCTCCAGAGTGCGACATCGAAGAAGCCATTCGTTCCAAAGAGAATGTGCGGAGCCCTAGAGGATCCCGTCGAACTGTCGAGCACAAGTACCGGATTTCGTACCGAACTGGAAACGATGTACGCACCCGTCGAGTTTGTCCTCTGCTCGACGACGAGTGCCCCAGATCCCTGCCTTCTGCGTTGCGTGACCATGAGAAGTCCTGAACTTGTCAGACTTTTCTCGGCATGGAGAATTGATCCGGATGCCATCTGCAGGATGCGAAGTCCGAGAAATCCGGTTGTGAGATCGATCGTGAGTGCTCCGGTCATCGTGTCTCCCTGCTTCTTCACGTAGCGAGCATCACCGATCCTGAGCACGTTTCCTGAGTTCGAAGTTTCCAGAAGTCCGATGTCTCTGCCACAGGCGAATGTTTGGGTCGAATTGTTGTAGAGAAGTTTCTGGGTCGATCCATTACAAGAACCGAGTGCAAAGCCGGCAATTGTCACGCCGGAAACGGAGCCCTTGCTCGTAATCGACGTTTTTACAAGGAGCGCACCGGAGATACTTGCAGACTTGCTGACCGTGAGATTTGCACCGGAAAGCGTTCCTCGTACTGTTGTATTGCCGACAGTAAGAAGCGAACCGGAGAACGAACCGTTGCCACTGATTGTCAGCGTCGAACCGGAGATAGTGCCATACACATCGAGCTTTGCTTTCGGAGAAGTATTCCCGATGCCGAGATTCCCAAGAATGTAGCTTGTCCCGTTCATGACAGTCAGAGCACCGCCGGAAATAGTCCCGACGACGTTCACATTGTTCTTGAATCTTGCAATGCCGGAGACCGTGAGGGTTCCGGAACTCGTAAGATCTTTCTCTGCGTGAAGAATATTTCCTGAGGCTGTCTGCAGAACTTTTAGTCCCAGATAACCGGAACTAAGGTTGATCGTCAGTGCTCCCGTCATCGTATCGCCTGAGACATTCACGTACCGTGCGTTCGTAACGTTCAGATAATTTCCCGTGCCGAAGATCGGATTGACGGTATCCGCACCGCATTCAAACTTTCCGGTGGAGTAGTTGTAGAGAATCTTCTGGCTTTGACCACTGCAGGACCCGAGACCGAAACCTCCGATGGTTGCACCGGACAGCGAGCCTTTCGACGTGATCGATGTTTTAACGAGCAGCGTTCCGGAGATCGTTGCACCGTGAGAGACGGCAAGATTGTTTCCGGAGACCGTACCGCGACTCGTGATTCCCCCAAGTGAAAGTATGTTTCCTGAGACCGACAGATTATTCATGAGCTTCAGCGCTGTACCGGAAATCGTTCCTACAACCTCGAGAGCCACTCCACTGTCGGTGCGAGCATTCCTCAAGTCGCCTCTCGCACTGATAATCACCGTACCGGAGACTGAAAGTTTTGCTCCCGGAGTGGACGTTCCGATACCAACAACGCCACCGGTACCAACGGAAGCAAAAAGAATCGTGCGTGGCAGAGCGAGGAGAATAGAGACCGTGGCAGCGCTGTTATTCGCAACCGCAAGATCGGCTTTACCGTCATTATTCATATCTCCCATCGCAACCGAATGCGAGACCGCCCCCGTGCTCAAGTCCGATTTTGCGGCAAACGTTCCGGCTCCGAGATTTCGGAGAATCGATACGGAATCATCGTTGCTGCTTGCGACCGCAAGATCGGGCCTTCCGTCTCCGGTGATATCGCCGATGGCGACGGAGTGCGGTGCGGAAGCGGCACCGTAATCGACCTTACTGGCAAATGAACCCGTTCCTGTGTTCAGGAACACAGAAACGGAATCACTGCTGAAGTTCGCAACGGCGAAGTCTGGCTTACTGTCACTATTCAGATCGCCGACTGCAACCGCATACGGAGCGGCACCGGTGACGTAGGTAACACCGGTTGAGAACGTCCCGTCGCCGAGTCCAAAGAACAGCGCCGCTGTATCCGTACCGACACTCGTAACGAGGATATCCTGCTTTCCGTCCCCATTTAGATCCGCTGGCGCAATCGACGAAGGAAGACTTGAAGTCGCGTAATCGACCTTGGATGCAAAGACCGCATTGCCGGTATTCAGAAGAATGGAGAACGTATCGCCGCCATTGTTTACGACCGCAATATCGGACCTGCCGTCATTGTTGAAATCTGCGATGCTCAGGGCATACGGGTTAGTTCCAGCCGTGTAATCCGCTTTCGCTGCGAATGTTCCGTTGCCGTTATTCCTGAAGACCGAGACCGTGGCACCGTTCTGGTTTGCAACAGCGAGATCAGGCTTCCCGTCTCCTGTGAGATCGCCGACTGCAACAGAACGCGGAGAAGAGCCGGTCGTATAGTTGATGCGCGTTGCATACGAACCCGTACCGGTATTCATAAACACGGAGACCGAGTTTCCGCCGCTATTCACGACAACGACATCATTCTTTCCATCGGCATCCAGATCGTCCACGGCAACATCGGTAGGCAGTGTGCCCGTTCTGTAGTTCACGCGAGTGGCAAACGTCCCACCCGCAGTGAACAGTGTTTCTCCTGCTTGGATCGATCCGATATTCCGGAGATTTCCCTGCACCTCGAGACGAGTCACCGAATCGGTACCGATCCCCTCTCCAAAGTTCACGTACGAATTGAATCCGCTTCTATTCGCAAGAGAACTTCCGGATAAGAACTGCAGACCGTAACGCGTAATGAATGTTCCCTGTGTCGTCGTGACATTGCCTCTGGCAACGATCGTTCCGGACGACGTGAGACTCTTCTCTGCATGCAGAATATTTCCGGAGGCAGTCTGCAAAATTTTAAGGCCTATAAAACCAGAACTGAGATTGATCGTCAGTGCTCCGGTCATCGTATCGCCGCTGATATTGACATAGCGAGGATCGGAAATTGCAAGAATATTGCCGCTTCCAAAATTTTCGCTTGTCTGGTCCGTCGAACATGAGAACTGCTGTGTGCTGCTGTTCCAGAGAAGTTTCTGGCTTGCAGAGCAGTTTGTAAGCCCTGCTCCGGAGAAAGCGGATGCTGCGTAGAGGCGTGAGCCGGAGAAGGAGCCTAAGACTTCAAGTTTGGCTTTGGGGTTTGTGGTTCCGATGCCGAGGGAACCGAGAACATAGCTTGTGCCGTTCATAATCTGCAGAGCAGATCCGGAGAGAGTGCCGACGACATTGAGGTTGGACTTGAATCTCGCTATGCCGCTGACTGTCAGTGTTCCCGAGCTTGTAAGATCTTTTTCAGCATGGAGAATGTTTCCGGAAGCGGTCTGTAAAATCTTGATACCAACATTGCCACTGGAAAGATTGACCGTCAGTGCTCCCGTCATCGTGTCTCCGGCAGTATTCACATAGCGTGCATCGGCAGAAGCAATAGTCAAAACAGCTCCTGTCTGATCGATCGCACAGGAGAATCTGCCGGTCGCAGAGTCCCATCGAAGCTTGCTGGTTCTTGCATCATCACAATCTGATAAGCCAACACCCGTAATCGACGTTGCAACGTAGAGCGAAGACCCCGACGCTGCACCCTCGAAGACCAAGCCTCCCGAGGAAGTGAGAGTTTTCTCCGCATGCAAGATTGCACCGGAAATCGTGCTGATCACATTCAGTCCAAGCGTATTGATATTGCCTCCTGTCACCCGAATCGTGAGTGTTCCGGTCATCGTGCCTCCGGAAGTTCGGAGAAAGCGTGCATCACCGATAGTGAACACGTTTCCGGAACCGAAAATAGTATTGAGATCCGTACTGCAGGAGAACTGCTGAGTAGTGGAATCCCAGAGGAGCTTCTGGCCTGCGGCAGAACAGGAAGAAAGTCCTGCGCCCGAGAATGCAGAAGCAGCATAGAGTCTGGAGCCGGAGAATGAGCCAAGTATTTCGAGCTTGGCTTTGGGATTGGTTGTTCCGATGCCAAGAGATCCAAGCACGTAGGAAGTGCTGTTCATGATGTTGAGGGCTCCGCCTGAGATGGTGCCGACGACGTTCAGGTTGTTCTTCAAGCGAGTGAGACCGGAGACAGTGAGTGTTCCTGAAGAGCTCAGAGACTTTTCTGCGTGAAGAATATTTCCAGAAGCGGTCTGAATTATTTTGAGTCCGAGGAAGCCGGAGCTGAGATTGATCGTCAGTGCTCCCGTCATCGTGCCGCCGGAAGTACGGAGGAAGCGTGCATCACCGATCGTGAAGACATTTCCGGAACCGATTACTGTGTTCAGATCGGTAGCGCAGGAGAATTGCTGAGTGGAAGAATTCCAGAGGAGCTTCTGGCCTGCAGAGCAATTGGTGAGGCCTGCACCGGAGAAAGCCGAAGCAGCATAGAGCCTGGAGCCCGAGAAGGAGCCAAGGACTTCGAGTTTTGCTTTGGGGTTACTTGTGCCGATGCCGAGATTGCCGAGGACATAGCTTGTGCCGTTCATCATCTGCAAAGAAGATCCGGAGAGGGTGCCAACGACGTTGAGGTTATTCTTGAATCTTGCGATGCCGTTTACGGTCATTGTTCCGGAAGAACTTAGAGATTTCTCTGCGTGAAGAATATTTCCAGAAGCGGTCTGAATTATTTTGAGTCCGAGGAAACCGGAGCTGAGGTTGATTGTCAGGGCTCCGGTCATGGTTCCTCCTGAGGTTTTGAGGAATCGAGCATCGCCAATGGTGAAGACATTGCCCGATCCAATGGCTGTATTGAGATCACTCGCGCAGGAGAACTGCTGAGTAGTTGCATTCCAGAGAAGCTTCTGGCCTGCAGCGCAGTTCGTGAGACCTGCTCCGGAGAAAGCCGAAGCAGCATAGAGTCTGGAGCCGGAGAAAGAACCAAGGACTTCGAGTTTTGCTTTGGGGTTGCTTGTGCCGATGCCGAGATTGCCGAGGACATAGCTTGTGCCGTTCATCATCTGCAAAGAAGATCCGGAGAGGGTGCCAACGACGTTGAGGTTATTCTTGAATCTTGCGATGCCGTTTACGGTCATTGTTCCGGAAGAACTTAGAGATTTCTCTGCGTGAAGAATATTTCCAGAAGCGGTCTGAATTATTTTGAGTCCGAGGAAGCCTGAATTCAGGTTGATCGTGAGTGCTCCGGTCATCGTGCCTCCACTCGTGCGGAGGAAGCGTGCATCACCAATGGTGAGCACGTTTCCGGAACCAATGGCAGTATTCAGGTCAGTGGCGCAGGAGAATTGCTGGGTTGTGCTGTTCCAGAGGAGCTTCTGTCCTGCAGAACACGTGGTGAGGCCTGCACCGGAGAAGGCAGAGGCTGCATAGAGTCTTGCTCCAGAGAAGGAACCGAAGACTTCAAGCTTGGCTTTGGGGTTACTTGTGCCGATGCCGAGATTGCCGAGGACATAGCTTGTGCCGTTCATCATCTGCAAAGAAGATCCGGAGAGGGTGCCAACGACGTTGAGGTTATTCTTGAATCTTGCGATGCCGTTTACGGTCATTGTTCCGGAAGAACTTAGAGATTTCTCTGCGTGAAGAATATTTCCAGAAGCGGTCTGAATTATTTTGAGTCCGAGGAAGCCTGAATTCAGGTTGATCGTGAGTGCTCCGGTCATCGTGCCTCCGGAGACAGGAACATACCTGTTATCGATCAATGTCAGAAGATTGCCGGTGCTAAAGGCACCTGCAGACTGAGAGAGGTCCGTTCCGCACGCAAATCTCTGCGTGCTGCTATTCCAGAGAAGTTTCTGTCCTGCTTGGCAGTTTGTAAGTCCTGCTCCCGAGAAAGCAGAAGCGGCATACAGTCTTGAGCCCGAGAAGGAGCCAAGGACTTCAAGCTTTGCTTTAGGATTTGTCGTGCCGATTCCGAGGAAACCGAGGACGTAGCTTGTGCCGTTCATCATCTGCAAAGCAGATCCGGAGAGAGTGCCAACAACGTTGAGATTGGATTTGAATCGTGCAGTGGAATTGACGCTCAGTGTTCCTGAGCTCGTCAGGTCTTTCTCAGCGTGAAGAATATTTCCGGAAGCAGTCTGAAGAATTCGAAGCCCAAGGAAGCCGGAGCTGAGGTTCACTCTCAGTGCGCCGGTCATGGTTCCGCCTGACTGCTGAAGGTAGCGTGCGTCTGCGGAAGCGATCGTCAACACCGATCCCGTTTGATCCTGAGCACAGAGGAATCTGCCGCTCGTTGCATCCCAGAGAAGTTTGCTGTTTGCCGTATTGCTGCAACTAGAGAGACCCGCACCTCGAAGGGACGTGGCAACATACAGAGATGATCCCGATGCAGTGCCCTCGAATACGAGACCGCCCGAAGAGGTGAGAGTCTTCTCCGCATGCAAGATCGCGCCTGAGATCGTACTGATCACATTCAGTCCAAGCGTATTGATATTTGCCCCTGTCACTCGAATCGTGAGTGCTCCGGTCATGGTCCCGCCGGAAGTACGAACGTAGCGAGCATCGGAAATCGTGAAAACGTTTCCGGAACCAAAGATCGTATTCAAGTCTGTACTGCAGGAGAATTGCTGAGTGGTGGAATTCCAGAGAAGCTTCTGTCCTGCGGAAGAACAGGTCGTGAGGCCAGCTCCGGAGAAGGCGGAAGCAGCATAGAGTCTGGAGCCCGAGAATGAGCCAAGTATTTCGAGCTTCGCTTTCGGTGTTGTCGTTCCGATGCCGAAGGAACCAAGCATGTAGCTGGTCCCGTTCATGATATTCAAGGCTCCTCCGGAGATCGTGCCAACGACCTTGAGATTATTCTTGAACCTCGCGATGCCGGAAACAGTGAGTGTTCCCGAACTCGTAAGATCTTTCTCCGCGTGAAGAATGTTCCCGGAAGCGGTCTGAATGATCCTCAGTCCGAGGAATCCGGAACTGAGATTGATCGTCAGTGCTCCGGTCATGGTCCCTCCCGAGGTACGGATATAGCGTGCATCAGAAACTGTGAAGACATTTCCCGATCCAAAGAGGCTGCTCAAGTCTGTGCTACAGGAGAATTGCTGCGTCGTGCTGTTCCAGACAAGTTTCTGCCCTGCTCCCGAGCAGGAAGAGAGCCCGGCTCCGGAGAATGCAGACGCTGCATACAATCGCGAGCCCGAGAAGGAGCCAAGGACTTCAAGTTTTGCTTTGGGTGTTGTCGTTCCGATTCCGAGAGAGCCAAGAACATAGGAAGTGCCGTTCATGATGTTGAGGACTCCGCCTGAGATGGTGCCGACGACGTTCAGGTTGTTCTTAAAGCGAGTGAGACCGGAGACGGTGAGCGTTCCGGAAGAACTCAGGGATTTCTCTGCGTGGAGAATATTTCCCGAAGCTGTCTGAAGAACTTTCAGTCCAATGAAACCTGAACTGAGATTGATCGTGAGTGCTCCGGTCATGCTGTCGCCGGACTGATTCACATAACGTTCGTCTGCGGAAGACTGAGAGAGACCGGATCCCGAATCATCATCAGCCCAACTGAGCTGACCTGCTCCGTTCGTTTTCAGGACTTTGCCCGAGGATGTACCGTCGGAGGACGGGAACGTGTAGGTGACACCGTTCAGGGTGATCGTGGAATTGAACCTTACATTGCCGTCGAAAATCGTAGAACCGGAGACACTCAGAAGGCGCTCTGCATGGAGCGTATTTCCCGAAGCAGTGCCGGAGATGATGAGACCGAGTCCGTTGCTGGTGATCGTAAGAGCCCCGTCCATCGTATCGCCCGTGACATTCACGTAGCGGGCATCGGCTGTCGTCTGGGAAATGCTGGTGGTCGTTGTTTCTGCAGTTGCTGTAACCGGCTGACCTCCTCCAGTTCTGGACTCGGTGTCACTCGACGGCTTTCTTCCGCGACCGGGCTCATGCACGAAATCTGAAAGTGTTCCGGACGGAGTCATGAAACTCCACGAGATTCTTCCGTCGATGAAGCTCAGAACCTGACCATTCTTCGCGGGAGCAAGTGCGTATTTCTCGCCACGGGAAAATCCAAAGAACATCGAGAGAACAGATTTGAGGCGTAACTTCAGGCGCTCAAGTCTGCGAACGCGCGTCTCTGCCATCTGTGACTTTCTATCCCCTCTCACGATCATCGGAGAATCGCCTCCGTCGAGAAGCATCTCCCTCGGCCCAAATGCAATCTTCTGTGGTCCAAATGATGCGGTCGCATCATTCGAAGATCCAACACGCCAAAGATTTTTTACCGTCGGTCCGACGGAATCCAGAAAAGTACTATGCCTTCCACGAGGAACTGAAACCGTAGAAGGCTCGGCAGCGGGAACAATCTGTCCATCCGACGAAACAAGCGACAGGATGAGTGCCGCAAGGACGACGGAAGCCAGTGGTCGGCGAATGGTGTTCATGTGTGTGTTTGTTTTCGCGCGTGCGTTCCTTTATAGCGCAAGCGCAAAATCTTAGTATTTTAGCATACTTATGCGGTTTTTGACATGCTCAGAGGTATGAATACATCGTATTATTTGTACTGTGTCAACTGCTGATAACGGAGGTTCCTCGCGGGAGAAGAACTCTTTTCATCCCTAATCAAAGCCAAAATAAAGAACCGTCAACGTTCGTCTACTACGAGACGTATCCTCCTGCATGGCGGGAAAGCGTGGAATGAGTGGTGCCTTTCCCCCCACTCATTATGCAGAGAAACGCTCTTGAAGACCACGATACGATCGATACCGCATTCACCTCGTTCCCCGACTATGGAACCGGAGAACTCGCCGGAATCGACGTTTCTCCTATTCGCCGAAACACTCGTGAAAGGATGAAGCAAGCAAACACACGCCATCAAGGTCATGCGATGATCGAAATATTCGAGAACAGGATGATGCCCTCGACGCTGCTGCACCCGCTTTCAGATTCATCGTTTGCGATGACACTGAAGAACGGTGCAACCATGTCTGATGGAGTTTTTGCAACGAATGGAGGCACCGCAGAAATTGCCGATAACGACGCACTCGATTTCGGTACCGGTGATTTTACAATCAACGCATCGGTTCAATTCCAGAGAAATGGTGAAATCGAAATGATTTTGTTCAAGTTTGTCAGAGAACCGCAGACGAAAGGATACGGACTTCGGAAGATGAATGACAACACGATCCAAGGATTGATGAATGATGGGAATGGAAATTTCCTGGCACTCAACTCTGTCGGGAAAATCACCGATACGACAGGATTTCATGACATCAGTATGGTTCGAAAAAATGGAATTCTCAGTCTCTGGATCGACGACGTGGAGCAACAGACACGCATCATCGAAGGAGCGCAGGGAAATTGTGACATCACAAATCCAGCACCGTTGATCGTCGGAAAAACGGACAACGGATACTATCAGTTAGAAGCAAAAATGAGAGAGATGATTCTGACAAAAGGCGCCTTCACTCCCGCAGAAATTACAGAGCTGCAGAAAGCGCAGAATAGACCTGCTGTAAGCGAGGAAACCGTGAATGCGATTGCGACAACCGTTACGGAGCAACAGAAAGTCCAACCGAAAACGGAGACCTATACGGAACCGGAATTCATCTCATTTTCGAGCGTTCCAAACGGTCTCTATGCACCGGGGCAATTTCACACGGTGAACCTCACACCGGAGATCAACATCCGTCTCTACAGCGACAACATGTTCGAAGTCGACAATGGCGCAATTGTTCCGACCGGCAGCGGCAACGACTGGATCCACGTCAGTCTCGCGGAAGGCCAGAGTGCGATACCGGTGAGCTCCGTACGCGTCCGCTACAACCCGTACGGAGGCGGTGCTGCAGGCACGCTCAACGTGCTCTCGGAAGATGATCAGAACAGAGTCATAAAACTGTCTCAGGAAGGAGACATTCCCGTTACGGGACCGGTGAAGCGAGTCCTCATGACTCTAGAAGGACACCGGGGAGCGTTGCTTGGGATGACGGTGAATGTCACAAAAACACGGGAGATTATGGCTCCTGTCAGCCAAGAACCGACAGAAACCATCGCAGGTCTCAGCGAAGAAACCATCACAGCAATTGCAGAAGTCGTCGCGAGCCAAGAACCGGAAACAGTGACAGGTCCTATCGCGCCGGAAACAGTCGACGAGTATGCGCCACTCCTTCGGGTCGTCTCTGTTCAAGGCTCCAATATCACCCTCGCCGTCTCCTCTCCGCTCACGGGTGGAAACAGCGTGAGATTTTTGAATTTGCAAGATGACGGACTGTTTACGAATGCCGTCCTTCAAGGAACGACCGACGGAAGTATCACTCCCGTCTCCCTCGGAATGAACGCGGCGAACGGAACCGGCGACTACAGAATTGCGCTCGTCGGAGGACCGAACGCAAGTACGCTTGCCTCGGTGGAAGTGCACTGGGACAGGGACAGTAAGAAGCTGTCGCTTGGAGGAAACGAGAAGCTCTGGGAGTGCTCGGAAGCCCTTGGCAAAGCCATGAACACACAGACGCAGGAAGTGCTTGCTCTTGCGCAAAACCCGATGGTCGGAAGCGGAGTGCTTGCCGCCATGCAGCAAGAATCTCTGATCGACGGCGTGCGTGCTCTCCCATCCTCAGGCCTCAGTATCCCGCAATTTGAAGCATCGTTCTGGGCGGCTCACGGTGAATGGAGAGACGATGCAATCCATGAGACAGCGATCAGAGAATCTCAACGAACCGGATATACAGCAACACAGATTTTTAACCGCATCGTCACGCAGAGAAACGACACCATGAGCATTCTCCGCGATGCCTATAGCAGGTACTACAGTCACCTCGGCGATCTCTTACAGGAAGGAGTACGCGTGCTCTCGGCTGTGCGAAACGGCGGCAATGAGCCGGACATTCGCAGAAATTTTGCGATCCTCGTCGATCAGATTTCTACGAACCTCACCATGTATCAACTATCGAGTATCGGCATCCGCATCCCCGATGCAAATACGCTTCTGGAAGCCGTAAAGTCGGTGTGGACGGTGAAGTGTGAGGAGTTGATTGCACTCAAGACAGAAACTGCAAGATTGCAATCGGCTGAGCTCTACCAAGCGAAGTTAGTCGCAAAAGGATTCGTCGAGCTTCCGGACGGTCAGAAAGTTGCTACCGATGATCCAAGGGCATCGACGAAGCTGGTGTTCTATACGGACAAGGAAGGCAGGCTGACACTGATACCGCAAGCAAAGAATTCTGCGGAGCAAACGACTGTTACCTATGGATTGGATCAGGTGATAGGCACGACACTTGTCGCATCAATAAACAATGAAATTATTTCTTCAATCTACGAAAGCCATGCACTGAAACTGACAAATGGTGAATTCAATGGAACACAAGATCTGCGCATTTATCCGACAAAATTCGGTGAAGTCACATTCACCGTGACGCAGGATTCTATGGTCAATCTATGGACAGGCGGCAATGCCCTCAAGAATCTTTCTCTGACTCTGAAAGGAGGATCTCTACCCGAAGATGGCTATAACACACTCTCCAAGACAGGCATCTCCGGAGATTCAATCAGTCTGAAGCTGACGCCGGGGAACTACACGCTCAGGGTGCAGGATCAGACACAGTATGATCATACCAATTTTCCCGCTACTTACGGCGGAAATTCAGCGTTCCTCGCATCGGTTGGTGTGGAGATTAATAAGTATAACAGTGCGAAAATTAATGGAAAAATGAGCATTGAAGGAAATCCGAATGTGATGCCAGTGAGTATGAGTGTGGCAGCTTTTAAAGAAAACGGAGATAGGGAAAGTGATATTTCAAAAGTACCGCAGCTTGATAAAAATAAGCCTGTATGGGTTGTAGTCCCAGGAATGAATAGCCATGAAGATACAGGACCCATCGAAAGCGTTGCACGTGAACTGAGTGCGTATGGCTCTAAGACAGGACAAATTGTCACAATCAATTGGGACCAAGCTGCAAAGGCAATTCTCATATCCGGCAATGATGCACCATGGACAAAAAGTGTAGGCGAATGGACAGCCTCACAACTGATCGGACTCGGTTTCGAAGCAGAAAAAATTAATATCGTCGGTCACAGCCACGGAACATTCGTATCTTTTGCAGCTGCAAACAAAGTGATAGCACTTACGAATGGATCTCAAATCAATTCCATTGTTGCACTCGACCCTGCCGGAAATGTCCCTGCACTCAGTGGATTCGCTGTTGGAGACATGAATTTTTCCAATGTTTCTCGAAACTCGCTGGCTATCGAAGGCAGTTGGATCAGCGGTAATAACCGACTGGCAGGTACTGCAGATACCGCATTCCAAGTCGACTCTGCAGGAACGCATACACCTTTCTCGGAACACAGCCTGCCAGTCACCACCTTTGCAAACATTCTTCATGGCGAACGCATGCATCCGGGGCAATTCCCAAGCGCACTGACTCTATCTTCCATCATGACACCTGCAGAACAACAATCAGGAACACTTCCAAAGAATCTTTATAATGTGTTTTACGAAGGCATCATCACCATTGACACGAAAACCGCAAAAGATATTTATGGAGAATATCTGATTGGTATTCCAACAAGCGTAGAATCAGGATTGGAATGTGTTCAAATCCCTCAGCAATAAATCTGAAGAGTAAACAATGATGATTATGCCTATCGTTTCCAACATCATTGGCCTCATCAAATCGTTTCTACGAATGATTCTCGTAGCAATCGGAGGAATGGTCGCTATCGTCATTCTTATTCCTATCGGAATGATGCTTATCGGTTACAGAGTGAATGCAGACTCAAAAGAATTGGCTCAGGAAGCAGCGAAGAAAGGAAATCCGACACTCTGTGCAAATATCATTCACTATGGCTACCTCGGTCCTTCAACAGGAGAATCGAGGAGCCATTGTGTCTATACATATGCAAAAATTTCTAAAGATCCTGCTGCTTGCAAACTAATAATGCCTAGCGAATACGGACTTGATTGTATTGGAACAGTCACAAGCCTTTTATATACAGGGATTGGTTGTTCGGACTATGCTACAAAAGATATTTATTGCTCATCTGGACTAAAAGGAAAAAATATTGGTCTTGAAACGTGTACTAAATATCCCGAGCAAGAATTAAAAGATTGGTGTCACAGAGAACGCTCACGAATATTAAAAGACATCTACGAATGTGACCTTATGTCTGTAAATCCATCTGAGTTAAGACAAGAATGTGAGCACTGGCATGCCTTCAAAGAGAAAGATACCGCGTTATGCTCCCGCATTCCCGAAGGCAATCGCAGAAGAGTATGCGAGATTAAAATTGAAGCGTGGCTCAAGTATCCTGAACTCCGTGGCAACTAAATCTAGACACCTTTCGGAGCCTCTTTCATCGGCAACTCGAAACTGAACGTTGTGCCTTTTCCGACCTCGCTTGTAAACCACATCCTGCCTCCCTGCCCTTCCATAGCACCTTTGGCTA
>CAZQYX010000019.1:19074-23988 GCA_964597665.1 uncultured Candidatus Peribacteria bacterium | reverse complement strand
GTTTTGAAGAGGGTAACACCGGCGAAGGGGTGCCCCCTATCCCCCGACGACGAATGAGCGTCGGGTGAGATTGGCGCTATGCCCCAAAAATTATAGATCCTGTCACCACGCTTCAGTGCATCGCAGATCGCCGTCCACTGCAAAAGATAACTTGCGGGGATTTTGCTGTGGGCACTGTCACTCGCACCGTGGTGGTAACTGGTCTCACCGAAGCAGTGCATATGAATGGATGAAGAGATGATGTTTCCCTGGTATTCCGCCAGATACAGCGTGCATTCTTTTCGCTTACTGAAGCGCTCTACTTGCGAAGTGAAGAATGCATCCGAGTACGGTGTGAAACCATGGCGTTTCCTCGTTTCTTCATGGAGTTTCAGAAAATGCTTCAGATCTTTGTTCGGGTCCTTCGATGCTCTTACCGTCACACCGTCGCGTTCCGCCCTGCGGATCAAATTTCGCGTGGTCTTCCTCATCTCCATCAGAATTTCTTCTTCTTTTCGCGCTTTTCCTCCCTCCTGGAGTGGCAGATACCAGACGTGTTCTGCAAGAAGGTGTAGCGGAGACTCTACTCTGCCGAGCGCTTCCTCCGCGGCATGATGCCTTCCCTGGGCCCAGAACGGACTGGTACGGATGAATGAGCAGCCGAGTTTCTTCGCTTCTTTCTTCAGAGCGGCAATGAAGCCTTCCGCGATCAGTGTTGCGTCGTGTTCGTTGATCTTTTCATCGATGACCGGGCCGTACGGAACAGAAAGATGTTTTCCTCTGCGTGCTGGGACAACGTGCGCGCAGCAGATTCCATGCACTTTGCCATGAAGCTCCGCAATCAATCTGATCGGTCTCTGATGAATGTCGTGATACACCTCGCCCATCGTGAAGCTCTGGAGGAACGGGCTCCACGGCTGCGAGGCGAGGAAGGTGTCCCAGACATGAAGGTCGGTGGCGTAAGAAATGTGCATTGGAGAGAGTGTAGCACCCCCACTCCTACGGTTCCCTGAACAATTTATCCACCCTCTCCACTAACACTTCCGCCTGCTTCACCGTCATTGTCGGATGGGTCGGAAGCGAGAGGATCGCTTTGCAGGCTCGTTCTGCAGCGGGATCAGAACCCGACTCATATCCCGTTTCGTCGATAGCGACCGTGTCCGGGCACACGACACAGCCGGTCCAGCCGTCATCGAGATGAATATTCTGTTTCTTGAGTGATGTACGTTTCTCTCTGGCGCCTGAAACAAACAGTGGAAATTTTTGCAGCGGGAGATCGGACCTGATGCCACCGAGCATCGTCCAGCTTCGCTTTTTTCCTTCTGCAAGATAGAACGATGTGAGCATGCGTCGATGATCATTGATTTCTTTAAGTTTTGACAGTGAATGCAGTGTTAGAAATGCGCAGGCATTCGGCAATTTTCGGAGCAGGGGAGACATGTGTCCCTCACGTTCATTCTCGGTGAGAATCGGCGAGAAGAGTCCGATTGCATTTAGCATCGCGAGGATTGGTTTCTGCAGTCCGCACGAGGAAAGTGGTCTGACGATGGTTCGCATTCTGGTGCCGTACTCAAGTAGTGTTGCCACTTCTCGCCACGGAAGATCGAGTGCACTCGATTCGAGTGACCGTATTGCTTCGCTGAGTACAGGGTTTCTTGTGATGACCGCTCCTCCTGCAATGCCCGAAATGGCTTTATCACGTCCGAAGCTTAGGATAACCGCGTCGCCGAGTGCCCCGATTTCTTCGGGCCCTGTTTCGTCTGGAATCACATGCGCGCAGTCTTCAATGAGAAGAATCTTATGTTCGTCACAGAGTGCACGGAGTCCTTTCGTATCGCTTGGGATTCCGAACGTATGCTGGCAGATAATCGCTCGTGTGCGGGGTGTGATGCATGCTTTGGCACTTTCTGGCGTCAGATTGAGCGTGTCTTCAGACAGATCTGCGAATACGGCTTTGCCGCCTGCCGCATGAATCGCATTCGGCACGACGACGCATGTGTATCCTTGGAGGATGATCTCTTCTCCGCCTTTCAGATTCATGGCTTTCAGAAGCGCCAGGAGTGATTCTCGTCCTGAAGCGAAGAGCGAGACATCCGCTTTGAATTGCTGGGACAATGCTTTGCGTAATGTCTCGATACTTTCACCATGCACATAGCGGTGCGGTGCGTATGACATCGTGAGAATTCTCCTCACGAAGGAGGCATCGATATGCGGGCCGAACGTGTGGTGGATGGGGGAGAACAAAAGGTATGGAAGGTTCGGTAGGTTTGGATGGTGAATGCGCGGAGAGAACCGCAGGAAATAAGAGCGAGGGTCTACTGACCCGCTGGAAGAAGTTCATCAATCGCCGTTCTCGGTACACGACCGATACAGACGAGCAGGCCACCGGTTTTCAGAGTTGCCGGTTTGCTTGCGAGAAGTACAGCACGATCGCCGAAGCCGTTCTCCTTGAAGTAACTGAGGAAACGGGCATTGCCGATGCAGACTCTTTCAAAGACTGTTGACGCATCTTTTGCGAGTTCGGTATGGACCGATTCTTCTGATGTCCCAAGCTCGATAATGCCGTCGGTCAGCAATACTTTTTCCTTATGTGGTTGATTTTTTGCCCAGGAAATCGCCGCACGGAAGCTATCGGGACTTGCGTTATAGGTATCGTCGAGCACGGTTACTCCGCGAATATGTTTCACTTCGAATGTTCGCTCGAGTGGCTTGAAGCTTGCAAGTTCTCTGGAGGCAGATGCCAGATCCATGCCCAGTTTTTTCGCGACGGCGATTGCAAAGAGGATGCTTGTGACGGTGTGCGTGCCGGCAATCGGAACAAGGAATTTTGTTGCTTCGAGAGTGAATCGAACCCCGTTTCCAATTTCCTCGATATCGAGTGCGGAGACATCTGCTTTCCCGTCCGTGCCCACACTCGTAGTAGGGCACCGACAGAGTTCCTTCAGCTTTTCGCTTGCGGCATTATCGTGATTCATGAATGCATGACCGTCTTCGGTCGGTAGTGCTGCAAAGAGTTCCCCCTTCGCTTCCCGAATCGCTTCGACACTCCCGAAGAGAGACAGGTGCTGAAGGCCAATGAAGGTGATGATTCCAATCTGCGGTTTTGCGATGTCCGCGAGCAGCTTGATCTCACCTTTTCTGTACGCTCCCATTTCCACGATCAGAATCCCTTTCCAGTCTGCAGGTTTATCTTTGAGGATCGTGATCAGCCAGCGTGCAACGCCCATTTCTGTGTTGACGTGTGCGGGAGTGGCGAGTGCTCCTCTCTTTTTCAGGAGATGAAGAATCAGTTCCTTCGTCGTTGTTTTTCCGACACTGCCCGTGATGCCGATGACCGTGATGTTTGGATGAGCGAGGCGCAGTTTCGTCGCTTGCCGAAGCGTTCGCGTTTTGAGAACGAGGTCGACTGGTTTCGTGATGATCCAGCTAAGCAGTACCCAGAGAGGGCAAAGCAGGGGTATGAGTACGAAGGTTACGAAAGGCAGGAAAGGCAGGAAGGCAAGTGGGATGATTGCAATACACATGCTGAGAGCGAGCATGAGAATGACTTTCCCTGTGAAGACGGGTCTTGGCTGTTTCCTCAGTACCATTTGGATGCAGGAAACTGCTGCAAGGATTGCGAGCAGCCCAAGTGTCATGATTGTTTGGATGAAGATGGGATCTCTGAAGGTCAGTCCGGCAACTGCGATGAGAACCCACACTAAAAAGAGCATGGGTCGGAGCGTCCCGTAGAGTTGCCGAAAAAATCCTTCACGTTTCAAATGTTCGATCAGTCGATCGAATCGCCATTCTTTTACCTGCCACAAGTGCAGCAGCGTTAGCATCGGCGAGAGGCAGGCGATGACGATGAGTGCCGCAATGTAGATCATGATTGTGTGATGCGGGAAAGAATGACTCCTGCGATCTCGCTTGCTTTGTCTCTGTGCACGCCGTGCCGAATGCCTTCGTACGAGTGGAGGAGGCTTCCATGTATCTCACGCTTCATCACGAGTGCATCTGCAAACGGTGTCATACCGTCTTGTTTTCCCCAGAAGATATCGGTTGCGATGCGAATGTCTTTAAGGATTGGCCTTAGATCTTCCCCACTGACATTGATGAGTGTCTGACGCATGACGGGGCTTGCAACTTCATAGTCATGGACACGAACGAGCTTGTAGAGGAATTTCTTTCCGAGTGGTGCGAGCTGTTTTAAGATCGGAAGTTTCATGAAAAACTTTCCCGATTTCGCAAGTGTCAGCCCGATGATCCTCTTGATATGTCTCGGATGACGAATACCCGCTGCGGCGCAGAGGTAGAGGTGGTCGATCGAAAAGTCACGAAATTCCAAAAACCAAATTCCAATTCCTTGTCTTTGAGCTAACTTCAGAGCAATCCTGCCGCCATGTGAATGACCAAGTATAGATATTGGAATTTGGTTTTTTGATTTTGGAATTTTCGTTTGTATCCACTTCTCTACCCAATCCGCATAGTCATCGACAGTCCAGGGTTTCTTCGGTTCCGGCTCTGAGCCGAAGCCGGGTAGGTCTGGGGTGAGGATCTGAATGGACTTCCCCTTCAATGCTGCCCGAAGCTCTGTAAATGACTCCTTAGAGCCTCCCCAACCATGGAGACAGACTAAAACCTGTTCTGGATGCTTCGTATTCATAAGAAGAGTATAGCTCCATCAGGGTATTGCAATATTTATTAAAATAGTGTATAATGGTAGTAATTTATTCTTTACACACATATACATATGGATACGAATCCTGTTCAGAAGAAACAGCACAATATGGCTGTTGTCTGGTTATTTCTAGTCTTTATCCTCCTTGCGACGGTGTTTGTGTTCCTCAAGCAGTCGTTTGCGGATGAGGACATGACGGCTGGTGTAATTTCCAGTGAACCTGCGAGTGAACCTGCGAGTGAAACTTCCACCGAATCCACAGTTTCCTGCGGCGA
>CAZQYX010000019.1:0-18974 GCA_964597665.1 uncultured Candidatus Peribacteria bacterium | reverse complement strand
CACCATGTGTAACGGTGCTGAGACTAACGCCACCTGTCCTGGAGACTGTATGGCTACAGACTTCTGCGGCGACACCATGTGTAACGGTGCTGAGACTAACGCCACCTGTCCTGGAGACTGTATGGCTCCGTAAATACTCAAAAAGAGTGAATCACTTAAAAGTGAGCCTCAGGGCTCACTTTTTATGTTGCAAATGGACTGAAAATGTCCGAAAAACATTGACAATATTGGCAAAAAATGTAGATTGTAACTATATGAGTTTGGCTAATGCACCGGAAAAATTGGCGGTGACTTCAGATTCTTCAAAGTTTCATGGTTCGACTGCAGAGAGTCCCATTAGTGGCGAGTTTGAGCTAAATGCCACTGTTCTGGATCTAAGTAATGCTACAGGGGCTGTTCAAGATTCAGAAGAAAGCGATAGCGCTGCTGCATTCACCGTCCAAGCAGTTGTTGCAGATTTACGCGGAGCAACAGGACAGGTGAGTGACTCCATTTCTCTTTCAGAAACTTCGCAACAGTTGGCAGCACAACGATTTCTTGCCGTTTTTGGAGTTAGTAGTGACCATAGATCGTATCATGAAATCAACAACGCTTTTTTTACAATGACGCCTACTCAGAAAACGTGGAATGAGGAAGTGGCAACAAAAAATGCTCTTTCGAAGCTTATCCCCAATCACCCTAAAGCAATTGAAAAGGTATGGAAGCGATACGCAGTGAAAGCGGAACGGTCAGATTTTCTCTTTGAGGCAAAGGGCGGACCGTATCTGATACTTGATATACTTGGAAAAGGTGCAAGTGGAATCGTGTATGTAGTTCTTAATTCTCAGCATAGTCCTCCTAGGCTTGAAGTAATTAAAGTGCTCTCCGATGCACCGATTGCTTTGGATGACCATGGCAGTTGGATACCAAAGCCTGGATCTACAGAGGCTGAGACACATTCTGTTGCACGCTTTAAACGTGAAGTGAAGATTGGTGAAAAATTAGTCGAAGATGGATTGTCGAACGTTGTCGCAGCGCATCTTGGATCTGGAGAGAGAACCGTACTGCTCGATGGTGAGCCTGTGATTCAAGCCTTTTCAAGACAGAGCTTTGACCCGGGAACGACAATGAGATCATTGCGCAAAGAAATACCCGATGCTTCGTTGCCACTTGAAACATTTTGCAATCTTGCCGCAGCCGCTTCTGCTGACTTGGCGTTGCTTCACGGAAAAAAGGTAGTCAATCGTGATTTAAAACCGGAGAATATTCTGATTACACACAAAGGAATCAAAATATTGGATATGGGTATAGCGAAATTTCGATCGCCGAAAGACTTTCAAGAACCGAGTGATAGAACTCAATTGACGCAGGATAAAGCGTTCATGGGTACCCCCCAATTTGCTTCTCCTGAGCAGTTGTCTGATACAAAAAATGTTGATACTCCAAGTGATTGTTACTCAATGTGTTGTACGCTTTTCTATCTCCTGACAGGACGTTATGTTTTTCCTAATAAAAAAACGATAGTGGACAATATGCTGGCTCATACGACGCAAGACCCAAAAGAAGCGCTCGACTATCTTGCTTCTTTAGGTATTCCAGGTGACATTATCGATCTTTTTGAACGCGGGCTTTCAAAAAATGAAGATGATCGTCCTACCGCAATTGAGATGACGGAGTGTTTTCTTCGTTATGCATCCTTCGACGGTAAGCCCAATACGGATACATTTATCTGTGGAGTTCGGGACGGAACAATTCGTTTGCCGATGGATGGCAGTGTATTCAAGGCGATGCAGGATGAACAATATTCGTTTCCATCCGGACTGATGCCAACGATGAAAGATGAAAATGGAACATTAGATGGGGGTGTAGGACATTTCTATGCCGGACTGAATGGGAAACACAGTTGGCCTGAACAAGAGAAAAAGCTAGCAACGCCTACAACTGTTACCGGCGGTATCCGAAAGAGAGTATTTGCAGCCGTAACGGCTGCAAGTGTTCTCGTTGCAGGAGCAGCAGCTCTGGTGAAGAGTTACGCAAAAAACGGGCAAACGGAGACAGAGCCGGTTGCAAAGAAACGCGTGGATCCTGAAGTTCAACCTCCGGAAATAAAAATAATTCCCGAGCCACCTACTCCTGATCCGAATACTACGAAAGAAGATCCTACTGTCGCAAAATCTAAGAATAGCAGTACATCTATTGAACCTACAACTGTCGTGAAGCCGAAGGAAATCACCTCTGAGGAAATCTTCCGATCATCCAAACTTTTTCAAGCCACCGTCAAGGATGGAAAACTTACGAAGCTCGTGTTCTTTCCGGGTACTCCCTCTGAAATCGCAAAAGATCATCCGACAACGTATACAAGGGGTGGCACTGTTCACATCGTTCAGTGCACGATGACTCTTCAGGAGCTTTCCAGATATCTTGGAGTTGAGGAGGATAAACTTCCTGTTTCTGCCGAGTATCGAGCAAAAAATTCGGTTCCTGTTTTGCTGATTCGCAATCCTGATACCGGTGAATCGATCTACTCTCCGTACCCAAATGCACGCGCGTTCAGTTCGGATACAGATGCTCATGTATTTTCAGACTTGAAGTCGGATTCGTTCCGGAATTCTTTCGGTCCGAATACTACTCAGTCATCTGGAATAGGCTTTCTCAAGCATCCAGAGTCATTCGGAGTGCTCAAGTCCTTGCCGGACGACGATCAATTTGATTCATTGAGTCATGATCAAACGCAAATCCTGATGTCCATTAGGAACTGGAAGAGGGTCATGGAGCAGCAGCAAAAATAACGCTCTTAGTGTCGGCGATATCCTCCGTGCGGTTTGCTTTGCGTGCGATGCTGTCCCTGTCCTCCTCGAAAGCCGGTTGTTCTCGGCCGGTACGCCGGCCTCGGCGCATCGGTTACGTGCTTCATCCCGACAACGGAGGGCATCTCAGTGACGGCGATCGTCGTGCGGATGAGCCTCTCGATCGTACGAATCTCTCCGCGCTGGTCGTGGTTCACAAACGAGATCGCTTGTCCGGCTTTGCCGGCTCTTCCGGTTCGTCCGATGCGATGGACGTAGTCTTCCGAGTTATCCGGGAGATCGAAGTTCACGACGAGTTCCAAATCAACAACGTCGATGCCGCGAGCGGCGATGTCGGTCGCGACGAGGACGCGGTACCTGCCTGTCTTAAATCCTGCGAGCGCTTCTCTGCGCTGCGGGAGTGAGCGGTTGCTGTGGATCTCCGCGGTCTTATGACCGAGAGCCATGAGGGCACTCGCGAGTTTCTTTGCTCCGTGCTTCGTTCTCACGAAAACGAGCACGGTTCCCGTCGAATCTTTCAGCAGTTTGTCGAGGAGTCCTACTTTCTCCTCTTTCTTCAGAATGATCATGTGTTGTTCGACTCTCTCCGCGGCTGTTCCTGCAGGAGCCACTTCGATGCGCACGGGGATGCGCATGTGTTTCGCTGCTATCTGTGCGATTGCAAGCGGCATGGTGGCGGAGAAGAGGAGTGTTTGGCGCTCAGGAGGGACCACCTTCAGAATTTTCTGGATTTGTGGCGCGAAGCCCATGTCGAGCATGCGGTCAGCTTCATCCAGCACAAGAGTTGTAACTTCTCTGAGAGTAATTGTTCGTTGTTCGAGATGATCGATCAGACGACCCGGTGTAGCGACTAAGATACGCGGGTTCCGTTTGATCATCTGACGCTGCAGGGACATCGATGCACCTCCGATGAAGACGGCGATCCCGATACCGAGCTTGAAGGCGATTTTTCGGAGCGATTCCTCGACCTGCTGCGCGAGTTCGCGTGTCGGCACGATGATGAGCGCCCTGCCCTTACCCTGATGCAGGCGCTGGAGCAGCGGTATACCAAACGCGAGCGTTTTGCCCGTTCCCGTCTGCGCAATGCCAATCATGTCTTTGCCCTCGAGTCCTGCGGGTATGGCTTTGTGCTGGATCGGTGTGGGGACAACGATCTTCATCTCCGTGAGTACTCCCAGAATATTCGGTGCAATTCCGAGTGAGGCGAAAGTGATGGCTGGTTCGATTTCTGATGTCATGTTTCGCTAGTATTACACATTCCGGAGGGTATGGATACCGGAAATTTGCATAACCCATGACCCCCCAGTACAACGTACTGAGGGGTCGACACCATGGGCTGGTTGTATGAAACAGCAGAACGGTTTCACTTCACTATTCTTTGCAGGACTTTGAAATCCTGTTCGTAGAGGTCCATGACGGGAATGTCTTCCAAGTCATTGACCATCAGAGGATCGAAGAAACCGTCGGGAGTTTCGAGCGTGAAAGATTCCATCGTTTTTGGGATGCCGTCCCAATCGGGTCCAGCCAGCATCTTGACGAGTGAAGGAGTAACTGCTCGTCCTAAGAATCGTCCTCTCGTCACCTCGCTCAAGTGAACTTGGACGATTCTTTCTCGGTACTGCGTTAATACTTCGCCGACTGGCTTCAGCTCACCCATGTGAGCATGGAACAGGTCGCCGAGAGCACCGAATACTTTTTCTGCTCCCGCTTCATCGACGACACTGAGGACGTCGCCGATTTTGGTAAGCGAGCACGACTCGGTTCGATTGACGCCTTCGATGCCGATGCGCAAGTCTTCTTCTCCAGCGAGGTCGCTTGTCAGCAGTTTGAGCAATTGCACTTGTGCCCTGCGCTCTTCCGGCAAGGGACGACCGCCTTTCCGTGGGTGTTTGAGACCCCTTAAGATTGGCCCGGTGATGATGCACCGGTCGTCACCAGAAAGCAGTCGAGCACGTCGGACTGTTTCATTGACATACGCTCTCGCCGGTTCCACATCGACTGTTGGGCATGTGGGGTGGAACATGACCGCAATGGTCAACGGCTCCACGCCAGCGGCTCGACACATTTGCCCCACCTCGGCGATGTCCGCATCGCCCATGTGGTCTAGGAGGAATTGAAGGTTCGCAAGACCAATTCCTTCGGCTCTTGCAATTGTTGCTGCAGCGGTTGTCGGTGTGTAGCTTGCGGCTTCCGAAAAGGCCGTTGCGCCGACTTTGAACTTCTTCATTTTTTCTGACTCCTGTTCGAGGAAAACTTTCGTGGCAACAACATGTCGCCACACTGAAATTCACACAATTTGTGCCCATGGTGTCAAAGGACACGAATTGAGTAGATCTCAAATCGTATTATTAAAATACTAGGTATTACTATACCTGTCAATGAACCATCTCCGCTATGCTTCCTCCATGTTCTCCGATCGAACCAAGGGCGAGTATTCCGCATACGGTACGGCGATTCTCTGGAGCCTGTTTCCGGTCGTCACGGTGCTCACGGTGAAGGGATTGTCTCCTCTCTTCACTGCCTCGATCGCGACCGCTTTCTCCGCACTCTTCTTCGCGTGCATGATTTCCTTTCGGCGAGGCTGGTCGCAGCTAAAGCGCCGTGAGGCATGGAGGGACATGCTGCTCGCGACATTCTTCATCGGCATCATCTTCTACGCACTCGTGTTCACCGGGTACCGCTTCACGAGTGCAGGCAATGGTGCGGTGGTGGGTCTGATGGAGATTTTCTTCACGTTTCTCATCATCAACATTCTCCTCAAGCACGAGAGGTTCGATCCCATGGACGCACTCGGTGCGTTCCTGATGGTGATCGGAGCGCTCTTCGTGCTTCTCCCGAGTCGCAGTGATCCATGGAATATCGGTGACCTCCTTATTCTTCTTTCCACCATGTCACCGCCACTTGGGAATATGTTTGCGAAGCGTGCGAGGAAGATCGTGAATGCAGAGACACTCATGTTCGTTCGGAGCGCCGTCAGTGCCCCATTTCTCCTTCTCCTTGCATTCCTCTTTGAGGAGGTGCCCTCTGCTTCGGCATTGCAGTCATCGTTACCCTACCTCCTCTTAAGCGGCATCGTGCTTCTTGGATTTTCCAAAATTCTCTGGATCGAAGCGATCTACCGGCTGCCCATCGCGAAGACGATGGCACTCACCGAGGTTGGGGTGCTTTTAACACTGTTTTTCGCATATGTGTTTCTCGATCAGCCCGCGACACTCAAACAAATTATCGGAGCTTTGCCGATGATGTTCGGGCTCTTCCTGCTGACGAAGAAGACGGAGGAGATAGGTCAGATATGATCTTCAGGAGGAGGCTTGTAAGAAAATGATGGTCGGTTCGTCTTCCCGTCTGCTTGATAGATTCTATCTCTTACCCCCATTTCTCTATGAATAAATTTATTGCAGCGAGTATCAGTCTTCTTATGAGCGGTGCTCTTATCAATCCCGCGTTTGCGGAAAATTCTGGTACAACGGTTACGACGGACACAAGCGTCGCTTCGAGTGCGGATCTTGCGTGTATGGGTAGCGCTGTCGATGCTCGCGAGAGTGTCGTTCTCACAGCACGCACCGATTTCAATGCCAAGATCATCGCCGCACTCACGGCTCGTCGTGCATCGTTGAAGGTCGCGTTCACGATTGCGAAGAATGCCGACAGAAAAGTTGCGATCAAAGCAGCTCAGACCGTGTTTGCGAAAGCAGTCGCCGATGCTCGTTCCCAGTACCGCACAGAAGTGAAGGCTGCATCGAAAACATTCGTCGAGGCGATGAAGAAATGCAATGTCGATGCTGGTGTCAGAATCAAAACCGAGACTAGGAATGACCATGACAATGGTCGGCACCTCGGTCAGCTCAAGAAGAAAGTGAAGAACGGATTCCGTGTGAATGGAGAAGGTAAAGCAGATCTCGATCTCTCGTTCTAACTTCTTTGGACGAGAGTGTGGGCAGAGTGCAGCAAACGCGGTCGGAGAGTCCGGCCGCGTTTCTTTTTTCACGCCACGAACTCTTCATAGTTCCCGTTCTGTATATCATCAATAATATGATCAAGGTTTTTTCGGATTTGCAGAGTGACGTGTGCATTGCTCATAGCCATGTTCATACCAAATATCTTGTCTTTCTTGAGGCGAATGAGCACGGGAACAATCTTCTGATTTTCCGTAGCAAGGAAGACGATCATTCTCGCATCCCCCCTCTTCCCGATGCGAACCTTGTAGAATCGTGCGCCCTTCAGCATGGACTTCGTTTCTATCGCCAAACCCCTCTGCACTTTTTTTGATCCTTCCAAAATATCCTCCAGAGTCACCACACGGCGGATAGGGACCCATTCATGCTTGGCGATATACTGTGTCAGTATCACCATGCTAACGAAGGAGTCGTGCAAGCATTTTCGCCTTGGAGTTGATTGCCGTATCGGCAAAGAGCAATTCTTCAACCTCCGGTTCTCCCTGCGTCACATCAATGCTCAGTGCGATCTTTCCGTCCACAAACCCGCTCATGGCATAGACGAGGAACGCCTTGAGGGTAATACCTTGGCTTTTTGCTTTCTCCAGAGCTCTATTCTTCAGTGTTTCCTCAGCGGTGAAGGATACTTGTGTCAGCATAGCACATAGGAGAACTATTTATAAACTATTTTTAGTATAGCTTAAAAATAGTTTGTAAGCAATAGCTCCTTCGTAATCTCTGGCTTCCGATTCTCTGCATTCTCCTGCATAATCTAGGCGCCAACACGTGTCACGGTAGCTCAGTTGGTAGAGCACGGGACTCATAAGCCCGGGGTCGTCGGTTCAATCCCGACCCGTGACACCATTTTTTTCAGCAGCTCTTCTCATTATTTTACGCCACTTGTATTTTATTGGAACGACTCCTTTGTACTGCAAGGAACTCCCTGCCTTTTTCATTACCAAGTTCGAGAGCTGCTTTAATTTCTGTAATGCTATCCTCAATCCCCAAATTTATTACAAAAGCTGTTTTGCCACCATATTGGCTTAATCGTTCGTGGAGTTCTTGCATGGCAGCACTGTCATCTGGCGGAAGATTGAAGCCTAAATCTACGGCGAGCGGGAAATAACTTATACTGAGCTGGAGTACGATGCACAGTTAAGTGTAACAGAGGGATAGGTACCAATTCAAATATATACCTAGGTGGCAGCCGTCTTTGCGACTTTTTTTTACAGACTTCGTTTGTAGATATCTCTGCGATGACCGATTGCGACGATTTCGATCGAAGAACTTTGGTGAACTTTGTAAAGAATGCGATAGACACCCACCCGATGTGAGCGATATCCAGAAAGCCGACCTTCTAGTACCTTCCCAATCGCCCAATCCTCGAAAACATCGTGACACGCAGTAAGAATCGTTCGTCGCAGAGGATGTGCAATCCTTGCAAGATCTTGCCTAGCTGAGGATCGAAACGCGATTTTTACCATAAATCTTTGAAGACTTTCTCGGCTGGTATCAGTTTGTCTTCCTTGGAACGACGCTGTATCTCATCGACGAAACTCTGCTTGAATTCACCTTCTTCCCATTCCAACGCACGCTCCAAGAGTTGCACTGCTTTTGTTGCCTGAGGAACTTCGTCCCGTAGCGAGATTCTCTTTAAGAAGACGGCAAGATGCTTTGGAAGCGTGAGGTTGAGGCGTTGTTTGGACGTAGGCATACGAAGGAAGAAAAAGTGTAACACCAGTGTACCACAGGTGTATCTTTGTCGCAATAGTCTTGGATGATGTGAATCATAAGCCTGGGGTTTTCCACGGTCGCTTACTCAGGATCAGTGCGCATCCGATGAGGAGCAGTATCGTCACCGATCCCAAGGTACTTGTCAGGAATTCCTGCTCCGAGAAGCCGCGTTTCGTTGCGGTGAAGATCACGGCGGAGAGAGGTTTCCACTTCGGACCCGCCGCGAAATTGGTGATGAAGACGTTGTCGATGGTGAGCCACAGATTCACGATGAACGTGAGTGCGAAGAAATGGCGCCATTCTCTGAGGGCAAGCGGAAGAGTCGCAAAGAAGCCGCCGCGCATGGATGCGGCGACCAACCAGAGTTTTCGCTTCTCCGTCTCATCCCACAGACTTTCCCAGAGGAAGAAGCTCATGGGTGCGGTGAAGGATGTCATCAGGACGAAAAGCCAAAAACCGCTTCCTTTCAGGAGTCCTAAGCCAGTTACAGATAAGCTGAAAAGCACGTAGGCAGCTTCCGGAACGAGAGCGAGAAAATAGAGTCCCGGCAGCCACCATCTGGTGCTTGTCGGGCGTTCCTGCATCCATGCCGAGAATGCAAACGAGAGAAGTGTTGAAGCGACTGCAACCCCGCTCGAGAGCACGAGTGTGAGACCGATTGCACGGAGACCTCCATCCATCAGTCTGAGATTCCCGTGATTCCAGTCCGTTTTGAAGAGTTCGAGGATCGTGAAGAACGCAGGCCATGCGAGCAGCAGCAAAAGCAGAATCGAGAGAGCATCGGTGATCCGTCCTCCTGAGGGAAGATGCATCTTCGCAATTGTCAGCGGTCGCAGTGTTCGCCAGAGTCTTTTGATGATGCTGCAGAGCAGAAGCATGCCCGCGTACGCGGCAACAGTCAGGACAAGACCAATCACGATCAGCATGCCGGCTTGTCCGATATCGCGCGCGACGAATGCTTTCTGTTCGAACATCTGCGACCAGTAGAGCGCTTTCCCCCCGCTGATGACCTGAATCACCCAGTAATCGAAGAATGTGAGCAGGAAGAACAGGGCGAATGCGATCGGCAGTCCGCGGAGGAAGGACGGTATCGTGACGAATGCAAGATCGAGAATGCCGCTCAGTCGGTGCGTGACATGCTGCTTCCTGATGACGAACAGGAAGCGGAGCAAATAGATCGGCAGGTAATGAATGCCGAGGATGAGAGCCGGCAGGATGATCATCTGCCCCGCCCATTGCCCAAAGAGCGCATTGAAGAGGTTCTGAACGGGTGTTTTTAGAACGAAGAGATCACTGTAGGAGAGTGCTCGGACAACCGGATTGATCGAATAGACGATGACAATCCCGACCGCGATGATCTTGGTCCATCGCTCCAGTAATGTCGTCAGTATCGATCCGTATGCGATCGCGAAGAGTGAAGCAATGCAAGAGAGTGTAACCGAATTCCGCACCGCTTCCAGCATCACGGGGTCCGACGATGCAAAGAGATTTCTAAGGCTGAGTTCGGGGGAGATATGGAAGTTCCGGTCGATCGTGAGAAACGGGATGATTGTCATCGTCAGCGCGATCAGCACTGCCAGAAAGAGCAGCAGTGCATTCAGCGAGTGCATTGCGAGATCGGTGCCGGAGGGAGCAGGGGACTTCTGCATCGAGTAGGTGCCTCCAAGGGCCCTTGCGCAGGCCCGAGACGGGGTTATCATACGGCTATCTTCTCCTTCTCTCCATGAAGTTCTTCATCCGAGCACTCCTCGCCCTTATCCTCGTCGTCGGTGTCATTCTTATCGCACGCAAGTCTCCGGAGAGTAAGGAATTGAATCTGCTGATCTGGGACAACTATCTCGCACCCGATACGATTGCCAACTTCGAGAAGGAAACAGATTCCAAGGTGATCGTCGATCTCTTCAAGAGCAACGAGGAAGCACTCGCCAAGATCAAAGCGAATCCGGGCGTCTACGATATCGCGGTGCCGAGTGACTACATGGTGAAGATTCTCAAAGAAGAAGGTCTTTTGACATCTCTTGAGATTGGAATGATCCCGGGAAGCGCCTCCCTTGCCCCTACCGCGAGAGGCAATTATTTCGATCCGAATCTCGAGGTGAGCATTCCCTATGCGTACGGTTCTGCCGGTTTCGCTGTGAATGCAAAATTTGTTCAAGATTCCACTCTCAGCTGGAAGGTTCTCTCCGAGCCGAGATTTAAAGGACACATCGTTTTGATGGATGACATGCGATACGTCCTTGGATCGGTGCTACTGGAGCTCGGACTGGACCCGAATACCAGAGACAAGGCGGATATCGACAAGGCAGTCGAGCTTCTGAAGAACGTTCTGAAGAACGTGCAGAAGATCACCCCCGATACGCCGGTGGATCTGATGGTGGAGGAGGGTGCATGGATCGCTTACGGCTACAGCGGTGACAGCTACCAGATGCACGACGGCAATTCGGCAATCACCTACATGCTTCCGGCATCGGGTGGGATGCAGTTCTTCGATAATCTGGTCATTCCGAAAGACGCACCGCACACCATGCTTGCTTTGGAATTCATCGACTACATTCTTCGTCCCGAGGTTTCGGCTGCGATTACGAACGCAACGAAGTTCGGCAATCCCAATGCGGCGGCACTCCCTCTCATTGATGAAGAAGTCCGCACGAATCCGAGCGTCTTCCCCTCTGCAGAATCTCTCGCGAAGATGCACTTTGTGGAGGATCTTGGCGACGATATCTCCTTATATGATCAGGCTTGGCAGGAGATTAAGCGATAAGAATCCATACGTTATTCACTCCAAGCCGAATCGTCTCTGCATTCGGTTCAATTATCCCTTTTGCCGTCAACCTGACTGCTTCCCGTTCGTTCTTTGCTTTCAGTGTGACCGTGCTCGTCAGTGTTCCGTGACGCAGTGACGATCGGACGGAAGCAATATCCGATCGTTTCACCGTGACAGTCGCGCAATTTCCTTCAGTACTCCACATCGCTTCCGAGTCCCAGAAGCCGAGTGCTTTTCCTTCCTCAGGTGGCTCAAGATTGCCAGCATTCAGAGAATGGATATTTTCAGCCGTCAGGATATTCTCGACCCCAAGCGTCCATGCCGTACGGAGATTCGTCGGTCTCCAATCAGGGTCTCTGCTCGGCACGAATCCGATGACGCCTTGGTCATCGACGAGAAGGATTCTCCTGCTGAACGTGCAGAGCAGGTCGAAGTCGTGACTCACGATGATCGTTGCACCCTTGCGGCGCTCTCCCCGCGCAAGGATCTCGCGGGTGCAGATTGCTTCGAAGAGGTGTCCGATGCCGAGGAACGGTTCGTCGAGAAGCAGCAGCGGTGGGTCCATGATGAGCGCCGTGACGATCTCCGCGCGTTTGCGCTGACCGCCGCTCATCGCGCGGGGATAGCGACTAAGGTGCCTGTCCACTTCGAAGTCGCGAAGAAGCGACGCATGAGTCTGTTCCCAGTCGCGGACATCGGCTGCTTCACACTTCATCGCCGTCAGTCCAAGTTCGATGTACTGCCGAATGGTGATCTCCTCTAGGAGGCCGTCGAACTGAGACAGGTAGTGGACCTGCATAGGATGAAACAGTTCGCGGATGCGCTTCAAGTAGCTGGTTTTTCCCGCACCGGACTTTCCGAAGACGCCGATAATTTCTCCCGGTTCCAGCATCATTTCCGGAATCGTGAGTGAAAAATTCCGGTGTGCGATCTTCACGGTGGGGATCGAGAGTGTCTCCATGCTGTAGGGCAGAAACGACGTGCTACAATAGTATCATGAAGCTTTCGTCATTCACTCTCTTTACTCTCACACTTTCATTCGCGCTTCTAGCTTGTACGCGAACACCGGCTCTGAATCCCGATCCAAATCATACCCATGCGGATTTCGCCGTCTGGATCGATGGAAAGCAGATGGATTTCAGCGGTCCCGAGTTCATGTCTGCACCTCCCAAGGACGAGAATGCGGCGAGCGTATCATTCATACCCTCGGCAAGCGCGCACGGTGATGAGGATGACGGCCATGTCGTGCCCGGCAGAGAGTACCTTCATCTGCATGACGGCAACGGTCACATCATTCACAGGCACAAGCCCGGTCTTACGCTTGCCGATTTTTTCACGTCACTCAGCCTCGGATTCACGGAGAAATGTTTCAGCTCGGGTATTCCAGGTCAGGATGGGCAGGAATGTTTCGAGCACCCTTTTCGTCTTTTCGTGAACGGGACCGAACGTCCCTTCGATGCTTTACGGTACGTCTTTGAAGATGGTGATCAGCTGCTGATCACGAATGCGGTCGATCAGGCGGAAGTCGCGAAAGAGTTGAAGATATTGACCGACGATGCCTGCAAGTACTCGAAAACCTGTCCGTGGAGAGGCGATCCGCCTGCGGAAAATTGTATTGCGGATCCGGAGGTGCCGTGCACACAATAATTCCGCAGCCACGGAGGGCTGCTGCTTTGCTAAATGTTATGATCGTACCCGCACATCCGCTCGAAACATCCCCATTGAACACATGAAGGCAAAGTCCTTTTTTGGTTTGATCGGTCCAATCCAGTTCTCACCTTTATGGAGAGACGTTGAGACATTGAAATCGGGGATCGCCATACTTGAGATGCAGCCTGAAAGCGCGCTCTTTGCCGTGGCGTAGATCCATGTGGGGACATCAGGATTGATCACGAAGGAATTGTTGCTGTAACCGCTATTTTGGACTTCCACACTGATCACCTGTTGACCGTTTTTATCGATGGTGACGTTTGGATCGTCCGTCTCAGCGTTTCCCTGTACCGAAAATCTCGGAGTCAGTTTTTGAAGGTTCAGCCCCGTGAGCGCGAGTCCGGATTCGATATTCACCATGCCGAGGAAGACCGAGAGTGTACCTGCGAAGGTGAAGAACAGTCGTCCGATCTTCCCATTTGCTGCAGTGCTTGCGGCACTGATGCCGAGGAGGGCAGGGAGTGTACCGAGCGCGAAGACCGTCATGATCGCCGCTCCGGCCCAGAAGTTTCCGGAACCGAGCGCAAGGAGTTGCATGGACTGCGTGAAGCCGCAGGGAACGAAGTACGTAACTGCTCCGAGCAGCGCGGGAGCGAAGACGCTATCAGAATCCTGCAGACCGCGAAGACGATTCCATAGTGCCTTCGGAAGCGGAATGCTGCACGCGACCTTTGGTGTCAGTCTGAGGATCTTCAATCCGAGGAGAACCATCACGAGTGCGAGGATGACTTTCACGTACCCCGTTGTTTGCACCGAGAGTATGAGAGACTTTCCAAGGAGGCCGGTCAGCCCGCCGAGAATGAAGTAGCCTCCGATGCGTCCCAGATTGAATTGCAGTAGAGGCGCAAATTTCTTGCGAGCACTCATCCTCGGGTGAGCTTCACTCCAGTTCGCCGAGATTGAAAGTAAGAGTCCGCCGACCATCGCGAGGCAGCTGCTTGCCGATGCGGTGATGCCGATGAGGAAGACCGTACCGAGACCGACGGCACTCTCGGTATCGAGAGACCATGATGTGAGATCGCTGAGAGACAGCAGTTTATAGGAGACGGCAATCAGGAGAAGCATGCCTCCTATTTCCAGCAGGCGCGTTCCGGAAAGCGAACCCGAGTGCGTTTCGCTGCACGCGCAGGAAACAGAGTCTTGTGTATGCCGTTTTGTTTTCTTTGATTCTTTTCTCACCTTCCTATTATACATTTTTGATCGAATTTGATCCAGTGTTCTTGCTTCGGATTGTGATAGTCTAGCGCCGTGCGAAACATTCCCGTCACCATGGCGACACAGCATCCGGACAACGCGTGTGCTCCGTGGTGGCAAGATGATGCGTTCATTACGACGCAGGACGAGATCGAAGAGGTGATGATTCTTTTCAAGGATCTTCCGATCGACGAGTATATGTGGGACTGGGAGGGAAAATACGTGGATGAAGCCGTCGGCGAGAAGTTGTTTTCGAGGGGACAGAAACTCTTTGCAAAGCATCCGCTCGGGACGGATTTGCATCTGACGTACCGCATTCCGGCGTTCGACGGAGACAAGATGCATAGAATGGCTCGGGCATTCATGAACATTCTTGCACTTGCTGATCTTGCGAAGGATATTGGCGTGAAGCGTCCTCCCGTCACTGAGATGTTTCTGCCGCTCACGACTGACTCGTCGCAACCGATCAAAGTGCGCGAGGCGTTCAAGGAAATTGCCGAATATCATAGGTCGGTGTTCCATCGCGGAAAGCCCGCCTACGCCTCTGGGCTTCGGACGGGCAGGCATCCCGACACAGATCTTCTGAAGATGTTCGATGTCACGCCGCTTGTGGAGGATGTTCCATCGCTTCTCTCGATCGACAAGATTGTCAGTCCGTACTGGAAGAAACTCCTGAAAGAATGTCCGGAGGCGCGAAGCAGGGGACAGCGTTTGTTCTTGGCGCGTTCCGATCCTGCGATGAATGCGGGACTTGTTCCGGCAGTACTTGCCGTGAAAGTAGCCTTGAGTTTGGCGAAAGCCAGCGCAGATGAGTGTGATATGAATGTCTTTCCGATCCTCGGTACAGGGTCCCTTCCGTTCCGTGGCAGCGTGAATCCGACCTATCTCGATACATTCATGCATCAGTACAGCGGTGTCCGGACGTACTCGATTCAGTCTGCGTTCCGATATGACTATCCCAAAGATGATGTTGCGAAAGCACTGAGTCGCATGCAGAAGGAAGTGCCGAAACATCGCGTTGTTCGTGTCTCGGATGAGGATCGAAAGAATATTGCAAGACTTTGTACAGTGTGTACCGCGATTTGGCAACCGACGATCGAAGCGATCGCACCGCTCATCAATCAGGTTGCGGCGTACCTGCCGCAAAGGCGGGAGCGCCTCCAGCACATTGGACTCTTTGGCTACAGTCGGGGAATCGGCAAAGTGCGTCTTCCGCGTGCGATCGGTTTTACCGGTGCACTGTATTCGCTTGGTGTTCCGCCGGAACTCATTGCGACTGGTCGTGGCTTAATCAAAGCAGGGGAGATGGGTTTACTTGATGTGATTGAGCAACACTATCCCGCTTTGCGTGAAGACCTCAAGCATGCGGGAAAATATCTGAATCGCGAAAATCTCTCGCTGCTTGCAAAGAAGAAATCCGTGTTCCGTGAAATTGAGCACGATATCGATGCGATCGAGAAAATCTTGGAGATCGATCTAGGGCCTGAGAAACCGAGACACGTCATTCATCGCAATCTGACGTCGTCGATCTATCAGAGGCTGATCACGGGAGAACCTTCGGCGGAGGCCATTCAGAGAGATCTTGTTGAGGCAGCTGTGATTCGGAGAAGTTTGGGATAGATTCGGATGCTTGTATTAGTGCAGGCATAAGCGCAGGGTACTTTTTTAAAATTTCCTGTACCCATTTTTTCTGTCCATTCTTTATTATTTCTTGAATACGAGGAATAATTTCACTCGTTCTGACATAATGTTTTGCAAAAAGACCAAAAATTTTCTTTCTGAAAATATATGTAAAAATGGTTGCCATTGTAGAAGTTAGCATAGTATCAACAGCTGCAATATTGTTCATTCGTCCGTTCACCCATAGCATCACTATTGTAGTTTTCAATGCAACATCAGAATTAAGAAGCATTGTTGCGTAAAATTTGTGGGCTTGTTGCCATCCTTTTAAGATCGCAAGAACACATTCTTGTTGTGTTGGTTCAGCATTTTCGTTCAATTCAATAATATCATCAACATTTTCCATGAAAGTATGATACATCTGTTACAATTATCTCATGATCAAATCCGATCCAGCACAGGATGACGACCTTGCTGCTAAAGTAGCCGCAGCTGCTGCAACCGCTGCAGCGAAGGATTCCCATGCAGCCGGCTCCGAGAAGAAAATCGCAGAGCTCACAGAGCAGCTCAAGAAATCCAGCGATATTGCGTCGCGTGCGCAGGCGGAGCTTCAGAATGCGAAGGCTAGACTGGAGCGCGAGGCAGGGGAGCTGCGGAAATTTGCGTCTGAAGCAGTGTTGATGCGATTGCTACCGACGATCGACAATCTGCAGCGCGCACTGAAGCATCTGCCGAAGGATTTGGAGGCAAATGAGTGGGTGAAAGGCATCGTTGCTCTTGAGCAATCATTTCTGAAGCAAGTCGGAGATATGGGTCTCAAGCGTTTCGAATCACTCGGTCAGGAGGTCGATGCGGAGCGTCATGAAGTGCTGATGCAGGTTCCTGGTGAGTTTGGAAAGGTCGCAGAGGTTATTGAGGATGGGTATGAACTTCATGGAAAAGTTGTGCGGCCGGCGAAGGTGAAGGCGGGTGGAGTTTGAGATTGCAATTTAAATCAGACGTATCCGAACATTTGACAATAAGTTTACAAATGTTATAATATTATATTATGTTACTTTCTTTAAAGCCAATTTCAAAAGATGCTTTAATTGATTGTCTTCGTGCAGAAGAAGATTTCAATTCTGGTGGTGTCGTTCTTCACCTGAGAGAGATAGCAGATAAATTACGCAGCAAAAATTTTGGAGGGGTATTTGTGAATGATGACGGAGAAGGAAGGGGTGTTGCTTCTTTGAGTGCTGAAATCAGTCTTGAGCCTATGCATGAGCAATTTGATACCCATTGCAGTGACTGTGTAAAGCTTGCAATTGAAACAGTTTTAGAAGAGAAATTTCCTTTTGAATTAAATCATTGTATCAGGTTAAAAAGAGATTGAACTCATTTGCTGCTGCAATATGCTTTGAACTGATCCCCCCGATCTTCGAAGTTCTTGAAGTGCGGATAGCTTGGAGCGGAGGGGGAGAGAAGCACGATCGGTGCGTCGTTTGTAGAGACGCCCGGCGCGGGCGTCTCCTCGTGCGTGTGATGAAGACGCCCCAGCGGGGCGTCTCTACGCTTCGCAACATCGACAGCCTCTTCAATATTTTTCACATCAATCAATTGCATCGTTGCATTTGCTTCTTCCAATTTCTTCCTGATCGTTGCCCCGCTGTCCGGCATAAGAATCAAGGTTTTTACGGATGAAGTCTGCAGACGCTTCACAAGTGGCTCGAAGTCGTAGCCTCTATCTTGTCCGCCAAGAATCATCGTTTCGACGCGGTCGCCGAGCGCATCGAGTGCTGCGATTGCCGATTGCGGTGTTGTCGAAATCGAATCATTTACCCATTCAATGCCATCATGCACGCCGAGCGATTCAAGTCGATGCGGAAGACCCTTGAAGGATTTGATTGCCTGTATCGCCGTCTCACGATCGATACCGAGATGCATTGCAACACTGAATGCAGCGGCGATATTTCCGAGGTTGTGTTCTCCCTTGAGTTGGATTTCTTCCAAAGTTACGGGAGCATTTTTCGCGTTGAAAGAAATTTTCTTGCCTTTGCTCTCCTCTGCGATTTCTTTTGCGCCTTTCGAATCGGCATTGAAGAAAACAACATCGTCTTTGTTTTGGAACCGCGTGATGTGTTTCTTTGCCTCTAAATAATTCTCAAGAGGAGTGGTGCTTGCGGTACTTGCCATGAGCGAGTCCGCTTCGAGCGCACGAGTCGAATGGTGATAATCGAGGTGCTCCGGAAAGAAGCTTGTAATCACTGCAATATGCGGGCTCGAAGTCAGATCCATCAATTGGAAACTGCTCATCTCTTGAACAAAAAATGTATTCAATCCTGCATCTCCTATGTGACTGATTGCAGCTTCTCCGATGTTACCGACGAGGAATGATTTATTCCCGGCTGACTTCAGAATGTTGTGAATCAGTGAGGCTGTCGTGCTTTTCCCTTTCGATCCTGTCACTCCGATCACGGTTGAACCGGAGGAGGCGATAGAGTCGAGGAAGATCTGAGTTGGAGTCGTAAGAAGTAAGGAGTAAGAAGTAAGGAGGTGAGGTGGAATCCCGGGAGATTTTATAATGAGATCATACTGAGCAAGGTGATCTAGATAATTCTTGCCAAGCTGTGATTGGAATTTGGTTTTTGGAATTTGGATTTTCGCATCACTATCCGCAATCGTAATCTTGCATCCCTCTGCGTACTTCTCTAGCGCCAGAGCCATTGCTTGCCCCTCGCGACCGTAGCCGAGAATGCAGACGGATTTGCCTGCGAGGGAGCGGATATTCATGGCGAATTGAAAATTATTTCAATGGGAGCGGGTTTCTACCCGCGGGTATCAGGAATGAGGTCGAGAAATACTTTGGGAACGCAATGCTGTTCGCTCGGCTTCATGACTGTGGCGATCAGTGCTTCTTGGTCTTTGATCGTTGGCAGCACTTCCTTTACGAACATTTTCATCACTGCCGTTTCCTTTAGTTCCCCCTTCTTCATCGCAAGGAGGAAGGCGGCTTTGGTTTCGTCAGGAGTGCCGACACACTCGAACGGCTTAAAATTCAGCGTACCGAGCAGTTCCCTATACAGCTGCATGAGCCAGTCGTGATTGAAGAGAATGGCACCGAACATTTTCTCAAGGTCGGATTTCTTCAGGAAGGCAGCCATACAAGCAAAGACGAAGGCGCATTTTGGGCACTTACAGCACCAGCCTTCGCTCCTCTGCGGAGGAGCTACGGCCGGCAGGCCATCACTTTGA
>CAZQYX010000018.1:0-31195 GCA_964597665.1 uncultured Candidatus Peribacteria bacterium | reverse complement strand
GACGAGAGAGGAGACGATGAGGAAGTAAGGTCTCCCTCCCCCGAGGGGGGAGGGAGACCTTACTTCCTCATCGTCTCCTCTCTCGTCCGCTACAAGCGAATCGAACTTGCGATAGAAGCGTGCACCAAACTCGGAGCGCATCTGAAGATCGTCGGCGAAGGACCCGATAGGAAGAGACTAAAAAAACTTGCAGGACCGACGATAGAATTTTACGGATGGAGACAGGGTGATGAGCTGAAGGATCTCTATGCATCCGCAATCGCAACGATCTTCCCCGGCGACGAAGACTTCGGCCTCGTTCCGGTCGAGTCCATGGCGTGCGGCACACCGGTGATCGCCTACCGCGCAGGCGGAGCACTGGAGTCGATCGTCGAAGGAAGGACGGGAGAATTTTTTGATGAACCGACAGCGAAATCATTGGAGGAAGTTCTTGAGAAATTCGATGGGGAAAAATGTTCGCGTGATGCATGTAGAGAGCAGGCGAAGAAGTTTTCGAGAGCTGCATTTGAAGTGAAGATAAAACAAGCAATAGACAGATTGATGTCCGACCGCGGGTAGCAACCCGCTCCCTTTGTTCCTGTTTTTCCTTACCACAAAAGGAGCGGCATGCTTGCCGCGTGTGCAATATTGCAAGATTATGCCAGTGCAACCAACGTCCCTCCAAGCACGACAAAAATCACACCGATCAGCAATTTCAAAACATTCACGCTCTGCCACTCAGCGAAAATCCAGAGAATGAGCACAACCGAGACAAGCGTGTTCATATTGAAGAGCGGGACAAGTTTGCTCATCGGTACGCGGTACCGAAGAAGCGAGAACATCACGAGGCCTGAACTGATGCCCCAAAGCATGCCGTACAGCAGTGCAAACCCCATTGTTGGTCCGGTCATCGGCAAACCCTTCGCCTGTACGAACCACAGTGCGAAGCCCGACATCAAAACACCGATGCCGGCAATCATCGTGTACGCACCTGCATTGATGCCCTGCTGCGCACCGAACTTTGCGGCAACATTACAGAATCCGAAGAGAACCGCAGGAAGGAGTCCGCCGATGAGAATACCGAGTGTTTCTGGTTTCATTTTTTCTTGTGTCACTTCGAGTAGCGCCTTCGAGGCGCGTATCGAGAAGCTAGAACATCCCCGCCTGTCCTTCCGGCATCTTCATACCCAATAATTCATAGGCCATCTTCGTCGCAATCCTGCCTTTCGGAGTTCTCTGCAAGTATCCGCACTGAAGCAGGTACGGCTCGTAGACATCCTCCAGTGTCTCCTGTTCATCCGACAGCATCGCAGCAAGAGCTGATAAACCGACAGGGCCGCCCGAAAATTTCTCGATAATCGAAAGCAGAATCAATCGATCCGTCGTATCGAGACCATGGGCATCGATCCCGAGCGAGGTCAGCGTCGCCTTCACGCGCGCGTGGGTCACGGTCTCTTCGTTATTCACCTGTGCGAAATCGCGAACCGACCGGACGAGACGATTGGCAATGCGCGGTGTGCTGCGACTCGCGTGCGCGAGAAGACTGGCGGCATCGCTGTCCATCGCGACCGAGAGAATACCTGCCGTCCTCGAAATGATCTGCCGCAGCTCATCGACTTGGTAGAACGCGAGTTTGAAATTGTGAATGAATCGGTCGCGAAGCGGCATGCTCACGGCACCGGCTTTCGTCGTGGCGCCGATCAGTGTGAACGGCTGCAAATCGATACGCATCGAACGGGCAGACGGTCCTTTGCCGATCACGAGATCGAGCGCGTAATCTTCCATCGCGGAATACAAGACTTCCTCAATTGCAGGACGCAATCGATGAATTTCATCGATAAAGAGAATATCTCCCGCCTGCAAATTGGTAAGAAGTGACGCGAGATCCCCCGGCTTCTCGATCGCAGGACCCGACGTCACGCGGATCTGCGCATTCATTTCTTTCGCCAAAATATACGCAAGCGTCGTCTTACCAAGACCCGGAGGCCCATGCAGGATCGTGTGCCCGAGCGGCTCGACTCTCTTCTTCGCCGCCTGCAGATAGACGAGCAGGTGCTGCTTTAAATCCGTCTGTCCGATGTATTCATCTAAATTGAGAGGACGAAGTGACGCCTCGGCCTCGGCAGCTTCTTCGGGCGCGAGCGCCTTCTCGAGTGTCTCGTCGGCACGCTGCTGGCGTTTGATGACCATACGCGAAGTATAGCAGCAGCACACTACACAATCACATGTCTCAGGCGGTCTTTCACCCTCTGCCTCGAAGCAGAGAGAAGGAATTGGAGAGCTTTGTAGGATATCCCACGCGACGCTGCAAACTCACTCCGATCTTGCTCATCAACAAAAATGGCGAAGAAGGCCGTGCGCCAGTGATCATGAAGAGAGTTCACCTCTGTCTCCACCCTCTCGAGCATCGCACCTCGCTCAAGATCGGAATGGGGAGGAGAAACGGACAGCGAATCGATAGCATCGTAGTCGTCTGGTAAACGAGACCAGCGTCGCCTCCTCTTCGCGTCATACCACTACAAGTATTTATTGCGAGCGACTCCCAGAAGCCACGGCTTAAAATTGGTTGAATCCCGAAATTCGGAATTCGAACATTTCTCGATAATGACAACCATGACGTCTTGGAAAAGATCTTCCGTCACATCTTCATCGTTGGTGTAATGCATGAAAAACAGGAAGAGATCCGGCCTGTAGAAATCGGCGATATTCGTAAATGCCTGCTGATAAGAAATACGACCGGATCTGGCATCGCGAATCCAACATGCACCTTTGTCCAAATCGCCCGCAGCTTCTGCAACCGCATTCGGCCGATCGGGCATTCGTTCACTCATAAAAATATATTGTAAATTTGTTCCCGCATGTGTCAATTTTTTTGGGAAAATCCAAACCGGAACAATGGAGTACAATCTCTCCCATGTACGTCCTCGAACCCGCCTCTGTCGCCCTCATCGGCGCAAGTGATGACGAAAACAAGCTCGGATGTTCGATCCTAAAAAATCTCATCGGAGGCTCCTATAAAGGAGAAGTCTATCCCGTGAACCCGAAACACACAGACATGATGGGCAAGATTTGTTTTGCCTCCGTCAGTGATATTCCCGATGCAGTCGATCTCGCAGTCATCGTCACTCCTGCATCGACAGTGTCTGCAATCGCCGAAGAATGCGGGAAAAAGAAAGTGAAAACGCTTGTTGTTATTTCTGCAGGATTTGCCGAGCTCGGGACAGATGAAGGAAGAGCACGCGAAGCAGAACTTGCAACGATAGCGAAGAAACACAGCATGAGCCTCGTTGGCCCCAACTGCCTTGGCATCCTACGTCCAATCATCGGACTGAACGCATCGTTTGCAGCGACACCGAAAGCGGCAGGCTCGGTCGCACTCATTAGCCAATCCGGTGCGATGGCCGTCGCACTTCTTGATACAAGCGAAGAAACGGGGCTCGCGTTCTCGATGATCGCCAGTATTGGAAATAAAGCGGCAATGAATGAATCGGATTTTCTAGAAATTTGTGAAAAAGATAGCAAAACGACGGTGATAGGCCTCTATCTTGAAAGTATCAAAGACGGTTCACGTTTCACCGAAACCGCTCTGCGCGTCGGTCTGAGAAAACCGATTGTTCTCATCAAAGCAGGTGTATCGAAACGAGGTGCGAAAGCCGTATCGTCACACACTGGCGCACTCGCCGGGTCGAATGCAGCTCTCGCTGCAGCGTGTGAAGCGGCAGGAATTCATCACGCACATTCGACAGAGGAATTTCTTGATCTTCTCTCGGTCCTCAGCACCGAACCGACACTCCTCTCTCCCGCTGTTGCGATCATCACCAATGCAGGAGGACCAGGCGTTCTTGCAACGGATGCAGCCGAGAGGGAGAAGCTGACGCTGCCGGATCTCGATGCGAAGACGAAAGAAATCCTCAAAAAAGCACTGCCCGAAGCGGCAAGCAGAGGGAATCCGGTCGACATTCTCGGAGATGCGAAAGCAGATAGATACAAAGCCGCTCTGCACGCATGCGCGCAAGATCCGAATGTCGACGGCGTTGTTGTTCTTCTCACGCCGCAGGTCATGACACCATGCGAAGACATTGCAAAAAAGATCATCGAAAGCACGAAGTCCCACTCCCTGATCCCGATCATCCCCTGCTTCATGGGCGGTCCCGCGGTGGAGGGTGCCCGCAAGATTTTCGCCGCACAGAGCCTCCCCTGCTTCTCGAGTCCCGAAGCGGCAATGCGAGGGATCGCTGCACTTCTTGAAAAAATTCCGCACTCGTCCCCGCGCAGAGATGACAGTCGCGATGACGATCGATCCTCCGCTGCATCCGGTGTACTCAAAGGACAAACCGGACTTCTGCCCGAAGAATTGACCGAGGATCTCTTTCAGCTGTACGGACTTCCGACACCGGATCAAGCTGTTGCAAAAAATGCCGATGAAGCCGCTGCATTAGCAGCTCAGATCGGCTATCCCGTCATCGCAAAAGTCAGCTCACCGGATATTCTCCATAAAACGGATATCGGCGGTGTGCGAACGAATCTACACAATGAAAAGGAGGTACGAAAAGCGTACGCAGAAATCCTACAAAACTGCAGCATAGCGGCACCGACTGCCGGCATTCGCGGCGTTCTCATTCAGCAATTTCTCCCGATCGGGAACGAATTCATCATCGGCGGCATTCGTGATGAAAATTTCGGCCCACTCGTCATGGTCGGCCTCGGCGGTATCTACACCGAGCTCTTTCGCGACACCTGCTTCGCACTGGCTCCGGTCACCATCGAACAGGCCTACGACATGTTGAGCTCACTGAAGAGTTGGAAACTCCTGACCGGCATGCGCGGGAAAGGCGCACTCGATATCGAGAGCTTGGCGAAAGCAGTCGTACAAATTTCTGTTATGCTGCATGACTGTCCGAAGATCTCCGAGATCGACCTGAATCCAGTGCTCGTAGGGAAAGATCGAATCGTCGTTGCAGATGCGAAGGTGGTACTTTCGTAATCACATATTTGACATATTTATAATAAATGATATAATATCATCAATAACATCCACACTAACTCTTATGCGTCTTTCTCTCAAAGCAGTCGTTTCGATCTGCACCTCGCTTTCCTTCTTTTCCGGAAGCATAGCCTTTGCCGATGGCATCAGCAGCAAGGACAAAGTACGAACACCAATCGATACGGTTCAGGGAATCGTCTACGGTCCGTATCAGGTCATCAAAAAGAAGGTCTATACATCGAGACAGCACCGGAATATCTGGAAAATTCACACATCGGTGAAGCGCCAAGCCAAAATCCGAGAACGCATGGCGAAGAAAGAGGAAGGGTTCATCAGAAAGGAGTCGGTTAAAATTTCAAACAGCAATCCGGGTCGCCAGGTCGATCGTCTCAAACTTGTGAAAAGAGGCAATGAAAGATTAAAGGCAGAGTGTAAAACTCTGCATACCCACTTACGCGCAGTCTGCCAGAGAGATGCACAGCTGAAGAAAAGTCCTGAACACGTCAGATTAGCATTCGATAAAAGTCATTAGGGAGAAAATTCCAGAATTCAAATATCAAAATCCAAAACTTGTCTTGGAATTTGGTTTTTGGCATTTGGAATTTCCATTCCATCTGCCCATTTGTTGAATTAATGATACACTCCGGAAGTGACGAACTCTGCTCTCCGTATCGGTGCGGCTCTCGTGCTGATCGTCGTAACGATCGGGCTTGCGGACTACTTCATCAAAGAACGTCCAGGTGAACTTCCGGTGAGTGAAGAAATAGCAGTGCCGGTTCTAGAGGAATCTCAGGAAGAAGCGATGGCTTCATCCTCGTCTTCCACAAGCGAGAGAGTGCCGGAACCCACGATCCTGCCTACCGAAACCGTACCGGAACCTGAGACCGAAGCGCCGATCACAGAAACAAGTGCATCGTCTTCATCGCGTCGAATCGTGAAGAAAGGAGTATCGACGAAGAAGAAGAGCGGCATCGATGTGCCGGCAACCCTTGCCTCACTCCAGCTGATCGTGACTCCTGCAAATGAAAATAGTTTGCTCAGTTTCAGCGCACAGGGTGCGAAAGTTGAAACGATGGTTCTCCTCTTCAATAATGACAGAGCAGCTCTCTTCTCATGGATCGAGAGCGACGACGTGAAGACGATCTTCTCCTCACTGAAGCAGGCGCTGCAGGAACAATTCTCACCGGAGCTCACGGGGCTCACCGATACAACGCAGACTCCACCAAATAGTCCGCCGGTAGATATCCTCTCCTTCAAAGACCCCGCAATCAGCCCGGAGGTTGTCCTGTTCATTCGCGTGCGAAATCGCCTCTATGAATTCCACATTGCGGAGACCGGATCGGAAGTGATCAGCCGATTGATCGGAGAATTGTCGAAGTAAGGTAGGTTTGGGAGGTTAGGTAGGTTGGGTACGTACAACAAACAAAGTAGTTATACTTGTTTGAGTTGCCATCCCTACCCTACTTACCACACCTACCCTACCTAACCGTACCTCTGTCACATCACGCATTGACGTGTGGTCTCTCTATCACTAAAGTACCGCAGCTATGGCAAAGAAAGTCATGAAAGTCATCAAAGTGCAGGCGAAAGGCGGACAGGCAAACCCTGCCCCGCCACTCGGTCCCGTGCTCGGGCAAGCCGGTATCAACATCCAGGAATTCTGTCTGAAGTTCAACGATAAAACGAAAGGACAGATGGGGCAGGTGATCCCCGCCGAGATCACGATCTACGACGACCGAAGTTTTACATTCATCTTAAAGCAGCCACCGGCTTCGTTCCTCATTCTCCAGAAAATCGGAAAAGAGAAAGGGAGCGGTCAGCCAAACAAGGATAAAATCGGCACGATTACGATGGCGCAGATCGAAGAGATTGCAAAAGTGAAGATGTCCGACCTCAATACCACTGATATCGAATCTGCAAAACGCAGCATCGCAGGAACGGCGAAGAATATGGGGGTAACGGTGACGGCCTAAAGAGGGAAAATCCAAATTCCAAAAACCAAAATCCAAGAGAGAAACTGGAATTTGGTTTTTTGCTTTTGGAATTTAATCATCGCTATATCACTGAATGTGCGCAACAGCAACAGATTTTTCTCGCTGCTTACGCTACGATTTCATCCACGCCTTCCCCAATTTTTCCATGAACACTCTTCCGAGTCTCTTCCAATCCTCTCTGCTGGTCTACGTGCCGGTCGGAGTTTTTCTTACGTTCGCCCTCCTCATGACTGCAGGTCTGCATGCGAGCGGTGCGAAGCCGGAAGGTGTCGCGAAGGCGATCGGTTGTACGATTCTCAAGACGCTCGGACTGCTTCTGGTCAGCCTCAGTTCAGTGCAGATCGGCTACGGTCTTGTCGCAATGTCCCTGCCGACAGGACAGACCCTCCTCGCACTCCTGATTCTCTTAGTCGTCGGCATCGGCATAATGATCCATGAAAGTCGCGCTGCTGCCGCCATCGACAAGGCCTCCGGTACCGTGATTGATCTGATTTTCTGTCACTCCTGCAGAGTGATCGGTTCGTTGCTTGCCGTGGTTGCCGGTCTATCGCTCTCGATGACGTTCCTGCTTACCGGAAGCGTCGAAGGCGCTGAAATGCCTACAGTTCTGCTCCTTCTCGGAGTACTTCTGTCTCTCACAGCATCCGTTCATGCGAATGGCGGTGTGAAGAAGGGAAAGAAAAAACGATAGAAAGGTTTGGTAGGTTGTGTACGTTTGGTAAGTTTTTCTTGTAGGGAAAGCTTCTTTCCTTACCCAACCTACCGAACTTACCGAACCTACTCCACCTTACTAACGCGATCTTTCGTCTTGCTCTTCCCTCAATGCATAGGCAAACTGTCGTCGCTCGTGGGAGCCTCTGTACCAGTCGTAACACTCCGGTACAGGGCGACCCTTTTCTACCACGTTCCCCCCAAGTTCCATGAAAACGCAGCATGCAATGGCCGCCCGAGGCGGAAAGAAGTATCGCGAGAAGAAGAAACTGATTGTAAAACCCTCCTATCCTCTCGCGGAAGCGGTGGAGATTTTGACGAAAGTTGCATCCGTCGGTTTCGATGCGACTGCAGAAGTCCATATCCGTATCGGTGCTGATATGTCGCAGGCGGATCAGCTTGTTCGCGGCACGGTGAGTCTTCCGCACGGGACGGGAAAGAAAGTCCGCATCGCGGCATTCGTCACCGAAGACTTCGAAGACGAAGCGAAGAAAGCCGGAGCGGCATTCGCCGGAGGCATTGATCTCATCAAGAAAATCGAGGGTGGAATGCTGGACTTCGATTGCACGGTCGCCATGCCTCAGCTGATGAAAGACATCGGAAAACTCGCGAAGGTGCTCGGCCCGAAAGGACTGATGCCGAGCCCGAAGTCGGGTACGGTCTCCGATAAGCCGGTGAAAGTGATCGCAGAACTTCTGAAAGGTCGCATCGAATTCAAGATGGACAAACAAGCCATCATTCACTCGCCGTTCGGCAAAGTTTCTTTCGGCGCTGCGAAGCTAAAGGAGAATCTGGAAGCTCTTCTGCAAGCCATCAAAGATGCGCAACCGACCGGCATCAAGACCGCGTACATCCTGAGCGTCAATATTAATCCGACGATGGGACCGGGAATAAAGGTTGAATTATAATTCGGTCAACGCCATCTTCACCTCATCCAGGCGTTCCATCGTCAACACCTTGATCCGGAGATCCTTCGCTCCGTCGAATCCTTTGATGTAGGAACTCAGGTGGCGACGCATCTCCAGTACTCCCCTCCTCTCACCCTTCATCTTCACCGATAGCTCGCAGTGCTCAAGAATAAATGGAATACGCTCGCGAAAAATATTCATAGGATCTGCAGAAGAAATCGCCGAGACAGGTTGAATGTTGGAATGTTGCATGCGCCATATTCCTGTTTCAGCATCTCTTTCCTTCAACTCATCAAAGGCTTCGCCTATCTCTCTCATCAGCCACGGATTGCCGAACGTTCCACGACCGACCATGACGCCATCAAGATTGCCGATCTTTTCAAGCGCATCCTGTGCAGAGGCAATATCGCCATTCCCGATGACGGGAACATTTACTTCGCGTTTGAGAGCGTACATCGGTTCCCAATTGGCAGCACCTGAAAATTTGTCGTTGTATCTGCGACCATGCACGGAGAGAGCCTTTGCACCGGCCTCTACTAGGCCCTTGCAAAAGGGAATGAGGACATCCGTCGTATCCCATCCGAGACGGGTCTTCACGCTCACCGGAATGCTGACGGCATTCGTCGCCGCATGCACAAGCTCGGCAGCAAGCTTCGGATTCCGGATCAGTGCGGACCCGTAACACGACGAGACGATCTTCGCTGCAGGACAACCCATGTTGATGTCGATACCATCGGCGCCGATCTGTTCGATCACTTTGCATGCTTCCAGAAATTTCTGCGGACTCGCACCGAAGATCTGCACGATGAAGGGACGCTCGATTGCCGGATCAAATTCGAGCATCTGCAGCGTCCTTTCGGCACCGTATGCAAGTGCGTCGCTGCTTAAAAACTCCGTGTAGACGATTGTGCTTGGGGCAACCTTCTTGATGAGCTGACGGTACGACGCATCGGTGATGCCAGCCATAGGGGCAAGCGCAAGGATCGGACGGCGAGTCGTGGACCAGGAAAAAGACATAGAAGAAGAGATTGTAAGGAAAAATAGATGAATTCCAAAATATAATCTGAGAAAAATCCAAATTCCAGAAACCAAAATCCAATTGGAATTTGTATTTTGGAATTTGGAATTTTCCCTGTTGGTTGTCAAAAAGCAGTTTCATGCTGCGCACAATTTACTTTTTAGCCACTGTGCGCTCATACTCTCCTCCATGCTTGAGGTCATTCATGATTTGGTCGTTTCCGTTGCACATGCACAAGCTCCTTCGACGATCTATCCGGGTGGCGCCGCGTGCGGTTCTATCTTCAGTAACGGCGGGTTCGGCGCTGCCCCAGGCACAGGATTCACCTGCATCGTTCAGTACGTGCGATTTTTAACATTTGCCGTCATTTCGTTTGCCGCGAGCATCAGCCTCATCATGCTCATGGTCAACGGTTTCCGGTATATGATGGGACCCGCGGTGCCTGGCGGAAGCTCGGATGCGGCAAAGAAGGGAATCACCGCAGCACTCACCGGCCTCGCCCTCTCCCTTCTCACCTACGTCATTCTTGATACAATTATCAGAAGCGTTACCAACTGATTCTATGCCGAAGAAAATCCCGCAAGATCCGTTCACGTCCATGCAGATCCTGAGTGCGAAAGCTCAGTCGCTCTGGGCGAAAGCCAGGACTCGTATGCAGGTAACCAAAGAAAAGGATGCATTCTCGAAGACCACACTGCCACCCGAGCAGAAGGAGAAGACCGTCATCCTGATTGACGTTCCGTCGTCGACCGTCGCAAAAGCGACGCTTTCAATTCTCATGGTGTGCATCTTCGCATGGATTCTCTTCATCATCCGTGACAAGATTTTTATTCTCTTTCTGGCGTTCTTCCTGGCTCTCGTCATGGACGCCCATGTCCGCAGGCTAGAGAGCTACCGTATCCCCCGCGGCCTCGCCGTTGTTCTGCTCTATCTCCTCTTCCTCTCGATTGCGATCTTCCTGATCGCCTCTCTCATCCCGATCGTTGCAACGCAGATCCAAGACATCGCGAGCTTCATCAACCACAGCGCGGATTCCTTCCTTGGTGATCCGCACGTCCAATTCGATTTTCTCTCCGCCGGCATGAACGAACGACTGACGGAGATGATGCAACAAGCACTGCAGTCGATGGGCATTAAAGACCGAGCGTCCGCTCTCTTCCAATTCGGACAGAATCTCTCGGCAGTCGCCCAGAGCTCCATCGGTCTCACCGTACAGATCGCGGGCTCGGTCTTCAATTTCGTCGTACGCCTGATTCTGATTCTCTTCCTGGCATTCTTCATCCAGATAGAGCGTGAGAAAGTAGCAGATTTCATGCGTGTGCTCTTGCCTAGGAACTACCGGAGCTACTACGACGCGAAAGCGGAGGCGATCCACCTGAAAGTATCGCAATGGTTCCAAGGCCAGCTGATCCTCTGTCTCACCATCGGAGTCCTCGTGTTCATCGCACTCAAGATTCTCGGCATGCCCTACGCCGTCACACTGGCACTGCTTGCTGCTTTCACGGAATTCATCCCCTACGCTGGCCCCATCCTTGGTGCTCTGCCTGCGGTCTTCATCGCACTCACGCAGCAAGGCTTCGTCTGGGCTCTCGTCATCATGGTTGTGTACTACATCATCCAGATTTGTGAGAATAACCTCCTGGTTCCGCTCATCATGAAACATGCAGTCGGCCTCTCTCCGATCGCCATCATGTTCGGCATGCTGGTCGGTATCAGTTTCCCGACCACCGTGCATCCCGTCCTCGGCATTATTCTCGCCGTTCCAACGACTGCAGTGATTACGATCTTCGTGCAGGATTACTACGCTCTGCGGAGGAGGAGATAAAGAAAATAGGTTGGGTACGTGTGGTAGGTTTGGTAGGTAAAAGGGTATATTTTTTAATTCACTGCCCCTCGACCTACCCAACCTACCAAACCTACCAAACCTTTCCGCTAGGAATAGTAAAGCAAATAGAACATTTTTATATTTCAATCCACCCAGACTTAAATTCAATATATTCTCCTATCAAAACTGCCATCTACTATGATAGTATTCTCGATCAGCTAACGATCTTATCACTCTATTCATCAGAGTGATAATCTCTTCCCTCTCCTGACATGCATCCTTTCGACCGATTCACGCCCAACGCAAAGCTCGCTCTGCAGCTCGCGGAACAGGAGGCGAAGAACATGAAAGCGCAGTACATCGGCACGGAGCACCTGCTCCTCGGTCTCCTCGGAATCCCGAAATCTTTGGGATTCTCGATCCTCACCGGAGCCGGCGTCACACATGAGAACATCCGCATCCTTCTGAAGGCGAACAAAGCGGAAGACAGTGAAGGCCAGAACATCAAGCACGGACTCTCGCTCTCTCTGAATACCGCGATCGAACAGAGCGTGCTCATCGCTCACAAATTCCGCCATGCAAACATCGGTACGGAGCACCTCCTCTACGCCCTCCTCAGCAGCGGAAAGAATGCGGCAACGGGGCTTCTTGAGAACATGCAGATCAACCCGGATGACCTCAAAGCGCACATCGAGGAAATGTTCGGACAGATCAATCAATTCAGAAGCCAGAATAAGAACCTCGAATCCTCACTCGAATCCTTCTTCACCGGACTCCAAGGTGCACTCGCAGGTATGCAGGGAGCTGTACCACAGGACCCCGAGAGCCTGAAGCGCCGGAAGACCGAAGGAAAGAGCAAGACGCCAGTACTCGACTACTTCTCCGAAGACATGACCAAGAAAGCGCAGGAGAAGAAATTTGATCCGATCATCGGTCGCGACAAGGAAATCGAACGGCTCATCCACATCCTCAATCGCAAGACGAAGAATAACCCCGTCCTCATCGGTCAGTCCGGCGTCGGAAAAACAGCCATTGTGGAAGGCCTCGCCCAGAGACTGAGCGAGGGCAAGGTTCCGGTTGCCCTGCAGGGAAAGCGTGTGCTGCAGCTGAATATGGGATCGATCGTCGCGGGAACAAAATACCGCGGTGAATTCGAACAGCGATTCGATGACATTATCAAAGAAGCGACCGAGAGTAAGGGGGAGATCATCCTCTTCATCGACGAGCTGCATACGGTCGTCGGCTCCGGCTCGGCCGAAGGCTCCCTGGATGCCGCGAACATCCTGAAACCGGCTCTCAGTCGTTCGGCCCTGCAAGTCATCGGTGCAACGACCACCGAGGAGTATAGGAAGAGTATCGAGAAAGACCGGGCGCTCGAGCGCAGGTTCCAGTCCATCATGGTCGAGGAGCCGAACATCGAAGACGCGATCACGATCCTGAAAGGACTGAAAGGGACGTTCGAAACATTCCATCGCCTCACGATCACCGATGCGGCTATCGAGGCTTCGGTGAAACTCAGTAAGCGGTATCTGACGGAGAGATTCCTTCCGGACAAGGCCATCGACGTCCTCGACGAAGCGTCTGCGGGCAAGAGCGTGCTCCATAAGGAAGATCACTCGCCGCGCATCAAAGAAATCGAGAAGGCGCTCAAGGATATCGAAGCAAAGAAGCAGCTTGCAGTACGCGAGCAGAAATACCAGCATGCCCTCAAGCTCCGGAAGGAAGAGGAAGATTTGGAGCAGGAGAAGAAGACGCTGATGAGCCGCATCGACGGGGATATCCGTACTCCTGTTGAAATCGGTGAAGATGAGATTACGGCAGTGATTGCTCGCATGACGGGTATTCCGGTCTCGAGGCTGATGAAATCCGAGAGCAAACGCCTCACCACACTCGAAGCCGTGCTCCGGAAACACATCGTGGGTCAGGACGAAGCACTCATCAAAGTCGCACGAGCGATCCGCAGGAGCCGAGTCGGCATCGCGGATACGAAGCGTCCGATTGGCTCGTTCCTCTTCATGGGACCCACGGGTGTCGGAAAGACCGAACTCGTGAAAGCACTTGCAACGGAAATCTTCCAGCGGGACGACGCGCTGATCAAAATCGACATGTCAGAATTCATGGAGCGTCACAACGTCTCCCGTCTCACCGGCACGACGGCAGGATACGTTGGCTACGAGGAAGGCGGCCAGCTCACGGAAGCCGTACGTCGGAAACCCTACTCGGTGGTGCTCTTTGATGAAATCGAGAAAGCGCATCCGGAGTTCTTCAATGTGCTGCTGCAGATCATGGAGGACGGACAGCTGACGGACGGACAAGGAAAGACAGTAGACTTCCGCAATACGATCATCGTCATGACCAGCAACATCGGTGCCGATAAACTCACGAAGGAAGCCGGCAAAATTGGCTTCAAGCTCGGTGAGGAAGCAAAGCGTGAGGAACAGCTCTACGAAGAGAAACGCCAGGAGGTGCTGAAGGAACTGAAGGACAATTTCCGTCCGGAATTCCTCAATCGCATCGATCAGGTGATCATCTTCAACGCTCTCTCGCAGGATTCCATCCGCAAGATCGTGCAGATCCACCTCAGCCAGCTCGGGCTTCGCCTCAAGGAACAGGGCTACGGTCTGGATGCAGATACGAAAGCGGTTTCCATTCTTGCGAAACTCGGCTTCGACCCGGAGTACGGTGCTCGACCGATTCGCAGAGCCATTCAGGAACATCTGGAGGACGAGATCGCCGAGAGCATCCTGAAAGGCATGTTCAAGAAGGGCGATACGATCCGCGTCGTCGGCAAAAACGATGACAAGCTGATGCTCGTGCATGGGACACAGGCAGTGGAGCTGAAACCGGAGGAGAAGGAGAGGAAGAAAGAGAAAAATGAGGTGGCTGCGTAAACCAAAATAATACTTTGGCTGAGCCTGAGACGCCCCAGCGGGGCGTCTCTACATGCCGCTTCTTTTCATTTTCGCAGAACTCTGATTGAATACTGCAAAGTCCTACATCTTTGCAATGAATCCATTCAATCTCCACTCCCCTCGCTTCCTTCTCACAGTTGGAGTGGTCTCGGCGGTTGCGTTTGCGGTGACACTTCTTCCATCTGCCCGCTTCCTGAAAGGCGATCTCACCGGTGAAAACGCAGCGGATATTTGTGATACGGATGAGGATGGTGAATTGTCCGTTGCCGAAATGCGACAATGCATTCGTTCGATGATACGTGGCATGGGAAGAAATCCTGAAGCCTACGACCTTGATGGAAACGGCGTCACCAATAGAGATGATCTCAGAGAATTGGTTCGAGGCATCCGCAAGGAACTTTCTGCTCCCTCTGACTCCGATGATGATTCAGATTCTGACTCCTCTGATGGTTCTGATGATTCCGACTCTGAGCATTCTGATGAATCCGCCTCCGATTCGTATCGTCCCGATCCCGACTCTCCCCCGAATCCCTGCGAAGATCGAGGCTGCAGATGTAGCGAAAGCGGTTTCTACGACTGCAGTAACATCGTCAATGCATCAGATCCGACGTACTTGGTTACACCCGAGTACAACACACTCATGCACTGCTCAGGACAAGCATGTACTTCTACTCCAGACGATGCTGATACCGATCGTGATCCGGCCCCTGCCGCTGCCGCTCCTGCCGCTTGGTGCACCGATATTCTTGGACGTCAGTGCTTGCATGCTTGCGGTGCACAGCAGCAGGAAGTTACAGGTAGATGCAGTGGCACTCATAAATGCTGTGCGCCGAGAGCCTCCTCCAGAGCCTCTACTCCTCGTTGTGGTGCCAGTGACCCGTGCTGTGGCCACTGTGAGCCTCGTTTCGCTCCTGTCGACCGCTGTCCGTATGGAGGACGCCCTGGTACCTGTCCCGGAACTGATATTTGCTGTAGCTAGTAGCTATATTGATGTGCCGCACCGAGTGGCGGCTTGGTCTGCTGCGCTCCATAAACGTCCGTGCTGCGCACTGGTTTTTCTGGCTCTTTTCTGCTATACTTATGAGATTTCCCGAAACAAAAACCTATGCCTATCGACGCCGTCAAAATACCGCAGAACGTCCAGATCGAAGACCATATCATCGGTCCGGTCTCCCTCAGGCAACTCACGATCACCGGTATCGGAGGCGGAATTTCGTACATGCTGTACGCTTCCGCACTGAAAGCGGGTGTCGGCAATATCGCCTTCCTTGCTGTGTGCTGGCTTCCTGCGGTCGCTGCAGCTGCTTTCTCCTTCCTCAGAATTAATGATCTGTCACTTCTCAATATCATCTTCTTGATGATCGAAGGAATGCAGAAACCGAAAGAAAGGTACTGGAGTCCTCATCCGGGACTATCCATCAATCTCATCACGGGTCAGGCTGCAAAAGAAATCACCGATGCGAACGCCAAAATCATCAGCAAGGCGACACGTCTCGCCGACATCACGCGTGAAATGGAAACACGGCAGAAAGCCATGAATCGTCTTGCGGAGCACAGTGATCCGAAACCGGATGACCTAGAACCCATCAAGATGCAACTGCAGCGAATCCAGAGCAGCAGGACAAGAATGGAAGCCGTCCAGAAGCGCACCGGAAGTACGGAAGACGAAACGATGCTTCCTCCCGTGGACCCCTCACGCGTTGAAGCCGGGGGACTAGATCCGATGCGATCCATCGACAACATCGTCGAAGACATTGGTGCACAAGATCGCCTCATGACAACGCGCAACTGATCCCATGGAAAAATCCACTGACCCCATCGGCATCGTCCCAAAACAGGGACCGAAGATGAAGGATACCGTCCGCGGGAAGAAGAAATCATACTCCGTCTCCACGCAGCGGTATCTGCCGATTGCGGAGATCAAGGAAGATACAGTGATCCTCAAGAACGGAGGACTGCGCGCGGTGCTGAAAGTGAACTCGCTGAACTTCAATTTGAAAAGCGAGATCGAACAGCAGGGTATCATCTCGGGCTATCAGGGATTTCTGAATACGCTGATTTTTCCAATCCAGATTCTCGTCCGCTCCACGAGACTCAATATCGATCCGTACATCAAAAGTCTGAGAGATAAAATCCAGGGACAGACGAATCCTCTCGTCAAAGAACAAACCGCGGATTACATGAATTTCATGGAGAAATTGGTGGAGATCGCCGACATCATGCAGAAGAATTTCTATATCATCGTACCGGTCGATGCTCCGTCCAAAGTGAAACGCGGACTCATCATGCGATTCTTCGACTGGCTCAATATCGACGACACGAGAAGCAAGGCAATCGCAAGAGCTCATGAATTCCACTCCTATTCAAAGATTCTCCGTGACCGCATCACACTGATCCAGTCGGGCCTCGAGAATGTCGGCATCACGATGCGGAGGATGAAGACCGATGAGCTGGTGCAGCTCTACTACACACTCTATAACCCGATCAGTTCGCAGAAGCAGAAGTTCAATTCGACTGTTGAGTTGAATGCCGACAAAGCTGCCTTATTTTAGGACTTCATTTTTCTTGTGAAGAACAAGGAGTAGCGAAAGAAAATCAGCATCCAAAGGGATGGCGCGCGCCACAGGTGGGGGTCTGCTGGCGGGAATTGGCGCGCTGCGCTTTCTTTGGTCCTTTCTTTGCGCAAACAAAGAAAGGACAAAGTAAAATTGACACAAGTACAACAAACAACGTACAGTAACCCCGCTTTCTTCGTGCTGCTCGTGCAAGAGCAAGAAGAAGCCTTTATTCCTCTCCTTGCACCCCAAATTTTTTATGGCAAAAACAGCAAAAACTGCACCGAAGCAGTCCGCACTCATGTTGGAGCTCCTCAAGGATTCTCCACAGGTTCTTCGCGCACGTCCCGGCGAACTGATCGAAGGTATCGTCATCTTCAAGGGCAAGAACAAGATGCTCATCGACTTAAACGGCGTCTCGACAGGCATCGTCTCCGGTCGCGAACTACGGGATTCGATGAACACCTTCCGCGAACTCAACGTCGGTGACATCGTCGCCTCACTGGTCCTCGAGGAAGAGAACGACGAAGGCATGGTAGTCCTCAGTCTCCGGATGGCGAGCCAGCAGAAAGCATGGGATCGTTTCAACAAGATGATCGAAGACGACAAGACGATGAAATTCACAGCGCAGGAAGCGAATAAAGGAGGTCTGCTTGCCAACATCGACGGTATCCGCACCTTCCTGCCGGTGAGCCAGCTCTCACCAAGCAACTACCCGCGCGTGAACAATGCCGATACGACCGAAATCATCAGCCGTCTCGCGAAGTTCATCGGTCACACCTTCACCGTGAAGATCATCACGCTCGATGAAGGAGCAGGAAAGATCGTCGTCTCGGAACGCGAAGCGATGGCGGAGGAACGTTCGAAAGCTCTCGAGCATCTGGCGATCGGCTCGACGAAGGACGGTATCGTCAGCGGTATTGTAAAATTCGGGCTCTTCGTCGCCTTCGATGGTCTTGAGGGACTTGTCCATATCTCCGAGATCGCCTGGGGGCATGTCAAAAACCCGTCCGAGTTCGCGCAAGTCGGCGACCGTGTGAAGGTGAAGATCATCGGCATCGACGGGGAGAAACTCTCACTCAGCATCAAGCAGATGAGCAAAGACCCATGGGAAGAGATTGCACAGCGCTATCCTGTCGGCAAGAAGGTGGAAGGGACGATTGCACGCTTCGCAGACTATGGAGCCTTCCTCAATCTCGAGAAGGACATCACGGGTCTCGTACACGTGACCGAAATCAGCCACGAGAAGATCCAAGATCCGGCACAGGTCTTAAAGATCGGTCAGAAAGTCGAAGCGCAGGTCATCAACATCGACATCGACGAACGCAGGATCGGTCTCTCCATCAAAGCACTCAAGCCGATCGATGCAGCAACCCTCGCACGCATCAAGAAGGAGCAAGAAGAGAAAGACGATGCAAAGAAAGAGGAAGTAAGCGAAGAGAAAGAGGAGAAAGAACCGAAGAAGAAAGCGAAGACGGCGGAAGCGTAAATTCCAAAAATTTAAATGCCAAATTCCAAGAAAATCATCTTGGAATTTGGTTTTTGGTATCTGAAATTTTCAGATTAACTTCTGCTCGCTCAGAAAATGCAAATGCAGATACGGCACCTCCTGCCCTCCTCCTTTGCCGACATGAAACGTCAGCTTGTACCCATCTATCCCCTTCTCCTTGGCAAATGTCTGCGCCTTCAAGATGAGCAGTCCCGGTAGATGTGCCGTCTCAGAAGTGAGTTCAGCAATCGATGCTACGAAATGTTTGGGGATAAAGAGAAGATGTGTCGTCGCCTTCGGATGAATATCGCGAAAGACGAGTACCTCAGCATCTTCATAGTCAACCGTTGCAGGAATTTCCTTGCGGAGGATTTTGTGGAAGATGGTGTCGGGGGGCTGCATATGACAAAAATGATTGATGTGAGCATAGAACCGAAAGACCAAATTCCAAATACCAAAAACCAGATTCCAGGAAAAGCCTCTTGGATTTTGGTTTTTAAGTTTTGGAATTTCGCCAGATAATGACTTTTCCGCCAAAATAAGCTATAATGGAGGCATTATGGACGGAGTAAGTCTCAGCGCCGAAACACCGAAGAGCACGCTCAGAACCAGCCGCGATGCCGTTTCGGATAAGGTGTTCCAACCTCCAAAACTCCGCGAGATCGTCGAAGTGATCGATCTGATGGGCACGGTCGCCAGTCGCATACGCGAAGACAAGCGCGGAGACCTCCCAGTAGGCGGAGCCGCCGCCGGTACCGGACAGGGTACGCAAACTGCCGTAACAGCCAGAGACGAAGCCATCGCGAAAATCCCGCCTGTCCTCATCATGCAGCAGAAGCTCGTTCTTCATATCCGAAAAGAAGTACGAAGCATCGAACGGGAAGCGAGAATACTCTCAAAATCAAAAAATCGTGGCTCCGCGTACACGCTGAGTGAGCTCTACCGGAAAATCCGCCGCTTGAGCTCACTGCTCAGCGATATTCTCGAAGCCTCAGCAGAAATGGTAAAACGGTTCTACGTCTCGGTCTTCATCGACCGCCATCCTCTCGTCGTGACGGACGGTCTTGCAAAGGAGAAATAATTAGAGAATGCCAATATCCTTCTGCACTTCCAATTCCATTCCCGTTAGTGGGTTGAGAACCTGAACGATATCGGGCACCGACGAGAGTGCGAGCGTGAGTTCCTCGTTCGTCGGCAATTTCTTGGGATCATACCCGCGAGATTTCCAGAGCTCGCGGAGCAGCCGCATGTATCCCGCATCAGCGAGTAACCGTCGAATGAATGGCTGCGCAGTAACGGCAAAACGAGTACTCGGCAAGCGATGCGACAGTGCGTAGAGGCAAGCAACAAACGCCTCCTCTCCTCCGGCAAGACGGAATGCAAATTGATCTTCCACGGCATTCGCTATCTCCTCGGCATCGAGACCGGCAAGGACCATTAATTGTTCCGCAGGTCCTGAAGGGAAATACCGCCGGACTCCCATACGGTGCAGTGAACAAGGAACGCAGAGATCGGCCAGAAGATCGGAGACCTGCGTTGCAAGTCCTCCTTCGGCATTGTGATCTTCGACAACGATCAGATGCTGCGTCTCCAACGCCGCCTGAAGCACGGCGGAAGCATCGAGGGGACGGATGCAACCCACATTGAGCACGCGAACGAACCTTTCGGTACTGCGGAGAATATCCGCCGCCTTCACCGCTTCATGGAGAGCGGCACCGTAACTGAGGATCGTCGCTTGATCACGAGTATCCCCACTGCCGCGCACAACAGTCGCGAGGCCATCGAAGATGTACTCATGTCCGTACAGAGGCTCTCCTGTCCCCGTGAGAAGCTGTGGATGATTCGAACGACCGGAGAAAACGTAGATACTTTCGGTTCCTTCGGCGATCACCTGCATCGCGCGTTCGGCCATTGCAGCGGCCTGATTGCTGTCGCCTGCGACCCACACCTGCGTGTGATCGAAGGGAATATTGACGTAGTTTCGCTCCTGATGCGTCTCGCCGTCCTCCCCGACACTCAGTCCCGCATGTGTGCAGTCGTGCAGCACTCCGAGCGGCACATGCCCCGTGTTGATATCGATGAGACGGGCATTCGCCCGTGCTTCATTCATACCGAATGCGGCGAACGTGTACGTCACGGGTAAGAGTCCCGCCTGTCGCATACCCGCTGCCATCATATACATATTCGCTTCGGCAACGCCGACATTGATCACGCGATCAGGAAATGCCTTCTCGACGGCTCCAAAGCCTCCGGAATCTGCAAGATCAGCATGCAGAACAATGATACGAGAATCGCCGGCCATGAGAGATTTCAGATGCACCGCTCCGAAATCCTTGCGAGCCGCACCCGGTTCTTTCGTGATGGCACGCTTGTACGTTTTTGGAAGTTTGAACGGGAGCCTGAGACTCGAGCGCTTCGAGACAGCTTTTGTAAAACATTCATGATGTTTTTTCCTGACGGGTGCGAATGCTTTTGTGAGATCTGCAAGCGAAGGAAGTTTCAGTAGATCGAGTGCCGCCTTCGCTTCCGCTTCAGAAAGCGGCGCACCGTGAAAATTTTTCTTTCCGGTGTTCGATCCCTCCTCCATCAGGGCAACACCGTTTCCCATCGTTGTGTAGTAACAGAGAAAGATCGGACGACCTTTGCCAACCAAGCTGTTCGCTTTTTCAAGAGCCGCGCAGACCTGCGACTGATCATTGCCGTTTTGGACTTCGATCACGGCAAATCCGATATCCGCGGCAACGGAAGCAAGATCGGTTGCCATCGTCTTACTTGGAATCCCCGAGAGCTGAATGTCATTCCAGTCTCCGTGAACGATCAGATTATCGAGACCAAGATGTGCGGCGAGACGGAACGCCTCGAGCACTTGTCCCTCCTGACTGTCGCCATCCGCAAGGAGCACGTCGACGACTCCTTTCTTCTTGAGCATTTTCCGGCCAAACGCGACGCCTAAAGCATTCGATGTCCCCTTCCCAAGCGGACCCGCCCCGAAAGGAATGTCCCCCACTCCCGCCTCGGCGTGTCCGGGTAGTCCGGAGATCGTACGGAAGCTATCCATAATCGCCTGAGGTGATGCGAGACGCGGATCGCCCCTGTCTCTGCCAAAGAGCCACTGCAAATTGTACGCAAGTAGTGAAAGATGTCCCGCACTCATGCGAAGCGATTCATCGGTTGCCGGATCGCGATGACGGTAAAGCTCATAACAGAATGTGAAAGCCGAGAGTGGCCCGCCCGGATGTCCTGACTTGTGCTTGAGAGGAGCTTCAATCGAAAGACGCATCATGATGGCATGCGCAGTTTTATAGGCATCGATTTCCTCTTTTGAAAGCTTTGCTGCATCTTTCGGTCCGATCCAGTAACGTTCAATCGGAAGTTTTGCAGCAGCAATACGCTGAAGCGACATCGGCACGGTCTTCGTGTCTTTGCCGATGAACTGCTTGAAGTCTGGGATACTCATTGAATGAAGTTTAGGTGAAAGGCGAAGAAAGTGGAAAGTGGAAAAATCCAAAAGCCAAAAGCCAAATTCCAATACTCAAGAGAAGCTTCTTGGAATTTGGTTTTTATTTTTTGGAATTTATTTCTTATGGTGTACCTTCTTCTGCTCCTCCTTCCCCGCTCTCATCCCTTCCACTGCGCTCGCGAACCAGTCGATCAAGTACTCCACGGCTCCGATCGGCTTCAGAATCAGTCCCTCGACCTCTTTACTGAGATCGTCCATACGGTCGGCCATACGCCGGAGCGATACCGAAACGAAGATGAGATGGTAGAGGAGAACGATCAACATCAGCACCGCGATGACCGAGAGGATTGAGAGAATATCGCTGAGGGAGAGTTGCATAACGCGAGTCGGTGTATGATAGGAGATCCTACTCCATGCGTAAGCATCTTCGCAAAGCACTGGCTACCGTTTTCTCGCTCCCTGCAATAGTTTCCGTCGCGGCGATCCACCTCTATCAACTGACACTGTCACCAGACCACGGACCACTGCGGCATCTCTATCCGCATGGATACTGCCGTCACCACCCGACGTGCTCGGACTACGCCATCGCAACACTGAAGGTGCGATCATTTCCCATTGCGATTCTTCTCACTGCGAAGAGAATCCTCAGCTGCAATCCCTGGACGAAGGTCTCGGATGAAAAGCTAAAGGCGGTGATCAAAGCTCATACGCTTTGAGAACGTTAGGCGGAACCGGAAGACGGAGTGCATGGCAGAGAGCAAAAACCGATCGCAGCTTGAGGTTCCTCTTTCCCGTAAGGTCTGTGACGGCTGCAATGTCTTTCGTCACCGGTACATTCAAACCAGTATTCTTTTTCTTCTTGCTACCAACAATGGTAGTACGTACAAAGAAATTTTCTTCATTGCCCTGTGTTTCTTCACCGATCAACGCAAGTTCATTCCTCAGATCATCGGCTTGGAAAACGATCCTAAGTGTCATCCATAGACGACCGATGATTCGTTCGCACGAACCCTCGACATCGAATCTCGCCTTCGTTCTCTTCTTGTTAAATTTTCCATCGAGCATTAACTGAATGCCTGCTCGGACTGTGGCTCTGAAATCATCGACCTTTGCGAGAGTGTCCACAGGATCTTCCGCTGCACCCTGCACAATCGAACGTATCTCCGGCTCAAATGGAAGTGCTTTATCGGAAAGATCGACCTTCTTCAGACTATCGAATGCCAGTACGGCATCGAGCACATTCTCCATGCGCTTCCTTGAAAAACTTTTCTTGCCTGTCCGGAAACCCGGAAACGGATTTGGCTTCTCTGCAACGGTTGCAGAATCGTCGATTGCCCTTGATTCCCTACTTTGAGGCATAAAAGTAGAACAAATTAAACTATATTACTACTGATGTCAATTACGGAACGATAGTGAAGAGGAACTGCATCGATCCTTCGATCGATATCAGAAATTCGGGAACGTCCCGTTGGATTCCATCTTGATATACCGCACGCCAATTGCCTTCGCCAGTCCCCCATCGGCGATCTCGCGATCTCCAATCACCAATGATTTCTCTTTGTCGATTTCATGTTCACGCAAAAACTGATCCACCATTCCCGTCTTCGGCTTTCTGCAATTGCAACCCTCACCTTCGCTGTGAGGACACAGAAACACAAAATCGAACGCAAGACCCTCCTTCTCCAATGCTGCAAACAACAACTGCTGGGTGTCTTCGAAACATTTGATGCGCGAAGCATCGCCGTAGAAAGACTGATTCGTAATCATCACGAGCGTGAAGCCTTCAGCCTTCAGTGACCGAAGACCTTCGATAACACCGGAGAGTACGTGAAAATCTTTCGGTCTCACAAGTCCGTCATTCGGCTCAAAGATGAGAGTGCCGTCACGATCGAGAAAAGCGACCTGCATGAGCAGAGTCTAACAGGATAAAGGGAGAGACGAAAAAATGAAGACCAACCGTTTCGGGCTGGCCTTCATCAGAGAATACTGCAATGCCAAAATACGTCATTGAACCACAATCGTTGCACCTTCTGTGCGATCCAGATGATTGTGATACCCCCAGATCCCGCGCCTCGTGAACGTGAAGGAGTACTCCCGTCCGGCTGCGACCTCCATCATGGAGTCGAGACCCGGATACCCTTCATGTGTGGGATGCGGATTACTTGCAATCCACACAGGCACGAGACTGCCGTTTTTAAATGTTACCGTTGTTCCAAGAGCAACCGTGAGTACGGACGGGCTGAAACTGCCGTTCGCGTACGTGACGACAGTGCCGGCCATCGGCTCCACAGGTGTGCGGTCCTTGCCCGGTTGGCCGTAGATTGTACGCGCACTCATGGCAATCTTCACGACTTCGGCGCGATTGATGAGCGCAGATGGACGATAGGTTCCTGTCACCTGACCTTTGACGTCCGTATCACCCGAAACCACCTTGTCCTTCGCGAGCGCTTCGACGGAAGCGGCAAACGGTGTGGCAAGCTGCACGTCCGTGAATGTCGTACCGCTCGGAGAGACCGGAATGGTCACGCGGAATGCCGAGGTGAACATGGAAGCGACTTCGCCTCTCGTCGCGGCACGGTCGAGCCTGTAGGGACTCTTCATGAATTCAAACTGTTCTGCTTTCGCGATCGAAACGTACGCGGATGCCCAATGCTTGGTGCCGCTGTCGATCACCGCTCCGTACGTACCCTCCTCATATCCTGCCGACTCCGTTGCAATCTTCAGCGCCTCGGCCATCGTCACATTGTTGTCCAGTCCGAATTTTCCGGTAAACTTGCCGTTTGCGTCCATGTATCCGTTCACGATGCCTGCCTCAGCCGCATCGCGGACGTAGGCTGTAAACCATGCCGACTGCGACACGTCGACGAAGACGACGGACTGCCCGTTGATCATCACCTGAAGACCGAGGGCATTTGCCATCATTGGAAGCAGCATGGCGACTGACGTCGCGACTGACGAAGAAAAGATACGCATAGGAAGAATGGAAAGAGGTAAGAACTGCTGTGAAGACGATTACAGAAGAGGATTCTTACAAACATTCAAACTGCGTATTTTTTGAAGTTATTGAGAATCGGGTATCGTGAAGGGAATCCCCTCGATCATCTTCACAACATGTCCGATCATCTCCCCATTCCCATGCAAATTAAGCGCGGTCTTTGCATCGACACGGAATGGTTGCAGAGAGGAGAGAAAAGACTCCGATGAACTCTGTGATACTGGCTCAGTGCCAACTTCTCGCTCCGCTGCTTCCATCCGGTAAAAGTTAAACGCGACATTCCCCTCCCTCTCTGCCATTGCAAATCCAGGCAAAACTTCCTCCGGCTGGCTTTGAACCTTGAGCATCGTGAAGAGCTCACGGTATAAGTATCGGCAATCCTGAAAGAGCTGACGAATAACATCGTCAGGCATTCGAGCCCCAAGGTTGATCAGCACCCGTCCGCCTTCATTCAAGGACGATCGAACGTCATTCAGAAAGACGTGGATCATCGCGAGTCGATACATCCTATAGATCTCCGGAGCAGCATCGAATCGTTCCCGAGAAAGAAAGGTGGAACTTCGCATCTCACTGAGAAGATCGTTCTGACCCGCAGGAAGCAGAGGCAAGTTCGCATAGGCGAGATCGACCGTGATCTCAGCATCGCGGAGCGGCTGGCATAGATCGCCGATGAGAGCTGTCACCTCCGTCCGATGATCGATATTCGCTCTGATGTTCCGGAGTGCAACAGGGATCACCTTGGGATGCAGATCCGTCGCGATGATCCGTGATGGCCGAAGGAGATGCGCAGCACCAATGGCATCGAGACCGGGACCTGTACCGACAGTCGCGAACGTCGAGGGGTAGAATCCTTCCTCCCTGAGCCGCTGAAATGATCGAAATGCAGGATAGAGCCAATTCTCTTCAGGAACCTCGGCGAATTCGTACGTCTCCCGCGTGAATTGCGCACGAATGCTCTCTTTGATGCAAAAGAGCCGGAAGAGACTGCTCACATCAACCTCTCGGATGTCCTCCGAGGACGAAGGAGCAGTCAAAAGTGCCGTTTCTGCGTGGAAAGTTGACATAGAGAAGAAAACAACGCCTATTGTACTTATTATTTTTATGTTGTACAATAACTTCTGTCACCATAGAATGACAACACTATGACTTCTCAAGACACTCTCTCAACTCTTGTACAGCTTGGATTCAATGCCTCTGAATCAGCTGTTTATATCGCTTCTCTGGAACTTGGATCACAACCTGCCAGTGTGATTGCTAAGAAGGCAAAACTAAAACGCGGACAGACATACAACATTTTGTCACAACTCAAAGACAGAGGAATTATCCAAGAATTCACCAAGGACGGTGTGCGGCACTTCGTCGGTCAATCCCCTTCCACACTTCTTTCCATGATCAGCGTTCGCGAGGAAGAGTTGGCCGTGCAAAAACAGAAATTACTGCAATTGGTGCCGATCCTGGAAAAACTCCGAAACCCCCTGATCGTTCAACCAAAAGTCCGGTTCTACCAAGGCATCCAGGGGCTCAAGGAAGTCTACAACGATACGATCCGTGATCCTGGTCAGATCATCTACGCCGTCTGCGACTTCGAACACACATTTCCCGCGGAGCACAGCAAAGAACTTCATGACTGGCTCTGGAAATACACCGATCGCCGCGCGGCTGAGAATGTGTGGCTGCATGGCATCGTAAATAAATCCAAGGATTCCGACCTCGCGTACAAGTGGAGACGTAAACAGAAACGCAAGATGAAGATGCTGAAGGATGTCTACCTTCCGGTCGAGCTGATCGTCTACGGGGACAAAGTGGCACTCATCTCCACCAAGGAAGACATGGTGGGCGTGATCATCGAAGACAAGCCGATCGCCGAAATGCTCCGGAACGTTCACCGTGCCATCTGGCCGTTTTTACCGGACTATCGATAGAAACGTCCATGAGGGCACGTGTTGTCAGGAGATGAGAACAGAAAAAAGACATCATCGTCGCATGTGTCTGTATACTTCACCCATGATCACCATTCCCTACTCCACATTCGAATCCGTCGACATGCGCGTCGGACGCGTCATCCAGGTCGATGACTTTCCGGAAGCGAGGAAACCTGCGTACAAGCTCATCATCGACTTTGGCCCCGAGATCGGTCTCAGGAAATCTTCGGCTCAGATCGTAAAACTCTATACGCACGACCAGCTTCTGAATCGTTTGGTTGTCTGCGTCATAAACTTCGCGCCCAAGCAAATCGGTCCCTTCATCTCCGAGTGCTTGACGTGCGGAGCAGCGGATAAGGATGGGTACGTTTCGCTTCTGTCATTCGAGCACGACATTCCCCTCGGATCGAAGATTTTTTGAATAGGAATGAGTATCCATGATCAGTAGATCTCTTTCAAGTAACACTCTTCGCAGTACACAATCTCGGGGCGTTCGGGGGCGTATGTCGTTCGCATGTCTTTGCTGCATTTTATGCATGAACGCGTCCAAAGCTTGTGCGGATTTCGGAGGGCTACGCGATCCTTGTACCGTTGATCAGGGCATCGCTTCGGGATCGGAAGATGCATCTGCCGATAGAATCGCAGTTCTTGCGGGACGATTTTGTACGGTTTCCCCGTGACCTCGCATGTCAAAATCTGCGTCGTGATGTCATCCGATACTTTCGTGATATCGCTCGGGATCTCTGTCACTTTCTTCGAGTCGTGCGGCTTCGCTTTGCTCTCTTCGTGCCACTTCCATCCGCGCTTCAGGGCGGTCTCCCTGTCCAGTGGATGCTCGATGCTCGACGCCGTTTCATTGAAGCCGAAGGGAGAATACTGCGGCGGGAAGAAGTTGCCCCACTCCCCCGTTTGCCGCATGTGTTCGATGATCTTGGGTACCAGTTCTTCATACTCTTCCTTGGTGTACTGACGGTTCAAGATGCAGTAGGAATTCTTCTTCATACCGATGCATCCGAAGAGATTATTACTATTGAAGCAGCTCGTGCAGTAGAGAAGGTTCGTGTCGAACCAAACGTGGTTGCAGAAGAGCACGTGGTAATTCTTTACGAGGTTCGTACTGTGGAATTGCAGTTCACCGACGTTGCTGAAGTTGGCGTCCATGCAGAATGTATTTCCTTCGCAGAACACGCAGTATCGGGATGACTCCGAGTCCTTAAGGACGAAGCAATCGTGACAGTTTTTATTGTTGATAAGATGGTCGCCGCTACACCCTTCACAGTTGACGCTGTCTACAGCACGATGAATCTGCGTTTTCTTGAATTCCTGAAAACGAGTAAGCGCGGCAGGCATATCACTCATGAGCTTTCCTACTTTCTTTTTGTACTCTTCGGGATCGTGCGCTTCGTTAAAGATGTGGTTTTTCTTACTCCTCTGATTGACGCATCCGAAGCAATCGTGACAGCCGATGCAGTCGGAGCACAGCGTCAGGCCGCTTGATTCGTGACATTGCACGCAATAGCGGCAGTCGTAGAGCTTCTTGCAGAAAATGGTTTCGTAACAGAGTTCGCATTCGAACGGATCGTAACAGTCGCAGATATTTTTGCAGTACGATCCTCGGTAGCTGTAGAGCGCATCCTCGCAATTCGATGTACCGATGGCGAGGTAGCAATTCTTGTTTGCGCCCGAGTAATTGGTGTATTCGCAATTCTCGCTGTTCGTATTGTGGATAGATGCGCGGGGAACGGCGAGACTTAAGTCCTGCCATTGTTCGAAGAACGGACGGCTGAAATCAAATACGCGACCAAACTCAAGCGGATTGAACCGATCACTCCACCACACACTCTGTTCGTAGACCGTATACAGCTTATCCGGGGAATAGATGGAGAGCATCTGCTTGCCGGTCAGATCGCACGGCCGATGGTAGAAGCTCCACTCATTGCGCCATAGCATCCGCTGCTGCTCGCGACATGGCGGGCAGAGGTCAGGCACCGGAATCGGCTCCTTTTTACCCGCGAACACAGGAGCGAAGCGGTCATACAGTTCCAGATCACTCGGGCTGATCTCGAAGTTCTGCTGGCACTCCCTACATAGCTGCTGCATAGCGCAAAGCTAGCACAATGAGGTTTGAATGTGGAGCTGCTTATTGGAGCTTATTCGGAGCCAGTCCGAACTACTGTTAGGAATCAATAATGCTCGAGATCCTATCTCGTAATTCTTCAAACTTTGTATAACCCGCTTTCGTATTAAAATGTCCGGCATTTGGTACGAAAGAAAGTTGTATATCGAGGTTTTTAGCGAGTTCCCTTCCATTCGCTAAACCGACATAAGGATCATTATCCGACTGATACACAATGCAGCGCCCCGCATTCCTTTTTATTGCAGTCCAATCGAAGGTATTTCCCGTAAATGCATTATCTCGCTCGTTATTCGCGATTGGAGGTATCCCGATTGGTGTTCCAATAAAGCATGCCGCCTTGATAGGCTGCTTCAATTGTTCAAGAACACGCAGAAGAAACTTTCCTCCAAGACTATGACCGATGCAGATTGTCTCATCATTGAGGTGAGACTCGTATGTTTTGAAAACATCAAACCATTCCGATAGCTTTGCGGGAACGAGGGGTGGCGAAGGAAACTGTGGAACAAACACGAGACAAGAATGTTTCTCGAGTTCGCTTTTCATCCATGGAAACCAATTTTCTTCAGGGTATCCTTCTGTGCCGTGAAAGATGAATACAGTGCTCTTCATTGCAATAGCATAGCAAACGATCTTCTATAGAGCTGCTTATGTGAGCGTATCAAGAACCAATTCGAACTTCAGTGGGAGATAGAGAATGGCGCAGTGCTGTCCACTCTGGTATGACTGTTGCATGAACCAACATGGAGTCCCAGATGCCGCATCTTCCGAGATTGTGAAAACGTGCTACGACATTCTGGATGTTGCGGTGATCGGCAACATCACCGATTTCACCGACGGTAAATACGACGGCCACGACGAACGAAGCTATTTGGATGCTCAGGATTGTCAGGCTCAGTGGCTTCTGGACAAGGTTCATGTAGGCAGAGGCAGTCGTCTACTGGATATCGGTTGCGGATACGGACGAATCGTAAGAACGGCCGCGGCACGCGGCGCAGACGCACGTGGCATTACGCTCTCGCCAGAGCAGCAACGTCGCTGCGCAAAGGAGGGATTGCAGGTTGATGTGCTCAACTACAAAGACATTCCGGAATCCTGGAATGGGACATTCGATGCGGTGATTGCAAACGGTTCCCTAGAACATTTCGTACAGGTACAGGATGCGCTGGCCGGAAGACAGGATGAGATCTATAAGCATTTCTTTGCCACCTGCTCACGCATCCTGAAGCCGGGAGGTTTTCTTGCAACGACTGCGATTCATTTTCGCAATCCTCCGGATCCGGCGGAGATCGTGAAGGGTTCACGTTCATTTCCAAAAAAATCGGCGAATGCGCATTTTGCGAAAGTACTGCTCGAAAATCTCGGCGGATGGTATCCGCTTGGGGATCAGCTGGAACGCTGTGCAAAGGATTTCCTTCAGCATGAGAATCGTGAAGAAGCCACTCATGACTATCACCTGACCTCCGAGTGCTGGTTGGATGGCATTAAGAAGACGCTTCTCACAAAACCTTGGGTGTACGCGGCGATCGCCGGAAAGTTTCTGAAAAATCCCCGTGCGGCATACGGAATGCTGGATACATGGTTCTTCTCTCAGTCGTGGATGTGGCAATTCCGACCGGGGGCTGATGGCATCGCTCCAACGATCTTGTACAGGGATGTATGGAAGAAAAAGGCGTGAAGGAGATGTGTCCGGTTTAACTGCACAAATAATTTCCATGAATCGATAGGCTGCATTGAACATGATAGAGCATCCGACGCTCAGAGCCGCACTGTTCATGCGGCTCTGACGAGTGGATCAATTACCCGATGCAGCTGAACTCGGAACCTCCACATTGATGTTGATGGGAGTATTTGAATCTTTATTCCCGTTCATAGGCAAATATCCAAGCTTGTAGGCCACACCTCCGAGAAGAATGATAATCGCGATGATGGCGACGATCGCGACCAGAGCGGAGGACGTGCCACCGTCTCCATCGCGTTCGATGTAGGTAGTCATGGGAAAGAAGGGGGAAGGGAAAAAGGTCTGTCATTGAGACGCAGTGCGGAGGAAATCATTACCAAAACACGGTAAAAACCTCTGCACATCATGCAAAGAAAATAAAGTGGATCTCCTTATGGGAGCTTATAACAGAATATTCCGGACTACGGTTAGGAGTTTGCCCGGCTTTGTTTGCGAACTACGCCGTGGCATCCGGCCCCTGTTTTTATATAGACATAGCGAAATCACGGCGTAGCCCCGAAGGGCGAAGCCGGATGGAGCGGGTGAACGGAATCGAACCGTCGTCACCAGGTTGGAAACCTGGGGTAAT
>CAZQYX010000017.1:0-40600 GCA_964597665.1 uncultured Candidatus Peribacteria bacterium | reverse complement strand
CCCCAAACCCCTCCCCCGAGGGGAGAGGGGCTTCCCACCCTTTCGCTGGCGTCACCCTCTTTAAAACCGGATTCGGCGGCAAGGTATTGAATCTCGTGCATTGCAAAGATACGCCTGTCTCGAAGAGCTACTACCTGACATATGCTTTCGAAAGATTCCGGAAGTGGCGCAGAGGCTTTTAACTTTGAACTTTTAACTTTACACTTGCCGCATGCCAACGAAACCAATCCCCGTTCCAGAAACGATTGAAGCCAAACTCGACAAAATTATTCTGCACCTCGAAAAAATTGATAAGCGCGACAGGCTCAGGATGATCGGCAGCTTCTTCAGGTTTCTGATCACGCTGATCCCGATCCTACTGCTTCTTGGAAGCGGATGGTACTTCATTCAGCACTCTGCTGAAATCATGAAGATGATCGCAGACCAGGCAGCTTCTTCTGCAGCGTCGTATACGAAGGAGCAAAGCTCCGGCATGTTCGATCAGCTGATGAAGCAATACGCACCGAAAGAGTAAGTTGCGGTTCGAGACGCCCTGATGGGCTGCTCACCGTGACAAAATATGTAATGTCATTTCGAGGAGCATGAGCATCGGAAAATGCGTCTCGAAACATGGCACAGAATCCATTTTTCTGCTATAATAAAAGGATTTTATGGACACACAAATAACCCACATACGCCTCACGTCATGAGTCCTGAATTTTTACCCAAAGGCACTCCTAGCGATGCAATCGACAGCGAACAAATAGAACCCGATGTAGCAGAGATCAGTACAGGCAGAACGATCGATCAAAATCAAAAAGATGTTGAGCTTCTCACAAGTAAGGCTCGCAAGCAGTGGTTCTCATGGCTTAATTTTTCAAGAACCAAAGTACCTTCTTCGGAGGATGGGAAGATGAAATTACCCGATTTCGTTTGTAAGACGCTGTCTATCACGAAACAAGAAGAATTTAGAGAGCTCATCAGCTATCTGGAACAAAAAGTACGAGACACTGCGTATGTCTATGTTCCAGCATCGAAAAGAGACAAAACGGTTTCTACGTATAATAGAAAAGGCTACACACTCCTCAGGGAGGAAGAAGAGAGTGGAGGTGTTTTTAGCACTAACGGAGAAATCGGGCTCTCCTTCGAACGACCAATGAAATTTGATGCTGCGATGACGACGGCCCTATTGCCAATATTCCAAGGATTCGAGCAGCCCCTTGCAACAATACAGCGCCTGAACGACATGGGCGTGCAGTTCACTCTGTCAGATTTAAAAGCTGATTCAGTTGCTATGCAGCATCTTAGAAACGGTCGTACGATAGAAGAATTTTTGAGAGAAATCGATCAATTGCCTTTCGATATCTCCGATTTGCGCTATCTGTGGAGAATTACTGAGGCTGTCAGTTTTTACAATCAACTTGATGAGGCATCGATACGTACCATGACTGCAATCGCAGGACATCTTGGGTGCAAGGTGCAGATGGATGACTCTGTTCTTGCAAAAATCGCAGGAGATCCTATCGCTCTCGATGTACTCAAGAGGTTGCCACCCGGAGAAGGGTACGAAACCATACGGAAATTGCGGCGTTGCAGTGAGCATCATTCCTATGCGGCGTTGCAGGAAGTATTGATACTGTGTCCGTCTCTAGCAAATACCAGTTGTGCCTCTTTTGCTCGCCAACTTGAGGTTCCTTCTTACTCCACACTGCTTTGCGATGCAGATGCACGATTATTCGTTAGGGGTGTAGTACAAAAATACGGAGTTGAACTTTCACATGTTACGCTTGAACGTTGTCTCTCTCTGAACAAGGATAGAAACGCATGGGGTGTGGTTGAATCTTTCTGCGAAGAGTTTTGTGAAGATCATGAGATTGCACGCAATTTGAGCGACAGGCATTCGTATCTTGCAGAACTTATGCAGGATGCAGGGAAGGTAGCTCAGTTACAGGATCCGGAGTTTCTTCGATTTGCCCGAACACTCAAGGATTCACTCGGCTATCAAGATTCATTGTGGCGATTGGTATCCCCAAACAATGTTGTACAACTATGGCAAGATCCAGTGAAGAGGGCTCAGTGTCTGGAAGAGGAAACTCTAAGGCTCGGCAAGCACTTTTTTCATGGAGATGTAAGTAAACAGGCAGGAGACCCAACATATTGGGATATCGTACTGAGCTTGCGGAAACAGTACCCATTGCTTGGGCAGCAACTTGATACACTCAAGCAGGATTTTGGATATACCGCAGAAACAGGAATGCTTTCCCTACTTGAACGCGGGGATAATCCTTCTAGTGATCAGCCGAGAGGAGTCGGAGAGCTGAGTTCCCTCCGTCGCTTTATTGCAGACGAAGCATTCCGTTCTACGTTCACATCCGAGCGGGCACAAGACAACGCAGAGATCCTCACAACGCAAACCTCCTATGAGATGCGATTGCAGGACATCACATTCTTGGACTCTGTCGATTTTGCGCAGGGCGACGGTCGTATCGTCTATGAAACAGCAACAGAGCTACATGCTGCCGGCATAGAATTTCATCCTGTTGATCAATGGAAACTCCTGCAAGCAATCGGCAGAGGACAGATGACAAAGATCTTCATCGATTTGGATCCGAAAACACGAGATTTTGTTTTGCAGTATCTTTCGCCGATTATTGCGATGCCTCAGGGAAAGCGTCTGGACTTCATTGCTATCTTCAAAAGATTGAGCCATAGCCCCTCGCAGGAATTGCAATTGCTGAAAAATGAATTGGCAACACAATTGATCATGCTTGATGATCCGTTCACTGCGTACGAACGGATAGCGACTCTCTTTGAGAGGAATAATCTACCGCTGATCGGAAAGCTGAATGCGGCTTTCTCCATCTTGTATCCTCCGCAGAGAATTTTTGAAAAGATGAAGAGTCATACCAGCCCTCGTTTAGGAAGTGCTGCCAACAGAATGGATACTACGGAAAATCGAGCAGATCAGCTTGCGAGCTTTGGAAGAGCAACGTCACACATCTTCTATCGTGATCTCCTCAATATCCATGTTCGTTCCGGAGAGAATTCGCTGCATGCATTTGCACTAGCTATCGAGCAGGGTGGAGAAGTGCTTTCGAAACTAGAGACGAATGGTGCCGGCGCCCTCAGCACAAAAGAGCGTGAACAGATGCATTATCTTCTCCTCAAGCTAGAGACATTGACACAATATTCACATACAGGATTGCAACAGGGATTTATTGCAGAAGGTTCCGCGGACAAAATCCAGGAGCGATACAACGCAGTCCGTGAGGCAATGCATGCGACCGAAGGACAAACCGTTTCGGATCGTGTATCACAGATGTTTCTTCGTCCTCTCGGGTACGAGACTATCCGAGAAATGTTGCAGGATATGGACGCCATTCGCAGTACAACCGATCAGAGGAATCGTGCATTTGCCGATCAGCATGCAGAGAGCGGTCTTGCATTGCATGCAGGAGATCTTCTCCATGGAACGGATGGAAACTACGTCGGAAAAATTTTGCAGAGCGGCCTCACAGCCGGGGAATTCTTCGGCGCAGGGAAAGCGCATTCTGACCTGACGCCGTTTGATGCTGACTTCAGCAAAGTATTGCCTGCGGATGTATCCGATGGGCACCCACTCGATACTGCACTGCAGGCTTCCATTGCGACTGAGTACGTCGGTAAAGCAGGTGGTGGTGGCGTCATTGTTCTTGTGTGCGATCGCGGACAGTTTGAGATCACGCGAGAATATGCTGTCCCTGATGAGCATGCACCATCCGATCGTAACCGCTACGAACAATTTAGTACGCCAGAGGCCGGAGAAAGGCATTATGGAGTACGCACAGGTTTGCCTTCCTCCGAATTGGATGCCTTCATTGTACAAAATGGCCCCGAGAACAACCGCAAAGCATTTCAGGAATTAACATTGCATATAGTGGAACGAGGATTCTACATTCCTGTCTTTGATATGAAAGGAACACTCGTCTTCTCTCCCGAGCAATATGATGCGCTTCGCAGGAACTACACAGGACTTACAGATCGATATGGACCGGATTTCCTTTTGGCTCGCTTGCGTGCGGATGCAGATTCATCACTACGGGAGAAAAATGCGCGCGACATACAGCACTTTACGGATATGTTGCGTACCGGTACGGATCGTACCCCTCAAGTCTCTGCCACAGTGCAGATCGTCCTCAAGGATGCCCTGACGCGCAATGGTATCGAACTCAAAAACCCTCAGGATCATAGCCTCGGTGGTGCACGCATGTTTGATATCGGTTCCACGGGTCGCGGAACCCACTTGCTGGGCGGCGGCTATGATTTTGACTATACGATGCGCATCGACGACAGCGGAGAGGAATCCGCATTCAATAAACATATGGATGTTGTTGCCATGCTCAAAAAAGAGCTGGGTGGAAACGATGATTCACACGAACTTCATGGCGGCGGTTATCAATTGCGCTTGGGAGCTTGTGCCATAGGTGGTGAGACTGTCGATATCGATATTGCGATCATGCCGAATTCTGAAGTGGATTATCTGACCTCGCATGAAGCAGTGGAGAAGCGATTGGAGTGGATACGCATCCATCATGGAGAAGAAGCCTATCTTGAGACGAAGGCGAATATTTTACTCGCAAAAAGCCAATTGAAAGCGGGGAAAGCATACAAAAAAGTAGAAGATGGAGGATTTGGAGGGATCGGCGTTGAAAACTGGATACTGCAAAACGGAGGCAGTTTTGTGGAAGCCTGTCGTACATTCCGTAGTGCTGCCTACGATACAAACGGGGAAAGGGTTCCACTCGACGAGTTTAAAAATCGTTATAGCATCGTGAATCCGGGGGTAAACTTCCGCGATAAACAACATGACGATTACATCCGATATCTCAAACAGACAGGATACGATGCTATGCTTTCCGTTGTGGAACGATATGTAGGGGAAGGTGTTGTCAAAACAGAATAAACGACTGCTTCACTGCAAAAGTGCAGAAGACCCCCATCTCCTGCACTTGGTCGGTTTCGATGATGTAATACTTCATTTCACCCTTCGACGGGCTCAGGGTTCATTTCACCAGCTTCACAATGTCATCCGACGTCATCCCCGATGTGACAAAGAGACTCGGAAGACGCAGGAACTGGCTTCGCACAAATTTCTTATCCGGAGTCTGCGTGAGACCGAACAAGTACCCAAGCTCGCTCGCCTGTTTCAGAATACGATCGTTGACACCGCTTCCCGGATACGCGACTGCGTAGACCTCTTTCTTGCTGAGATCTTCGATGAGTTTCTTGCTCTGCCCGAGCTCCAGCATCATCTGTGAATCCGTCATCGACCGGAGATCGTCACCCGTATGACCTGCGGACTGCAGATCATTACCGTTCGCAAGCAGGTTCAGAACCATCTTCTCCGTGATACCGGACAGTCCGATGTCTTTCGTGCGAAGGAAGAGCGTTGCACCCACTCCGGCAGTCTGGAGAGCATCGCTCACGGAACGAACGTTCTTGGCCGTCACACCGACAACCGTCAGAATGACCGAATCCGGACTGATGCGTGCATCCCGTGTTTCCTGCGCAAGCACGATATCTTGGAGAGCTCTCATCGTTAGAATTTTTTTGCCTGCTGCCTTCAGCGCTGCGCTGTGCTTGGTGAGGGCCGCAATGCTCGCACTGTCATCGGCCTGATACTGCAGAATGGACACTGCGTAGTCATCCTGCCTCACGAGGAACGCGGGCAGAAATGGCTTTAAGTACTGCGAGGAAACGTATCCTTCCTTCCCGTCGTAGGAAACGCGCGCCCATTCCCCGCTCATCGAGAGCGGCTTCAGAATGGTCTGGCCAGGCAGTTCCCCTATTTTCTCGGCTTGAGTGGAAGGATCTTTGCGGATATTCAAAAACTGGAAATCGACGAAGTACCTGCCCTCGAACTTCTTCTTCTCCTCGGCAAGTTTTGCTTCCGTCACAAGTTTGGCAATATAACGGAATGCGACGAATCCCTCTTTCTTATTCATCAGCTTCACGTTCGCCCACTCGGCGTTCGGCGTATCGACAACAATAAGGACGTCACCCTGATTCAATCGCTCAACCAGAGGAGAACTGACACTCATCGATTCGCGAACGTTCAGGAAGGGATTATTGACCTTATACAAATTCTCCCCAAGATCCTGCACCCCCATCCGAAGCTGATCGTAGAAAGCCTGTTTCTCCTTGTCTGGCGTCACAGCAACCGTCTCGGTGAGAACCGATCCCGAGCTACTCGTGACACTCAGTTCCGGAGCTGAAGCATCTCCGGAGACGAGAGACTCCGTAAGATCGATAGTTCCGGTTCCGGCGAGTGCCGCGACCTGCTCCAGATCCTCCTCGGTGAATGTGAAGTCATCGTAGCTGTTCTCCGGCTCCGAGGGGGAGCAACCGGCAAAGAGGATGCCAAATGAGGCAACGAGGAGAAAAAAAGTGATAGAACGGGGCATGGGAAGTAGGGAAAAAACGGTTACATGCGTTCGGGAACGCGGAGAGTGAGAATAGTGGCGCCGGTTTTCAGGATGTCGGCAGCGGAAGCGGTGAGATGGAGACGAAAATCACGCGTGGAGCCTGTTGCAGTGAGAATTTCATCCGACGCGTAGAACGAATTGAATGCTTGGCAGAGCTCGTAGAGATAATTCGCAAGGATATGCGGCAAATGCTCTCTCCGCGCAGCTTCGATCGTCTCGCCGAAGAGGAAGATCAGTTTGAGGAGATGCCTCTCCTTATTCGTCAATTCCTTGACCGATACATCCTTTCCTTCACTCCCCGCTTTCCGCAGCACCGACTTCGCTCTCGCATGCGTGTACTGGAGATACGGTGCGCTGTTTCCTTCGAAGCTGAGCATTTTGTCCCAGTCGAAGACCATATCCATCTTTCTGTTCTGGCTAAGCACGCCGTACACAACCGAACCAACACCCATCATTTCCGCGAGACTCTTAGGGTCATCTGTCTGTATTTTCTCTCCACGCTCTTTAATGATTGCACTCGCTCGCTTCACCGCCTCGTCGAGGACTTCATCGAGCTTGAGAATATTTCCCTTGCGCGTGCTCATGCTCTTATCCGCAAAACGCATGCGACCGAAGATGACGTGCTCGAGATGAGGCAATTCCCAACCGAGGAGCTTGAGTGTTGCAAAGAGCTGACGGAAGTACAACTGCTGGGCAATATCCACGACATAGAGAATGGCTTCAGGATGCCATTCATCAATGCGATACCGTGCTGTGGCAAGATCACGGGTAAGGTAAATAGTCGAGCCATCGGCCTTCACGGCAATGGCAGGCGGCATCTTCAATTCTTCCGCAAAATTCACAATCAACGCTCCTTCCTTGCCTTCCTGGAAGACTCCCTTCTTCTTCCCCTCTTCAATAATAGGAGTCATCATTTTTTCATAGAAACTCTCCCCCATTGTCCGATCGAACCGAACAGACAGCCGCTGGTACATATCATCCATCGAACGCATCGTGATATCGACAACCGATTCCCAGAAGGAGCGGAGTTTCTCATCCCCTTTCTCCAAATCCGAAAAAGCTCTGCGTCCGAGTTCTTCAAGTGATGGGTCTTTCTCGAGTTCATCGTGAAACCGAACATAGAGAGTCAGAAGCTCATCGATAGAATGCTGCTTCACCGGTTTCTTCCCCCATTTTTCGAATGCCACAGCCAATTTTCCGAATTGCGTACCCCAGTCTCCGATGTGGTTGATGGAAACGGTCTCATACCCTTGTTGCTGATAGAGATTCACAATCGACTGTCCGATCACCGTGCTGAGAATATGATGAATACCGAGAGGCTTGGCAATGTTCGGAGCGGAGTAATCAACGACAATCGGCTTGGCCTTCCTACTTTTCATCGGAGTGCACGCCTTCCTCGCAATCTTGAGCCCAGCAATAATCGCACCCGTCTCGAGTATGACATTCACGAAGCCCGCTCCTGCAATCTCGACCTTCTCTACCCCTTTCACCGAAGCGAGGCCTTTGCTCAACGCCTCAGCAATAGTGCGCGGCGGCAATCCTGCTTTCTTGGCAACCTGAAGCGCAATCGACGTTGTCAGGTCTCCCCTACCATCTTCAAAATTGACATCAAAGTGTACAGTTTGCAAGGACGAGAATTTTTCCTTCAAAATTTTCTCAGCAGTACCCTGTAATGTATCGCGTAGATCGAACAAAGGAAGTGATCAGGAAAACTTCGCAACTGTATACCGAAAGCATAGATTTCCTAGTCGAATCAATAATTTGTTCTTGATCACTCTTTTTCTTCATTGTTTAACATAGTTTTGTACAAAAAATGTATGCACAATCGTACACCCTATTCTGCATACAAAATATGATCGATACTGTGGATAAACCTGTGGATTATTTGTGAACAATATTTGATATTTCCTTACTCCTCTGCAGAATAAGTTGAGTTTACTTAACAAAATACAAAAAATGATGTATAATATTGATAAAGATGAAACACAGAACACTCTCCATCGTTTTGGTCTCACTCCTTGTGCTTACAGCATGTGGTTCCGGTACGACGGATTCGGAGAACACACAGGTGAGCGGTGGTCGAAGTGCGCTCTTTGCCATCGATCAACTGATCGTCACTTCCACAAAGTTACAGGTTTCGAGGAGGGCCGCATTGCTCGGGGTCTTCGTAACGGAATATATCTCCTTCGTGCAAACCGCCATGGCCGCGCAGGGAGCACTGACGGGTATCGCAGTTGATCAGTATATGATGGTCTCGAACCAGACGATCACAGATCCCGATTTCGCTCTCCTTCAGGCATTCGCCGATGCTCTCGAGGTCGATGTCTCCGATCTCCTGAATCGCAGCACGGATCGGGAACAGACCCTCACGAGCTATACGACTGCTCTCACGAACGTCGCCGCTCGCAGTAATGAAAGATATCAGGCACTGAGCATTGCCGAAGATGAACTCAAAAGCCTCCTCCGAACACAGGGTAAAGAGCGTACAGACGCCGAACGTGTATTGAAGAATGCCGTACGGAACAAAGAGTTTTCTCAGGCGGGCGAACTCCAGAAGGCCGTGCTGGAGAAACAGAAGGCTTACGCCGAAACAGATCTGAAGCGAAAGCAGACCGAGGACATTCTCTCAACCCTCAATACACTCCTCACACTCTACAAAGAGAAGATTCTCGCGATCAGTCAGAACCGGGAAATCCTGATTGCAGGAAATCACGTTGTGGATGTGCCGGGCATCGAAGAGCTGAAGATCATCGAGAAACAGAAGAGAGCAAAAACTCAGAGAAAAGACGGCAATGAATTCAACAGTCTGTTCGAGGGAACGGGGTTGCTGTAAAACCCTGTTTCTGCTATACTTATGTGATGGCTTCTCTCGTTACAGACAAACCAAAAACGGCTCTGAAGAAAGGTCCGGGGACACTCCTCGATACCTTAGACGAGGTACTCGGACTCCATAAGCATGTGACAGATATCATCGACTCGGAAGAGGACAGCGCTTTCACGATGGAAGACAGGGATACGATTAAGAAATACGAAGAGGGTGTTCAGAAACTCATCGATGTCATTGCGCCTGCAGGACTGAAGTTCGACCGCAAGATGCTCGAACTGAACGAACAACTCGTCGGACGTTGTTTCTATACGTATAACTGGCCGAGCCAGATCTACCCGAACTGGCTGAGTCAGCTCATCAACTTCGACATCCAAATCGACATTTCGATGTTCATCTATCCTGCATCGAACAAGGTGATCATGAAGATGCTACGGAAGAAAGTCGCAGAAATGAGAAGCAGCATCCGTATCCTGCAACAGCGCGGGATCGTCCGCGATCCGGCCATCGAAGCTGCGCTCCAGGACGCGGAAGAACTGAGAGACCTCCTTGCACGCGGATCGGAGAAACTGTTCCAGCTCGGTTTCTACTTCACGATCTACGCCGAGAACGAAGCGCGACTGAAGAAAATCCAAACCGATGTCGAGGCAATCCTCGGTGGGAAACTCATTCTCACGAAACCCGCGGCATTCCAGATGGAACACGGCTGGAACAGCTGCCTCCCCTACTGCCTCGATGAGCTCGACTTCAGCCGAAACATGAATACGCAGGCACTGGCAACCAGCTTCCCCTTCAGTTCTTCGGATCTGACCGATGACCATGGCATCCTCTACGGCATCAACCGTCACAACGATTCGCTCATCATCTTCGACAGGTTCGACTTGCCGAATGCCAACAGCAACGTCTTTGCCACATCCGGTGCCGGTAAATCGTACGTCGTGAAACTGGAGATCCTCCGCTCGCTTATTCAGGGCGTGCAAGCGTACGTCATTGATCCGGAGAATGAGTACGTGGACCTCTGTAAAACGGTCGGCGGAGCGATGATTCCGATCTCGCTGGAGAGTAGCTTCCGCATCAATCCCTTCGACCTCCCAAATGCCATCCGCGGCGACGAAGCGGAAACCGGAGAAGTGCTCCGTGGGGCGGTGATCAATCTGCACGGCCTCTTCAAACTGATGCTCGGAAACACCACACCGGCGGAAGAGGGAGTGCTCGACAAAGCGCTCCTCGATACGTACGCCCTGAAAGGCATCACACTCAGTACACTCGATCCTGGGAAGATGGAAGTACCGACCATGAGCGACCTCATCGATGTGCTGATGACAACCCAAGGAGGCGAAACCATGGCACAGACTCTCCAGAAATTCACAAGCGGAAGCTTCTCGGGGCTCTTCGACAAACGCACGAACATCGAGCTCGATAAAGAAATGGTGGTCTTTCAGATCCGCGATCTCGAGGACACGCTCCGTCCGATCGCGATCTATGTCGTCCTCAACTTCCTCTGGAACCGCATACGATCTGACATGCGAAAGCGCCTGCTCGTGGTCGATGAAGCATGGAACCTCATGCAGTACGAAGATTCTGCTCAATTCCTCTACGGACTCATCAAGCGCGCGCGCAAGTACTATCTCGGCGTCACGACCATCACACAGGACATCGACGACTTCATGAATTCTCCCTACGGTAAACCGATCATCAGCAACACATCGCTGCAGCTGCTCCTGAAACAATCAGCATCCAGTGTCGACAACCTTGCGAAGCTCTTCTTCCTCACGGAAGGCGAAAAGTATCTGCTTCTCAATTCCGGTGTGGGACAGGGGCTGCTGTTTGCCAGCAACACACACGTCGCCATTCAGGTTGTTGCGAGTGCCAGTGAACACAACATCATCACAACAAAACCGGAAGAAGTGATCAAGAAGAAGCAGGCGGAGAAAGAGGCACGAGCGGATGAGGCGGGAGCGAGCGGAAAGGCGAATGAGTAACGAGTGAAATTCCAGATTTTAAAAACCAAAATCCAATTGGAATTTGGAATTTATATTTTGGAATTTCCTCATTCATTCTTCAAACAAAGGCACACAATATTTATTTCTCTTGCTGAACTTTCCACCTCATCTCCGGCACTAACTTCCCTTCAACCGCGAAGCCCGCGGCTTTCCTATGCCCGCCACCCTGGAATGCTGCAGCCATTTTCGCAACATCGACATCCTCCCGCAATGTCCGAATCGATCCTTTCACCTTGCCGGCACGCTCCGTGAGGACGAGAGAGAAACGCATCCCCGGAACGGCATTCACGTAGTCGATCGCTCCGGTGAGCTCCGAATAGTCGGCACCCGCGGCAAGGAAATCGCTCTCCATGAGAGCGGAGATCGCCCCGCCCTCCTCGGTAATGGAAATCTTCTCAAGAACGCGTCCCCAGAGTCTGAGTGTCGAAAGCTTGGCGCAGCGGAAGACTTGCTGTGTCATGATCTGGTGCCTTGCCCCCGCACGAAGGAGTTTTGCGACGGTTCTATAGACACGTGGAGTCGTGTTGCTATGGAGTAACCCACCCGTATCGGTGTAGACACCCGTGAGTAGGCAAGTCGCGGTTTCCGTCGAGAGAGGCAAACCTGCGATTTCCGCAAACTCTGCGATGATTTCACAGGTCGACGCTGCATCAGGAAGAACGAAGTTCACGGTGCCAAATCCCGGATTCGTCGCATGATGATCGAAGCAGACCGAAGGCCACGTCCCACCAAATATCTGCGGAAAACGCTCGTGATATTCGGTGAGTTTCGGATCGGCGCAGTCGAGGAAGATGAAGACGTCTCCCTCGCGTGGATCCATCTCGCTCTCGATGCTCGTCGCAAGCGACAGATAGGAGAAGAGAGGCGGTGAAGGATCGACACAGTGAAGCTTCACGGGTGTATCGGGTGTGATGATCCTCAGAAGTTCTGCAATCCCTGTGATTGCTCCGATGGCATCCCCATCGGGGTTGCGATGACAAATGCAACAGAGTCGTTTTGCACTCTTCATCAGTGCGAGTGCCCGGTCGACAGTTGCTCTCTCAAGCATAAGGGGGTGAGTGTACTCAGAGGAATCTGTCCGCTCAACACCACTGGTCTTTTAAAATCGGAACATTGTGATGAAACACGAAAATCTAAAATCCAAATGTCAAATTCCAGAATGCCAGTCTTGGAATTTGTTTTTTGGAATTTGGAATTTTGGCATCTATAGCGATTCGAGCAACCGATCTATCCTCTCCCCCCGTTGCCCCTCCACATCAACATGAAACCGAAGAACAGGCACCCGATGAACCTTCAGTGCCACTGCGAGTTCCCGACGCATCCGGCTTTTTTTCGAGGCAAGAAATTTCACCGCCGCTTCGCTTCGATCAACCGCACTCACGAAGATATCCGCATAACTCAGGTCCGTACTCACTTTTACATCCGCAATGCTCACGAGTCCGGAAACCGTTGGAGGAATCGAGAGAGCAATCGTCGCAACGAGAGAGCGGATGATGCCTGCGATTTGAGGAGCGCGATGAGACACGACCGAGAGTGTAGCATCTGGAAAGAAGATGTAAGATAGGACAAAATGTCTCACTCCGTCGTTTTCCTCGGCACATCGGCATTCGCAGTTCCGTGCCTCAGAGCACTTGCAACGGATAGTCACTTCGATGTGACACTCGTGATCACACAGCCCGATCGACCGGTTGGTCGCAAGCAAATCGTCACGCCGTCGCCGATAAAAATCGCTGCGCTTGAGCTTGGTCTTCCGATTGAGCAACCTGAGAAAATCAATTTTCAATTTTCAATTTTCAATTTTCAATTTCCTCGTCCTGATTTCTTGATCGTCGTCTCCTACGGTCAGATACTCTCTGAAGAAGTCCTCTCGTGGCCGAAGATCGCGGCAGTGAATGTTCATGCATCTCTCCTGCCAAAGCTTCGAGGCGCTTCGCCCATTCAGCATGCGATCCTGCAAGGCATGAGCGAAACCGGCGTGACAATCCAGCGTATGGAAAGAGAGCTGGATGCAGGCCCGGTTCTCGCTTTCGAATCGATGTCGCTGGATCCAAGAGAAACATTCGAGACTCTTCACGAGAAACTTGCGACTCTCGGGGCAGAGCTCCTCACAAGCACACTGGTTTCCCCCTTGAAAGAGAAAGAGCAGGATCATACGCAAGCGACATTCTGCAAAAAACTGCAGACGGCGGACGGGATCGTCGATCCTTCCGTCATGACCGCAGACCACATCGACCGAATCGTGCGTGCACTCAACCCCTCTCCGGGTGTACGCTTCGGAGAAGCGAAGATTCTCTCGACCTCGCTAGAACCGAATACGGAGAGTTTCCCTCTCCCCTGCGCAAAGTCTTCCACTCTCTTTATCTCACAGATTCAGCCCCTCGGCGGCAAGCCGATGAGTGGAAAGGAATACCTCCGCGGACACAAGATTCCATCGACTGCCCTATGAAGAAACGCATCATACCCATCATCATCGTCGCTCTTCTGCTCGCGCAAGGAACAGTCTATGCGGTCGACTCTAATCAGGACACGGACGGTGACGGGATACCGGACACCCAGGAAGACGCGAATGGAAACGGAACGCTCGACACGGGTGAGACGGATCAATTCAACACTGACTCGGACGGAGGAGGAGAATCCGACGGATCCGAAGTCCGTGCGAGCAGGAATCCGCTCGACCGCACGGACGATCTGACCATGGACACGGACGGTGACGGCTGGGTGAACGGCATCGAGCTCCTCAACAGTACGGATCCAAAAAAACCCGATACGGACGGTGACGGCGTGATCGACCCCCTCGATCCCTTCCCACTCGACGCAAGGTACTCGATCGACGCGGACCGTAACGGCCTGCCCGACGACTGGGAGCAGAGTACGCAACTGAACCAGACACCCCTCCCGCAGACCAGAGTCGATGATCCCGATGGAGACGGTCTCACCAATGTCGAAGAGCTTTCCAGAGGCACGAACCCAGTCGAATCGGATTCGGATCGCGACGGCATTGATGACAAAACCGAGTTGGAGGAAGGAACGAATGCACGGGAGAACCCATGTTTCCTGTATGCACGCGAAGATCGTCCCTTCGGCGACATGCAAGGTCACTGGGCTTCGGGCGAGGTTTCCATCCTCAAGAGCACGAGGATCCTTCCACAGAAAATGCCGCTCGTGCGGGGCTACAGCACACAAACGAAAAGCGGATCTGTTGCTCTCTTCTCCCCGAATCAACCGATCACGCGTTTCGAGTTCCTGAAGATGATCCTCCTTTCGACATGCACACACCTCGTCAGGACGACCGAGAGGGAGAAACGATTCACGGACATCATGAATGAAGCATTCGTCGGAGAGAGCGAGGAACTCGCATTCCGGAGACAGGTGATCTACACGGCTGCACACTTCGGCGTCACCTCAGGATATGGCGATGGCACCTTCAAGCCGAATGCCAACGTCAATCGTGCTGAAGCAGTGAAGATTCTCATCCTTGCAGCGCAATTCACTCCCAGCGCCTCAAGCGGAGCAGTACTTTCATTCTCGGATGTCAGGGAAGAATCCGACTGGTTTGCGCCCTACGTGAAGACGGCTGCCGAACGGGAGATTGTCCGCGGCTTTCCGGACAGCACCTTCCGTCCGGATCAACCGATTACGCGCGCGGAGGCAGCAAAGATCATCGTGAGCGTGATGCGCCAGAACCCGCTGGTGAACGGGTATGTGCTTCCAACGGAGTAAGGTGTGGTAGGTACGGTAAGTAGGGTAGGTTTGGTAGGGAAGCCCTACCCCACCTACCAAACGTACCAAACCTTCCAAACCTTTACAGTTTGGTTTGCATCTCCTGCAAGGCTGCGATAAAAGCCGGCAAATCCTCAATATCGAAGATAATCGTCGTCTTCTGTCCTCCTCGGGACTTCTCGGAGACCTTCAGGAATTTGCCGCTGCCGGACTGCTTGAGGTCGATGTAGAACGTGCGCTGACGTGCGCGGATGGTGACGGAATGCAGCTCTTCACCGTAGCGACCGGCGCTAGCACCTCCTCCCATTGGAGGACGCGGAGGGCGGACTGCAGGAGCTTCGGTAAAACTGGACGTCGGAGCGAGTGGATCGTCGCTGCCCGGATTGGTGAGGTCTCCCATTGGATCGAACATAGAAAGAGTGTGAAAAGAAATAATGCTGCTCCCCCCTGCCTGCCGGTAGGCAGGTCTGCACCCATTTCAGACATTCTCGATGCTGTCATGCAATGAATACTCGGAAGCTGGAGATAGCCTACCATGACACACCCATCATGGGAATATCACTGTGTGAGATCCACATGGGAATACCCCATTGCCCTTAGGTGTTGATACACAAGAACCTTTTTTCGTAACCATTCCTGAATCACAGATGGCTTTTCAGCCTTCGTCCTGAAAACATAGGTCCCCTCGAACAAGCTTCTGGTCTGCTGTTGGAGCTCGCGAAAATTGAAACCTGCTTCTGCTACAGCGCGTTGAACATCGGCAAAAAATTCAGCATTGGATGCGAGGCATCTCTTTGGAGTATTTCTCTCTCGTATCTCCTCCGGAGTAACCGCCCCATAAGGCTGACAATGCTCCCGACGAAATTTCTCCCTCCTATTTGGGTTCTGCCATGGCTGCTCCTCGTAAGCATAACCAATCAACACATGATGAAAATCATTAAGTAAGTGAACGGCTTTGCCCAGAGTCGGAACGAGAAGTTGAGGATTAGCTTGGCAATCCTCTGCGGTAATTCTGTTCGGTGATACCATAATACGATTATATCACAAGAAAGTACTGATCAGTCAAGCGGTGAAAACAGAATCGACGGCTCCCCTACTGTCTTCCAGTCTTTCGCGCCTCCCCACTGCTTCATGTCTTTTGTGATCACAAAATCTTTCTCAAGCACTTTGTCTGCAAAAGGAACTCCAAGCTGCACACTCATACGCTGCGCTGACTGCGGAATGAACGGAAGAAGCATCAGAGCTGCATGTCGAAGCATTTCTGCAAACTCGCAGAGAACGTTCGCTCTCTCGATTCCCGAAAGCTTCCAGGGTGCAGCAGAATTAAATCCTGCATTCATACGATCGATCCACATGGTGAGCTGGGAGATCGCCTTGTGCAGTTCAAAATTTTTGAATGCCTCATCGTAGTTCTTCCACTCGGTCTTCACTTCTTCGGAAAGATTTTTTGATTCCTTCAGAGCAAAACCAGAATCATCTTTTTTGATCATGACAAGCACTCTATTCAGCATGTTCCCGAGCTGATTTCGAAGCTTGCTATCGTAGAGCTCATCGATCCTCTTCCAGCTGAAGTCTCCGTCATTCCCAACCGGAACTTCATGGCTCAAGTAGAACCGCAGCGGATCAGGATTGCCGTTAAAATGTGCGAGAACGTCATCCGGCTTCACCACATTCCCAAGCGACTTGCTCATCTTCTGCCCCTCGCTCGTGAGGAAACCGTGAATCAGGAGCTGATCCGGTGTTTTGACACCTGCATGCTTGAGCATCGCAGGCCAGATGAGCGCGTGAAAGCGTGCGATATCTTTGCCGATCACGTGCGTGACGGTCGCATCATCCCAGTACTTCTTGTTCTCATCATGATCCGTGAAGGTTCCAAGACCCGAAATATAATTCGTCAGTGCATCGCACCACACATACATCGTCTGCTCTTCATCGTCCGGCACAGGAATACCCCATGATAAGCTGCTCTTCGGACGCGAAAACGACACGTCTTCGAGTCCCTGCTCTACAAGCGCGAATGTTTCGTTCTCGCGAAACGACGGGATAATCTTGTACGTTGTCTCCAGTAATTTCTTGAGCTCCTTTCCTTCGCTGCTAAGCCGGAAAAACCAATTCTCCTCCTTCACCTCCTGCGGTGCGATCTGATGATCGGGACACTTGCCATCAACCAGATCTTTCTTCGTCACGAATCGCTCGCAGCCGCTGCAGTAGAGTCCCGTATACGTCCGTTTCTCGAGCACTCCCGCTTCCTGCAATTTCTTCCAGAGGGCACGCACGGTCGGCCAGTGAAACTTCTGATCACTCGTGCGCATGAAGATGTCCGCGGAAATTCCGAGCTTCGCATATAAATCCTGAAACAGCGGCACATTGCGATCGACCAATGCCTTCGGTGTCATCTTCTCGCGCTCGGCTGTCTGCTGAATCTTGATCCCATGCTCATCCGTCCCGATCTGGAACCGCACGTCATCGCCGCGTAGCCGAAACCAACGAACAATGACGTCCGCCAGCACTTTCTCGAGTACATGCCCCATATGCGGAGCAGCATTCGGATAGTCGATGGCGGTGGTGACATATTGGCGAGGCACGAAGCAAGCTTAAAGCCTCATGCTCAAAGCTCAAAGCTCTCTATGCTCCCAGCGTGTAAATGTAGAACTGAATGAAGCTGATAATCGCGCTCGTAAGAATCGCAGCGACTAAGCCGATCGAAGCGTAGATCAATGCCTTCTTGCCGGTTTCCTTCCCCTCCTCACCTCTCGATACGGCCATACGCAGTGCACCGTAGAAGAACACGACGACTGCAAGAGGAACGATAAACACAACGATCCATGCAATGAGTTTCCCGAGGATGCCTGTCACGGCATCTGCGGAAGAATTGCAGTACACAAAACCATCACAATCCCAGCTGTACGCTGTGATACTCACACCGGCCGAAGCCGATGCCGGAATGATCCAGAGGGCGAGAGCAAGAAAGAGTCGCTTCATGATGCTAGAGAGTGGAAACAGCGATATAAATCTGGAAGGACAGGTTGATGATGATGGCACCGAGTGCAGCGTAGAAAAGACCATCCTGCCCTTTCTTGAATTCTTCTTCTTTCCCAAACGACAGCACCATACGCATGCCACTGAAGATGGCGACACCGATGAGCGCGATCTGAAACAGGTTGAAGATGGAACCTGCAAGCGTGCGAACAACGGAATCGACCAAATCCGCTCCTCCAACTCTCGATTGAGCTTCGTCTCTGACAAAGCCCACAAGCTGACCCGCAAACTGTGCGATGAAGATGGCAATCACCGCCCACGTGATCGTATTCTTCCCCTTCGTCACAAGTTCTGCATTGCCGGCGCTAAGGAGAATGTACGCCCCTCCGACCATGATGAAGAGCACACCGAATCCTTCGACATACTGGGGGAGAATGTTCAGCAAAAGTACGAGAACATTGCTGATGCGTTCGGAGAAAGGTGTGGGACTAGCGGCTGTCCCGGAGCAACCGGGAAGTCCTCCGCAATAAATAACCGGAAGTGCAGCAAAAACGCGTGTCGCTGTGAAGAGCAATGCGAGTGCCGATAGCAGAGGGAAATGCCTGCGCATATGCTAGAGATTGGTGAACCCAACCGGATTGATGAATTGCAGGATCACGCCGGACAGGAACAGAATGATGAGCCCGATCGCTGACCATAGAAAACGCGTCTTTCCGGCCTCGATCTTGCTGGAGTCTCCGTTACTGAGAACAATCGTGAGCCCTCCGAACGTGCCGTTGAGGACGGCGATGCCGATACCCATGCCGAAGGCCCATTGCCACACTCCACCATTGATATACCGAATGAATGCACCGAGGTTGCCAATATCACCAGCCGCAATGGATGTAAGTCCGCTTCCGGGAATGGGCTCGAGAATACAGAGATCGTTCCTGGCGATGCAGTTGATGCCACACTGCTGTGGCAATGATGGATTGTCGCATGCTGCAAATACAGCATTAGTGACAAAGAGTGAACTTGCCAGAATAATGCTCAGAAGTGCCGGGTACATGATGGAAGAAAGTTTTCGCATAAATCTCATTATTATAGCAGAGGCAAGAGGAAAAGACAAGGTTAATAGACAGAAAAAACTCAACCTATCTCCTGTAATGCAATTCGGGAGACACGCTTACCTTTGGATATCGCTTGCGAAGCAAAAAAAGTGCGCGAAGCAGCGGGTCTCGCGGGCCCCGCTGCTGGAGCGCTCCGAATAAGGGAAGGAGAGCGCACGAGAGGAAACCGAATGGTTTCCTTTCGTGAAATCTACGACATCAACAACCTCGCCAACCCCAAAAACACGAAGAAACCGCACACATCCGTCGTCGTCGTGACAAACACCGTACTCGCAACTGCCGGATCGATCTTCAGACGCTTCAACACAAACGGAATGAGAGCGCCGAAGAATCCTGCAACGAACAAATTCACGATCATTGCGGCAGCAAGAATAAAACCGAGAATGGGCTGCACTCCGAACGCCGTCATCACTGCGGCAGCCGCAATACCGGTGATGATGCCGTTGATCGTTCCGGCAAGAGCTTCCTTACGAATGACGGACCACGCTTTCGACCAGTTGATTTCACCGAGCGCGAGTCCCCGGACGACAACTGCAAGTGCCTGGGTTGCCGCATTGCCACCTTGTCCCGCAACAATCGGCATGTACACGGCGAGAATGGCAAACTGTGCGATCGTATCCTCAAAGAGTGACACGACAAATGCGGCGAGGAACGCCGTGAGCAAATTCACCAGAAGCCAGTTGTAACGACGCTTCACTTTGGAAAACGCGGAGTCCAATGCGTGCTCTTCGACGTCGACACCAGCGAAGCGGAAGATATCTTCCGTTGCCTCGGCTTGCGCCACTTTCATTAGATCGCGGAGGTGGATGATGCCGAGCACCTGATTGTTCTCATCGGAAACGGAGATGAGTTCGGAACGCGTGCGAGACATCAGTTGCATGACTTTCTCGCGATCGATCTTATGCGATACCTGCGGCAACGGCTGCGTTTCCTGCTCGACAGACGTGTTGGCAGGCGGAAAAAGAAGGCTTCTCTCGGGAATGAATCCGATCAGGTGTCCCACCTTCTCATCGACGACCATCACCGTCGGCATGTCGCGGTTGCCCTCGACGTGACGCTTCACCTTATCGAGAACGTCACGGAACGTGTACGTCGGTTTGACGAGAATGAAGTTCAGGTCCATCAGACCTCCGGCGGTCTCGGATCCGAACTTCAGCAGTTTCTCGATTTTCTTCCGCTTCTCTTCCTTCATGTGCTGCAGAATCACGAATCGGCGAATCGGCGAAAGATACTGTAGGATGTCGGTCGCATCATCTTCGTCGTTGAAGTGCAGAAAACGCGAAACCACGTCTTCCGGAAGCCGCGGAAAAATCCTCTTCTTGCTGTCCTCATTGAGCACGAGAGCCACTTCGGCTTGCTTCTCAGGCGGAAGAATCGCAAACGTCTTGCGCTTGCCATTCATGAGCCCGTCGATGACCTGGGCTACGACATGAAAATCCTGATTCTTGAACAGTGCACGCAATTCCTTGTCGTGCTTCTTCTCCAGAAGAAGATCAGCCTGTTGTAGAAGAGTCTCCTTCATCGAAAACGGGAGGAAGGTCAGGAATGGTATACGCTTGGATCAGGAAAATGGGAAGGTGAAGGGAACTGTATGTCCGTGACGTTCATTGAAACTCCTGCTCGTACACGTCCCTATCCCACACGGTATACGGAGAATCCGGCGGGTACGTCGTGAGAATGGACTTTCCTGTCTTCGCGCAGGATCGCAGAAAGAGCTGTATACCTCCAAGTTTCTTCGCACGCTCATCCATACGCTCTTCGTATGTGTTGCGCGGCAGCGGGACAGAAAACTGCCGACATCGATCGATTTCCTGCGCTGTGAGACGAAAAGGACGACCGGAAAGCGCACTCTTCACAACGAAAGAAACTACATCCTTCGGACAGACATCAGGGAGAGAAGACGCATCGATCGCATCAGGAAATTCCTTCGGATTTTCCTCGTGCCAGAGAAAACCCTTTCGGAGTGCCACTTCTTTGGTCAGTGGGAAGTAACGCTGTGCATGAGAGCGATTGTAGGGAACCGTGCAAAGCTCCGAAGGGAAGAATTCGCCCCATTCACCGGTGATTTGCATGTGAGCAATGATCTTCGGCACGAGTTCTTCATACTGCTCCTTCGTATATTGCTTGTTGAAAATGCAGTATTGCTTCTTACGAAGACCCGAGCATCCGAAGCAGTCCTTGCAGGCAACGCATCCGTAACAGTAGATGAGGTCTGAAGATCCGTCGTGGATCAGCATGCAGAAGAGCAGTCGCGAGACCGTGATTACGCAGGTACAGGATTCGTAGATGAGCTCGGCTTTGCGTCCGGAAAAAGTATAATCCATGCAGTCGTTTGCTGCTTCAAAAAGATTGAAACAGTACTTCAAGTCTTCCCCATTTTGAATGAAATAGCTCTCCCGGACATTGCGAGATTCTACGATAAAGTTGCCAGTACAGTTCTCGGTTTGATGGAGTGTGGCATGCGGACGGGGAAACTGCAGCAGGAAGGCCTCGAAACGCTCGGCGAAGATCTTGCGTTCCCGGAACGACTCGCCGCGGAACGATCGCACAAATGCCTCATACTCTTCCTGTGTTTTCTGCTCGTTGAAAATACAATATTGTTTCGAACGCAGATTTGCGCATCCGAAGCAGTTCTTACACGAACGACAGAAGGAGAGAAAAAAACTGTCACTGCAATGCTCCGAGAACTCGCTGCTCTGGACGTTGTAGCACCGCAAGCAGTCCGTGCAGTCGTAGCAAAGCTCGGAATGCAGAGTGAAATTGCAATCGAGACAATCTTTGGATCCCCAGGAATCTTCGCAACACATGCAGTCCTCCGCGAATGAGATACTGAAACAGAGATAGCAGTTTTTGTTGACGGAGCTGTTATTGCAAAAGTCGCAGTTCTCGTTGCGGATTCCGATGCGCGCATACTTCGGAGCCTTGGCATTGAGCTCCTTGAATTGCGGAAAAAAGGGTCTGTCGAAAGAAAATTCCTGGGTATAGTCAAGCGGTTCCCAGCCGTCGCCAAACCAGTCTTCATTGCGCATCACGGGAAACGACGCCGTCGCCGGGTGCATGGAGTAGATCAATCCTCCATCAGGAAAAGCGGGACGCTGGAAGAGTGCGATATTGTTTCGGTACATCAGACGCCGCTGTAGCCGGCACGACGGACAGAGTGTGGGAGGAGTGATGAGGTACTTCTTCCCACCGAAGATCGGACTAACATGTTCATAGAATGCCAGGTCTTCCGGAGTGATCTCGAATACCGAGGCGCACTGCTTGCATGTTTTCTGCATACGGACACTCTATCCCATAGTGTCGAAAATATAATATTCATTCGTAAAATATTCTACTTTTAGCTCTTATGGAAGAGCAAAAAAGTTGCCGAAAAAATCGGCAATATGATAGTATTAAGCGGTGCTCGAACAGGTTTTGATCGACAACGGCCTTAGTCCAAAAGAAGCGACGCTCTACCTGACGGTGCTGGAAGCGGGGGAACTCACGATCGGACGCGCAGCCCAAAAATCACATCTCAGGCGCTCGACGGTCTATAGCCTCGTGGAGGAACTGAAGAACAAAGGAGTTCTTTCGGAAACCAAGAAGAGAGGTATCAATTACATTGCGGCACTGCCGCCGAAGCTTCTCATCGAGCGCTTCGAACATGCGGCGGATAAGGCGAAGGCCATTCTTCCTTCGTTGCTCTCCCTCTCATATGCATCTCCGATCAAGCCGCGCATTCGCTTTCTTGATGGGCAGGAAGGCATCAAAGACATTCTCCTCGAGGCTGCGGCGAGTGGAACAGATTACATCGGATTCATCGACTATGCCCTGATGCCCAAAGACATTTACCGTCACATCCGCACAAAAGTAGCTCCCACGCGTGCCAAGCTCGGAAACAATTTGAGGCTCCTCATGCCGAGAAATGCAACCAATGAGCGTATCCAGAAAGAGTACCGCCAGAAGATCGAACATCGGATGGTGGATTTCCCCTCACGCAAGAATCACATCGAGATTCTCCTCTACGAGGACAGCAAGATCGGCTGCATGTCCTACGTGAAGCACGAGATGTTCGGCGTGATCATCGACTCGGAAGGCATCTATCAGACGCTTCACGACCTATTCATGTTGATATGGGAAAATGCAAAGTAGCGGAAAAAGGCAGCAGTGTGGGTAAATCGAACCCTACGTCAGTTCACCTCTTTGAGATAACACTCTTCGCAACAGACAATCTCAGGACGATCAGGTGCATAGGTGGTCTGCATCGCCTTCCGGCATTTCATGCATGTTCTCTCCCAGAGTTTCCTCGGTGTGCGAAGTGCCATGCGCAAGCGGAATCGCTCGTCCGGGTGCAGATGCGGAAGAGGAACTCTCATGCGGCGGTACAGATCAAGCTCCTGTTTCACAATGCGGAATGCCCTTCCCGTTGCCTCGCACCGAATGGCCCATTGCAAGACATCATCGGGCACGTCATCGATGGAATCGGGTAATGAAGATGCCGGAACGGTACGCGTCGTCTCCTGCTGTGGCGACTCATAATCGCTCCATTGGTAGCCGCGTGCGATGATCTCTTCCTTGGACATCGGAAAATAATCCTGTGCCACACTCTCGTTATAACCAAACGGTGAATACCGGCCTGGGAAATGCTCTCCCCACTCACCGGTGCTGCGCATATGCTCGATGATCTTCGGTACGAGAACCTCGTATTCTTCTTTCGAGTACTGTTTGTTGAGGATGCAGTAACTTCCGTGATTCAGCGAGACGCAGCCGAAGAGATTCTTCGAATAGTTACAGTGCGAACAGAAAAGAGAGTCACTCAAGTCATGAAATTTTTTGGAAAATGCAACCTGCACCGAGACCGCACTGCCTTCGACGGAGTAGGAGAAATCGTTATCGACGGTCTCCGTCAAATCCTGGCAATTGCGTGCACGCCAGACATCCTGACAATGATGCAGGTGTTCGGCATCCCGACAGTTGTAACAGTCATGGGCATCCTGCAAGCCGATGATGTAATTGCCCGACGCATCGAAAATATTATTTCCTTCGTAGAACTTATGCGGAAATTGCCGGAAGAATTCCGTGGCACGCCCTTCGTTCTCCGATCGCGAACTGTACTGTTCCATCCTCAACGCTTTCATGTGGCGTTCGTATTCTTCTTTTGAGTACTTCGTATTGAAAATATGGTACTGCTTATTCCGAAGATTGATGCAGCCGAAGCATGCGGTGCATCCGATGCAATTGCGCGAAAAATGAACATCGGAGCAGGTTTCGAGATTTTGCGAGAATGTGCAGCCATAACACTTCTTGCCATTGAGAATCTCGTAGCAGAGTTCACTCTGCTCCAGATACTGGCAATCGCAGCAGTTCTGGCAAAATTCGTACCACATGCCGTGTAAACAATCGCGCGCACCGTTGGAGCAGAAAATCAGGTAACAATCTTTATTATTCTGAGATTGATTGGTAAACTCGCAGTTCTCGCTGCTCTGATTATTCATGGCAATCTGGGGCACCACTTTGTAGAGTTCGCCGAACTGTTCGAAGAACGGACGGGAGAAATCCATTGCGCGTCCATACGAACGCGGATCCCACTTGTCGCTCCACCAGTAACTCTGTTCATAGACCGGCGGCCACGCTTTGTCAGGCGAGTAGATGGCAACGATCGACTTGCCGGTCGCTGCACAAGTCGTTTTGAAGAGATTGCGCTCGTTTCTCCAGCGAAGACGATTTTGATACCGACAAGAAGGACAGAGGGCCGGGGCCGGTATCAGATATTTCTTTCCCCCGTACACGGGCGACACTTTTTCATAGAATTCAAGATCACTCTCCGTGATCTCGAATGCCGCGGCACATTGCTTGCACGTTTTCTGCATGGAGAGAGTATATCTTCATTCTCAGATTGAATCGCCTACAATGCAATCATGTCGTCGCAACAATCCACAGTTGATTTTCTCGTTTCACAAATCTCCAGTGCAGGGAGCGTGCGCAGCAAGAAAATGTTCGGAGAGTATGCGATCTATTGCAATGAAAAAGTTGTTGCACTCGTGTGCAATGACAAGCTTTTCGTGAAACCGACCGAAGCAGGCAAAGCGTTTGCCGGAATACTCGAAGAAGCGCCTCCCTATCTCGGCTCGAAACCATTTTTCGTTCTTGAGGAAGATCGTTGGGAAAATCAAGAGTGGATGACGGAGTTGATCAAAATCACGACTGCGGCACTACCCGTACCGAAGCCAAAGAAGGCGAAAAAGTAGTAAGAATGATCATCTATTTCTCATCCTTCTTCTCAACCTTCGGTGCCTCGTGGAAGGCTTGGTGCAAACTGATCAACATACCCATGATCGATCGGGAAATGCCGTCTTTGAACTCCTTCTCAAATTTTTCGAGTTGATCGGACGGAATATCAATTTTCCCGCCCTTCTGAAAGGGAATTCCGAGCTTTTTCGCCGCATCTTCGGCAACCTCTCTGGAGAGAATATTCGACAACTCATAGGCCTCTGATGCTTTGTTATGGATATGTTGATTCAGCAAATCTACGAACGAACTTTTCCCGTAGAGAATGGTCCCCAAATCCGAGAAAGCTTCATCGACGTTGTGAGGAGTGAATTTTCTTCCATTGCGTGTGAACGTCGCCTTCGTGAACTTCACAGAATCAATGTGGGCTTGGAACATTTTTCGGAAGATGACATGGAAAATCTCATTTACTTCCACGTCTGCGGTGATCTCCTCTATTACTTTCTCAATGGGTTTTCCATTTTTCATTGCGATTTCCTCCGCCCGAGCTCGAATATTTTGTTCAAAAATCACAGCCGCTCCGCCTGTCTTCCTTTCTGTGGTTCCGAGGACCCGGTATGGCCCGCCCAATTTCTTGGTGACTGCTTTTTCCCCGGCATCGATAAGATTCCCACCGACAGAGAGAACTTCAGCATCCGAACCGGGTGAAAATGTTAGATACTCCTTCATGTATCCATCAATTTTTTTTCGTCTTGATGTACGAATTTTATTGAGCATGGGAACATAAACGATGTAAGCGCCTTTATCATCAGACAGATGCGTCGTGATTGCTCCATCAGTGTAAAAGTATCCGTGCTGCCGCAGAAAATTTGAAAGCTTTTGCACGCTGTCTTTTCCCGAAAATTCTATGCCCTTCTCATTCAGTTCTTTGAACATTTCGACAAGAACTTTGTCGATCTGGAGATCCATGGCATCTCTCGCATCAGGCTTGTTCGCATCAAGAATCAATTCACCGCGTTCAAAAGCGGCGTTCATATGCTTTACAACAATCGAAACCGCCAACGCTGCTTTCTTCTCATCTTCATTTTCCTCAGCCTGCAACAGTGCTGGACCTATTGCCAGAGCGGCTGCCATTGATTGCAAAAAGTATCGTCTCGTTGTTCCTGTCCTATCGGGAGGCTGAACTGAAGCAGGCGTATCCGGTACCGGAAGAATTTCCGTAGGATTCATATTTATAATTATAACATATATCTTTATATAACAAAAGTTGAAGCGGGTTACTGGATTTTATTACAACCGTGATGCGTCCTGCGAGGAATTGATGTCTATTGCGAGTGCAATTTTCCCTAGAGATACCACGGAGCTATCCGATATGCTGAAAGCGTAGTCGCCCTAAATCTCTCTCCAATTTCTTCACCATTCTCCTATGCAGTACGTCGATGGATTCCTCATCCCTCTCCCGAAGAAGAATATAAAGATGTACCGCCGGATGGCCCAATTGGGCAAGAAAACATGGATGAAGCACGGCGCGCTCGATTATAAAGAGTGCCTGGCAGACGACATCAGCAACCCCATGGGAGCTCCTCTGTCCACGATCCTCAAATTGAAACCGAGCGAGACGGTCGTCTTCGCCTACATCGTCTTCAAGTCCCGCAAGCATCGCGACAGCGTCAACATGAAAGTGATGAGCGATCCTGCAATGAACGATCCGGAGATGATGAAAAAGATGCCTTTCGACATGAAACGCTTCTGCTACGGCGGGTTCAAGGCGATTGTGGAGGCGTAGGGTCAATGGAGCTCCTTACTGGAGCTTATCAGGAACCAGTTCGAAATTCCGATGAGGGGTAGCTGACAGAAACGAGTCTATTTTTTCGCGCGTAGTAAATAGATTGAGCCGATCGCATTCAAAATAAATGCGGTCAGTGACATCATCGGAATGGTGATGTAGCCAAACGTGAATTTGATCTCGGTTTTCGCGCACGATATGCCGCTTGCATCGCAGGGCTTGAGAAGCATGTTCACGCCTTCCGCATCCGGCACCGGAAAGAACGCTGCATGGACTTGGTCCGCATAATGATCGGCGGCAATGCCCATGCCGACGAGGCAGAGCAGGAGAATGTAGACGGCGATGTTTCGGTCTTTTTTCCAGAGAGCGACTGCGAGCAGCAACACTTGCGGATACATGAAGATGCGCTGAAACCAGCAGTCTTTGCACGGGGTCCACCTCGCAATATCGGAGAAGAACAGACTGCCGATCGTCGCCGTGAGCGACACGACGAACATCAGCACGAGTGCGTGTCGATCGGTCCATTCGGTAAGTCTCCCGCGCCTGAAGGCCAATGCGGCGAGAAGGAAAACAGCAATGATCTGTCCGACGATTGTGAGTACGGACAGAAAGAGAACAACATCAGTCGTAGACGATTGCAGATCCATGGCTCGAGCATATCAGATTCTTTTTTACTGCTCTATCCGATCGCAGAGGAGCGAAGGCTGGAGCGCCAAACTCGATGCTATTAGAACTGCGATGTGCTCAGGAATGGCAATCAAATGATATGCTGTGTTTACTATGTCGCAAAGTGACGATGCTGTTCTCTGGATCAAGAAGAACAAAAAGCTCATCCTCGAGCGATTTGCCGACCCTAAGAAGTTTCCGAAAGAAGAGAAGCCACTCACGATCTTCATGGCAGGATCGCCGGGAGCAGGAAAGACAGAAACGGCAAAAGCGTGGGTAAAGAATATTGCTACTCCGATAGTCCATATTGATGCCGATGCTGTCCGATCACTTATTCCAGGATACAACGGAAAGAATTCATCTGTCTTTCAAGGAGCGGCTACCGTGGGAGTAGAAAAACTCTTTGATCATGTCATTGACCATCGCCAAAGTGTCATTTTGGATACCACGTTTACTCCATACGAGAAAGCAAAGAAGAATGTAGAGCGAGCTCTCGGGAAGGGGCGTTCCGTTCTCATCATCTATGTGTATCAGGATCCACTCCAAGCATGGAAGTTCGCGAAAGCGAGAGAGATTGTTGAAGGAAGAGTGGTGCCAAAAGAATCATTCATCCGTCAGTTTCTCGATGCACCGAAGTCGGTTCAAGGCATCATCGATCAATTCGGTAGCGCCATTCAGGTCGATGTCATGCGCAAAGATATTCAAAAAGGCTCGGAGCAGCAGTATTTTCAGCGAGTACCTACGATTGAGAAAGTGATATCAACAGGGTATACTAAGGATGATCTTGAGCTTGTTATTCTTTGATCCACATCCATGATTCTCCAGACTGCTGCCGACTTCTTCAAGCTTGCGCCTGCAAAACGGCGCACCGTTATGTTGAAAGTGGCTAAAGAAGCAACGGAAATGCAACGTGACGTGTTGAAGAAAGCTGAAAAAATGAAAAGGACAGCCAAAAGAAGCAGGTGATAGTGGAGCTCTGTACTTGAAGCACATCCACAATTTTACTTCTTTACATCAGACTTTCTTTTTTGCCAGGAATAGATACAAGTTTCCTGCGTATCTCCCGATCCTGCATGACATTGATATTCACCGTTCTGCATCAAATCATTCGCAAACGGGCAGCAGACATGCCGCATTCCATCAGCAAACGTTACAATTTGTGCTGTTACAGGCTCAATCAAAGGTTGTGGCTTACTGTTGAACTCTTTACTAAAGCGACTCTGAATGCCTAAACAATCAACAGATTGAACTAGCCCTGTTCCAACTGGAATTTGATCGCTCGATTTTGGGACACCAATCATAAATCAATATTAATACTTATTTTAATTTTTGTCAATGGAGCGGGTAACGGGAATCGAACCCGTCTATCTGCCTTGGCAAGGCAGCGTACTACCAATGTACTATACCCGCACTGAAAAAGAGCCAGACAATACTACGGAAAGCGGGGAAGGGTTGCAAGATGCGAAAAATTCCAAAATTCAAAAACCAAATTCCAATAATCTTGTTTCAGTTTGGAATTTGGAATTTTGTGTTTTGGTCTTTATGCTCGGCACTGTGCGGGATTCGTACAGTGGTAGTACGCAAGCTTCCCAAGCTTGAGACGCGAGTTCGATTCTCGTATCCCGCTCCAAAAAACTAGCCTCGGTATTTTTTATCCCAACGAGAAGGCAGAATTCTAGCGAGTATTGCAATGAGGCTGTTTTTGCCTCGCAAACCCAATGCTCTGAATTTATCGGAAGCTGACTGAATGCGAGCAGCTTTATTCTCGCTCTCTGTACCTTTTTCTATTTCCTCAGTAGTAAATGCAGATGCATGAAGTACTGCCTGTTGAGCATCATTCAATTCAATGCGGAACTCTTTTAATGCTTGTTCAGGGGAATAAACGTGGGCATCTACATCCGCTGGTGCCAATTTCTCTACAACGCTTGAGGCTCGATTTTCCGACGGCTCATTATATGGTCCAGCAATCCCAATAAATTTTCCAAGAGATGGTACCTTTTGCAGTAAAACGTCAGCCTCCCAATCTGTGCAGCGTGACTGGCTGGTATGTTCAAAGGAAACATCCTTAGAAATGACATCGGCCTTACGAAGTACTTTTGCAATGAGCATCCCCATATGAGAGCCGGTCAGATGTCGTTTGCTTGTTGTGTTCTCATTTTGAGAATGTTTCTTAATAGAGTTTGTGCGACATCCCTCCACAAGTACTACTTTCCCATGCTCATGTTCAGCTACGAGAGCGGCCGAAACAATGCGCTGCACATTGTGGCGCACAACCGCAGAAAGCTGCGGTAGTACTTCGACTACTTTCTGTAAAACATCAGGCCCCTCTGCGGCAAATACTGACTCTAATTTGGCGTATTCATCTGCACTGATATGAACATGTCCACGCCAAAAGGGCGCAACGATTACCTTTTGCTCGGCATTTTCAGAGGTATTCATACTAAAATTATAGCACATTATCATTAATTTACAATTATCCATAGTTCGTCATACGCTGCCATAAGGAGCTCCACAATGATACGCTTTTAGCATGAGTGAGAATAAAAAGACCATTGAGCGATATATTGACGGATTCAACAAACTTGATCACGCACAGATCCTCGATTGCCTCACGGATAATGTTGAATGGATCATGCCCGGTTTCTTTCATCACATCGGAAAAGAAGCATTCGACAAGGAAATCGAAAATCCCGCATTCTCCGGTGCACCGATCGTGACCATCACGCGTATGACGGAGGAAAACGACGTGGTCATCGCCGAAGGAAGCGTTCTCGCGCAGAAGGCGTCCGGCGAAAAGCTGCCGCTTGTCTTTTGCGATGTCTTCGAAATGCGTGATAGGAAGATCCGGAAGCTGATCGGCTATATTGCCGAGGACAAATAACCCTGTATCAACGCTCCTCATCCGTATGCCAGACACCACACCCATCACCGTCGAAACGCTTGTTCAAGCACCTGTCGAGAAAGTTTGGAGATACTGGACGGAAGCTGAGCACATTCAGCAATGGAACAATGCATCAGAAGATTGGCACACGCCCCATGCAACGGTCGACTTGAGAGAAGGCGGTACGTTTACCTCCAGAATGGAATCGAAAGACGGAAGCGTCGGATTCGATTTCAAGGGGACATTCACGAAAGTCTTGCCTCAGAAAACAATAGAATACTCGAGGGAAGACGGTCGAAAGGTATCGGTGACGTTCGAAGACTATAGCGGCAATACATCCGTTGTCGAAACCTTCGATCCGGAGCAGGAGAATCCTCTCGAGATGCAGCGGCAAGGTTGGCAGGCTATCTTACAAAATTTCAAGAAGTACGCTGAGTCACATATATAAACAGCCTCCTGTATCCTACAACGGTTTAACATCGATAATGTTCTGTTCCTGTTCCATCTTTTGCCGAATAGTCCTGGTGAGACGCAGGAATGCAACAATTGCTATGATGAAGAGCGTCGCATCGTCCATCACTCCAAGAATCGGGAGAAGATCAAACGGCATCACACCATAGAAAAGACCGCCGAGGATCGTCGCCTTTGCAGCAAAAGGTGTCTTTGGATGGAGCAGAACCATCCATGCAATTTTCACCTTCTGTGTCCACGGGAGTGCGCGCATGGAAGGATGATACCGCAGATAACACTCTACTACTTTATCGTTGCAGTAGATCGCGTACTCACCGAATATTTTCCGAGAGCGAACTGCGCCGGCGCCGGAAATCTGCGTGATGAGAAAGCGATCGTGGATTCCTGAGTCGAAATGAAGGAAGTATACTAGTTCCTTTTTGATGTCTGATACTTCGCAAGCTCCTTCGCAGTGATACCGGGTAGCTGCTCGGAAGTAATTTCAATGCCAAGCTTCCTCATGCGCGGTACGAGCTCCTCGAGAGCCGCATCGACATTCTGACCGTTTCTAAAGAGCAATTCCGCAAACTGCCACTTGATGCCACTCGACTTCAAACCCGCACCGAGGAGCATTTTTCGTACGGTCATCCAGTCTGCCTCATCACACGTTCCTTCATCGATCCTGAAGATCAATTGCGTCCCCTGCGTCCCTCGTACACCCTCCACCCGATCGAAGAACTTGATCAGATTCGAATCCAGACTTCCGATCATCGTGCAGAGTACACGGGAAAGCGGGCCTTGAAATTTTGAAGGACTGAATACCGGGCAACCCTTCTTCAACTGATCGGGGAAACGTTCGTACCAATCCAGCACGACTTCGGGATTTAACACCTTCTCGGCTATCCCCTGTGCCATGACTCGAAAACATCGGAGCGGTGGAACAAATTTTCCGCTTGCAACGTCCAGAATGAGGTCGGAGCGCAAGCAGTCGGGAGAATCTGCAGCCGCATACTTCTCCATAGCCTGCGTTACATATGCAGCTCCTTTCATGCCGGCTACGGCATTTTCCGCAAGTTCCTGTACGGTCTTCCACGATTTCAGCACCTCGGGGAATTTTCCAAGCGTTGCAAGTGATCGTCCTGCTTCCCCTGCTCTTTCCAGAGTCGTCGCATCGAGAATCTTGAATACTCTCGCAAATGAAATCGCATGCATCTTCGATTCATTGCGCTCAAGTTTCTGAAGTTCAAGATCTTTCTTGCGCACTGCGGCTTTATCTTCCTTCTCCGAAGCTGAAAGGAAATACATCGCAAGTTCTCCCATGGACATATTGGCAAGTTCCCTCAGAATACGCATCCGCAGACCATCTCCTTCCAGTCTGTTCCCTATCCTCCGATAGTACCTCTCGCGTTCCGCAACAAAGAGATCTCGCAGTTCTTGGTACGCAGCATCGCTTCGAGTCAGGATTCTGAGGAGTGATTCAATGGAAATGTCGCTGCTTTGCGCATTGTCATGGATGATGTGTCGAATGACATTCTCGGGTCTGGTGCGTGTCTCGCCTTCGTCGGAGGTTTTCGGTTTCGCGCGCTCCGGTTCCTTATCCCTCACGAGAAGATCGTAGAGAAGTTTGTAATTGAAACCGCGGGCTTCCATCGCCTGCTCGGCCTTCGCTCCAAAGCCCACTCGTGTCTTCTCCGCCAAGTGTGCGGCCTTCCACGCCACTTCAAATTTCTTGAGTGATTTCGGATCGATCATGCGACTGACAAAGGGCTTGATCTCGTCCCAACCAACAAGCTCACACTGAATGAGTGCCTGCGCATGAACCGGCTGCATGCCATACGCCTCCCGAAGGGCTTCGGCTGTCAGCGTCATACCTTCGGTTTTGTTTTCGATATGCCACTCGAAGTTCTCAGCTAAATCCAGCTCCATTTTCGCAAGGAGTTCGGCAAGCGGTTCTTCGATACCGCGCCCCCGATACTGATTCATTTTCACTTCAGTCCAGAGCGCCTTCCCCTCCGCCATGCGGAGAGCTCGTAATTGCGTTGCCGCTTTTCCATCTCCCTCATACATCGTTCCGATCACCTCCAGAAGCTCAACGGCAAGCGGTACCGTCCCGATTTTCTCGCGTTGCCAGAGTTTATTCCAGAACTTCGGAAAGTGCTTTGCAACGTTCGGATGACCGGTCTCGAATCCGATGCGGTGATAGAACGCATTCGCGTGCTTGTCGTTAAGAATTCCGGACGCATCGAGGCGCACTTCTTCAATTTTTTCAAGCAATGTCGGCTGAGGATCGTAGCGCTCTCTCTTCTTCGGTTTCTTCTGTTCGAAGAGTTCGGGCATCGTGAGGAGATCGAGCATCTGATCACGCATGCCCTGCGAAATCCCCTTCTTTCCCCAATGTGTGAGTGCACGATGGTAGGTGTGGAATTGTGGCATCCTTCCCTCGGTATCCTTCTCAGTCGACACGTAGCCGTGGGTGCTCAAGCCAACGGCTTTTGCAAAATCTTTGCTCGGTGCATGAAAAAGAGTGTAGCGAACGATCATCATCATTCTTGCCAAACGTGACTCTGCGCTCTGGTAACCTTCTAGGAATGCAGTATTTCCGCGGCTCACCGCCATGCGGGCATATCCCTTGAAATCCTCAACATTTCGAAGCTCGACATCGTTGAGATCAAGAGACAGACGCTCATCCCACGCCGGTGGGAAACTTTCCGTATCATTCATGAATCGAGCGGTGCTGATCGAAGAAGCGAGCTCTCCCGAACGGTGAATATTCGGGACGATTATTCGAGGACGAATCACCCTTGCTTCTGTGGTACTCCGGATGTGACGGAGTCATCACGAGCGCTTGCAGCGCGTGTTGCTCTTGTTCCAATGCAATCTGCTCCGAACGCTCCAAGCTTTCCTTCCTCTTCCTCTCCCGTTCCTTCTTCTTCTCGTCGAGCATTTTGGCATACTGATTCTTAAATCCAAGCGGCTTGCCGACGAATGCAGGAATCGTGCCTTTGGCTTTTCTCCTGCGAGCAGCCGGAGTATCCGGAATCGGCTGTGCTTTCACCTGCCGAAGTTCTTTCCTTCCTGCATCTTTTTCATGGGACTGCCGATCGATCATACAGTCCATCCGACGCCACTCTGCATCTTCATCGGGAAGCTCGTATCCCTGCTTCCTCGCAGCAGTGCGAACGTAGGGATCTCTGCCCTTATGGAGCCACTGCTGACGAATCACCGTGCGGCCAACTGCCTGCTGCTGTTTAGTTCCGGACGCACGAACGTGTCCAAGCCGTCCCCGGATTTGGTCCATATCGAAATCACTGACATCGTCGAGGATATCGTAGCACTGTGCATTCGGGATCGTGAGCGCTTCGGCGATCAGCTTGTCCTCGGCAACGAGAACACGTCTTGGGTCGCCTTTCTTCTTCGGAGCCTTGAAAGCCTTCAGCACTTCGTTCTTCCTGTTGCCTGCACCCGACGAGTAGATGAAGACCTGAACCGGCACATTTTTGTCTTCATGTGCAAGACGAATGCGCTTGGCATACTCGTGCACACGTTCTCTCTTCAATACGACGACCGAGTCGACTTCGTGAGGCTGATCGATACCAAGAATTGTGGCTGTTTCCTCATCCTCAAACATTGCCTTTTCGTACGCCGCCCATGCCTGCTCCGAACCGGGAGACGGCGGATGCTTCGGATCACCGATACCGACAAACGATATCGGTTTCATGAGTCCGAGCTCGATCATCTTCGACTCGGAAATGGTCGGCGATCGCTGCCAGCCCGCGACTCCCTTATCCTGACCGGTCACGCCGATCACGATCGGATCGTATGAGACTTCTTCATCCGCTGGACGTGCTGCAGCATTCTCTTTTGCACGCGCTTCCCTCAGTTGCGTGACGGAGTCTCCGATGACCGCAGAATTGAGGAGTCCCGCTTCATCAAGGAACATCCCCCTGCATCGCTCCCCTATCTCCCTCCGGATATCGAGACGGATCGTATCGGTATTTTTGGTAAGAGCTGTCCCGTGCACGACGGCAAATTGCGCAGGATCCTCTTCATTCACGTCTCTGGTGTAGGTCGATCGATCGGGTGAGAGATGCTTGTCTGAGGCCTTGATGCGATAATGCTCGCCCTCACGAAGCGCAAAAGCCGAATCTCCTGTGAGGCCCTTTCTCACTCCGTCTTCTCTGCACTCCTCACGAAGTTGTGACGGAACAGGGACAGGAACATTCTCCTCATTGAGAATGAGCACGATCTCACCACTCATGAGTCCCTTTACCGTAGCGAGCATTTCACGTTTGTCCTTCGTAAGTTTCCCGAGAGTTTTTCCCGTCTGCTGAAAATATCGTGAAAGACGCTCGTCAGCTGTGCCGGAGTTGCTGCCACTCTCATCATCGGATCCAAACAGAGCGTAAAACGGATTTCCACCGTTCTTCGGATAGTCGAAGAGGGCGGTGAACGCCTCACCGTACATCGCCGCAAGATCTTTCCAGTACTGATTCATCTCCGCACGCTCGAGATGATCGATATCGAGCACGGCATACTGACTACCAACGGCATTCTGAATCACATGCTCCTTGCGCTTTCCGATGAACGCTCCTGTCGGAATTTCCTTGTGGTCCACTCCCTGCAGAAGCATGAGATCAAGCTGCGCATCTCTGAATGCGCGTATCAGAAGCCCTGTCACCTTACTCTTCCCACTGCCGTAGGGAGACCGAAGGAGTAGGTTCGCCATATCGAGGCGGCTGCCCGTACAAATGTTCAGTGCTGCCCATGCGAAGAGCGCCTTCTGGTGTTCCCAGAGCTTGTCACCGTTCACGATATGCTTCTCCTGCTTCAACTCCTCCCACACAAGGAAGAGCCGCCTCGTGAAAAGCTTGCTGAAATCATCGGAACCCTGAAATTTCTTCTCATACCAATCGCCGTAGTCATCGAGGGGACGATCGATCTCATGAACATCAAAATTCTCATCGGTATACGACCATGCGGCTTTGTTATCATCCGGAAACACGGCGGCGATCTCCGCACGCAATTCGCCGTAGATCCGCTCGGCAGGTGACTGCTTCGTTTTCCTTCGTGCCGCCTTCTCGATTTGAGGTGCATCCTTCGGAGATGCCAGAGGCTCATAGAGCCTCTCCTGAGGTGAGGAAACGTGAGATTCCATAAGTAAAGCAGCCTAGTACTCCTGACATTCCAAATCAAGCTCTTACCACTAGTATAAGCGCACTCAGGGCATCCCACCTGTTCCAAGCAATGGGCTCGTTTGGCAGGTATCATCACTTCATGGAAGAAAGCACCTACTCCCTCCTCGACTTCGGTCAAGGCAGTCGCCTTGAGCAGTGGGGACCGTATCGATTGATCCGGCCGGACCCAACGACACTGGGTGCTGCTGCGGCGCAGCCTGATCTCTGGGACTGCGCTGATGCTGTATATGAGGGCGAGAAAGGAAAAGGAAGTTGGACCCAAAAAATGTCGCTTCCAGAATGTTGGACCGTGCAGTTCGGTGATCTCGCTCTTCGGATTCGCCTCGCTCCCTACAAGCACACCGGCGCGTTTCCTGAACAAGAACAGAACTGGCAATGGGCGCAGGTGCAGAGTAAAAAATCAGGCAAGCCACTGACAATCCTGAATCTCTTTGCCTACACCGGCGGCATGAGCATGGCACTTGCAAAAGACGGACATTTTATCACGCACGTCGATGCATCGAAACCGGCAATAACGTGGGCGAAAGAGAATGCCGAGCTGAATGCAATACCGAAAACCGGCATCCGCTGGATCCTCGACGACGCACCGACTTTCGTCGCACGCGAAAAAAAACGCGGAAAAAAATACGATGCGATCATTCTGGATCCACCCGCTTTCGGCCACTCTCCAACAGGAAAAACATGGCGCGTTGAACGTGATCTCGCTCCCCTGCTCGAAGAATGTTCTTCATTGCTTACAGAGACACCATCGTTTCTTCTTCTCAATGGGTACGCGCACGGCGATACGCCAGAGAGTTTCCTGCGACTGCTCACCGGCGTTTTCAAAAAACAGAGACCTGAACTGAGATTCGATATCGATGTGCGGGAACTGGAACTGGTGTCTTTAGACGGAAGGAAACTGTCGACGGGGACGGTGGCACGATGCTCGTTCAGGAAATAGAAATCGCCTTCTCCGAAGACAGCCCTCATCCTCAATCCTTCTCCAGCGCTCTGGAGAAGGACGCACTGTTTCACAGGTAACAAACTTTGATTGCGGACATTTCTCTCTCCGGAACGCCGGAGAGAGATGTCGCCGAAGCGACAGAGTGAGGGCTGTATTGGAGAGGCCGGAGTGAGGACTGCTACAACTCCCCCAAATTCAACTCTTCATTGACTGTGACTTGATTCACGAAATCTGTATCGTGACTAACGAGGATCATCCCGCCTTCGTACTGATTGAGCGCCTCTGCAATCACCGGAAGGTGACGGAAGTTAATGTGATTCGTCGGCTCGTCGAGAATCAGCAGTGTCGGCTTCTGGAGCATGAAACGCGCGAAGCAGAGTAAACCTTTCTGACCTTCGGAGAGCTCGACTGCTTTCGATTGCAACTTGTCTCCGGGAAGAAGAAACCTCGCTGCCGTTGCATAGATGTCCTGATGCACGGGCTTCTCCATGGCGGCTTCGAGAATCTGATAGAGCGTCTTGTCCATCGGAAGTCCCGAGAAATCCTGACGGTAGTAGCCAATGCGAACGCCGGAAGTCATCAGGGCGCCTTTCTCAGTACCGTTTGCGATCGCCTCGAGCAGCGAACTCTTGCCAATGCCGTTCGGACCTGTGATGAGCACCCGATGCCTTCTCCGTACCGTGACATCGACCCGCTTCTTCGTGGGCTTGTGGTCTTTCATGATCGTCACGGATGTGATCTTGACGAGCGGCAATGGAAACGGCTCGGCATCGATCGTAAAAGGCGGGATCGTCTTATCTTCCTGACGCACATCGACAGTATTCTCCTCCGCCTCTTCGACGGCGGTGCGCATCTTGCTTGCAAGCTTTCGCATCTTTCCTCCCTTGTGGGAGAAGAAGTTAATCTTGTCCTTCTGCTCCTGCATCTGCTTCTCCATCCGCGCGTTCTGACGCTGCTCACGTTCGATCTGCTCGCTGATCTGTGCCACCACATCGAAGTAGTCGCCAACGTACTGCGTCACTTTGTGAGTGAACGTATCGAGATGAATCACGCCGTGCGTGAAACTATTGAGGAATGCGGCGTCATGGGAAATAACGATGCACGTCTTCTCGTACATCACGAGAAAACTCGTGAGATGATCGATCCCCTGCTTGTCCAAGTTATTCGTCGGCTCGTCGAGAAGCAAAATATCCGGCTCCTGGATGAGCGCGAAGGCCAGAAGCAGTCTCGCTTTCTGTCCGCCAGAAAACGCACTGAGCTTCTTCTCGAGCGGAGCTTTCAAGTGCACGACATCCAGCACCTTCGCAATACGCTTATCGATATCGTGCTTCTTCTCCGAGAATGCGCTCTGGAAAAATTCACGAACGGTTTTCTTGAGATCCTCAGAAGGAATCACCTGCTTTGCGATACCGATCGTGATGCCTTTCTTGATGTGAATCTCACCGGATTGCGGCTTTAAATCTTTGGTGATCAATTTGAAAATCGTGCTCTTTCCCGCACCATTCTGGCCCATGATCGTTAGCTTGCTGTTCTCGCGAACAGAGAAACTTGCACTGTCGAGAATCGGCTTCCGATGATCAAAGTAGAACGTGATGTCCTGCAGCCGAAGAATGACGTCGCCGTGGTCCATAAAGTTGCGGCAGTCTAGAGGAGAATGCAGATCGCATCAATCTGGGAGTGGCGAAGCAGATCACGTTCATGGTGCGCTCGACAGGAATTGAACCTGTATTCCCGGCTTCGGAGGCCAGTGGTCTATCCGTTAACCTACGAGCGCAACGAGAAGAACTCTACTGCATTCTCTGTCGTGATGCGATCGACCTCTGAAAGAGGTAACCCCTTCACCTCTGCAACAGTCTTCGCCACTTCAACAACGTACGCAGGCTCACAGCGCTTCCCGCGATGCGGCACAGGAGCGAGGAATGGACTGTCGGTTTCGATCATCAGCTGCGTAATCGGACACTTCGCAATCGTCTCCCTGATCTCTCCGGCCTTCGGGTACGTCGCGATGCCGGTAAACGAGAGGAAGTATCCCGCGTTCACGAAGCGCTCGATGTCCTCCCACTTTTCTGTACAGCAGTGGATTACCAGTTTCTTCGGTCGAATGTGATTCACGATAGTCCAGACATCCTCTACAGAATCTCTGCAATGCACAACTGCCGGCAGATCCAATTCCTTTGCGAGCGCAAGCTGTGCTTCGAATACACGTTGCTGAGTGTCCTTTGGACTATTCATATAATGGTAATCGAGTCCGATCTCCCCAATCGCCTTGCACTTGATATGCGCGGCAGACAAGCGAACAAGTGCAAGATCCTTCTCAAGATCAAACGACAATGCATGGTGCGGATGCACGCCAGCTGTACAAAATATTTGTTCATATTTCTCTGCTATTTTCTGGGAAGGAATCATATCTTCCATCGAATCGGAGATCGTAACCATCGTAGAGATCCCTGCCTGCAGCGCACGCTCGACCACCGCATCCAGATCCTTAGAAAATTCCGGTGCCGCAAGATGACAATGGGAGTCGATCATCGCTGAAAACAGTACCGAAAATCGATGAAATATGATAGAATATGATGATGGCAAGAATTGAAAAGGAGGGATCGGCAGATGACCAAGAACATGCAGAAAAGCAGCCCTTCGATTGGAAGCTTGTGCTGGTTTCAGAGAGAACCCAAAATAGAGCACGAGAAGTACTGAAATCAACAGATCCAAACCCAATAAAGGAAAAATTACTTTGGATGAGAGATCTGATCGATCGCGGAATCATTACAGGCGCTGTAGGGGCAAAGTGGATCGAGATGAAATACTTCGGAAAAGGTATGCTGGAGAAACAATTTTTTCTTTCAAAACAAGATCTTGAAGGAAGAGCATTACTTCTTAGCGGGCAGGATGTTCGAAGAATCAAAGATTTAAAATATATCAATCGTCAAGGTGAGGCGGTCTCACTGCCAAATAAATTCATAGGAGACGAACAGATATTTATTCTGTTTCCGGATGAAATAGGCAATAGACCCGATCTTAGAAAGAATGAGCAGCAATAAGCATCGTCTTCTCCTCCCGCGCCATCTTTTTCATCGCAGCCTCTCGCTTCCTCGCTTCGCTGAGTGTTGAAAACTCTTCGGAATAGACAAAGCGCACAGGCAAACGCGAGCGTGTGTACTTCGCGCCTTCTCCGCAATTGTGCTTCGCTTCCCGCGCTTTCAAATCGATACAAGTCCCCGTGTACAGAGAATCATCACTGCACCGAGCGATATAGACGAAGTGAGGCATATGCAAAGAATACAGCAATCAATTGCCCTTCTTAATTCTTGATTCTTGATTCATAATTCACATTGCTACGGGTCGGTAGCTCAGTTGGTAGAGCAGTGCCCTTTTAAGGCATTGGCCGAGGGTT
>CAZQYX010000016.1:0-40903 GCA_964597665.1 uncultured Candidatus Peribacteria bacterium | reverse complement strand
CCCTCTCCCTACCCTCCCCCAAGAGGGGAGGGGAGAAACAGCAGGTGCGCGTGATCTATGACAAGGTCTACATTCATCCTTCACCTCATGATCTCTGGTACCAGCCCTTCTGGATTCTAAGGAAAGGACAGGAGCTCTTTCAGGTTCATCATTACGATATGATGACGGTTCATGACTATCCGCCGTTCTACAACGGTATCGGTGCGCGCTTTCTGAAGCGCAAGATCAGTATTCCTGCTGTTCTTGAAATTCATCACATCGTCGGGTGGCCAAAAGCATCGTCTTTCTCTGAAATCATTGGACGCATCCTGTCCCGGCTCTTTCTTGGATCGCATACGAAGAAGTTTGAATCGGTTCGTGTGGTGAATGAGACGGTGCACCGTCTCTTGATCAAATGGGGAGCGTGTTCTGAAAACATCAAGGTTATTCCGTCGGTCTACCTCGATCACAGTCTTGTGCTTTCCGCGCGAAATGCAGAAAAGAAATTTGATCTGGTCTTCGCTGCGCGGCTTGCGCACAACAAGGGATTAATGCAGACAATTCGTGCCGTGTCGTTACTACCGAAGGCAACATTGCTCGTGATTGGAGACGGACCGATCAGGCAGAGTGCGCAGTTGCTTACGCGTTCGCTCGGGCTTTCTTCGCGCATCACATTTTCCGGATGGCTTCCGACTTCGAAGGACGTACTTTCTTTGATTGCATCCGGACGATTGTTTCTCATGAACTCGAGAAGCGAAGGGAATCCGCGAGTTGCGATCGAAGCGATGGCGTGCGGCGTTCCCGTACTCTCGACGAGGGTCGGCATCATGCCTGACGTCATTGTTGACGGCGTGAACGGAATGTTCACGGACGGCTCTGCGAAGGATAGTGCAGCGAAAGCTCAGGCGCTGCTTGCGGATGATGTCACGCTGCAGCGTATGTCTCTGGAAGCGGCGAAAATCACTGATCGGTTCGAGAAGACTACGGCGATACGAAACTATGCGGAGTTTTTGAAGTCTTCGGTACATGCTCCAGTAGAGACGCCCCGCGGGGGCGTCTAAACTCTCTTTAAACGAAGACGCCCCAGCGGGGCGTCTCTACAGCTGCAACTCTATGAAACTCCTCTTCATCACTCAGAAACTTCATCAGCAGGATGCATTCGGTGTCCTGTGGATACGCGAATTCATCCGTCAGGGATACGAGGTCTCTGTGATTTGCCTTGAAGGTTCCGATACGACATTCGAATTTCCAGTGCACTCACTTCAGAAAGAGTCCGGTGCATCCAAATTGCAGTCGGTCCTTCGTTTTGAAAAGTTGATCACGACATTGCAGTACGACCGTGTCTTCATTCATATGGCTCCCGTGTGGTATGCACTTGGATTCTGGTGGTGGACAATTTACAGAGTGCCGACATACCTCTGGTACACGCATTACAAAATGCAGCTCGGGGTGCGGCTTTTCGGGTGGTTTGGCACACGTTTCTTCTGTGCAACGGAGCAGAGCCTTCCGCAGTATGAAGGATCACCGAAGAAAACAGTCGTGGGGCACGGAATCGATCTCGTGTTCTGGCCGAAACGTGCAAATATCTGCACGAACCCGCATCGACTTCTTGTTGTGCATCGCTTAAGCAGGTCGAAGCGACTGGAGCTTTCCATCCGCGCACTCACACTTCTCGATTCGTCGTATACGATTGATGTCTATGGTATCGAAGCCGAAGCAGGCTATGTTGCTGAACTTCGCGCTCTTGTATCCGAATTGCATCTAGAGTCGCGTGTGACATTCCGTGGGACGATCCCGATGCAGAAACTTCCACAGATTTATTGCCGCCATCGACTGATTTTGAATATGGCAACGGAAACGATCGATAAAACGATGCTAGAAGCCATGACCTGTGGTTGCTATCCGGTGACGACGGCTGCGAATGCGCGGGCGATAGGCATTTCTGTGTCACCAGCTTCCGATGCTCCTGAGGCTATTGTAGATTTTGTGAGGCAGTATGCGGAAAAAATACCGATGAATGTAGATGAGATGCTACGCATCGTCGAGAGCGGACACAGCCTGAAGGGACTCATCGCAAAGATGGATGATGCTATCAGGAAGGGTATCTAGAAATGTCGCCTACCCCGAAGGTGGAGTAAGCGACACATGCAGGCTGAGAAACTCAGTCCCTTCAGTACTCGCACTCATTGTTGAGTGAGCTGCAGAGTTCTCTGCTCACACGAGCACCTGCGTGCCAGCTTTTCACGTCTAAAAAGCTAGCCTTTAGAATTTGCAGTATTTCCAATATTTCGTCAAGTGCTGAGACTTGATTGCAGTATTTCGCACACCTCCTTCACCATTTCCTCCGTCATCTCTGCGTACATCGGAAGCGACAGAAGTTCTCCCGATATTTTTTCGGCAATCGGAAAGTCACCTTTCTTCCATATTCCCGCGTATGCTTCCTGCAGATGGATGGGAATAGGGTAGTGGATGCCTGTTGCGATGCCTTTATCCTTGAGTTTCGCCTGAATTTCATCTCGGTTTTTCACACGGATAACGAACAAGTGATAATTTGAGCTGCGGTCTTCGTGCGCGGCAAAAAGCGTCACATTCTGATTGCTTGAGAGCAGCTCACGATACAGCGCCGCATGTTTACTGCGTGCATCGTTCCATGCATCGAGGTGCGGGAGTTTGGTGGAGAGCACAGCACCTTGAATTCCGTCCATGCGTTCGTTCTTTCCTACAACTTTGTGTTTGTACTTCTCTTGCATGCCGTGATCGCGAAGCATTCTGATTTGTTTGTTCACATCGTCATCATTCGTTGTCACTGCTCCTGCTTCACCATATGCACCGAGGTTCTTTCCGGGATAGAAACTAAAGGCTGCCGCATGACCCATAGACCCCGCCTTCGCACCGAGTGCTCCGGTGGGCAGGCCCGCTTTTTTCCCTTTGTACAGGGCTCCGTGAGCTTGGCATGCGTCTTCGATGACGAGAAGATGATGCTTCTTCGCAATCGCCGTTACCGCATCCATATCAGCACACTGACCGTACAGATGCACCGGAATGATCGCTTTGGTTTTCTTGGTGATAGCTGCCTCAATCTTCGTCGTATCGATCAGCGCATCGTCTTCATTGCAGTCGACGAGAACAGGCGTCGCGTTCGCAAGTGAAATTGCTTCGGCCGAAGCGAAGAATGAATTCGTAACGGTGATGACTTCATCACCCTGTCCGATTCCATATGCACGGAGAATAAGCTCAAGTGCTGATGTTCCGTTTCCTACACCGATGCAATGCTTTGTGCCGCAGTAGTTTGCAAAGTTTTTCTCAAATTTCTCAACTGCGGGTCCTGAAGCAAATGCACACAAATCAATCACTGCCTGAATGGCGGGATCGATTTCTTTTTTGATCGATTGATACTGTGCTTTGAGGTCGAGGAAGGGGACGGGCATGGAACGAATGTAATTGAAAATTAAAAATTGAAAATGGGAAATAATGCAAGGAGTGAAAAAGTAGGCGCCATTTCATTGACAAAATTGATTATTTTATGTAGAATATTCATATGAAAGGAGAAGAATTATCTCAGCAGCTGGGGCTATTAAAGTCCACGGAAGGAGGACTTCCTAGATCTGAGACATTGCCAGTTCCGCTTGTTATCTCCGCTACTCAGCAGGATTTTTCAGATAGACTCCTCGTTCCAAATCTTTCCTCCGATGAGTTGGTTCGTCAGGGTATAACACGTCTCATAGGTTTGGATGCCGGTAAAAGCCGAACAAAAATGAATCTTGGTGCCAAATATGGTCACACACCCGAACAGCTTGCACTAGATGAACGTCAAGAATTAACGAACCGTGTGATTGCTGCTTGTGAAAAATTCCCCGGATTCATCGATCTCTCGGAGGACAAAAAGGAAGCATGGAGGAGGGATCCCTCTAGTTTTCGAACTACGATGCTTTCCAGTTTTTATTTTTCAACGTCGATCAATCCGGATGGGAGTTTGCCTCTTCCTAGGAGTAGGCCATTCTTAGGATATTTTGATGCTTCCGATGAAGATTTTGCTCGAAGCGAGCAAGTGGTTGGTGCATATGCTGCAGAAAGCATCCCTGCAATATTGGAAGAACTTTCGAAGCTTGGGAAAGAACAGAAAAAGGTTGGATCAATTGTTGCTGCATATGAAGCAAATAGACAACCTTCTCCTCAGGACGTTCTAGGTACAAGGGATCTGGAGGAAGGTGGCAGTATTACAGAGCCGATTCTTCAGTTAGGCACTCCTCAAGAAGGTCTGACAAATCTTGTGAACGAGCTTGCATCACCGTTGCATATCGCGATAGCTGTCCCTTATGAGAAACTCCAGTCTCTTTTACAGGTAGAGCTAGCAGATCAGTCTCTCAAAAGTATGAAGATAGGAATTGCTTCACCTGTCTTGCTCCGCCAAGGTCGGCAATTGGCCGAATCGTATTTCCGTTTTATCTCTGATAATTGCTTACTGGATCCTTCCATCCGTAGGGTTTTAAACGATAAAAATATAAGAGTAGAGGAAAGGGATGCTGCCATCAGTCGTTATATTGATATTGAGTGCGCGCATAAGTCTCAAGCACTTCAGATTGCCACCGAAATACAAAGGCTTCTTGTTGCAAAGGCAGAATACCTACGCAGCTTGATCGATCAATTTCGACAGCAATCTTAATCATTGAGATTCGTTTACACTGAGAAGTCTGAATTAAAAGTATCAACACTCTTTTGGTCGCTTTCTTCATGACTATCATGGAATTGGCTGTGGCTTTAAGCTATGGGCATGGATCACCAAATTGTCCTTTCCGGCACGAATGTCGCACTCGCCGTTATGACCGAGGCGGATCAGCCGATGTTCTTTGAGTGGCTTCAAAATCCGCTTTTGCGTGAACAGATCGATGATGCGCGTATTCCAACGATGAAGGATCAGAAGAAGTGGTTTTTTAGAGTGCAGGAACCAGATCGAAAGTTTTTCTCACTCGTGACCGTTCCGAATGGCATGCTCATCGGCAATTGCGGATTCGTGGATATCGATCCAAGCAGCAACGAAGCAACGCTTCGCATTACGATCGGTGATTCGGCTTCGCATGGCAAAGGGTATGGAACCGAGGCAGTAGGATTGCTTCTTAAGCACGGTTTTGAGGGAATGGGCTTACAGCGCATATTCCTCAAGGTCCTCAAGTCCAATCTGCGTGCGGTCCGAACATACGAAAAGGCAGGATTCATCGTGCTTTCCGAGAATATCGAAAACGATAAAGCTATACTCACGATGTCGATTCAAAACCCCAGGACCGTATGAATCTCTCACTTCAACCGTACACCGATGAGAAGGCAAAGCAGTGGGATGACTTTGTTTCACTGTCCCGAAACGGGACGATTTTTCACACTCGAAAATTTCTTTCCTACCATCCGGAGAAGCGCTTTCAGGATGCTTCACTTTTGTTTTTGGATGGCGAGAAGATTGTCGGAGTTTTGCCTGCGGCGCTGAAAGAAGAAGCCGGCACGAAGATGCTTGTGTCGCATCCCGGTGCGTCGTACGGGGGCTTGGTGCTGCATCCCGATATGTCCGTGACCGAGACCGGCGAGATGATGCAAGCGCTTCTTGCCTATGCGAAGTCGAAGAAGTTTGCAGGCATTTCGATGCTTCGTCTGCCGCCTGCGAGTCTTCAACGTCAGTATTCGGAAGACTCTCAGTACTGGATGTTCCAGCAGGGATACCGCATGTCGAGGTGCGAAATGGACGGAGCGATTGATCTCTTTCGGCTCTCTGATGATCGTATTCTCGAGTCTTTAAACGGCAAGTGTCGCAATATGGTTCGTCAGGCCGAGCGGGCGAAGATTGAAGTGAAGCTGAGCAATGACTTCGACGCATTCTGGCCCGTTCTCGAGTCCGTTCTCGTGCAGCGTCACGGGGCGAAGCCAACACACACACTTGCAGAGATCAAAAAATTACACGCATTATTGCCGAACGGCTTTCGCTGTCTTACGGCGAATCTGGAAGGGAAGATCGTAGGCGGCATTGTGCTCATCACGATTCATGACCTAGCTCTTTACACGCTCTATATGGGTCAGGAATATGCTTCGCAGCAGTTCCACCCGATGCACCTGCTTCTGGTTGAGGCAATTCGTTTGTGCTTGAAAGAGAAGAGACGGGTCCTGCATTTGGGAGTCTCTACGGAGGATGGAGGGACAAAAGTGAATGAAGGACTGTTCTTCTTTAAAGAGAGTTTTGGGTGTAAGCCGGTGAGACGGGAGAGTTGGGAGCTACTGATTTGATATTGCCCTTTCTTTTTGCGCGAAAAAGAAAGGGCGAAAGAAAAGCGCGTGCGCCAATTTCCGCCAGCGCACCCCCGCCTGTGGCGCACACCACCCCTTTGGATGCTGCTACACTTCTTTCATATGGAGAAGATTCCTTGTTCTGTATTGATTCTCACCCGCAACAGCGGTGCAACCCTCGAGCGGTGTCTGAAGAATCTCTCGGCATTCGGCGAGATCCTCATCCATGATGCGAATAGCGAGGATGATTCCGTGGTCATTGCAAAAAAATTCGGGGCAAAAGTGCTGAAGCAGCACGAGACGGAGGAGAAGAGCGTGCGTATTACGAATTTCACGGAGATGCGACTGAAGCAGAGAGCAGATGCTGCATTCGATTGGGTGTTGTATATCGATTCCGACGAGTATTTGAGTGATGAACTTGTAACTGAGGTCGGTGAGATTCTGAAGAATGCCGATCCCAAGACGATCATCAAATTCCCGCGCGTTTCAGTCATCGATGGCATTCCGCGTACGAGAGGCGTTGCGTTCCCCGAGATTATGCCGCGCATTCATCATCGGAGGAGTGGGGCGACGCTCCGTGCAGGCAAGACTGTGCACGAGAAGTACCAATATGATTCGTCGTTTCGAGAGATCATCACGAAAGCACCGCTGTATGTTCCGCTCGACCCGGTAGAGTTGTTGCAGCCGAAAGATGATCGGTATATCGAATTGGAAGTCGAAAAAATACGGCAGCATGGGTGCTCAGTACAGCGATATGTTCGTTGGTTCCTCCTTCGCGAGCCGGCTCTCACGGTTTGGTACTTCCTGAAAGTCTTGTCAGTCGCTCCCTTCTGCTTCTTTCATGATTCGCTGCCGTTCTCGCAGAATTTTCGGTTTGTACGGTATCACTGGAAACTGTTTTTCGCGGTGACGGGGGTGATGGTTGGGAAGGTTTGGTAGGTAGGGTAAGTAGGGAAGGTATGGTAAGTAACGAATAACCAGTTTTTACTTTCCAAACCTACCCAACCTACCGAACCTTTATCACCTTTCTTTTCCTCAGCGACTCGTCCGCAGCTTCGAGAATCTTCACCATCATCAGTCCATCCTGCCCCGAGACGATGGGCGTGGCTTTGCCTCGGATGCAATCGAGAAAGTGTTGTGCTTCATTTGCAAGTGCCTCTGTCATCTTGAGTGCCGGGATCAACACATCGCCGCTTCGGTACTTTGGGAAGAACGGATCGGGTTTCGTCGTATCGTGCTCGATCCCTTTGTCGTAGATGCGGATCTTCTCGCTCGGCTCGGTGTCGTCGTAGACGATCATCGCTTTGCGACCGGCAATCAGCGTCTTTCGAATCTTCACCGGCGAAAGCCAACTTGCGTGAATATGTGCGGCAAGACCCGAACCGAAGGTCAGATGCAGATGCGCGTCTTCGGCGTGCTTCCCGTAGTGCGCGCTGCCGATCGCGAGAACTTCCTTGATCTCGCTCAGATCCGCAATCCTCGAGAGAATCGTGAGGTCATGGATCGCGAGATCCCACAGCACATTCGTGTCTTTCTGGATGAGCCCAAGGTTGATACGGGTTGAATCGAAGTACAGGAGCTCCCCGAGCTCCCTCATCTTCAGGCTGTTCTCGATGCGGTTCACGGACGAGGTGTACGCAAACGTATGATCCACCAGAATCTTGCGTTTCTTTTTCTTTGCAAGTGCGAGGAGTTTCTTTCCTTCCGCGCTCGTACCGGTCATCGGCTTCTCGATCAGGACGTGCTTCCCCGCTTTGAGAGCCGCAGCTGCGAGAGGATAGTGACTGGAGGTCGGTGTTGCGATGATGATGGCATCGAGTGTTTCGTCTTTCAGGAGGTCGTCGTACCGTACCGTAAAGCGCGTCCCCGGATACTGACGTGAGAATTTGATGCAGCGTTCTTTCGAGAGGTCACAACCGTAGCTGAGTTTGCAGCCTTCCAGACTCGAAAAGTTGCGGAGCCAGTTTGGGCCCCAGTACCCAAGGCCGACGATACCGACGGAAATTTGTCGCATAGAGGCATCGTAGAGATTTCTTATTTTTTCCTCAATACCATCAGGTATGCCTGACCGAAGCGTTTGAGAAACGGGAGTGAGCAGCAGAAGCCGTCAATGGATCGAATCAGCGCACTCTTGAACCAGAAGCGAGGAATACCGTACAGATGGAGCGGCGGGAAGAGTGTGGAGGCGCGCGTACGAACGATTGAAAATCCTTCATCCTCTGCAATCTTTTCCCATGCCGAAACTGAGTGCGCGCTGTTGTGGGCATCGAGATGTCCCGAGGGCAATTCAACCGTCTTTCTGCCAAATATTTTTCCGATCCATCGGAAAAGATGCACGTAGTGATCGTGCATTGCAGGCACGCTCACGAGGAGTTCGCCGTTTGCTATGAGTACGCGACGTGCTTCGGCGAGCAGTGCTCTTGGATTTGGCAGATGCTCGATGATGTCGATGGCGAGTGCTTTCTCGAAAGAAGCATCTTGTAGCCCTGTCTGTTCGACCGGCACACAGATCGTTCTGTAATTTTTTACCCCACACTCTGCAAGCAGAATCTTCGACATCTCCAGACGCTCCGCATTCAGATCAACACCGACCATTTCTTGGTAGCAGTCTTTATAGGCGACTGCTTGTGGCCCCACTCCGCAGCCGAAGTTGACGACACGCTGATCCGGATGGATCGGAAAAAATGATGGATAGACGATCGAGCTGATGATTTTACCGTTGAATAATCTGCGGTCCAGTTGCATGGAAGAAGTGTACACTCTGTCTATGCGCATTGCGTACTGCACGAATGTTCGTCTCCCGAGCGAGAGGGCACACGGTCACCAAATCGCCAAAGTGACGAAGGCGCTCCGGGACATCGGTCACGACGTCGAAATCTTCGCGCCGTATCGCGAGAATGCTATCGAGCAGAGTTTTTCCTCGTACTACGGGCTTACGGAGAGCGTGCATTTGCATCATCTCGGTACTATCGACGGTATTGCCGCATGGTGGGCTCCGGGAGTTCTCGGGCTGAAGCTCACGACATTCCTCTTTGGCAGAATTCTGGAGAAGATCCTCAGGAAGCGAGCGAATGATTTCGATGTGATCTACACGAGAACGCCGGAGCTTCTGCCGGTGTTGTCGCGCGTCAATGTGCCGATCATCCTCGAGCTGCATCGCATCCCGCGTCTTGGTCGCAGAAGGTTTCTGTCGCTTGTTCGTTCTTGTTCTTTGATCGTCACACTCACGAGCCCGATGCGCCAAGCGCTCATTGATCTCGGTGTGTCGGATATCCCCGTGATTGCCGAAGGAGATGCCGTCGATCTGCATGATTTCGAGGCGGTGCCCGACCCGCGTGCAACGCGTGAATCCCTGCATGTTCCCGATGGTTCCGCACTCATCGTGTACGCTGGGCAACTGGAGTCGATGGGTCTTTCGAAGGGGATCCCTGAGCTTCTGGATGCGCTGGAGATTCTCACGAAGCGCGGTCTCGAGTATCGAGCTGTCATCGCGGGAGGCCCTGAGAACAGAGCGGAGAGTTTCCGGGAGACTTTGCCCGAGGCTCTCCGGAAGATCGTCACGTTTACCGGACATATTCCTCATCTCAAGATTCCCACACTTCTTACGGCAGCCGATGTCCTCGTCTATCCGGCACCCAAATCTGATCATCCGTTCTACCGTCGGGATACATCGCCCCTCAAGCTCTTTGAATACATGGCGGCCGGACGTCCCACGGTGACAGCAGACCTTCCGCCGATTCATGATGCACTGGATGAGACGATGACGAGATTTTTTCCGGCAGGAGACAGTGATGCGATGGCAGAGAAGATTCGTTTGGCATTGGAAGACAGGGAAGACAGCGCGAAGCGTGCAAAACTAGCGAGGGTGCATGTCGAGCATTTTACGTGGGAGAAACGAATGGCTCGAATCCTGGCTGCTGCGAGAGTCGTCTGAAAAATTGTGAAACGCCGCAGCCACGGAGGGCTGCTGCTTTGGAGATCGGTAAACCAAAGCTTCAGCAGCGCCCCTCCGCGGGCGCGGTGACGGGGATGTTGGTATCTGAAATTTATCTCTAGAATGAAAGTATGCTCACAGTTCTCAGCAGCGCCTCCGCCAGACCGAATTTCGTGAAACTTGCCGCAGTCCATCATGCTCTTTCGAAGCACAAGGACATCAAGCACATCATCGTGCACACGGGGCAGCACTACGATCCGCTGCTCTCCGATATTTTCTTCACGCAACTTAGTATTCCGCAGCCGGACAAAAACCTCGGTGTAAAAGGGGCAAACAGAGAGGAGGTGATCGATTCGACGATGGTGGCGATGGAGCTGGCACTGGAGGAGTACAAACCGGATATCGTTCTCGTCTACGGCGATGTGAACGGTGCCGTCGGTGCAGCGCGTGCGGCAAAGAACAAGAACATTCGTCTTGGGCACGTCGAAGCTGGTCTGCGATCATTCGATGAGACGATGCCTGAGGAGTTGAATCGTATCGAGATCGATCAGCTCGCGGACGATCTGTTCGTCTCTGAGCAGTCGGGGCTTGAGAATCTGGAGGTAGAGGGAATGAAAGGGCGTGTGCATTTCGTCGGAAATACGATGATCGACACGCTGATTCGGATGATGCCGCTCATCGATACCACGCTATTACCAGAATTAGGTATGGATGCGGAAAAGCCATTTGCGATTCTTACTCTTCATCGTCCTAGCAATGTGGATAATCGTGAATATTTGCTCAATCTTGTGAGCTTTCTTGGGGAGGTAGATAAAAAAATGCCAATTGTGTTCCCTATGCATCCACGCTTTTATGGAATGATAACGAAGCCGGATCCTGAGCGCACAACTGTTCCGCTTTTAAGAATTTCTCGTCCTATTGAGCCTCTAGGATATCTTCCATTCTTGAAGCTCATGAAATCGGCAGCTTTTATTTTAACCGATTCCGGAGGGATTCAGGAAGAAGCGGTTCTCCTCAAGAAGCGTTGCTTCACACTTCGACGGAATACCGAGCGCCCGAGCACGATCAAAAGCGGGAGCAATGTTCTGATTGATCCGAATGTTTTGGCAGATCGTCAGAAAGTTCTGGAGTTTGCAAAAAATCCTATCACTTCAAAGATCACGATCCCCGAGCTGTGGGACGGGAAGGCGGGGGAGAGGATTACAGCGATTCTTTGTCCCTAACAACCAACGTTTGTAAAACCCCCGCAGCACAACGTGCTGCGGGTAGTTCTTTGACAATCTGACCGCTGATCACTGTGGCTTGAATGCCATCGTGATGCCGGTGCCGGTCGCCATCAGCAGAATGCCGACGTAGAACGGCCATTCGGCCGCGCTTTTCGGGGGATGCAACAGCATCCCCACGAACGTGGCGACAATCGGCGCTCCTGCGAATACCATTGGTGCCACCACCCACGGTTTCCCGCCGTTCATTACGGCGAGAACGATTCCGAGAGCGCCAACGGCGCCCAACGTGCCGGCTCCCAGTGCAAGCGGCGTTCCCTTTTGATCGAATTGAAGGGGATTCATTCCCTTCGTCATCATGATCAAGAGGGTGACAATGCCTGTCAGAAAGTAGGCGGCGCAGACCATGAGAAATGCTCGGAGAGACGATTTCAAATGTGTCGTTGCCATGTGCAGGCATGGGACGTAGATCCCCCACGATGCAACCGTCAGTGCGATAAAAGGCAGATACTTCATCATCAGATTCGAGCTCCTGAAAAAGGGGACTGAGAAACGGAAAATGTTTCGAACGCTACTACTGACCGTAACCGAGTACACTCCTTTCTATGGTTAAATTCGGGAATGCCGTCAGAATTGACAAGGAACAAGTCCCTGAACTGCAAAGCTCAGCATGTTATCTTATCCAAGAAATGCAAAGAATAGCAAATATTTCTACGTATTCTTTTGATACCACTCCACCGACTTCCTAACGCCTTCATCGAATGATGTTTGCGGTTTGTATCCCAGCGCTTTCTTCGCTTTTGAAATATCTGCGATATAGCGAATCACTTCGCCGGTGCGGGAGGCACCGATAGCGATTTTCGAATCGCTTTTACAGAGTCTCTTTATGTCTTCTGCAAGCTTGATGATCGTCGTGCCTTCGCCCGTTGCAAGATTGTAGGTGTCGTTCTTCGCGGTCTCGAACTTGTCGATGCCGGCGATGATGCCACTGACCGTATCGTCGATGTACGTGAAGTCGAGGCACTTCTCTTTGCCGAAGATCGTCATCTCCTCGTTCTTCCGTGCCAATCGGAAGAACAGCGGTACGACGCGCACGGAATCGTCGTACATGCCGTAGACGTTGCTGAAGCGAAAGGTGATCTGATCGATGCCATAGCAACGACGATAGGCTTCCACGAGTGCCTCTCCGCCGACTTTGCTTGCCGTGTAGGGGCTTTCGCAGTTTTCAACACGAACCAAGTCTTCCGTATATTTGTCGACACCCGTATTGCCGTAGCTCTCGCGTGACGATGCGAAGATGAAGCGTTTGATGTTATTTGTTCTGGCAAATTCCAGCGCATTGAAGGTCGTGAGGAAATTATCCCGTGCACGATCGGGATGCTCGACGAGCTCATAGACGCGTGCGTTTGCGGCGAGATGTACCAGGACATCCGCATCGATGCTCACTTTTTTCATTGCGGCTTCGTCGCGTATATCGACGATCGTTGTGACTTTCTGAACATCTTTATTCCATTTGTTCGGAAGCCAGTCGAAGCCTAGAACCTTGTCTCCCCGCTCCAGTAGTTTTTCGCAGAGACGCGTGCCAATCGTGCCGGAGGAGCCTGTAACGAGAATCTTCATCTCTAGCAGTGTAGCAGGATCAGCGCTGCGCCTTAAGCTCAAAGCCAACCTGACAAACCTTCTTCACATCCCTAGACTATCCGGCGTGTTATCGCTCATCCTGCCAACGTACAACGAAGCGGCGAATATCGGGAACCTGCTTGAGGTGCTCGACGGTGTGCTCGTCCATATTCCGCACGAGATCATCGTGGTCGATGACGATTCTCCGGACAAGACATGGAAAGTTGCGACCGAATTTTCCAAGAGGAGAGGATGCATCAAGGTCATCAGGCGAATCGGTAAGAAGGGCTTAAGCTCAGCAGTTCTCGACGGGTTCGATGCCGCACACGGGACCATCCTCGCCGTGATGGATGCCGACGGCCAGCATGACAGCGCGCTTCTCCCTACTCTGGTTTCCCGTATCGAACAGTGTGCGGATATCTCCACGGGCTCCCGCTACGTTCCGGGTGGAAGTGTGGGGTCCTGGGTTGCGGATCGTCGCATCATCAGCACTGCCGGAACATTCGTTGCAAAGCTTCTCTCACGTGTTCCCGTCAGTGATCCTCTCGGCGGATTCTTCGTGATGAAACGAAGTGTGTACCGCAACATTCGTTCTCATCTTCGACCGACCGGTTTTAAGATCCTCCTCGAGATTCTGGCTGCCGTACCGAAGGGAACGAAGCTGATTGAAGAACCGCTCGTCTTCCGCATGCGACTGCATGGCCAGAGTAAGCTGTCGCTTCGGGTGCACATCGCATTTCTTTGTCAGATTCTCAGACTTGCGTTTGGTCGTTTCACGCAGTCTCTCTTGAAGTCAGGGATGGCGCTCTTCGTTGCCTTGATGATTGGTGCCGCTCTGACACTGATTCCACGTGTTTTCGCGCTGCGGTTCCTCTATACCGATGCACCTGTGAGACCACAGGTGCAGTCCGCACTCGTGACCGTCGCAGACAGAGAAGGATGGCTGCTCTCGGATATCCGAATCATCGAAGTTTTAAAAGATTCCATCTCGATCATTCATGCCGACCACCTGCGTTTTCAAACTCCTGCACGCTCGTGCAAGATTTCTCTTCCCGATACCACGCTCTCATGCGCCGAGTAGGAATTCATTTCTGGCTTCTCGAGTGTTATGCACTCATTCTAGCTCTCGTGCAGATGGCGGGAGGCGTGCATACGGATGAAGCGAAGTATCTCCTCTCCATTCCCTATCCGCATCCGCCGCTGCTTCGTGATCTCTTCGCTTCCACTGCATTGCTTCCGGGCCACGAGTTCTTCTGGCGTTTCGTGATTGCAAGTCTTGCCACTCAGTCGGTCTGGCTTCTTTTAGATCTCGGGTACGTTCTTTCCCCGCTCCGGCGCAAGGTGCTCGTTTGCAGTTGGCTTCTCAGTAGCGCTGTCATTCTGCAAGCAGGAACGGTGATGATTGCTGTGCTTACGGGAGTCTTCGGACTTCTTTGTGTCACGCTTGCCCTTCGTCCGAAACCGATTGCGCGTTCCTCCGCACCTTTGATTGGATGTCTTTGGTTTTTTGCGCTCTTCAGCTCGTACCAGAGCGTGCTCTTTGCGCCACTTCTTCTCGGTGTGCTTCGAAGTGGCCATGTGTCATGGCGCAAGGTGCTTCTCTTCCTGGGCTTGCCTCTCCTGCTTCTTGCGATCTATACGCTCACCAATCCAATGGCGCTTGCGAGCATGCTGAAGGTTGGCAGTCAGGATGCGGTTCTTCCGCTCACCGCTCGGTTTTCTCAGGTCCTCTGGATTTGCACACTTGCCGGCAGCGGACTACTCACAATCGTCGGTCTTTTTGGAATTCTGACGAGTGGTCGTATGGATTTTCTCGCAACACTGCTTCTGCTTGTGCTCTACATTTTTATTTCCAGCCAGACGTACTATGCATTACTTCTCACGCCGATCCTCGTCGCGGGCTTGATGTCACTTCTCCTACGGAGAAAAATTTCAGGGCAGTTGTTTTTGCCGATGCATCTGATTCTCACGGCAGTGCTGGTCTTTAAGGCATTCCCCGATATGCATCCGACTTCTGCAAGATCCACGATGCGTTTTCTCCATGATCATGCCATCACGGGTCTCGTGCTCATCGACGGTCCGTTCGGTCATGAGTGGCAGTATGAGAGTGCGGGTCCGATCGGGCGGTTTACGCAAACACTTTCTTCCTCTGTTGAAGATACGGCGCAGGCACTTGTTTGTACGAAGAAGACATGCGAAGAAGATTTCGGTGACGAGTGGGTGAGGATGGAGGGGGCACCGACTGAGGTGTGGGTACGAAAATAAAGTTTGGGAGGTTGGGTAGGTTTGGTAGGTACGGTACGAGTACTCTGAGTAGTGCAATATCTTTCGCTGTACCTACCAAACGTATGGTCACCTACTCTACTTACCAAACCTATACTCCGTAATACTGTCGATACCATGTCACAAACTTCGGTACTCCATCTTTGATCGTCGTCTTCGGCTCAAAGCCAAGCATCTTCTTTGCCTTTGAGATATCTGCGAGGCTCGCTCTCGTGTCACCGGGTTGCATTGGGTGAAATTCTTTCTTCGCTTCTTTCCCGCAGGAGACTTCGACCATGCGAATGTATTCCATCAGTTCTTCCTTCCTGCCGCAGCCGAGGTTGAACACTTCTTCCGGATAATTTTTGTCGATTGCGGCAACGATGCCGGAGACGATGTCGTCGACATAGGTGAAATCTCGTTGCATTTTTCCTTCGCCGTAGACTGTCAGCGGACGGTCATGCAGGAGCGCGTCCGTGAAGAGAAACAGCGCCATATCGGGTCTGCCGTACGGTCCGTAGACGGTGAAGAACCGCAGCCCCGTGACGTTCGTTCCGTAGAGCGAGTGGAAGGTGTGTGCCATGAGCTCATTGTCTTTCTTGTTTTGTCCGTACAGCGAGAGCTGATTATCCGTTCGGTCTTCCTCTGAGGAGGGGAGTTTTGTATTGCCGCCGTAGACGGAGCTGCTTGAGGCATAGATTAAGCCTTTAATTTTCTGTTTGCGTACCTCGTCGAGCACATGAAAGAAACCGGTAATGTTGATGGCGATGTATTCATCCGGATGTTCAAATGCGTACCTGACACCCGCAAGTGCAGCGAGATGCAGCACGCGATCGACGCCTTTCATCGCTTTTGCAACGGTCGCTCGATCCAGAATATCGCCCCGAACAAAGCTGAATCCTTTCTTTCCCTGCAGGAGTTTCAGTCGTGCTTCTTTGAGCGTGGGATCGTAGTAGGCGCTCACGTTATCGAGTCCGATCACTTCATCACCGCGCTCAAGAAGTTTGAGTGCAGTGTGGTAGCCGATGAAGCCGGCAGCACCGGTCAGGAGGATTTTCATTGTCCTGATTCTACCAGATAACCCTAGTTCGAAGATGACACACCACCACCATCCATTCCAGCGAGCTCCTGTATCGCTTGCACGACACTGTGTGTACCTGCAGTAACGAGCGCATGCATACGCTGAACTCTGGCATTCGCAAGTTCAGTACCACCATCAAGATCGTTAAATAATGAATCGTGGTGGCCACTGACAGTATTCGTGGGAGTTGTCATCGTTCGGCTTGTGAAAAATAAAGCCGAATCACTATACCCCTATTCCAAAGTATTGCAACCCTTCTAGGCCAGCACAAGACTCTTGCCTGTCATTTTCCGATAGAGCTTCTTGAAGGTCGGGAGTTCAGCCTTCTCCTCAAGAGTCACAGTCGGGATATCTGATGCCGTGAGGAGGATTGCTTGTTTGAGAGTCAGCTCACCGTTCTCAAGAAGTTTGTCTCCTGCAGCTTTAATCGCTTTGGCGTTTAAATCGTCAACACTGCTGATTGTGCGAGGCATGCAAAGGTGGGAAATGTATATTTGTGTGACCCCATTATAGTCCAATCCCAAAATATTGCAAGTTCTCTCTTTGTATCTCCGAAGGTTCATACACATTTCTACCATCAAACAGAAGATTGCCCTTCATCACGTTTTTCAGTTCCTTGATATCTGCGCCGCGGAAGACGTCCCATTCCGTGAGCACCAGAAGCGCATCGGCACCTTTGGCGGCATCCATCGGTGTTGTTGCGTACTTCACGGCTTTCTTGAGATGCGGTTTTGCTTTCTCCATCGCGACCGGATCGAACGCTTTGACGGTATGTCCAGCTTTGAGGACTGCCTCGATGACATCGATACTCGGAGCCTCGCGCATGTCATCGGTTTTCGGTTTGAAAGAGAGTCCCCAGACTCCGACGTGCGCTTTCTTCGGGAGATTTTTGAGAACCCGTTCGATGAAGCGATTCCGTTGCCACAGGTTCACGCTGTCCGTCGCTTCCACGATGGGTAACTTCACGCCGTATTCTTTGGCGGTTGCGAGGAGCGCTTTCACGTCTTTCGGGAAGCAACTGCCGCCGTAACCGATGCCGGCGTGCAGAAACTTCGGTCCGATGCGATTATCGAGCCCCATGCCGACGGCGATATCACGGACATTCGCACCCGTTACTTCGCAGAGCTCGGTCATCATATTGATGAAGCTGATTTTCGTTGCGAGGAAGGCATTTGATGCGTACTTCATCATCTCCGCACTCTCGCGTCGCATGAACAGAAGCGGCTTCCCGACACGCGTGATCGGACGATAGAGCTCTTCCATCAATTCTTGCGTTGCTTTGGTCTTTGCCGCTTCCGCATTGATGCCGACGATGATGCGATCGGGCATTAAGGTATCACTAACCGCCATGCCTTCCCGAAGGAATTCCGGATTACTGACGACTTGAACCGACACTTTCGTTTTGCGTTTCTTCAGGATCGCATCGATGCGGTTTTGGCACAGTAGCCCTGTGCCTACCGGCACCGTGGATTTATTGACGAAGATGAGATCATGATCGATCACAGTCGCGACTGCTTCCGAAACGCTGAACACTGCGCGGAGATCGGCCTTGTATCCCTCACTCGGGGGTGTCGCCACTGCGGAGAAGAGAATCTTTGTATCGGGGAGTGCATCCTCAAGCTTTGTTGTGAAGGACAGCCGTCCGCTTTTTAAACCACTTGCGATCACTTCTTCAAGACCCGGTTCGTAGATCGGGCTCTTGCCCTGCTTGAGCATCTTCACTTTCTCGGCATCGATATCGACTCCTATCACGTCATGTCCGAGTTCCGCAAAGCATGCAGCGGAGACAAGTCCCACGTAGCCGGTACCGACGATCGCTATTTTCATAGACAGTGCGAGTCTATCTCAAGCAGGAAAGAGATGTAAGATAGTGTTATGAAATTTCTTGTGAACGGTTCCATCGCTTTCGACTTGCTCCTCTCTCACGAGGGATCGTTCTTGAGCGGCATTGATCCGAAGAATCTGGATCGACTGTCGGTGAACTATCTTGCACAGGGCTATGTCCGCCATCATGGGGGAGTTGCGGCAAATATCGGTTGGAATCTTGCACTACTCGATCAGACGCCTGTGTTGCTTGCAGCAGTTGGAAGTGATGGAGCTGACTATTTGAAATTACTACAGTCCAAAGGTGTGGACGTCTCTCTGGTGCAAACGGTTCCGGATGCGGTGACGGCAACTGCGCTCATTGCAACGGATATCGACGAGCGTCAGATCAGCTTCTTTCATCCGGGTGCGGACGGCGCATCGGTGTTGCCTGATTTTTCTTCTCTGAAAAAAGACATTGCATTTGCAATCATGGGTCCGAGGAATCCGATGCTGATGCTGCAGGGTGCGAAGCAGTGTGAGAAACTCGGTATTCCGTACCTCTTCGACCCCGGGCAGCTTGTGCATGCGTTCGGACAGGATGAATTCCGTTCTGCGGTGACGGGAAGCAGAGGACTGGTCGTCAACGAGTACGAGTGGGGGATTGCTTCAATGAAACTTGGGTGGAAAGAGGAAGACATTGTAAGCGCATGCGGGATGCTCATCATTACGCTCGGTGACAAAGGCATTCGCTTCGTGACCGAGAAGGAAGATCTGACCGTTCCTGCGTGCAAGCCTCTTCATGTTGTGAATCCAACTGGTGCTGGAGACGCCGCGCGTGCGGGGCTCCTGATCGGTCTCGCTTCAGGATGGTCGCTTCAGCATACCGGCAGGCTGGCTGCGATGATGGGGTGCTTGCTTGTAGAGCAGGAAGGAACACTTCTCGATTCTCTCGATCACGCCGCTCTCCAGAAGAGAGTGAAGGAGAATTATGGGGAGGAATTGTTGGAGGTAGGGTAGGTAGGGGAGGTTTGGTAGGTTCGGTAGGTGGACCTACCCTACCTACCCTACCTACCAAACCTATTCCTCGTTCCTCGTCTTTCCTTCCTCCCGCGTTCCTGTTACCCTCGCTCGCGCATGTCTTTCGTCAAAGATCCAAAACTGGCTGAGCAAGGCAGACTGAATCTCGAAATTGCCGAGAAGCATATGGGTGCTCTCCTCAAGGTTCGCGAGCAGTTCATCAAAGAGCAGCCCTTCAAGGGACTCACGATCGGTATGGCGCTCCATGTGACGAAGGAGACCGGAGTGCTTGTTCGCACGCTGACTGCCGGCGGCGCGAAAGTTGCGATCACGGGATGCAATCCCTTAAGCACGCAGGATGACGTCGCTGCGGCACTTGCCGAGGAGAAGGATGTGCTCGTGTGGGCCTACAAGGGCGAAAGTCGTGAGGACTACTACAAATTTCTGTCTGCAGTGATCGAAACCGAGCCCGATATCACCATCGACGACGGCTGCGATCTCGTGACCGAGATCCACACGAAGCACCCGCATCTCTTAAAGAAAATGATCGGCGGTTGCGAGGAGACGACGACCGGCATCATCCGGTTGAATGCGATGGCGAAGGAAGGTGCGCTGAAGTGCCCGATGATCGCGGTGAACGACAACAAGACGAAGCACCTGATGGATAATTACTACGGAACAGGACAGAGCACGTTCGACGGCATTCTCCGCAGCACAAACATGCTGATCGCCGGTACGACCGTCGTCGTTCTTGGCTACGGAAGCTGCGGGAAGGGTGTTGCGATGCGGGCGAAGGGACTCGGGGCACAGGTGATCGTGACGGAAGTGGATGCGTTCTGCGCGCTGCAGGCCGCGATGGACGGTCACCGCGTGATGCCCATGGAAGAAGCGGCTGCACTCGGCGATCTCTTCGTCACGGTGACGGGGAATCTCCACGTCATCCGCATGGAGCACATCGAGAAGATGAAGGATGCCGCACTCATGGCGAACTCCGGTCATTTCGATAATGAAATCGATCTTGCGACACTCGAGAAGAAAGCGAGCCGCAAGCGTCGTGTTCGTCATTACCTTGATGAGTATCTCCTGAAGTCCGGTCGCATTGTCTACGTTGCCGGTGAAGGTCGCCTTGTGAATCTTGCTTCTGCCGAAGGTCACCCGAGTGAAGTGATGAGTTTGTCGTTCTGCGGACAGGCACTTGCCTGCAAGTATCTTGTCGATCATCGGGGTGCGATGAAGTCCGAAGTAATCACGCTGCCGCCGGAGATCGATGATCGTATTTCGCATCTGCAGCTTACAGCGATGGGTCTTTCGATGGACACGCTGACCGAGGAGCAGAAAAAATATTTGGGGAGTTGGCAAGAAGGAACGTAGTGAGTTCTTAGCCTGATCTTGCGAAGGGTTGGAGGGGTTTGGAGAGCAAAATATTGCTTTATTTTAATAATGTGATATAATTGTATATGAAAAAATAGACAGAATGAGTTTGATTCGTAGACTAGCTCGGTAGTCGATCTTTCAAACCGCAGTAATCAATCTGCTCCGTGTTCTGGACGTGTCGTCTGGGAATCCCCACGGAGAAAGCATCACCCAGTTTGGAGGGATCATGACTCATCGTAAGGTTAGAAAAGGATTCGTACGTTGTCCGAAATGTAACGTACAACATCGCCGTGAAGCAGGCCACCAGTGCGCAATCTTGAAGAAGGGGGCCGTATACGGCACGAGATGATCCCTCACGGGAGTTGCTGTTCCAAGGAGCCGGGCTTTTGTCCGGCTCCTTGTCCTTTTTCGCACTGAGCAGATTGCTTATTGTCTTCTTGATCTTTCCTACCATCGCTCTATCGATACACGATATGGTCCCCTCTCCGATCCCAGATGTCTGGGATTGTGGTGAATCTGGGGGCAGCTCTCGTCTGTAAAGGAGTTCCATCTTGGCACAGAACAAGAACAACGGTCGACGAAAGGGTACAAACCCGCACAAAGCGAAGTGTGCTGCTAAGAAGCGCCGAAAACAGGCGAGAGTCCCGCTGGTCCAGTAGGACCAGCAACCTTCTCGAGGACCCGCTCTTTCATGCGGGTCCTCGAGTCACTAATATTTCGAGAGTGCATATCGGTTATCGAAAAAGAATGGCGGAGAGGGAGGGATTCGAACCCTCGAAACCCTTTTGGGGTTTACGCGATTTCGAGTCGCGCGCCTTCGACCACTCGGCCACCTCTCCTTATTTACAGAATAGCAGAATATTTCAAGGTTTTGATCCCGAAACGCGCGAAGCATCGCGCTCCCGAATAAAAATTCCTACTCCTCCTTCGCCTCTCTCTTCAACTCCGCTTCGATGAGCAGATCCAGATCGCCATCCAAAACCCCCTGTGTGTCACTCGTTTCGTAGTTCGTTCGGAGATCCTTCACCATCTGATACGGATGCAGGACATAGGACCGTATCTGCGATCCGAAGTCCGCGGTCGTAGCACCTCCTTTCAACCTCTTCTTCTCCGCCGCTTCTTCGAGATGTTTTCTCTCGAGCAATTTCGCCTTCAGCATGTTCATCGCGCGCTCGCGGTTCTGGAGCTGACTTCGTTCGTTCTGACAGGCGACAACGATGCCGGTCGGAAGATGTGTGAGACGCACAGCGCTGTCGGTCTTATTCACGTGCTGACCGCCCGCTCCTCCCGAGCGGTACGTATCGATCCGCAGGTCGTTCATATTCACCTCGACCTCCGTACTGCCTTGGAGATCGGGGAGCACTTCGACGAGTGCGAAGCTTGTCTGCCGAAGATTCTTCGCATTGAACGGCGAGAGGCGTACGAGGCGGTGCGTCCCGCGCTCGCACCGGAGATGTCCATACGCGGCATCGCCCGCAACGTGGATCGTCATCGATTTGACCCCCGCCTCCTGTCCGTCCGTGCGTTCCACCACTTCCGCCTTCCATTCCCTGCGTTCGCAGTAACGAAGATACATTCGTCCAAGCATGCCTGCCCAGTCTTGGGCTTCCGTACCGCCTGCCCCTCCGCTGATCGTGACGTACGCATTCCCGAGATCGTATTTGCCCCCGAGGTAGAGGGCGCGTTCTGCACTCAGCCATTTCTTCTCGAGAACTGCGTACTCGGCTTCGAGAGCCGGAAGATCGGTCGCATGGCTAGACTTCGCAATGTCAGCGAGATCTTTGACCTGTGCCAGAAGCTCTAGCATCGGCAACCATTGTTTCTTGAGTGCCTTCAGCCTGTCGAAAAGCTTCTCCGCTCTCTGATGATCGTTCCAGAGATCAGGGGCAGTCGTCAGACTTTCCAATTCGGTGATTTCAGTGGGAATTTTTCTTTTCTCAAAGAGAGTCCTTTCCCATGTTCACAGCTTCGAGGAGTTCCGATACTTTCCTGAGTAGCTCATCCATGGGAGAGGGGGAAGTGCTTGGTGTACTATAGTCGACGGTGCATAAAGAATCTACTTCAAGGGCTCATGCAGACCTCCCGCAGGAGCGGGTGTTTCTGCAGACGCTCGAGAGGCTCGGGTTTTCCGCACTGATCTTCGGCATCGTTTTCTTTGCCGCGACCGTTGCCATCACTCTTCTTCTATCACCTGATCGTTTCCCCGTGCGCATCGGCGACCGTGTCGTTCGCCTCATCGATCTCGAGGCCGAGCAGAAGGCACTCCTCGTCGAGAAGGTGGAGCTAGAAGCGGGTCATGATGTATCACTCGATTCGCGTGCTCCCGTGCTGCATCAGCTCAGTCTCCTGAAGCCACGCATTACTCCTGTGGGTACCGTGCTGCTTGCGATCGACGATGTCCGTGTCCGGTTTAGAACGGAGAGCGTGGACCCCATTTCGCTGCCTCGAATCTCCGTCACATCGGGGACGGTCATTACGCTTGGCGGGGAGGTACGTGATTCAAACGGTTCCACCATGCGAACACTTGCATCGTTCGTCGACGGCCTACGGGCGATCCCGTCAGTGCTCTCCGTTTCCGAGCCGGAGTACAGCGAGAAGAAAGATGCCGCCGGCATCGGAATCTCTCCGTTTTCCATCACACTTACACTTCCCCATGCCGATTCCTGAGATGCAACGTCTCCGGCGCTCTCTTCAGATTCCATCCGGTGTTATCGGGGTCATCCTGTCTGTTGTTGCGTGTGGCATGCTTGCGGTTCATGCGCGGTCATTCTCTCTCAAGCGAGATACGGCAGTGATGATCGGTACGACGCTTCCCGATCTTCGCTCGACCGTTGCTCTGCTCGCAGCGAATCAGCAGGCGGAACAATTCTTTGCAAAGAATGCGCTGACTGCGAGAGAGGAGCAGGCGTCCGTGTACATACTCCCGGATACTCCCGCGGCAGGCCGCACGATCGACAGTTTTCAGGCGATCAGCAGCGTGCTGAGTGCCTCGATGCAACAGGAGGGATCGCTCCAGAATCTTTCGTTTGAAAGCAATGCCATCGATCGCGGTGGCTTTCAGACGATCGGAGCACAGATGACACTGCGTGGCAGCTTCCGTTTCGCTTCCGCGTTTCTGTCGGTTCTCTCTTTCAGCGGAGACATGATGATTCGTGATGTCCTCAGTGATGATTCTACCGTCACGTTCTTGAAGAAGATCAATGCAAGTGCACCGCTCTCTCTGAAGGCTGCGGAAGATTTTCTCTATACGGATCTTTTAGAGTATGCGGCGGAACCCGATCGCATCGAACAGGAGATGCTGCAGGATCTTCCTGTCGATACGCAGGGTGATATCCGTTCTTTCGTGCTGGCATCCGGTCTTGCAGCAGTTCGTAGTTCACTCACCGAGATTGCGCCAGAACTCAAAAAGAACCGCGTGTGGCCGCTGCCGTTTGTGACGGTCGATGCTTTGACGCGGGAAGGACAGCAGTGGAGGGTCGATCTGACGTTCTACAGGAGGTAAAGGGTTTAAACAGAGATATTACGGGGTATTTGACATATTTATTTAATTAATTTATAATAATTTCAAGGTTTTCTTCCCATTCTAGACCATGATCGAGAATACTGTCATTCGACTTTCTGAGGATGCGGAACAAGTAGAAAGACTCAGGCAGAAACTGGCGCAATATGAGAAGCAGCTCAGAGAGCCGCCAAGTGGTGATATAATGTATTCAGCGCCTGAGCGTTTTATGGCGGAGTCAGCACTGGTCCGGTACAGGATTGAGATCCTTACGAGACTACTGAGTCGTGGTTCAGTCGACACGCTTGCGCTCAGTCATGAGTTGCAAGAGGAAGAAAGCGCAGAAGGAGGCATCCTCAATGAGGAAGTATTTCAGACATCCTGTACCATCATCGATGGATACTGTAAGGGCGAACCGATCGATGGCGTCGATGATTGATTCCGTCTCCGATCTAGTTTCTGGGGGAGCATCCGATATCATTGTCGTTTTTTTTATTGAGTCTCCTTTATGTATCAGTGTCGATGATCGGCGTAGTCTACTCCCATGCGCCTGATTGTTCTCGTGCCAGCCTATAACGAAGAGGGGAGTATCGGAGACGTACTTACCTCGATTCCGAAAACTCTTGATGGAAACGTGGAGGTGCTTCCACTTGTCGTCGATGACGGCAGTACCGATAGAACGACAAAGATCGCAAAGAAGTGTGGAGCAATCGTGATGTCTCACGATGTTCGCTGCGGTCTTGCTGCTGCATTCAGGACCGGTCTCAAAAAAGCACTTTCCCTGAATGCGGATCTCATCGCGACTCTCGATGCAGACTTTCAGTATCGAGGAGACGAACTCGGCCTTCTTCTCAGGCGAATGCAGAAGACGAATGCCGATCTCGTTGTGGGGGATCGCCAAGTGCGAAAACTTGCGCACATGCCATGGAAACACAGAATCGGGAACATCGTCGGCAGCGCGATGCTGCGCATTCTTCGCTGTACACAGGTGACGGATGCATCATCCGGATTCCGTCTGTTCACAGCAGGTTTTGGCCGTGCGATGAGAATCACAAGTGTGCACACCTACACGCATGAAATGCTGATTCAGGCAAAGACGTTTGGGTTTGCAGTGGCTGAAGTTCCGGTGAGTTTTCTTCCGAGGAAACACGGGAAGAGCAAACTGGTGAGAACGCTTCGGCACCATATTCTTCGTTCGTGCGGGACGATCGTGAGAGCATATTTCCGTAGGATTCCGTGCGAGAATCAGAAGCACATTCTCTTTATTACGCGCAGTCTGCAGCAGGGAGCAGGGGGTATGCAGTCCTCTACGCGCACGCTGCTGCAGGCAGTTTCTGATGAACACGGTATGCGTTGCAGGGTTGTCGGCTATGCAGGAGGAAAGCTTGGTCTCTGCTTCTTCTTACCCTATGCATGGATGAGGGCACTTTTTTCGCGAGCACAGATTATTCATTTTGGTGATGCAGCTTCCGCTATTTTTCTACCGGTTCTGCGCTTCTTCCGTCCGAACCTTCGGCTGACGGTGACCGTGTACGGTCTCGATCTGACGTATGATTTCTTGTTCTATCAGTGGTTGCTCCGCCGTTCTCTGCCCCATGCTCACTGCATTGTGGCGATCAGCAAAGCAACCGCATTTGTTGCCGAGAAACTCGGAGTTCCGAAGGAGAAGATTGTCATCATTCCTTGTGCGGTCATCATTCCCCAGCCCCTTCTCCGCTGCGGCGAAGAAGGGGAGACTTCGCAGATTCTTCTCCTCGGTCGCCAGATTCCACGCAAGGGAACACTCTGGTTTCTTCAGACTGTACTGCCGACATTACTGCAGGAGATTCCGGATCTTCACTGCGTGGTTGCAGGAGATGGACCGGAACTTCCGAACATTCGGTCTGCAATTCTGAAGAATACACTGGAACATTCAGTCAGCGTTCTCGGTGCGGTGAGCGAAGATCAAAAGAAGAATTTGTACCTCACATCCTCACTGTTCCTCATGCCGAATATCCCCGTGCAGGGTGACATGGAAGGTTTTGGTCTGGTGTGTCTCGAAGCATCCTTCTCTGGGCTTCCGGTTGTTGCTGCGAGACTCGAAGGCATTCCGGATGCGGTGATCGAGGGTGTAACAGGGCTTCTCTTTGAGTCTCTGGACGTCAATGACTGCCTTCGTGCAATCAAAGAAGCACTCGCTTTACAGTGGCATCCGGAAGCCATGAATGAGGTATGCCGACAAAAATTCTCTCCTGATGTTTTGGCTTCTTCCTACCTTCAGCATGTCTGGAAATAAGCCGCTGCGTATCGGCATAGTGAGCTGGGACTGGGATCTACCGATCGGTGGAATGGGAAGGCACGTCGAGAGTCTACGATCTGGGCTTTCGGCACGTGGTCACGCTGTCTCTGTCTTCAGCAGAACGGATCTGCGCTTGCCATTTGGTCGCAGCATCCTCTTTTCTCTTTTACTTTCGATTCCGCTCCGGCGATGGATCCAAAGTTTTCATCCGGATATCCTCCATGTGCATGCCGGCCCGGGAGGAGTGTTCCTTCTCTCAAAACCAAAACATCTTCCGCTTCTTGTCACAGCGAACCATACGTATGCAGATCAAGTCAGATGTGTCGGTCAGCAGTGGAAACGTCTGCTGATTCCGTTTGAGAGGAGAACATACCGTCTGGCAGACCATATTCTCTGTTTGTCAGAGGATACGGCTCACTCTCTCGTGCATGACTACGGTATCGATCGCAGCAAGCTTTCGGTTGTTGGTTGCGGCATTGATACCGAGAAATTTGAGAGCTCCGATCTTCCGTTACAGAGTCGCGCTCAGAGATGTGTGTTCATTGGTCGGAGTGACGCACGCAAAGGTTTTGATCTACTCCTCGCGGCCTGGCCGCTTGTTCTTGAGAAAGTGCCTGATGCGCAGCTTCGAGCAATCGGGATTCAGTCTGCTTTGGCTCCGTCTGTGATCTGTAAAGCTCGCTGCTCGGACTCCGAGCTTGCTTTGCTTCTCGGGTCTTCGCGCATCGTCGTCTGCCCTTCGAGACTCGAAGGTTTTGGGCTTGCGGCGGCGGAAGCCACTGCGAGCGGGACTCCGGTGGTTGCGACCGATGTCCCGGGGCTTCGGAGTACCGTGACAAACTTTGAAACGGGACTGCTCACATCATTGGATCCTCATGATATTGCTGTAAAAATCATATCACTTCTCTCAGACGACATCCTCTGGGAACGTTTTCACGTCGGCTGTCAGAGAGCGAGGTCACGATTTGAAGCGAGGCTGGAGATCGATCTACATTGCGAGATCTATTCCGATGTATACTTGCATCAATGATGAAGCTTGCTCAGAAGCGGTCGGTGATTCTTGCACTCAGTGCGATCTTGGTGCTCCTACTCCTCGCAAAGTATTGCTGGTCATTGTTTGCATTCCCCGGAGTTCCTTTCGGCTACGACGCGGGTATTTATCGGTATCTTTTCTTCAAACACGCGCAGGCTTTTCCGCCGTTCTCTGTTCCTGCGTTACCTCCGTGGGCTGCAAGTCATCCTCTCGGGCTCTTCTTCTTCTCGACCATTCTCATCCGTAGTGGTATGAGCCCCGATATGCTCATTGGATGGATGTGGAATCTTTTCCCTGTTCTTCTCTTCTTGGTTCTTGCAGTGATCTGGGGGCGGAAGCACGGTGCATTAACGGGCGTATGTATCCTGCTTATAGCGCTCCTGTCGACCGTGCAGTATCAGGGTTTCCTCATGATGTACTGGAAAGTCTTTGCCGCATTTCTCTGGTGCGTCCTTGCATTCTTCGCGTTTGAGAGAAGGTCGAAACTCTGGATGCTCTTCGGGATGCTGACGATTGCAACACACCAGCAGATCGGACTTCTCTTTGTGCTCGCACTTCTTGCATCCATCCTGACGCAGCATCATGACCGCACGGTGCGAATCCGAATGCTTCTCGAATGGTTCGCGACACTCGTGCTTGGTCTTCTCTGGTATATCCAAAGCGGTAGGGGTGCAATCATCGGACTTCTGCCGATGCTTTCGTCATCACTCTTCTCCGTTGTCAGTCTCGGTGTCCTTGTTTTTGCGATCGGTCTGATCGCCGTCGTTACGTTCTTTCCGCATCGCGGTCATTTCATCCTTCTGTTGTCCTGTGCAGTGCTTGGATGCATTCTCCTCCTCCTTCCTCTCACCGGTATTGCGCCTGATGTTCTTCGTGCCCTCCTGCATCGCCCCGATGCGGTACCGGGAGCGTTCCTCACGATACCGGAATACCTTGAGCAGTCTTTGCCTCTGTTGCTTCTCGGGATGTTCGGACTATTTCTCTCTTTCAAACATCAGAAAGGGACGGTCTGGCAGTGGGCGGCAATTTTCAGCGGGGTTGCCGTTCTCAGCATGTTCTTCTTCTATCGCCGCTTCATCCTGCCGCTCGATTTTTTTCTGCTTCCTTTTGCTGCGATAGCAATCGCTCATCTCTGGAATGTGCGGGGATACGGTCTCCGGATTCTCAGTGGCGTTTTGCTTCTGGTGCAAGCGTCGTTTGCTTTCACTCAGATTCGATCGATCGATCCGCATGTCGAGAGAGCGATGCTCGAAGAATTTGCAGTGCTTCAGAGTGCAGTCGAACCACAGGCGCAGGTGATTGTTCTGGATGTCATGGCGCCGTGGGTGGTCGGATACTTGCCAGAGAATGCCGTCAGCGGACCCGGTATTTTCGATTCGCAGCCGCAAGATGCGTGGGAGAAGTTTCTGTACGGATCTGATGTCGAACGTTCTGCATTCATCTCGCGTTATCCGAAGGGAACGTATTTCTTTGCAAGCGACATCTTCCGTTCGTACTATCCGTCCGAAGTACAGACACTCCTTCTGCATTCCTGTCTGAAACCTACGGAGCTACGAGGTCTCCTTCGCTCTGTTTGCGGATAATTTCAGAGTCTCAGCCTTGACCAAACGGCTGTCTCTAGGCATCCTTCACTTCGCTCAGGACAAGTCCTTACTGCATTCAGCACACGTCCTCCGGTTTTTCTTCCCCTCTTCACTCTGAGACAACGCTACTCTCGTCCGGTCTTCAATATCCACAAGCCCAGATACAATGAACAGATTCGTGCACCCGAGGTGCTGCTTGTTGCCGAGGATGGTGCCGCCGAGAAACTTCCGATTGCCGAAGCTCTTAAAAGGGCACAGGAGTCCGGTTTCGATTTGATCGAAGTATCGCCGAAGGCCGTGCCTCCGGTGGTGAAGCTCGGGGATTACGGGAGCTTCCTCTATCGTCTGAAGAAGAAGGAGAAGCAGCAGAAGTCACACAGTAAGCAGACGGAGGTGAAGGTTGTTCGCTTCGGTTTCCGTACCGATACCGGTGATTTGGATCGCCTTGCGCAGAGGAGTCGGGAGTTCCTCGCCGAGAGGAACATGGTGAAGGTCTCGGTGACACTGCGCGGTCGTGAGCTCAGTAATCAGCAGTTTGCCGTCGATAAATTGAAGAAGTTCATTCTGGGTCTTGCCGATGCCGCTGAAGTCGATCAGCCGGCGAAGAAGCAGGGGAATCAGTACATTGTGATTTTACGACCGAAGAAATAGTTGTGTTTTTGATTATCCATGGCTACAATCCCTCGTCCGTATGCCTAAATTGAAGTCCCACAGCGGCGCGAAGAAACGCATCCGCATGACCGGCAGCGGAAAGCTGGCGTTTAACAGGAATAGTCGCAATCACCTGCTCTTTCAGAAGAGCAAGCGCCAAAAGCGCTTGAATCGAACCAAAATGATGCATCCGACCAACGAGCGTGCACTCGCACTTCTCCTTCCGAACCTCTAATCTTCTCCCATGCGCGTAAAACGTGGAATTCACAGGCACAGAAGAGTCAAAGCGCTCCATAAGCTTGTGAAGGGCTATAAGGGCATGAAAAGAACGACGGTGAAGAAGGCGAAAGAAGCAGTTATTAAGGCAGGTCAGAATGCGTATCGCGATCGTAAGCTTAAGAAGCGGGATTTCCGCTCGCTCTGGACGATCCGTTTGAATGCCGCACTTCGCTCGGTCGGTCTCAATTACTCGCGCTTCATCCCGGCTCTCGCCAAGAGCAAGATTGTTCTCGATCGAAAGTCGCTTTCCGAGATCGCCATTCATCATCCGGAGATCTTCACGCAGATCGTGAAGGAGTGCGGGATGAGCAAATAGTAGTTGGTGTACGACGAAGTCTATGAGGTTTTTTCAGCATGATCTTCTAGGCCACGTTGCGCACTTAAGGTTTAGACGTTCGCCACACGTTTCTTTCCCCGTTCGATCATATCTTTAACTACGTCTTTGAGCGAATAGATTGCCCAGACGCCGTTGAGAATGACGAACGGCCATGCTTTTCCTGCTACTCCGTAGATGACAAGTAGTGCAGATCCGACAAAGTTGATCATGTCATAGGTCAGGCCATCTTGTGACCACTTATGTGCTTGCACCATGAAGAACGCTATGAGGATGAGGAGCATTCCCAAAAGACCTGCGGCGAAGAATGGATCAATCTGCATATGAAAAGAGGGAAGAATAGAGAAATCCTATCGTGCAGGAAGTAGAGTGTCTACCACTTCTTCCGTTCCTCTCTCACGAATCCCGACACTTCGATGAAGGTCATCTTTGGGTCCTCTTTCTTCATGACATCGAGCATGAGGTTCACGCCCAGCGCGTCAGAAGCCATGTGGCTGCACTGGATGATATTGACATGATGTTTCTTGGCTTCCTCCAGCGATTTCTCGGTCACGTGCATCGAAAGAACGGTGCCAACTCCTGCCCTCGCCTTCGCCTCGAAGAATTCCTCGGGACCGTTCGTGCCTCCCGTAAATTCCGTTGCGCAGATCTTTCCGGGACGGCTGCTCCTGCTGCCGCTGACGATGATCGGCGGGTTGCCTTTCATCGCGAATTTCTTGTACTCGGGAATATCGAGGATCGCATTCACGATCTCCCCGAGATCGTCGTACTCATGCTTGCAGATGTGCTTCTCCATGAATGCCCAGACGAGGTTATCGGTGATCGTATGGCAGCAAACAGCCGAAAAGCCAAGGAGCTCCGCGGCGCGCTCCGTGCGGAAGAGGTTGTCGGCATGGATTGCACGCCAGATTTTATCCATGCGGGGCCGCAGTAAGCCTTCTGCCTGGTTCACCGATACACCGACGCCTGCGAGCAGATCGATCTGCACCGGCATGACTTTGTCGAGATCAGCGAGCGCCCTTCCCTCCGGATGGTGGATGAGCATGCCGTCGATTTTCTTCCCGCCGCTTCGGAGACGATCGGCGAGGAGCAGTTCGGGTGTCTCGATGTCGATGCCCACCATGAGGTGCGTGAACTCACTGTCATCGGCACCGTTAATGATTCTGCAGTCTGGGAACGGGTTCCACGTGCGCTCTTCATCAAAATACTCTTTCTCCCTTCCCTCAGCTTTCTTCATCTTCTCCGTCGTTTTCTTGAGCATCTTCTCGATGCGTTTCTTGCCTCTGGGATCGTAATCGATGCCGAGTGACACGGCACGCTGAAAAAATTTCTTGAGTTTCATAGTGACGAGAGCGTAGCGATCGAAGTCAGCGATCGCAACTTTCATTTCGTATTGAGCACGTAAAACGATGGGTGTACGATCGTACAGCCGAGTGTTTGGGCCGTGGCCAGGTTGGCGCGCCGGAATCGACAATCCTGGCGCAGGGGTTCGATTCCCCCACGGTCCACCACCCTCGGCATTATTGTTATCAAAAAACACCCCCGAAGGGGTGGGGTTCATTTCCTTGAATGTGGCGCACCGGAATCGACATCTCTACTGTACTCTTCGTTCCTGAATGAGTCAATGAAAATAGCAGAAAAATATCTCCACACTCCTGAAAAAATAACCATCGGATGTTTCAAGAAAAACTTCACGAGTGTACCGCTTCCTTTTGCTGATGCTCTCTTTCCCGATCCGACTCTTCCGAAAAATTTTGCGATCATTTTTTGTACGGCCTTGTTTCTTGCATTCACTGAGGTTTGGCGAAGGTCTCCGTTCAACAGTCCGATGAGTCGTTCGAAGCAGCGAAGACGGTCGAAGAGTCCTTCGCCTGCTTCCTGGTTCATTGCACTCGCACCTTCCGCGTGCACCCGAAACATTCCATGCTCACGGTCGTCCAGATTGATCCAGTCGGTGATGGTGAGTAGGCGAAGCCAGTACTCGGTATCCAGAAATTGTGGCATATCCTCCAGAAATTCCCCAGCCTGCTTCATCATGGATCGTCTCATGACCACGAAGCTCGGTTCGCCGATGATATTCGGGTGCAGTTCGTGCTTGATCCAGAACTGCAGGATTTCTTTTCCTGTATGAAATCCGCTCGGAATATTTTTTTTCTTGAAATTTCGAACCGCCTCGTAGAGCGGCATCGTCACCATATCTCTGCTCCCTTCGTATCGATGATCCAGCGACACGAAGCCCGAAGTCGGATGCTTCTCGAGTGCTTCGAGTGCGCTCTGCAGATAGTCGGGACTCCAAACATCATCCTGAAAGAGGAATGCAACAAAAGGTTCCTCCAAAAGACGTACGCACTCATTCCAGTTTCCGCCGATGCCGAGTCGCCGATCGGATTTTGTGAAGTGAAATCTCGGATTAGTGAGAAACGGCTCGATGATTTTTCGTGTATCACTATCCGAGCAGTCGTCGTGAATCAGTGCAGTCCAGTCTGAGAATGATTGCTTCTGCAAGGATTGCAGTGCTTCCGTGAGGAAAGCAGGATTTGGGTTATAGGTCGGAATGAGAACGCAGACTTTGGACATGGGGTTTCAGTATAGCGATTCCCCTAACCGCTATCCGCTCCTCGCGATACACTATCCCCATGCGTATCGACATTCTGACGCTTCTACCGGACATGTTTACATCCGGCCCTCTGACCGAGAGCATCCTGAAGCGTGCAACTGATACGGGCGCTCTCGAACTCCATATCCACAATATTCGTGACTATTCGCTGCTTCGCCACAAGCAATCCGACGACAAACCGTACGGCGGCGGAGCGGGGATGCTCATGATGGCGGAGCCGATTGTGCGTGCCATTGAAGCGGTGACTCTGGAAGGAGGAAAAGGAAAGAAAGGAACGAAAAGAAACAAAGGAGAGAAGCCGTACAGAATATATTTGTCTGCAGGAGGGAAGCGGCTCACGCAACCGAAAGTCGAGCGGCTTGCGAAGAAAGACTGGATACTGCTGCTCTGCGGACACTACGAAGGCATCGACCAACGCATCATCGATGGATGGATTGATGAGGAGATCAGTATCGGCGATTACGTGCTTACGGGTGGCGAGATTCCTGCGATGGTGATTGTGGACAGTGTAGTACGCAAAATCCCCGGCGTGCTTGGGAAAGACGTCTCGGCCGATCTCGACAGTTTCTCGGAAGCCTTCGACCGCAAGCGCGAGTATCCGCAGTACACGCGACCGGAAGATTTTCGGGGACTCAGAGTTCCGGACGTGCTCCTTTCAGGGAACCACAAAAAGATCGAGGAGTGGAGGAATGGGGAGCTTCGATGATCGCGTGCCCTTAGTGTGCGTGCCATAGTGATCCTGCTTGCACCAATCTGCTTTCTTGTGCCAACAAACGCAAGACTTCTGTTGCATTGCTTTGTGTTTGTGAATCCAGCAATTCTTCTTCTGATGGGGGATCCGCACTGAAACTCTCTCTGACTTTCGTGAGTGACTGAATGACTTTGCCGTAGCCTCCGAAATCATCCAGAAGTCCATTATGTGCTTCCCGACTATTATCTGATTCTATGATCTCAAATAGTCGTCGTAGGTCTGTGACAGTTGTTATTGAATCCAAATCTAGACTCGGATTTTCCGGTGCTCTGGATATCTCGTTGTGCTTGGGCGATTCCGCAGTGGCAATCATTATTTCATTGTTCATTATTTCTTCTTCATTTCAATAGTTTCTTGACCAGTTTTTCTTCATTGTTTCTTTTCTGAACAACACGGTCATCGTACTGCTTAGCCATTTTGCACCATGACTGGGGTGCATTGTTTTCTTCCCATACATCGATAATCGCTTGCGAAAGTTTCCGATCATGATGATTATTTTCTGTTTTGATGCGCGTAGACTGGTCGCATGATCGATGCATTGCGACAGACATTGCAGGAAGACGGCAGTCTTACGTTCTCCGTAAAGGTTCGGCCACAGGCACAGAAGACGGCATTTCGAAAGCCACTTGCCGATGGCACGCTGAAGATCGATCTTGCAGCCGTGCCGGAGGACGGTGAAGCGAATAGTGAACTTGTGAGGTTTTTGGCGGAAGAGTTCAGAATACCGAGATCAGGTATTGAAATATTGTCTGGACAATCTTCGAGGTTGAAACTAATTCGAATATGTTCCAAATGATTTTTTTGAACGACATGATGATTTGATTTCAAAATTGCACAGATGAACATTTGTTGGTTGAAGAGAAAGGTACAGTTAGGAGGGTAAAGGGGGTTTGGGGGAGCTAGGGAACCGAACAAGGTTCCCTGCGCCCCCAAAAAGAAAACGATTGCATCACAAGCGATCGACTGAGGTTATATTGGTTATGTATTATCGATGAAATTGCTCATGAATTTCTTTTAGTCTTCTGTTCGTCAAATGCGTATAGATTTGTGTCGTCGTAATACTTGAGTGTCCGAGCATCTCCTGTACCGATCTAATATCTGCACCGTTCCTCAAGAGTTCCGTTGCAAACGTATGCCGCAGCGTGTGCGGCGTGACTTTCTTTACGATGCCAGCTTCGCTAGCCAGGCCCCGGACGATCCTTTCGATTGCTTGTGGCTGCAGCCTTCGTTCCTCGCCGAATAAACTCTTCACCGTCGAGCGATTCGAGTTACTGAGGAAGAGCGGCGTCCAGTTGTCATCGCGGGCATTCAGATAATCTTTCAAAAACTGTGCAGCGGTTTCTGAGATGAAGACGATGCGTGCTTTGCGACCCTTGCCGACCACACGGAATTCACGTGTCACCAGATTCACGTCTTTTCGGTTCAGGTTACTCAGTTCACTGACACGCAGTCCCGTGGAGTAGAGGAGATGAAGCAGTGCAAGATTACGGGAACCGTTGCGTTTCGTCGGATCTACGAATCGGAACATCGCTTCCAGCTCTTCCCTCGCGAGTACTTCCACCTGCCTTCCAGGAACTTTCGGCAGTTCGATCTTCTCCGGGGAGAGTGTCTGAATATCGTTCTTCTGGAGATGTTTGAGCATCGCCCGAAGTGCGATGAGATGATACTGCTGTGTTTTGATATCCAGTGTCACGCCTTGTCCTGCGATAGGTGTGCGGTGCAGATGCAGTCGGTAGTCTCGGATCAAATCACTCGTGATTCGCGAAACGTGCGTTTTTGCTTTGGCGAAACGTTCGAAGCGTCGCAGGTAATGGCTGTAGTTCTCGACTGTTTTCTTGCTTTGATATTTCCCTACCTCACAGTGCGTGAGGAAATCGTAGATGGCGTCACGCAGGATCATGTCTCTAGGATACTCCGATTCATTTATTCATTCAGTGTTTTCATCATCCTTTTCTGCAGTTCCTCTTTGGGTAGAAGCCCAAGCCAAGAGTCTTTGCCAAGCACAAAATACGGAACTCGTTCCACGTCGTACTCCTCTGCTTTTTTCCGGTGGCCCGCAAGCAGGTCACTTCTCGCCGTGCAGAGGGTCAACTTCTTTAGATTGATACCTACTGCAGTCGCGAATTTTTTTATGTCGACCGCGCCTGGGGCATGTGTTGCCAGCCACCGGTGCGCTTCTGGGAATTTTTGCTGCTCCGCCGCGCAGACTCCGAGTTGTGCGGCAAATTCGCCCTTTTCCGACATCGGTACGAAGACATGTTCGATCGCCAGTGTCTTGGAGAGGGTTCTACTCTCGATCCACGGCAAATCACTCAGAGAAAATCGATTGCAGTACGCGCAATCGTAATCTGAGAAGATCATGAGACGGTGAGGAGAGGAAGGATCTCCCGTAAGGATTGTCCCGCTTGCAGAGATCTGCACGGACAGAGCCGCTCCACTGAAGATGCCGATCTCTAGGCTATCTGTTGTTTCAGGAGTTCTCTCATTCGGGGAGTCCAGTGTCGTCTCGATCTCGAGCACACTTCCGCTCGTCGTCGTTTGCGGGCGTTCGATGGGTCTCGCCCGCTCGCATGCAACAAGCAGAAGGCTGAGAGAGACAAGGCTGATGGTGAGACTTTTTTGCATCGGTTTCCATTCTGATACCTTTCTATGGATAATGAAACCCTGTGGAAGGTCGACTCTCTATCTTCGGCGTTCCGATCGATGCGGTCACGCTCCTTGAAGCAACGGATCGTCTTTGTCAGATGCTCCAAGAAGAAGGCCAGCACCATGTCCTCACGCCGAACCCCGAGATGCTTCTCGCTGCACGTTCCAACGAGATCTTTTGCTCGGTTCTTCAGTCTTCTGCACTGAATGTTCCCGATGGATACGGACTGATTCTTGCATCGCTTTTTCTTGGGAATCCTTTGCCGGAACGAGTGGCGGGTATCGATCTCCTCACCGCGCTCTGTCTTCGGATCGAGGGTCCTGTGTTCCTGCTTGGGGCAGAGGAAGGAGTCGCTGCTCGTGCAGGGGAAGCGTTGCGCTTACAAAATCCTTCTCTGATCATTGCCGGAACCCACGGCGGTTCGCCGAATCCTTCGGAGGAGGAAGAAATTCTTCTGAAGATCAATGCCTCCGGTGCAAAGCTCCTCTTCGTTGCATTCGGTTCTCCAAGACAGGATCTCTGGATTGCGAGAAACCTCACTCGCATGTCGGGTATTCGAGTGGCGATGGGTGTAGGAGGTTCTTTTGATTTTCTTGCAGGCGTACGATCACGGGCTCCTCACTGGATGCGTTCTGTCGGCTTTGAATGGCTCTGGAGACTGGTTCAAGAGCCGAAGCGATTTCGAAGAATCTTGCGAGCTGTTTTCCTCTTCCCTCTCCTGGTGCTTCTCACCGAGAACAGAAGCCACTCGTAAGATTATTCTGTTCCGTGCAGTTTTTCGAAGCGCTCAAGTGTCCAGCGAGCCGATACGGTATCAAACTTTAATCGTGCGAAATAGTCGCTCTCATCGGTTGTGCGCACGTGATAGGTGTACTGAGGTTTTGCGTTCTTCTCCGTTGCAGGCTCTTCACGCAGTAGCTTGACGTCACTGATATGAATGCCTTCTTGGAGCTTCGGTTCTGTCAGTGCGATTACCGTGACGGGTGTCGGAGTATCGAGGAAGAGCGAACCTTTCAGGTTCAGTGTTCCGCGACCGATGAGCGAGGCGACTGTCACGATCATGGCTGATAAGACCAGCCCAACAATGAGTGCAAGTTTGTGATTGCCGTGCATAGCGTGTTCGATGTCCATGTTTCTCCCCATTATAGAGTATTTTCAGATTTTTTGCATCAGCATTTTCTTATGCTTCCTTTCAAAACGCTTCTTGCCCTTTCCCTGCTCGAGCGGTAGTTTTCACTCATGCGTCCGGTTTGTCTCATTGTGATCGACGGCTTCGGAGTCGCGCCCCCTGGTGCTGGGAATGCACGCACCCTTGCGAAGATGCCTCTCCTGAATCGTCTGGAGAAAGAGGTGCCGAACGTGCTCATGAATGCATCTGGCAATGCCGTCGGTTTGCCCGCAGGCCAGCAGGGAGCAAGCGAACCGGGCCATCTGACGCTCGGTGCCGGCAGGGTCGTATGGCAGCCTCTGGAGAATATCAATCGTGCGATTCGGGAAGGTGATTTTTTTGAGAATGAGACGCTTGTCTCAGCATGTGAACGTGCCGTACAGAAGAACGTCGCGCTTCACCTCATCGGTTTGTATTCCAGTGGTGGCGTCCATAGTCATTTGGATCACATGCACGCAATGTTGCGACTAGCCAAGAAGAAGGGGGTATCGAAAGTTTTTCTTCATCTCTTCGGAGACGGACGCGATGTACCGGAACAATATTTCTGCACCGATTTTGACCTCCTCAAACAGGAGATTTCCCGTGAGCAGATCGGGACCATTGCTTCTCTCGTCGGCCGTTACTATGCACTCGACCGTGACCGTCAGTATAAGGCGAGGACGAAGCTTGCGTACGATCTGCTCGCATCGGGAGTAGGGGAAGAGACCGATGACTTCTGCAAGGCTGCGAAGCAATGGTATGTGAATGCACCCGACAAACAGAGTACGGATTACTATCTCCGTCCACTCAAGACGAAAGAGTTTCAGCCGGTGCAGGGTCGGGACGTTGTCGTCTGTATCAATTTCAGAAGTGATCGCATGGTGCAGATCGTGCGTGCACTGGAGGAGGAAAATTTCTCCGAGTTCCCCCGTCCGACGAGAGTCACGGATGTCGTCTGCATGGGACCCTACTCGGATCGGCTTCCTGTGGCGTTCCCTGCTCAGAAGATTACGAACTCACTCGGTGAAGTTCTCTCGAATGCGGGCATCAAGCAGCTGCGCGTTGCCGAGACGGATAAATTTGCACATGTGACATTCTTCTTCAATGCGCAGCGCCAGGAGCCTTATCCCGGAGAAGATCGGCTGATGGTAGAGTCGCCGAAGGTCGCCAATTTTGCCGATGCTCCGGAGATGAGTGCCGATCAGGTCACCAGTACCGTCCTCAAAAACCTTCAGGACAAGAAGTACGGTTTCATCGTCGTCAATTTTGCGAATCCCGATCTCGTCGGTCATGGAGGGAAGCTCGATGCAGCGGTGAAGGCTTGCGAAACAGTCGATCGTAATCTTGGCGTCCTTCTCCCCACTCTCGATCGTGCGGGATACGATTGGATCGTCACATCCGATCACGGGAATGCAGAGTGCATGCTCCTTGAGGACGGAGTGACTGCGAATCCCAGTCATACTGCGAATCAAATCCAGACGTTCGTGCATTCATCACTCATCCGCTCGTCGGTTGATCTGAAAGGTTGCACCGGTCTGAAGGATATCGCTCCTCTCTGCCTTCGGATGATGGGCATACCCGTTCCGAAGGAGATGCACTGAGAGAAGTCCGCTCTCTATTTTTCCTATACAATCAGTCTGCCTATGAGCCAGATCACTTATTTCCAACGAGATTTCTTTGAGGCTGTCGCTGCAATGCCGCAGGAGCATATCCACGTGATTCTGATTGCAACGAAGCCGGACATTATCAAGCAGATTCCTCTGTACCGCGAACTCAAGTCCAGAGGACATGCGGTTCTGCTTGGGCATACGGGGCAACACTACGATGAAAATCTCAGCGGCGGGATGCTCAAGGAATTCGGTGTCGAACCGGATTTCAATCTGAATGTTCGGGGCAACATGTGCGAAGTCGTGAGTCAGATCATCGAGAGATTCGGATCCATCATCGCAGAGCTGAAGAAGAGAGGGAAAATCGTGATCCCATACGTGCATGGCGATACGACGACTGCGATGGCTGCAAGCAATGCCGGATACTGTCACGGGTTTGCCTCGGTCCATGTCGAGGCCGGGATACGGACGCTGACGCCGGACTATACGAAATTGAAAATGGAAAATGGAAAATGGAAAATGGATATTGCAGAATGGCGAGAATTTTTGATGAACCGCAACAATTGGAAGCGTGGCAGCCAGGAGCCGTATCCCGAGCAGTTCAATACGCGTTGCTCTGAAGCGGCAACCGGTGTGCATCTCGCACCCGTCGGACTTGATCGAGAGTTCATGCTTTCGGAAGGATTTGCCGAGGACAGAATTTTCGTCGTTGGAAACTCGGTGGTGGATGCGACGACTGAAGCGATGGAGCGGGTAGCGAGTAGCGGGAAGCGAGTAGCGATTTTTGAGAAATATCCGGTGTTGGAAAAAGGCGACTTCGTCCGCTTCTGCATTCATCGTCGTGAAAATTGTCTCTCCGAGAAGCGTTTTAGAGCTATCTACGGTGCGATGAGATCCCTTATTGAATCCGGCAGGACCGTACTGCTCATCTCCATGATCCAGACGAATCTCGCTTTCGAACGCTTCGGGCTCAAAGCCGAAGTTGAATCACTCACAAAGAAACACAAGAATTTCATCCTCTCGCCCGTCTGGTCCGAGTATGGCGATGTTGTTGCCGCGATGAGCAGAGCAGCCGTTTGCGCGACCGACTCGGGCTCGATGCAGGAGGAGATGAATGTACTCGGTGTACCTTGCGTGACACTCCGTTTTGGCTCAGACAGAAGCGAATCCGCGATCAACGGCGGTAATATCATTGCACCTCCGGTCAATGCGGATTTGATGGCGAAGATGATCGAATATGCATGGGACAATAAAGAAATGCGCAATGCTCCGAGAATCTACGGTTCGGACGTGAGTGCAAAGTGCATTGATGCGGTCGAGAAAGTCCTGAGAACCGGAAGTATTTTCAGGAGTGAGGAGGAGAGGTTGAAGATGTGATATGCTGTGATACTTTATGGAAAATACGCCTCATCCATCGGTATCAGCAGAAGAAATTGAAGCTACCTATGCCCAACTAGCAGAGCTAGATTCTCGTATGAGCTTTGTTCGTGAGGTTGATCATGATTTGAAATCCTCGCCTCCGATTTTCGTCAACGGCTATATCCTTCAAAACTGCAAAGCATTGTTGCCTGTCATGTGCGAGACTTTTGAATCTGCGGATTCGGTAGTTGATCGCTTTGACTCGCTTGAAGAATCTCAAGTTTCGTACACCATAAATGTTATGCGGCAAACAATGAGGAGTCTTGCAGAAAAAATCGAAATCATTCGTTCTTGGGAACGAGGCTTTGGTTCTGGTCCAGATAAGGGAGACGATTCTCCAAGCGGATCGTCTCCAAGTGTCAATCCTCATATTCTTGCAGCATAGGTAGAGACGCGCTCCACCCCCATCCTCAATCCTTCCCCCGAGGGGGGAAGGAAGCACTGTTTTTATGAGAGCGAAGGTTTCCCCCTCACCCATCGGGGGAGGGGCCAGGGGTG
>CAZQYX010000015.1:0-42122 GCA_964597665.1 uncultured Candidatus Peribacteria bacterium | reverse complement strand
GAACAAATCTACAGATCCTGTTGCTTGCGTTTTATACGTGCCGTTAAATCTCTCCGAAGGAGTTCCTGCAGTGATCGTTGAGCAGCACTATCCTCCCCCAACGAATGGTATTCCGGTGATCGTAGCGGAAGCCCGTTGCTCCTGTGTTCAATAACGGGGTGCTGCTGGAAAGGAATGCCTCCGTCTGTCAGTGCACGTCTGACATCAGCTGCTTCAGGCAGAGAGTAAATAGTACCGCGTGTGATGATTTTTGCATCAGATGTCATCTCTCCGCGGGAAGACAGCGTATTGTGGCTCGCCGTGAACGGCATAATGTCATGTCTCATGCCGTACGGGAACGCTATCTGAAAATACTGCGCTGCATCCTCCTCCTCGACGGCATCGATATGTCGAACACCGAGCGTCATGATATCCGCTCTCACCTTTTTCAATTTTTCATCAGTGCTTCCATGCATCATGATCGTCAGTTCCTGCATGTCTCCCTCCGGTGAATCAAAGATGCGGCTGCCGATGGAAGTAATCTCCAAACCGTGGCGTTTAAGCCGCTTGATGATCTCGGCATCGCGCTCCATTTCCGGCCAGCAGAAGATTTTCATGACAGAACGAGCCGCTTCCGGGGAGAATTCCGCGCTGCCGTCCACATCCCTCCGGCTTTCTTGCGGGACATCGATCGCTATACTCGTGAATGGCGCGTTCACTTTGGCACGGTCAACGAGACCGGGCGTGCCTCGTACATAGGAAAGAACTGTCTCTGTTGTTTCCGGATCGGCAGTGAGACGCAGGATTCTCCCTTTCTTCAAATCACCTCCTAGCGTTTCGATTGATTCTTGTAAAAAAGCCGCATGAGGATTTCGCATATCCGTCACGAGTCGTACGTGATTTCGCACAGAGGTTTCGATGCGGGCAACGCTCAGAATGGATGTTGACTGTGCAAGAAAATTCTCGGGGCTTCGTTCTCTTTTTCCATTTGCCGAGACGGAGCTTCGCGGATAGTTGATCGTGAGGTAGTACGAACCTTCGATGTCTCCGGCAACGAGAGCGTAGTGGACCGGAAGAATGCGTTGTGCGTGAAATTTATTGAGCACATCGGCGGCTTCGTCGACTCCCATCACAAGAACTTTTATGGAATTTGTGGTGCCGTTTTCGATGAGGTGATCTGCTGCGGGAGTTTCCTCTATTGTTGACATAAACAAATTCTGTACAAAAAATGTAATTGTGTCAACTCACTCCAACTAAGGAGAGCAATTGCATCCATTGTAAGGATCTTTCATTTCGCGCGTCTTTCTCTGTAGAGCCCTACTACCTTCCCCTCTCTCTATGGAAGACACACGTCCTTTCCTTACCGTTTCCCTTCCTGTCGCCATACTTCTCCTTTGGCTTTCGGCCGAAGCGGCGTTCGCGGCACAGAATTTCTCCCCGACATTTTCAACGAAGCCCTTTACCGATGTGCCGAGCACGAGTTCTTCCTACGAGGCGATCGAGTACCTTCGAGGAAAGAATATTCTCAAAGGCTACGATGATGGCTCGTACGGTCCGAATCAGCGCTTGCGGAGGAATGAACTGACGCAGCTGATGACCAACGAATTCTTCCTGCCTTCCCGCGATAACAGTTGCTCTGCCACCATGCCGGGAGCATTCGTTTTCAACGATATTCCGGACGAGGACGACTACGCATCCGATATCTGCAATGCGAAAGTGAGTGATCTCATTCACGGATACCCAGACGGCTACTTCCGCCCGACGCGCGCTGTGAACTTCGTTGAGGCTGCGAAAGTTGTCACCCGTGTTCTCAGGATCAGCATGGATCAGGGAAGCGGGAATGATCCGCGCTGGTATGCACTCTACGTACAGACACTTTCTTCTGCCAATGCAATCCCGCTGAGTATCAGACGTCTCAATCAGCCGATTACGAGGGCCGAGCTTGCAGAGATTATCTACAGACTGAAGACGGAGACGACAAACAGGCCGTCGCTACACTTGAGTGATTTCGATATTTGAAGAGAGGAATAGTCGGGGGGAGTCGCAAGGCTTCCTCCGATTATCAAAATATGTTATAATATACACTGATGTCAGATCAAACAAATACCACTGCACCGTCTTTGCCAATTCTTCCGGTCTCGGGTGAGGCGACCTATAACCGTCTCATGCAGGATATCAATCCGGAACTGACATTTCCGGCAATTACGCAGATCGAATCGAAGTATGCAGGAGAGTCGGGAGAGGCGAAGGCTATGAGAGCGAGACGGTACGATGCGGATTTTAAAGAGTATGCGAAGCGTTCCAGAGCTCATGATGACAGTGCGAGAGCATCGTTACGGACGTACGCGCGCGGGATGCTTCAGTACCTTGAACATGTCTGGCAGGGGAAGGAACAGTCTGATCTTGATCGTATCGCACTCCACATCAGCCAACTTTGACGATGCATATTCTCTGCTTCTCTCGGCCGCAGCAACGTAGGAAATTTTTCCTGCCTGAACGGCTATGCTGGTACTCCGGTATCGAAACTGCACAGACTGTGCCCGAAACAAGCAGCAGCCCCGAGCAAGCAAAAGATGCGCCGGGCGATCATCTCGAGGATCCTTCGAAGGCTCTCGATCTCGCGAATAAAAATCTAACCGAAGCAAATGCGGAAGTGACGAAGGAAACAGCGGCCCTCGTCTCGGATTACAGACGGGACCGCAGTCTTCTTGAGAGTATGAAGGCAGAAGGCTTACCCCCTCAGGATGCTTGGGTGATCCAGAAAGAATTGCGCACACTCCAGACAGAGCTCCAGTCTCGCGGTGTCACGCTCGCGCAGCTTGGCATTCCCGATATCGACGGAAGTGCTCAGCAAAATTCTCTGGAAGCCGGTGCGTCACTCCAGTCGCAGATTGTCATCGAGTACAGTCCGGGGCAGCAGCGTAACGGCAACGAAGTACACTATGCGTATGGATATTTCCCGGGGATTGTCGATCAAGACCATGAATTTTTGGATGTCATGGTAAATAATCCGCTTTCTTCGAGTGCGAGCTGCGTCTACGTCATCAAGCAGATCAGACAAACTCTTCCTCCTAAGCAAGGAGGAGACGGTACCCCGACAGAGATCTACGATCCCGAGAACAAATGTATGGTCGGTTTCTCGAGTGAGGAAGCGGCAAGGGCGGCATATCTTCAGGAATATCCGGAAGGTTGGCAGGCAGGGCCCATCGAGGCCATTCCGGTTGCCGAATTTCCAAGTCGATTCTTGCAGAAGGCGTAGTGTTTATTCGATCTTTCCACCACATTGCAATTTATCAAATAAAGTGTACGATCATACTAGATCCTTCACATCGTCCTGCGATAATCGTCTGGAGAGGGTGAGGATGACTTTTTTGAGGAGCTGCCATGAAAAAAGTAAGGAAATTTACCGTATCTGCGATATGGCTCGCCGCCATATGCATCGCAATGGCGATCGTTATCACCATTGCAGAAAAGGCCAAGGCGGCGTTCAAGCGCCTCCCACTCTAACTCGTCACAGGACGGAAGAATCAAACGGTAGGGGTTCCCCCCTACCTTTTCTCGAATATCATAGAAAAAATCGGTGTACCATAGATCCCGTATGCTCAAGAAAATCGTCCTCCTAGGCTCTGGTGAACTCGGCAAAGAACTCGTCATTGCGCTCAAGCGTCTCGGTCAGACGGTCATTGCTGTCGATAGTTACGACAATGCCCCAGCAATGCAGGTGGCAGACTCCCATGAAGTGATCGACATGCTCGATGGCGACGCTCTCGATCGTGTCATTCGTAAACACGCTCCCGATATTGTGATCCCCGAGATCGAAGCCATTCGTACCGATCGTCTCTACGCGCACGAGAAGAGCGGGATCCACGTCGTACCGAGTGCGCGTGCGGTGAACTTCACGATGAACAGGAAAGCGATTCGAGAACTTGCAGCGAAGGAACTGGGCCTGAAGACGGCGAAGTATGCATACGCAACGACGCTCGAAGAATTTCGTGCAGCAGTGAACCAGATGGGTCTTCCGTGTGTGGTGAAACCTCTCATGTCGAGCTCCGGAAAAGGCCAGTCGGTCGTCAAAACAGAGGCCGATATTGATGCTGCGTGGGAGTACGCCGTGACGAAAGGTCGCGGTGACTTGCACGAAGTGATCGTCGAGGAGTTCATTCACTTTGAAACAGAAATTACACTTCTCACGGTGACGCAAAAAAACGGCGAGACACTCTTCTGCCCTCCCATTGGCCACCGGCAGGAGCGAGGGGACTACATGGAGAGCTGGCAGCCGGTTGCGATGAGTGAGGCACACCGGAAGGAAGCCGAGCGCATGGCGGGAGCAGTGACGAAGGCACTCACGGGTGCGGGGCTCTGGGGGGTAGAATTTTTTCTCTCGGAAAAAAACGGCGTGTATTTCTCCGAGCTCAGTCCACGTCCGCACGACACCGGCATGGTCACGCTCTCTGGCAGTCAGAATTTTTCCGAGTTCGAGCTCCATGCGAGAGCGGTCCTTGGTCTACCCATTCCCGCAATCACCCTAGAGAATATGGGCGCAAGTGCCGTCATTCTGGCCACGAAAGAAAGTTCCGTCATCAAAGATTACAAGTGGATGGAGAAGGCTCTGGAGATTGCAGGCAGCGATCTCCGTATCTTCGGGAAACCCATGACACGCGTGCACCGTCGAATGGGCGTTGCACTGGCGCACGACAATCTGGAGAAAGGATCGGTGGAAGAACTCCGCAGGCGTGCGAAGAAGATCGCTGACTGCGTGGAGATTGTGACGGAGTAAAGAGAGTGGCGGGGCTCCTCACGCAATTCGACGTATTTCAGGCTCGCTTCAGCTGGTACGACAGAATCGGGGGTGTCAGGAGAGTGGTGAGGATCACGACGATGACGATGACAGAGAACAATTCATCGGTCACCACACCAAGCCCGCGGCCGATGGTGGCGAATATGAGACCGACTTCGCCCCTTGGCACCATGCCCCAGCCGACAATGGACTTTTTCACGTTACCCGCACCAAGACCGGCGACGATCTTGCCGATGAAGGCGACGATCGTGATCGCAAGAGCAATGAGGATGATGGAGGGGTCGAAGATGGTCGCAAGATTTACGCTCATACCCGTCATGACGAAGAAGAGCGGAACGAAGAAATGTCCGAGAGGTTCCACCAGATATTCGATGTGGCGTTCGGCATGAGGTTCGATCGTTTCTTCAATTTTCTTCTTCGTTGCGGGATCGACGCCTTCCAAAGCTTTCCGCACGTCTGAGACGATGCCGAGATCTTTGAAGTACCGGAAGTGAACGGAGTCCAATACGAGACCGGCGGCGAAGGCTCCGACGATCGGAGCGAGGCCGATGACCTGCGCAGCGGCTGCGAGGAGAAGTCCAAAGGTGATGGCGAGCGTAAATTTCATACCGACACCGGTGTGAATGATCGAAAATATCCTGCCGAGCCACGGGGCGATGAGGCGACCGATGACAATGGCGCCGACGAGGAATCCGACTGCTTTGAGCGTGATAAGCGCGATGGCACCACCGCTGACCGAGCCGGCCGTGGCGATAGCCGAGACGATAGCAAGAATGATGAGACCAATGACATCGTCGATGACGGCTGCACCGAGAACAATCTGCGCCTCGGGTGTCTGAAGTTTACCGAGATCCTTAAAGACACGCGCCGTGATGCCAACGGATGTGGCGGTGAGCGCCGCTCCGAGGAACAGGTACGCATTGGCGTCTAGACCCGGCATAAGCCAAGGACCTACGACGTAGGTGCCAAGCACGAAGGGCACCACCACACCGATGGTGGCGACGATGAATGCGGGAACTCCCACCTTTGCCATTTTCTTGATATTGGACTCAAGGCCGATCTGGAAGAGCAGGATGATGACACCGAGTTCCGCGAGAAAACGGATAAGCGGGTCGGCTTCCGCAGCTTCAAAAGCATTGAAACCGATGAGTGTAAGGTTGCCGAGGATCACGCCGATCACCAGTTCTCCGAGCACCGAGGGCTGTCCGAAGCGCTCGATAAGGCTTGCAAGTTTTGCTGCGATAAGAAGAATCGCCGTCCAGAACAATGTCGGAGCGTACGAATGCACGGCTTCCGTCGGAGTACCGCCTTCTGCAACAGCGCTCACTCCGTTCCATAAAAGGACGCCGACGAGAATGAGAAACGGCATATTTCTGCGGAGAGCGTTCGGCATGAGAGAGGAGTAAGTGGAAAGGTTGCGAGATATGGTAATGATTTACGCGGGCAAAGCAACCCTCGCATAAAATGCAAAGGCACAGTAGGCTTGCGCGTAGTGCTTCTCGCCCTCCTATTCCTCATCGTCGGTCTCGGTTTTCTTGTGAAGGGTGCCGACTGGCTTGTCGACGGTGCCTCGTCACTTGCAAAGCGTATCGGTATCTCAGATCTTTCCATCGGGCTTACGGTTGTCGCATTCGGCACCTCCATGCCGGAGCTGGTCGTGAACGTCACGAGTAGTCTTTCCGGAGCCAGTGACATTGCCATCGGTAACGTCGTCGGCAGCAACATCGCAAATATTTTGCTTATCCTCGGTATCTGCGCTGTTCTCACGAACGTCTCCGTGCAGACATCCACCGTGTGGAAAGAAATTCCCTTCGCACTACTTGCATCGGTCGTCTTATATTTCATGGCAAACGACACGCTGTTGGACGGCGGCATAGCGGAGCTCACCCGCTCCGAAGGTCTCGTGCTCATTTCATTCTTCTTCATTTTTCTCTGGTACATCGCGGGCATGCGACGCTCAGACAAGGCTTCCGAAGACGAAGGTATCCGTATGCGCGGCTTCTGGACCTCATGCGGCTTCGTGATAGCCGGTTTGGCGCTCCTCGTCGGCGGAGGAAAGCTCACTGTGGATGGAGCCGTGACAATTGCAAAAGCACTTGGTGTCTCGCAGGCGCTCATTGGTTTTACGATCGTCGCTATCGGCACGTCTCTCCCGGAACTCGCAACGTCCGTCGTTGCCGCTCGCAAAGGACGGGCGGATATTGCGGTCGGCAATATCGTCGGCAGCAATATTTTCAATATCTTCTGGATCCTCGGCATAAGTGCGATTATCGCTCCACTGCCATTCCAACCGGCGATGAATGTGGATCTTCTGGTCACCGTTGGCGCCACTCTTCTTCTCTTTTTTGCGGTGCACACGGGCTTCGTTCACAAACGTCTCCTCTTCTGGAAACAGAAAGAGAATCACGTCATCGAACGCATCGATGGCATGCTCATGCTTCTCGCGTACGCAGCGTACATTGGGTTTTTGGCGTGGCGGGGGTAGCGTGCGTTACGCTGAACGTGCGATGAGGAGAATCAGTAGAATTCCTACCGTATTCAAGAGGAAGCAGAGCGAAGCGAATTGCCGTGGGCGTATCGTGCTGACGGAACTGACGAGCGTGACCCCGAATTCATCGGGTAGTGGCGATGCAATAACAATTCCTGCGAAGCTCCAGAGCAGTGTTTTTCGTACAGTTTCCGAGACGGATGGATGGTGAAGACATCGATGGATCCATCGCATGAATCGCGATTCTTGAAGACGATGCAGTTCTTGATGAAAAATAGAAAAACGTACGAGTTCGAAAATCAGAAGATCGGAAAGCAGTGCGCCGATGCCGCCGACGAATGCGGCAGTCCACGGAGAAACATCCAATGCGACCTCAATGAGAATCCCGACGCCGAAGGCCGATGTGAATCCGAAGCTGAAGAGCAACCCTCCTAGAAAAGCAGAGACAAGTCCGTACCCGTTGAGTGTGGTGACGAGTGTATGGAAAATACCCATCGCAAACAGGATGTATGCGAAAACGAATGACAGGAGCAGCGTGATGAGTTTTGGGTATGATTTCACTGAAAATATTATATCATAATTTATAGATAAAGTCGATGTTTTTGGAACAGTGAGAGTTGATGTTGTTTTGAAGTGGCGGAGCCAACGGGATTCGAACCCGCGACCTCTTCCGTGTGCGACAAAGGGGAAGCGCAACTTTTTTTATGGCCTCACTCCGTTCGGCGCCAGCTGAGCTATGGCGTTTTGATGATGGCGGAGCCAACGGGATTCGAACCCGCGACCTCTTCCGTGACAGGGAAGCGCTCTAACCAGCTGAGCTATGGCTCCTTACAGCCGAGAAATCCTAGCAAATACACCAGATAATAACAATCTTCTAGAGCCCCAATTCTGCATGAGTGCCCATCCTGAGAAATGTGACAGTTCCGACATGAAATCGCAGCAGCAAGACCCAATTCTGACGCAGGTGGACATCCCAGACACCCTCAAAAGGTCCAATGAGAAGGTGTGCTTCGAACTTTGCAGGAGGAGGCCATGTACTTGCTGCAGTAGCGACAAATTCATCGAAAGGCGCCATGCTTGTTCCTGATTTTCTCCATTTCTTCACGTCTTTCAAGAACTGTCTGGAAAATTTAAGTTGCGGCATACAGGGCTTTGAGAGCACTTGTTGGATTGTCGAATGAACCAAGCGCATCCTCGTCTTTCAACGCTTCGGCAACGACTGTGCAGGTTTTCGCCGATGCCTTGCGGAGAGCGGGCAATGTAAACGGGAGTGTCTGGTTCAAGGCAATCTGCGTGTAGAAGAGGCGAATGGCAGATGATGTATCAAGTCCCAAATCGGACAAAACCTGTTCCGCCTCCCGCTTCAGTTTGGCGGGCAGTCGGATATGGAGATTGGCGGTTGCTTTCTTCATGTACCTATTGTAACCGTTTGTGTTGCATAATGCAATAAGTTGACAAATATAATAAAATATATATAATATTAATACCATGAGTGAACGAAAAATTTGGCTCGAAGAAGCGCCGATTGATGCGACACCTCTTGCAGGCGATCGGTATTCCATCTGGTCAACAGAACTCTCGAGCGGGCAGATCGAAACTCTTGAGGATGTTCAGTCAATCGTGAATATGGGCGATGACAAAAGTATCATCGTTGTTCCACGTTCTCAGATTGCTCCAGGGTACTTGGAGAGTATTGAATCAAGTTTTACGACGACGTATCCCTCTTTTACCTCGATTCCAAAGGCAGCGTACTTTACCTACTGGCATCCAACGAGGAGTAGTTCTGCCCATAATGCTCTTCCGCATGTTCATACTCACGATAATATCCATGCGGCGCTTCGTCCCTCGAAGCAACCCACTGTCTTCTTTTCTCGGAGAGCGGTGGAAGCCTCGCTTACCTATCTTTCAACAGCGGAAAATATCCAGGATCACTTGCGGATAAAGTTGCTTCAGGTACTTGGATTCGCAAAAGATGCGCCGCTTGGCTATGCGAATGCACTCTTCGATGCTCTGGTTGATATTTTCCACAAAGAGCGATCACCAGGAACCATCGATTTTGTTCAGGCTATTCAATCAGAAACACGTAGTCGCGCAGGTCTCATCGAGATTCCACTCACCGCTAATGCCTATGGCATGGTGGTCATTCCCAGGGACTCGGTCCACTCTCGAGGAGTCCTCAATGATTTCGTCCGTGATGATGCGCTGACGGCCTGGAGGTATTTTCGCCGGGATAGCGCTGTCTCCTGATATACTGAAGCCGCATGATCGATCCGCGCATTTTTCGAGCCTATGACATTCGCGGCGTTGCACTTACGCAGCTCACGGAGGAGGCGTGCCTCCAGATCGGTTTTGCATTCGGACAGGTACTTCAAGAGAAGTATGGCAAAGAGAATCCCCATCCAACGGTCGTCGTCGGTCGCGATGCACGTACGCACAGTCCAATTCTTCAGAAAAAAGTGATAGAGGGGTTGCTTGCCGCAGGCTGCGAAGTTTTCGATATCGGACAAACACCAAGCCCTGTGAATTATTTTACGATCTGCACGCAGAAGTTCGATGCGGGGATGCAGATCACCGCGAGTCACAATCCAAAGGAAGATAATGGCATAAAATTATGCACGCGTGATGCAGATGCATTCTCAGGAGAGGATCTTCAGCAATTGCGAAGAAGGATTGAACAAAGTCCGTTCGTGTCCCCCTCCCCCCTCGGGGGAGGGGCTAGGGGTAGGGGTGGAAGTAAGAATATTGACGCCCTCACTCCCTTTGTCGCCCACCTCACCAAACTTTTTAGCAATGTCGGTGCAGGCAAGAAGATCGTCGTCGACGGCGGGAACGGTGTTGCGGGTCCTTGCTACTGCGAAGTATTGCGAGCAATTGGCTGCGAAGTCATCGAGCTCTATACGGAGCCCGATGGAACGTTTCCGAATCACGCAGCGGACCCGAGTAAGCACTCGACGTTGGAAGAATTGCAGGCGAAAGTCATCACTGAAAAAGCAGACTGCGGGTTTGCATTCGATGGTGATGGAGATCGTATGGGGCTGATTGATGAAAAGGGACAGATCGTCACGGCGGATCAGACACTTCTGCTTCTTGCGCAGGATCATCTGTCACGGCACAAGGGTGCACCTGTTATTTTTACGGTGAGCAACTCAAGCCTCCTCGAAACGGAAGTGACGAAGTGGGGAGGGAAGCCCGTCATGTGCAAGGTTGGACATTCGTATGTCGAGCACGCAATGCGTGAGCAAGGCGCAATGCTCGGCGGCGAGCAGAGCGGACATTTCTTTTGCGGCGAAGACTATTTTGGATTCGATGATGCGATCGTTGCAGCATTAAGAATTCTTTCGGTACTTACAGAAAGCAATTCTATTCCCGGAGAAAAAACCAAAAACCAAAAACCAAAAACCAAAAACATCAGTGATTTCATCACAGATTTTCCCATCGTTTTCCAATCTCCCGAACGCCGTCCTCACTGTCCCGATGAAAAAAAAGCCGAAGTCGTGCGCCTTGCGACGGAACATTTTCAAAAAAAATATCCGGTCACAACTCTCGACGGCGCACGCATCGATTTCGGGGACGGTGCATGGGCGGGGATTCGCTTCAGTAATACGAGTCCGTGCCTCAGTATCTGTATCGAGGCTCGGAGTGAAGAGAAACTGGAAGCAGTCGAAAAAGAAGTTTTGGAAGAGGTCGGAAAGTATGTTGAAATTACTTGACCCCAAACAATGCATAGACATCATCCCTCGTCATCGTAGGGATAATTGTAACCTCTCTTTCATGCCAATTAGTATGAATGATTCTCCCTGTTTCCTGAGATAACTCATGAAGGTTCACAGAAGCACCAATATCACTAGCCAATGAACTGATTCTTACTCGCAGCGGATCTTCTAAACTTCCCGACTCCAGTGTTTTTTCGATACCCGCCAGATCAAGATCTTTGTATTTTGTTTGGTTGATACTCATATCTATATTATAGCAAAATATAATTATTTTGTAAATAAGTACGTACGTACGTTCATGCAATGCTGATTACTCAGTATGCCTCCATTTCTCTCCCTTACCGGCAAACTCTGGAAGCTTCATCGTCCGGAACCGCATGATGGCTCGATTATCGACACTCTTCGTCGTGAACGGAAGATCATCGACGATCCGACTGCAAAACTCTTCGATCCGTTCCTCTTTCCGGAGATGCAGAGGGCGGTCGATCGGATTGAGAGTGCGATGAAGAAAAAAGAAACAATTGCGATCTTCGGTGATTACGATGCCGATGGGATTACGGCGACTGCGCAGCTCGTGCGGTTCTTCGAGCGGCACGGCATCACGCCCGTTGTCCACCTCCCTGATCGTATTAAAGAAGGCTATGGTATGCGGAAAGAAAGCATCGATGCATTGCAGGCGAAAGGTGCATCCCTGATTATCACCGTTGATACAGGAATCTCGGCACACGAAGAAATCGCGCACGCGAACGGTCTCGGCATCGATGTCATGGTGACCGACCATCATCGTGAGAAAGGAGGTCGCCCCGATGCGCTTGCCGTACTTCATCCTCTTATTCCGAACCCTCTTCCCAACCCTCACCTTTGCGGTGCCGGTGTTGCCTTCATGCTTCTACGCGCGCTCGAGCATGGGAAGCTTTGGGAAGGAATGGAGATCGATATCGCTCTTGCAACGATCGGCACGATCGGTGATCTTGTACCTCTCACCTCCGAGAATCGGATTCTCGTTCGGCACGGTCTTCGGTGTCTTGAGAATCTTCCACCGTCTCCACTGAAAGATTTGGTCGACAGTGTGCGTGGCAACACTCCGCTCTCTGCAACGGATGTCGCTTTTAAAATTGTACCCAGACTCAATGCAGCCGGTCGTATGTCCCATCCGATCCTTGCACTCGATGCGCTCCTGAAGGGTGGTGATGCCTTAGAGGCGCTGCATACATTGAATAGTGACCGGCAGACATTTGTCAGTGACCTCAGTATGAAGATGGAATCTTCGATCGATAGCTCTCACCCGTTCATTGTGCTTGCACATACTGATATCACGCCTGGTACAGCAGGACTCCTCGCAAGCAGATTCACCGAACGTTTCTCGCGTCCCAGTTTAATCGCATCTGTCCTCAGCGACAGAGCGGTTGCATCCATTCGCAGCATTCCGGAGATCGATGCAATGGAATGCCTGAGTCATCCGTCTGTTTCCATATTGCTTACGTCGTTCGGCGGGCACAGTCAGGCCGCAGGCTGCACGTTCGATCCAAAGCACATCGGAGCTCTGCAGAAAGCCCTCAGTACGCTTCTTGCAGAACGCGGTATGAAGGCGGATGAAATGAAGCCGACACTCGATGTTGATGCGGTTCTTCATCCTTCGACGGTATCGCTTTTGTTTGCAAAAAATATTGGATCGCTCTCTCCATTTGGCCAGGGAAACGATGAACCGGTCTTTCTTCTTCCCTCTCAAATACTCTCAGATTTCAGACTTGTCGGCTCTGAAGGATCGCATCTGCAACTTCGGGTTGGAGGAATGAAAGCGATCGGATTTCGTCTCGGCACGATTCTCGAAAAACTGAGTGATCAGGAAACATTTGATGTCGCAGCGAGAGTCGGGGTGAATACGTGGAACGGGAAAGAGACGGTTCAATTATTCGTGGAAGATATTCGACGCTGTAATGACAAAGCCGGAAGTGAAGTAAGTAGTAAGAAGTAAGTAGTACGAAAAAAAGATCACACAAAGATTTTTTCATGCAATTCTTACTACATACTACATACTTCTTACTACTAAACGGGCATGAGTCCTCCTTCCATACTGAACACTTCCGTCACGGGTGCCTGCATCGCCATGGCGATTTTGTAGGCGAGGAGCACGGACGGATTCGTTGCACCGCGCTCAATACTCATGATGGTCTGGCGGCTGACGCCAACACGCAGAGCCAATTCTTCCTGTGTCATGCCTCGGTCGAAGCGGAGGCGGCGGATATTATTCTGGAGGCTGGGGGCCATGGGAGAAGCGTGAAAAAATTTCGAATGTGTGGAGGCGATTGTAGCGTGAAGAGTGGAGGAGGCAAGGGAACATGAAAAAGTAGTACGGAGTAAGAAGTAGGTAGTAAGAATGTTTTTGTAAAAATAAATTTTAAAAACTGCATGGAATTCTTACTTCATACTACATACTTCTTACTACTGCTCCGCCACAAACTCTTTTTGCTGAACACTGAAGTGAAGTTATACAATTGATCGAAATGATCCCCTCTCCTTTCCACGGTATTTTCTCCTCGGCCTTCCGTTCGGATACTCCGGGTGAGATATCGAAAGATCATCATGCGGGAGTCCCGATTCAGGAACCTCAGAGTGTGCATCGTTCGAAAGCGATCATTCCGTCCCAGGCGTTCCCGGCTTCGAAGCCTGGGAGTTCACAGGCACGTTCCGCCGGCGTTGGACAGGTAGCGCTCGACATCTTTGAGTACGACGATTACTACATTCTGAAGGCACCCATTGCGGGAGTGCGACTCAGTGATCTCGATATCGAAGTGAATGACAATGTCCTCACGATCCGCGGCAACAGGCGCCAAAGCGATACTGTGCCCGACGAGCAGTACTATCTGAAGGAATGTTTCTGGGGCGAGTTCCAACGTTCCGTCACGCTTCCCTGTTCCATCGATCACCGGCATGTGAAGGCGACGTACAACAAAGACTGCATTCTCAAAGTTTTTGTACCCAAGAAAGACGAGAAAGTGAAGATTACGAGAATAAGCGAATGAGTATGAGAAAACTTCTCCTCACTCTTTTCAGCGTTTTCCTTGTCGCTTGTTTTAGCAGTGCACCTGCCGGTCGCGCTGAGTATGAACAGGGGGTCAAGTATTTGCAGGGTATCGGCGTTGAGAAAAATACGCAGAAGGCAGTGGAGTACCTCACTCGTGCAAGTGATCTTGGAAGTGCGCAGGCACAGCTTGCCCTTGGATATCTCTACCTTCAGGGGACGGGAGTAGAGAAGGATGAAACGGTTGCACTCAAACTTTTCCGGAGAGCGGGCTCTCAGGGCGACCGTGACGGCCAGTACAACACCGGTCTCGCATACGCGAGAGGCATCGGCACCAAGCAGGATTTTCCGGAAGCTGTGAAGTGGTTTATGCAGGCGGCATTGCAGGATGACAGCGGGTCACAGTTTAATCTGGGTCTGATGTACTTGAATGGTGAAGGAGTGGTCAGAGATCCGCTCCTCGCATTCGCATGGTTCAGCATTGCTGCCGAGAACGGATATGAAGGAGCGAAAGGGACGAGAGGATTTGCGAGACAGGCACTCAGTGCCGATCAACTGAATGAAGCACAGGGTGTGATCGATGGGTTGAAGAGGCACATTCAAAAACCAGCAGTCTCCAGCATGAACGATGCCAGTATCAACCAGCCGTTGTAGGAGGTTCAGCTACGGACTGGTGGAATCCTGAAGGCAAATCCGATACGTTCATTTGGTATGTCACTCCGCGTCCTTCTCCTCGATAACGACGATTCCTTCACATGGAATTTGGCACTGCTGATCCGCTCGCTCGGAGCAGAGTGCGAGGTGCTCAACCATCGCGAGACGTCGCTTGCTGCCATCAAACGATGGCGTCCCGACCGGATCGTGATTTCACCAGGTCCGGGTCATCCAAAGGATGCACATCTTGCGAATGCCCTGCTTCGTTCTTATAAAAATTCCTCATCCCTATCCCTAACCCTAATTCCTATTTTAGGCGTTTGCCTCGGGCACCAGTGCATGGCACACGTCTTCGGTGGTGCATCGTTTGTCGGTCTTGCACCAGAGGTACGACACGGGAAAACGAGTACAATATTTCATAACGGCAAAAGTATTTTCAAAGGTATGCCTTCACCGTTTCTTGCAGCCAGATACCATTCTCTAATCGTCAAGAAGATGCCGAAGGAATTCGAATTGCTCTGCTGGACACCAGATCAAACGCGGGAAGAATCCCGCTCCCCTTCTTCTAAAAATAGATTGATCATGGGGATGAAACACCGGACTCTGCCGATTGTCGGTGTGCAATTTCATCCGGAGTCGTTTCTCACAGAGCATGGAGAGAAGCTGATGAAGAATTTTCTCCAGCACGCATGGTGAAGATTCAAAAAATTTCTCTCACCGGCTTTCACCCTCTCGATTTCTTTTCGAAGCTAAGCTCCGATGAAAAAAATCCCGCATACTTTACAAGCGGGGTGTGGACCATTCTTGCTTGGAACCCAAAACGGACAGTTCGATCAAAGAATATCAAGATCTTTTCAGCCCTTAGGGAAGAGAAAAAGAAGAGATCCACTCTGAGGAAAAGCATTTTGCCGTTTGTCGGAGGAGCGATTGGGTTTTTAAACTACGAGGTAGAAAAAAACGGCGGTGTTTTTCATGTCTACGATAAGGCGCTTCTCTGGAATGGGGAAAAGCTTGTTACAGTAGGAGACGCGAAATTTATTTCAGAAGTTCATAGGATTCATAACAACGTTCCCCTCTCCGCACTGCGGAGAGGGGCTAGGGGTGAGGGCTGTAGCGCAGAAGATATGGATCTTCTGCTGCACTGGGCCCCCTCCATCACTCGCACCGAGTACGGATCTGCTTTCAAAAAAATCCAACACGATATCCGCCACGGCGAGTACTACCAGCTGAATTTGACGTATCAGCTTCATGCAGAATCACCCTGTGACCATCGGCAGCTATTCTGCGCTTTGGCGCAGCAAAACCCTGCATCATGCGCTGCGTACTTCGAAGACGGCGACTTCGCATTGCTCTCACTGTCGCCTGAGCGTTTTGTAACGATAGAAGGTGATCGCATTGTGACGTGTCCCATCAAAGGCACAAGACCCAGAGGGAAAACTCCGGCTGAAGATTTGAAATTCAAGAACGAATTGCTCTCAAGCGAGAAAGAAGCAGCGGAACTGAATATGATTACCGATCTTCTGAGAAACGATATCGGTAAAGTCTCCCTTGCAGGCTCCGTCGAAGTAACGGGTCACCGACTGCTGCAGAAAAATCCATCCGTTTGGCATACGTATTCCGTGATCGAAGGACGACTTCAGCCGACAATTCACCCTGTTGATGCACTGCAGTCGATGTTTCCTGGTGGCTCCGTGACGGGTTGCCCGAAGCGGGCTGCGATGAAGCGTATCGATGCACTGGAGAAAGAAGAACGCGGTCCGTACTGCGGGTGCATGCTGATGCTGAGTAGTCACGGTCGTCTTGATAGCACGATCTTGATTCGCACGGTTGTCGCAGAAGGCAAGCATCTCTCACTCGGGATCGGCGGCGGGATTGTTGCAGATTCCAGAGAGCAGGAAGAATGGGAGGAGACGAAGCAGAAGGCGAAGGCGTTTATACGACTGTAGAGACGCAAAATTTTGCGTCTCTAGAAACTACGAACTATCTTTTTCATGTTACAATCCCCCGCACATGAAGCTCACCCAAGCCATCCTCCCCGTAGCGGGCTTCGGCACGCGGTTCCTGCCGTGGACGAAGGTCGTGCCAAAAGAACTCCTGCCGATTGGCAACAAGCCGATCATCGCGCTACTTGTCGACGAGTGCATGTCGGTTGGGATTCATGATATTTGCTTTGTCATCAGTAAAGGAAAAGAAGCGATTCCACAGTTTTTCTACAAAATGCCGGAACTTGAGCGTCAATTAGAGAAGCGCGGGAAACTCCACATGCTCGAGGAGCTGACGAAGTATGACAATGTGCGTTTCAAAGTCGCCTATCAGGAGGAGATGAAGGGTGACGGTCATGCGATTTTGCAGGCGAAGAACTGGGTTGAGAGCGACAATATTGCGATCCTCTACGGCGACGATCTTATTGCCGGCGAAAGGAACGGCCTCCAGCAACTGGTCGATGCGCTTGACGGCTTGAAGGGCAAGAAAGAGGCGGCAATGCTCTGTCTGCAGGACATCGACATGAAGCTGGTGCATAAATATGGCATCGTCGAGATTGCGCCCGACAAGCATCGCAGTCGTACGAAGAAGATCGTCGATCTTGTGGAGAAGCCGAAGCCCGAAGATGCGCCGTCTACCCTCGCGATCGTCGGGAAGTACATCGTTCCGCGTTCGACGATCGACGAACTTGCGAAGGTCGAATCGGGACATCACGACAAAGAAATCCGCCTCATCGACGCACTCAAGATGCAGATGAAGAAGATTGCAGTGTATGGGTACGAGTTTGAAGGTCAGCGGCTCGATACGGGCACGCCGGAGGGCTACAAGGAGGCGGTGCGGGTGTTGGGGTAGACGATCTTTTACTTTATTCCTCCTCCGGTGTGGGCAGGAATTCGATAAATCTGTAGGCCGGACTTTCGACAGGCTCAGAGATATTCTTTATCGTCGACAGACGTGCGGAGAATTGGCTTCGTACTCTGATCATAGTCCTATCAACCAATTTACTCGAACCTGCACTGACGTTTACATTCTCAAGAGAAGCAATAATGGCAAATACTTTTCTTGCATCACTCTTGGTCAGCTCATCCAATCCTACACCGAAGAGTTCCCTAATTTTTACCCCCAGAGCGGTACTGTATTCCCGTATAAAGTCCGCATGCAGATCTTTAGCAATATTATGAGCCGACAGAGCCTGCGTGAGAGTGGCAGGGGGTGAAGGTGGTGGCAAATCTTCCATCCTTCTTCTTGTGCCTCGACGCTCATCTCGGGGAGTTTTATTACCCATCTGCTCTGAGGAGAAAGGTGGCAGATTCTGCCGATCCTTCCGGGAGAAGTCAATCTTCTTTTATATGTCTCCCTGACTCAGCAGATCGATCTCCTGCCTACTTCTGCGGGCTCCGGTGGGCAGGCATCCCTCACAATTCTCGTCGTAAGAGTTCGATTTCATCCCTCAAGTCCGCTGCCTTCTCAAATTCTTCATTTTCCGCACAAATTTCCATCTGCGCGTTCAGCTCTTCCATCAGGCGCTTCTTCTCGTCTTTCGGAATCTTCGCGTGATCGTACTTCTTCCGAGTCAGTTTCAACTTGCTGTGCTCTTCCGCAATATCCTTAATCGCTTTAATGATCGTCTGCGGCGTGATGCCGTGCTTCTTATTGTGCGCTTCCTGAATCGCGCGCCTGCGGTTCGTCTCGTCCATCGCTCCTTTCATGCCGTCGGTAATCCTGTCGGCATAGAGGATGACATGACCGTTGATGTTTCTGGCCGCACGTCCGATCGTCTGGATCAGCGCATCGCGCGAACGCAAAAATCCCTGCTGATCTGCATCTAAAATCGCAATGAAACTAACCTCGGGGAGATCCAAGCCTTCGCGAAGCAGATTGATACCCACAAGAATATCGATTTCACCGGCACGCAGCTGCCGAAGAATTTCAACGCGTTCCATCGTTTCAATGTCACTATGGAGATATCGCACGCTGTAGTCCGCATCCTGATAGTAGCTTGCGAGATCCTCGGCGCTCTTCTTCGTGAGTGCCGTGACGAGCACTCGCTCGCCCCGTTTGATCGTCGCATTAATCTCTCTCGTCAGGTGATCGATCTGATTCTTCTTCGGCTGAATCGTGACGATGGGGTCAAGAAGTCCAGTCGGGCGAATGATCTGCTCGACGATATTTTCTTTCGGTGTGTTTCTGTATTCGTAGGGTCCCGGTGTTGCTGAAACATACATCGCCTGTCCGATGCGACCTTCAAATTCCGTGAATTTGAGCGGCCTGTTGTCCGCAGCACTCGGCAGACGGAAGCCGTAATCGATAAGGGTCTTCTTCCGTTGCAGATTTCCTTCGTGCATGCCGCCGATCTGCGGGATAGAGATATGCGACTCATCGATGAACATCAAAAAATCGTCGGGGAAATAATCCAGAAGCGTTTCCGGCGGCGAGCCGGGTTCTCGGTTGCCGAGGTAGCGGACGTAGTTCTCGATGCCCGTGCAGTAGCCGGTTTCTTTGAGCATTTCGATATCGTATTCCGTGCGTTGGCGTATCCGTTCCGCTTTCGCAAATTCCTGATTCTTCAGGAATACCTGTTCTTGAATATCAAGATCTTTCTTTATTCCTTCGATTGCACCATCAATTTTTTCTTTCGTCGTGACGTTATGGGCAGCAGGGAAGATCGTCACCTCGTTCATATCGCCGATCAATTCGCCGGTGAAGCTATCGACTTCCTGAATCGATTCGATCTCATCGTACGGCATCTCAATTCGAATCACCGTGTCGCCGCTTGGAGGAAAAATTTCGACGGTATCACCGAGGACGTGGAACATTCCCTGCTTAAACGTCAAAGAACTTCGCTTGTACTGGATGTCGGTGAGAAGTCGCAGGAAACGCTGCCGCTGAAACGGCATTCCTCGACTGATCTTCAGCGCGAGAGATTCGTAGTCCGAGACGTCACCGAGACCGTAGATGCACGAGACGGAGGAGACGATGAGGGTGTCTCTGCGCGTGAGCAGGTTCAGAGTTGCGGCATGACGAAATTTTGCAATCTCCTCGTTGATGCTCGCATCTTTTTCGATGTAGGTGTCGGTTGTCGGCAAGTATGCTTCCGGCTGGTAGTAGTCGTAGTACGAGACGAAGTAGCTGACCGCATTGTCGGGGAAGAACTGCTGAAACTCGCTACAGAGCTGTGCGGCCAGCGTTTTATTGTGTGCAAGAACCAGTGTCGGTCTCTGGAGCTTCTGGATGATATTCGCCATTGTGAACGTCTTCCCGGTGCCCGTAGCCCCAAGCAATGTTTGATGCTTCTCGCCTCTCGCAAAACCTTTCAGCAGTTTTTCAATAGCAGCAGGCTGATCACCTTTCGGCGTGTAGGGAGCGACGAGGCGGAAGGGTTTCTGGTCCATAAGAGTAAGACAAACAATTGTACATTGGTATTGCATGTGGTTCAATACTTCTTCTCTATGCATCGCCTTTTTGGAAGCATCGTTCCTCCAGTCGACCATTATCCTGCCTATGGAACCCTAGAATGTTCTGAAATAATCTGGAAGTGGACGAGGTTTGCCATCCACGATATTCAGCATACAACGCATGATGCATTGTCAAATATTGAATTATGGCATTTACGAAGAATTGCTTCCGATGTCATGCAAGAGATGCTTCTCTCGGCAAGTGCACAAATGCCAGTTATTGAAGAGATTCGTGAGAGATTCTGGCTTCTTTGCTACGGGGTCTCACGTGAAAATTTGATGTCTCTAGAAATTGATTGTGAGAGAACAAATGAATATTTAAATCGCCTTCGCTGGAAGGCACACAATCTTCATGCGTAGCTGAGACGCCGCGTCTCAGCTGCGGTTTTGGAAAATCCATGTTACCATTTCCCCATGGTTGACCTCGATCTCGTCCGCAGCAGCCCAGAACTGTTTCAGGCAGTCTGCAAAGCGAAGAACATCAAACTGGATGTTTCCGCTTTTCTGAAGCTGGATGAAGAGCGCAGGATGAAGATGGTTGATACCCAGAAAATGCAAGCCGAGCGCAATGCCGTGAGTAAGAAGATGCCTACACTCAAAGATAAAACTGAGAAAGAAAAGGTTGTAAAAGAAATGAAGGTTTTGGGAGAGAAGCTGAAGGAGCAGGAAGAGGCTTTCACAGTTCTTGAGGCGGAATGGATGGGCATGCAACTCAGACTTCCCGGTATTCCACTTGCTTCCGTCCCGAAAGGAAAAGATGACAGCGAGAATGTCGAGGTGCGAAAGCACGGGGTAATCCCCGCGTTCGATTTCGAGCCCAAAGATCACGTCGCACTGGGCGAGTTACTCGATATCATCGATATCCCCCGTGGTGTGAAAATTGCCGGCGCACGCAGCTATTTTCTGAAAGGCGACGGAGCGCGGCTCGAATTTGCGCTTCTGCTCTTCACCCTCGATCACTTGAAGAAGAAAGGCTTCACTGCCTTCATTCCGCCACTCCTCGTCAATTACGAAGCGATGATGGGAACGAGTTACTTTCCGGGTGGAGAAGAGATGGCCTATGCCGTCGGTGTGAAGAAGAGCGGGAAGGAAGTGATCGAGTCCGATGACGTCTATCTGATCGGCACATCCGAAGTGTCCGTCACAAGTTATCATGGAGGGGAGACGCTTGCGCTCGCGGATCTTCCAAAGCGGTACTGTGGCATCAGCAACTGTTTCCGTCGCGAGGCGGGGACATACGGCAAAGACACGCACGGGCTCTATCGCATCCACCAGTTTCAGAAAGTCGAACAGGTGATCCTCTGCGAGAATGACCCCGAGGTGAGTGCGAAGATGCATCAGGAAATTTTAAAGAATGCCGAAGAAGTGTTGCAGGCGCTCAAGCTCCCGTATCGCGTCGTCGATGTTTGCACCGGAGACATGGGGCAGGGGCAGATCTATAAAAACGACATCGAGACGTGGATGCCGTCGAGGAAGCGATACGGCGAGACGCACAGCTGTTCGACGTTTCATGATTTCCAGTCGAGGAGACTCTCTATGAAGTACATAGCGAAAGACGGGACGAAGAAATTCGTGCATACGCTGAATAACACATGCATTGCTTCGCCTCGTATTCTCATTCCGATTCTCGAGATGTATCAAAATAAGGATGGTTCCGTCACGATTCCGGATGTCTTGCAGCCGTACATGGGTGGGCAGACGGTGATTGTGCGAATCGAGCAAGGAAAAGCGTAGGATGACTTTTCATTGTTCTGGGGCCAAAATTAAGGAGTGTCTACAAAAAAGATTGACCGTATGTGTAGGAAACTAAACAATTTGGAGTATGAGTACTCTTTCATTTGAGGGCACAAATAGTGAAGACGTAGGCGAGGTTGACTGGGCTCAAGTTTATAAAAGAAGAACGGTTACGGAAAAAGAGCCTTCCGCTAGATTTATGCCAGCATTGAATCAGCTTGGCACGAGATTTCATTCTGCGCTCGTCTCTTGCGGGCTGGCACGGAATCCACCCCGCCGGAATAGGCAACCGCTTAACTTAGCGGTTGAAGTGCTTGAGGTCAGAGATTCCGCAGATATTTTGTAGTGATATCGGAAAAAAATTGCCACCGAAAGCAGAGAAAGCATCCACACTTACTTCCCTCCGTTCTCAGGATCGAAAATCGAGGGCGGAAGCCGTGTCCCACCGAGTAATTGCGCGATGCGCTTGCCTCCGTAGATCGACGGCAGGATGCCGACTCCGTTGCAACCGAGGTTGTAGAGGAGCACCTTGTTCTTCGGTTCGAAACCGATCCGACGCAGTTTATTCGGCGTATAGCACATGAGACCCTGCCAGAGGAAACTGAGAGATGCTGCAGGGGGAGAGTCGTGATAGGTGCCTCGCATGCCCCTGTCTAGCTGTTCTTCGATATCCGCGGGGAAGGATTGCTGGGGGTCGTACCCCGCGTGGTCGGGAAGGATGCGCTCCGGTCCGCCAATGCAGATGAGCGTCTGGGGAGTGCCGCTTGCATGGTCGAATGGTCTGCGTGTGAGATAGTAGTACGGTCCGGAATCCTGATGCTCTGTGTAGTAACAGAGTGCTGCGGGGACCTGATTCGGTTCATCGATGTAGCCCGCCATGTATCCGATCACCCCCTGAACGTCGCTATGAAATGCGGTGTCGATATCCTCTCCGGCCTTGTTTTCAATGGAGAAATTCTCAAAACCGTTCGTGCAGAGCACGGCAGCACGCGCCGTGATGACACTGCGATTCGTCCGTATCTCCGCATCGTCCCGCCGAAGCAGCACCGTTTCGACAGGCAAATGCTCGACGACGCGAAACCTGTCCCCATGAACGCGAATCATCCATGCAACTAGTTCCTCGCAGAAGAGAGCGCTGTTCATACATCCCTTCTTTGCGATGTCGGCTGCGATGAAACTTTCGTCCTCGGTTTGTAGCATCGCGAGAATCGTCGAGTGGGGAACCTGCGTCACGAGGTGCTGCAGACGAACAGGAATCTGGTCGAAGAGTTCGGCATTCGCACGAAACAGGAGCGGTTCGATTTTGAGTCCCGTTTGCTCGCGTATCAATTGCTCCTCGAGGAAATCGAGGATCTTCTCCATCGAACAGAATCCGTCGTATCCGACACACATGTGGAGAGGCGTCTCCAAAGCACAGTCCTTGAGAATACCTTCAAGAATGTCCCATGCGGACTCGACTGCCGCCTGACCCTGCACTGCCATATCCTTGCCGAATGCATGCACGATGCTCTGAAACGATCTTTCGAAGTAATTGACCACCTGCCCCGCATTGCGACCCGTCGCGCCATGAGCGATACGACCGGCATCGAGCAGAAGCACATGCCGCTTCGTCGTCTTCAGAATTTGATAGGCGGTGGTCACGCCGGCGATGCCCGCTCCGATGATCGCAATATCGGCAATAGTGTCCCCCTGCAGCGTGAATGCAGGACGTTCCTGCTTCAATTGAGCAAGCCATGGGGAAGTAGATTTGTGTTCGGACATTTCTTAGCATTATAGCATCTATTTACTGTAAGAACAATTCTGACTGGAGAATAGATTATTCGCTATGCTTCCTTCGTGAATATCCTCTTCACCAGATTCCCTCTCGAGAGTGCCGATGGCGGTGCTGAGAATCAGACGCAGTGGCTGATGCAAGGACTGAAGGCAAAAGGGCATACGGTGAGTTTTCTAGGGAGCTGCCCTGTTATTCTAGAGCGCGCGCAGAAAGCTGAAATGAAGACGCTGAGACTCAATATCGGAGATCCTCCGGTGACGAAATTTGGTGCGATTAGTTTTCTCTGGCGAAAAATGGCGATGAAGAATGCAGTGATGCAGGCAATCCAAAGTCTTGCCGAAAAGCCTGAGGTTATTTTTATGCTCAGTCTCAGCGAGAAATTACTGCTGACGGAGTGGGTCGCTTCGCAAGGTATCAAAGTGTTTTGGATCGAGCACGATCGCATCGGACCCTGGCTTCGAAATAATCCCTGGCTCGGAACACTGAAGAAAGCTGCAGAGAAAGCGACGATAATTTGTGTGTCGGAGGTGAGCAGGACGTTGTATTTGAAGATGGGGTTTGATCCGGAAAAAGTCATAGGGATACCGAATGGGGTGCCATTGCCAGACCCTCCCCCATCCCCCGACCCTAACCCTAACCCTTTCCCCCATCCCTTGCACGTAGGCACCGTTGTCCGCCTCGACCCCGAGAAAGGAATTGATGTGCTGATCCAATCGATCGAGAAAATTCCGGAAGTCACGCTCTCGATTCTCGGCAAAGGCAGAGAGGAGTCGTATATCCGCACGCTCATCGCTGACGATACGCAGAAGATGGGCCAAGAGCGCATTCATCTTCTTCCCCGTGTTCCCGATCTTCCGGCGTTCTACCAATCACTTGATATCTTTGTCCTCCCCTCCTCCGATCATGATCCCTTTGGATTAGTCGCAGCGGAAGCGATGGTTCTCGGCGTTCCCACAATCGTCACAGATGCGTGTGGTATTTCAGGGCATATCAAGGATGGAGAGGAGGCTATGGTTATTCCGGCGGGGTCCCCGCAGGAACTTGGCATTGCTATCCAAAGCCTCTTCGATCCGGAGAAACGCTGTAGATTGGCTCAGAAAGGCATGCAGGCCATTTTGGCAAGATTAGGCGTTCCGCAGATGGTTGAGCGGTATGAGGAGCTATTGCATAAATATTAAAATATGATATAATATACAATATCAACATCTTCCATCCTATTTTATGAACGAAATCTATACACTTTCTTCTACAAATCCGGTTCCAAACATCGCAGGCCCACGCAGAGGAATAATTGATTCGATTGTGAGTGATGTCTTTGCAAAAGAACAGGTTCGTCCGACACTAACAGAAGTATCCGATCAGCCGGGAGCTTTAAAAATTGATTTGGCTGAAGTAAGCGATGCAGGACGAAGGGCATTTAGGAAAAGAATTGAGAAAGTGATGAGGACACTGGATATTGCGGTTTCTACTGAGAGTTCGGATGGCCCCCTCACTCCTGTCGCATCCTACAAGGATGACGATGCTCATGAGTTTACAGCGGTTGAAAACACTGAAGTTGCGATCTAGCCGTCAATCTGATTCTCCTCACAGACCTGTGAGTATCGGTTAGAATCAGTCTCTCATGAGACTGCTTCGTTTCACTGCGTCCGTTGTCGGCATTTCCCTGTGCGCTTCACTCGTTCCGGCTCTGTCTTCATTTGCAGCAGAACAGAACATCGGTCTCAAAGGTATGCGTACGAGGAGCGAGTGGGGTGCGGATGACAGCTATCTCTTCGCATCCAAGCGCGGAGAGGAAACTTCCGAGCCCCAGGTCAATACATCGAAGGGAGACAACGGCGTACAGATCGGAGGAACTGGACAACCGGATCGGCGCATGAAGGATTGTGAGGATGCGGTGAAAAACTACCCCGATGAATTCAAGACAGTTTCCACCATCAAGAAAGACCCAAATGGCCTAAGCTACCTTTGGCCGCTGCAGTACAGCAGTAAGGTACGGCTTCTCACGGTCCATCACTCCGCGCTTGCAGTGAAGGGCGATCCTCGTCCCGCTGCGGAGCGAGTGCGGGCGCTGTATAAATATCATGCGATCAATAAGGGTTGGGGCGATATCGGTTACAACTTCATCGTTGATGAAGACGGAGTCGTCTATGAGGGTCGAAAAGGCGGACACGGAGTCGTTGCAGGACATGCCTACTGCAACAACGTCGGTACGATCGGGATCGTTCTGCTCGGGAACTTCGAAGTGGAAACTCCGACTCTTGCCCAAGTGCGCGGGCTCCAGCATCTGCTTTCTGACCTTGCATTGGAGTATCAAATCGACCTCGGTCGCAGTGTGGCATTTCACGGCAAAAATTTCCCCTCACCTATCGTCGGTCATGGCGATCTCCTCTCGACACAGTGTCCCGGGTACACGTTGGATGCAGCGTTCCCGCAGATTGTGAAAAATGTCCGGATGGGAAACCTTCTGGCTTCCGTGACGTTCCCCCCGTTACGCACGAGTTCATCGTCTTCCTCCGCTCCTTCAAGAGTGCAAGTCACGTCGGTCGGTCTTGCGGAAGGCCTCACCTTCACCGGACGAACGTCCATCGCCATCAATCCAAGCGGGAAGCAGCGTTTAAGTTTCACCTATACGGCGGGCGAGAGCGGAGCGTACGAAGGGAAGAAAATCGCGGAGATTGTGCTTTCCAGTCCGAAGATTCAACTCCTCCTCGATGACGGCATCAACTGGATCCCCGTTACCAAAGGCATTCTCCTGCCGACCGATCTTCCGGCCCATGAGACCGCGAATATCCAGCTGATCATTGTGGCTCCGGTCGATACCGGAAACTTCTGGATGGAGATTGGGGGTCAGCGTTTTTCCATTGCAGTCGCCGGACGCAGGGCAAGGACAGGAGAGTTCCAAAATCCTTTTGGAGGCAATCCGATCAATACCGTTCAGCCCATACAGGAGAAGAAAAGCACAAAGCTTGTTCCGCGCATTCGACCGCAATCTCGCACCTCTTCTGCTTTCGTCCCTAACCCAAACCCTATCCCTAACCCTCCCCACGCAGTAGACATTGCTCGCTCCCCGCTCATTCGCATTCGCCTCAGTACTTCGGCAAATCCGACTGTAAGATTTGCTCAGAAAGGAACGGTAGGAAGTATCTCTGTTCTTCCCGGAACAACCCTCAGTCTTCTGATGAAAGGGAATGAATGTGTTGCGATGAAGAACGGAGAACGACTGACATCAGCAACCATCCTCCGCCTCTCTCCGCTGCAGTCCGATGCACTGAATGTAGAAGGACTGAGTGGAAAGAATCGTTCCTATTTGGGTACGCTTGAGTGTCGTATTCTTGGCGGCGCGCTGACACTCATCAACGAATTGCCGCTTGAGGGGTATATGGCCGGTCTTGCAGAAGAGCCCGACAGCGAGCCGTATGAGAAGCAGCGCGCGTTTGCAATCGCGGCGCGCACGTATGCGCAGTACTACATCAGCCCTGAGCATAGAAAATTTCCGGGTGAGCCCTACGACGGCTCGGATAGTCCGGCAAACTTTCAGGCATATGCGGGGACGGAATTTACGGGCAATAATCCGAATTGGCAGAGAGCCGTAACGAGTACCGCAGGGAAAGTTCTTACCTTCAACGGACAGATCATTAAGCCGCCGTACTTCAGTGCGGATGACGGACGCACACGAAGTCCTAGTGAAGCTGGCTGGAAGAATTTTCCGTTTGCAGAAATTTTTACATCGAAATCTGATGTGTGGTGTATTGGCTTAACATTGCGCGGACATGGCGTCGGGATGTCCGGATGCGGTGCCCGGGGACAGGCTCTTCAGGGACGAAGCGCTGAGCAAATTCTGCAGTATTATTATCCTGGGACAAGGATCGAGGAGCAGTGATCTTCTTTTTCTTTTCGGTGCTCTTTGCAATCTCGCGTGCGACTTTCGGTGCTTGCCCGTAATCAAAATTCGGCGTCGGCTGATGCATGCAATCTCTGCAGGCTTGATTTGTTTGATCTTGCTCCGATGCATACGGCACGGAGTCCCTTAGTCGTAAGTCATGCTGTGCGCCGAAGAAGACACGGTCTTCCGTCGAGAGCCGTTCAGGATGAAATTCCAACAGAAATTTTCCATGATCTTCGACAGTATGTGGATCGTAGCGATGCATAAAAAATACGAGATTGAAATCAGTATGTTGAACAACCGAAACGCTTCTCACCAATTTGCGTCGGGAATTGGTCTACTGCCAATCGATACGCATGATCAGCATTGAGACAAGTCGCTAACTCACTCTGCGTCAGGTGCCCTTGCCGCATCAATTCCGATGAGATATTGCGTGCTACATATAATTCTTTCGGATCTCTGCTATCGGTTGCATGTATCAATTGGAGTATATCTGCACCAGCCATAGACGATGAGGGAAATTACCCATTCTATCTCACCTTACCCCTAAAACAACAAGCAGAAAGAAGGCCTCCCAGTCGGGAGCCCTTCTCTCTGCGGAAATATCGATATAGTGTTTTTACTTTGCAGCCGCAATCAGTGCGTCTAGCCGATCGCACTTCTCCCATTTCACATCCAGATCTTCTCGACCCATGTGCCCGTAGGAAGCGACTTTCTGGTACTGCGGACGCAGGAGATCAAGATCTTTGATGATGGCCGCAGGACGGAGATCGAAAATGCTGGAAACGGCTTTCTCCAGGGCTCGGTCACTCACCTTCCCCGTGCCGAACGTATCAACCCTTAGAGAGACCGGTGCAGCGACACCGATGGCGTAGGCGACTTGCACCTCACACTTTTTCGCAAGCCCGGCTTTGACGACATGTTTTGCAACCCAGCGTGCAGCGTAGGCAGCGGAGCGGTCAACTTTGCTCGGGTCTTTCCCTGAGAACGCACCTCCACCGTGACGACTGTAGCCGCCGTACGTATCGACGATGATCTTCCTGCCCGTCAGTCCGCAGTCGCCTGGGGGGCCACCGATGACGAATCTTCCGGTCGGGTTGATGAAGTACTTTGTTGCGGCATCGAGGTACGGACCGCACACCGGTTCGATGATGTGCTTTTTGATGTCTTTCGTGATTTGCTCGTGACTCACGTGATCGGAGTGCTGCGTCGAGATCACGACAGTCTGTACGCGCTTCGGCGTGCCGTCGTCAGCGTATTCGATCGTCACCTGGCTCTTGCCGTCCGGTCTCAGGTAATCCAAACCCTTCGCTTTTCGAACGCGAGCGAGCTCGCGTGTGAGCTTGTGTGCAAGGTTGATCGGAAGCGGCATGAGTTCGGGGGTTTCGTCGCACGCAAAGCCGAACATCAGGCCTTGGTCTCCTGCACCTTGTTCTTTCGTTGCTGTCTTCTCGGCAGTGACACCCTGATCGATATCCGCACTCTGTTCACCGACGCAGACCATCACGGCACATGCTTTGTGATCGAAGCCGAAGATACCGTCGTCGTAGCCGATCTCCTTGATGACATTTCTGGCTACCTGTGCCATTGGAATGTACGTATTTGTAGTGATTTCTCCGGCGACGACGACGAGACCTGTCGTTGCGAGACACTCGCACGCGACGTGCGACTTCGGATCTTTACTGAGTGCGTAGTCGAGCACGGCATCGGAGATTTGATCGCAGAGTTTATCGGGATGACCTTCGGTCACCGATTCTGAGGTGAAGAGGGAAGACATACAGGAGATAAGAAGAAAATAAAAATCACCGTCCTGCCGGTGTAGATCTGCATAAGCTATCTATCCCCGGTGAGGGGCTGGAATTCCCACCTTACCGAGTCTTCGGAGGTTGGGGGACGCGTATCGGGCCAGTTCCCACGCGTCACTCTTGATAGGCGGTGATGTAAGGCGAGTGTAGCGAAGACGAGCGGAGAGAATCAAGTGTTGCTGATGGACGGTATCTTTCTCACAGTGAAGGTGTGTCCGGTGTGCTTCAAAAACGTCTCAAATCCCGCATGATCGATGACGAGTGTTGCCGTATTGACGAGCGGATGAAAGCAAAATTTCCCGACTAACCATGCGTCTACATCGACAATCACATTGATCTTCTTCTCTTTGTCGAAGATCAGGCCAAACGGCGTGACGGAACCGGGTGTCACCCCGAGCATCTCTTTCAGTTTCTCCGGCGAGACGAAACTGAAGCTCTGTGCGCCGAAGTCTTTGGCGAGCGCTTTCCTATCAACACGTTTGTCGTGCATCACGATTGCGAGCACATAGATTTCTTTACCTTTCGCTTTCATCAGCAGTTGTTTCGTGTGTGCTCCGTGCATCTTCGGACACAGCCGATCAGATTCTTCGCAGCTGAAGACGGCTGGGTGGTCGTAGCGGGTGAAGGAGATGCCGAGTTCAGAGAGAAGTGCGAGGAGTTGGTCCATTGGGAGAAGGTTTGGTAGGTTGGGAAGGTTGGGTAGGTTTGGTAGGTAGAATAGTGAAGTCACTCTACTTGTGTGCACCTTCCGTACCTACCATACTTACCATACTTACCGTACCTACCACACCCCTTCGTTGCATGCTCAAAGCCGACCATCCCTTCTCCCTCATCCTCTTCGGTGCATCCGGCCACCTCGCTCGCATCAAGATTTTTCCGGCACTCTATTTCCTGGCGCTGAAGAAGCGTTTGCCCGAGCATTACAACATCGTTGGTTTCTCGCGAACGAAGATGACTGACAGTGAGTTTCGGGAACATTTCGCTTCTGCGGTGCGCGAGCATGTGCTTGAGGTAAACGACAAAGTACTTTCCGGACTACTTGAACATGTTTCCTATCATGCAGGCCAATACGATAGCGTTGCCGATTTCAAGGCGCTTGCGGCGAAACTGAAGATTGTCGAGGGTAGCGGAGCAGGCCTCGTACGACTTGCCTATCTCTCTATTCCTCCTTCTGCGTTCGCAGCGACCGTCGACAATCTCTGTGCAGGCGGCGTCCATAATCCTGCATTCGGGTTTCGCTGCATTATCGAGAAGCCGGTCGGACATGATCTCGATTCCTTCGAGGCCCTCCATGAAAAACTGTCATCATGTTTTAAGCCCGAAGAGATCTACCTTCTCGATCACTATCTCGGCAAGGAAGCTGTGCGAAATGTCTATTACCTTCGTCATGCCAATCCTGTAATCGAGCGCCTTCTAAAAAACACGCTCATCAGCAATGTGCAAATTACGGCGAGCGAGTCGGCAGGGCTTGAGGGAAGAGCGGGATACTTCGATGCCGTGGGGACACTTCGCGACATGTTCCAGAGTCATCTGTTCCAGATCACCGCACTCCTCACCATGCGTCTTTGCAGCGATAGCAAGGAGATGAAGTCGGCAAGACTCGATGCCATCAGGAAGTTGTATCTTCCTCCGGCAGCCGATTTCTCGGAAGTCGTGATGCAGGGGCAGTATGCCCCGGGTACTGCGAACAATGTCGCAGTATGCGCGTATCAGGATGAAGAAGCGGTGATGAAGTCATCGCGTACTCCGACCTTTGTTGCAATGCGGCTTCTCTCTCGCTCATCCAAACTGGAAGGCGTGCCGATTTTCCTGCACTCAGGGAAGAGACTGAAGACAAAAGAGACGAGGATCGCGATCGAGTTTCAAGAATCCGCAACACTCGTTGGTAAGAATGAGACCAAAAACAGGCTCGATATTATTCTGCAAGGAGAAGCAGGCATGAAGCTCTATCTTCAGACCAAACTTGGCGGCAGCGAGCCGAAGTTTCGGCCTCTCGTCATGGAAGATCCACTCGTGTGCATGGGAGATTGCTTAGTCGAACACAGTTTGCTTCTCTTAGAAGCCATTGCCGGCAATCAGCAGTGGTTTCTGGATCCGGAAGAAGTTCGCTCCTGTTGGCGCATCATCGATCCGTTGCAGCGGTATCTGGATGACAAAAAAACACCGCTCTCATTGTATGAGTCCGGTGTCGTAGGGCCGAAGGAAGCGGATAATTTTATCGCGAAGTTTGGGGAGAGGTGGCTATAAAAAGGTGCGGAAAGTATGGAAAGTAGGGAAGGTTTGGTAGGTGTGGTAGGTTGGGTAGGTATTGAAGTATGGAAAGGAACACACCTTCCCAACCTTCCCAACCTTCCCAACCTCTTCATAGATATCATCCGCTGCCAAACCACCCAAGACTTCCTTCAGACTGCGGTGAAGCATCTCACAGACGCAATCGTTGCCGCACAATATGACGGAAAAACAGCAACGATCGGTCTCTCCGGCGGATCGACGCCGAAGCCGATCTACGAAAAACTTTCATCAGAGAAAAAAATCGATTGGAAGCGCGTACAGTTTTTTCTTCTTGATGAGAGGTATGTTTTGGCAGATCACGCAGATAGCAATACGAAGATGATTCGTGACACACTGCTCAAGAATTCTGCGGTTGATGCATCATTTCTTTTTCCTGATACAAATTTGCCGCTTGAAGATTGTGTGAGCGATTACAATCAGAAAATTTCCGTTCTTCATCCCGATCTTCTCATCCTCGGCATGGGTCCCGACGGTCACATTGCATCACTCTTTCCTCCGGTTTCTTCTGAGGCATTCGGGCCCGCTTCGGTCATTCATACCGAGACGGATCTTTTTGCGGTTCACGACCGTATCAGTGTGACGTTTCCGGTTCTTGAGGCTGCGACGAAGCGTGTGTTTCTGATTACAGGAGCAGAGAAATATTCATTGCTTCAAAAAATGCAGGATGGCAATCAGGACGCGAGTTTATTTCCTGCTTCGGCATTGATGGATGAGAGGACGACATGGGTGGTTGGACCGTGAAAAAACGCAGCGGAAGATCCATATCTTCCGCGGATATTGTTTGTCGCATAGCCGCGGAGGTTACGAACCTCCGCTACGTTTTTTTTACTGCTGCAGATACATCATCGGATTTTTCTTGACGCCGTTCACGTGCACTTCGAGGTGGAGGTGGATACCCGTGGGTCCGTGCACGCGGCCGGTATTACCCATGAACGAGATCGGCTGTCCGCGGTTGACCCGGTCGCCTTTCACGACATAGAGCTTCTTGCTATGTGCGTAGAGTGTCGTGATGCCGTTGCCGTGATCGATTTCAATGACGTTGCCGTACCCTCCGTTCCACCCGTAGTCAGCACGCGTCACCGTTCCGGCTTCCGCTGCAAAGATAGGGCTTCCTCCGCGGTGCTGCATATCCACGCCGAAGTGCGACCGACCGAAGTACTGCGTGTAGAAGCAGTCGCAGGGGACCTGGAAAATGCCGAAGCTCGGTTGAATGGCGTAGTTTTTTATTTCGGGGAACTCCACTGTACCAGCAGGAGTAGCAGGTTTCGTCGCAGGCTTCGTCGGTTGTTTGATAGCTGCGACAGCCGCAATGATCGGCTTCCCGCCCGGGATGATGAGTTCCTGCCCCGCAAGGAGATAGCCGCCGCGGATTTTATTCTGACTGGCGATCGTCCCAGCCGGTATGGCATAGAGATCTGCGATCATCTGGAGATTCTGGCCTCGCTTCACAGTGTGGAGCACGCCGTCCACGGGGAGGATCAGCAGTTTCTGCCCCGGTTTCACTCGATCTCTTTCTCCCATACCGTTCGCGAAGCGTATTGTTTCAACGCTGAGAAAGTTCATTTTGGCGATGCCTGCAATGCTTTCGCCGGGCTCGACTGTATGGAGAATTCCCTGACTGAAAGCGCTCCGTGTTCCCTGCTCCGTGAGTGCGGATGTCTTCATGAGAAAACCGTCTTCCGCGAGGAGGAATCCGTACGTACTATCAGTACTCTCCGGTGTCGCAAGAATTGTCTCCGGCGAATACACAGGAAGAAAGAGCGATACGAAGAGGACTCCTGCGCACAGAACGCGGATGCGGACGACGAGCCACAGGTGTGCGGACGAACGAAGGGATCGCATAGACTCGATGATCACGAAGACAGAGCATTGCGCACTGCCCCGAGAACGGAGAGGCTGTCAGTATAGCGATCTTTTGATCCGAGGAGGACAAGAAGATATTCCCTCTCCTTCTCTTCAAACAGGACGATGAGGCATTCTCCCGCCCCAGAGGTTGTCCCTGTCTTCACGCCGAAGACATGGTTGTCTTTGCCGAGCAATTCGTTTGTGTTCCGAAGATCGAACTGTGCTCCGGAATTCGTGGCAATCACGGCGGACTTTGTCCTGACAATTCTCCGGAAATCACTGTTTTTCAGTGCAGTGATGGTCAGTCGCGCCAGATCTCTCGCGGTGGAATACTGGTCCTCACTGTCGAGGCCGGCCGGATTGGTGAAATGCGTATTCTTGAGTCCGAGGCTGCGTGCACGGAGATTCATTCGTTCCACGAAGCCGGCAATACTTCCGGCATCGGTGATCGCGAGCGCGTAGGCGGCATCATTGGCGGAAGGGATGAGAAGTGCCTTCAACAGATCTTCAATCTTGAACAATGCGCCTGTCTTCACTCCGATCGTACTTCCGCGGACGTCAGCGACGATCTTCGGAACAGAAGCGATATCACTGAGTTTGTGGCGTTCCAGAATGAGAAGAGCGGTCATGATTTTCGTCAGGCTCGCCATGGGACGTTTCTGGTCCGGATATCTGGAGAGGAGCACTTGGCCGCTGCGGATATCGACGAGGAGCATCCCGGAGGCAGAGAGAGAACGCGGCATCTGCGGTGCTTTCTGGGTGACGAGCGGTGCTCCGATTTTCAGCACTTCGATTCCGGGCAGTGTTCGCAGCACTGCGGAAGGCGGAGGAGGGGGAACTGTGCCGAGAAGGAGGAGTGATGTGAGTGCGGAAAACATGCGAGAGCGGAGTGCTACTTGAAGATGATTTTATCCTGAATGCGCACATCAATGTACGATTTGGCAAGATCGAGTGAAAGGGTTTTCAGGAATTGTCTGAAGCGTTGAAATTGAAGAGGAAGGGGGCTCTTCAGGTCAAACCAGATCGTTGTCTTATTGGTACGGATGTGGAATTCCTGAGCGCGAACGTACAGGATGATATCCAGTGTCACCAGGCCGAATTCCGTACGAAGAGTATCTCGTGCCGTAAAAATGCGTTCAATGAATTCCGGCAAAATGGTGCGCGTGCCATTCTGGGGTCGTATGCCCCAATCCGTGAACCGGAGAATCGGTATCGGGGAGCTACCCGACAATTTGATCGGTGACTCTACGAAGTATCCGCTCCGCGTAATGTAGGAGAACGAGTTCGTTTCCAGTAATCCGCCGCTCTGACTGAGCTCCGATGCAGAGCTGTCCTCGATGATGACGCGTGCCACGACGGGCTCCAGTATGACTTTCACGGAGAGTGTGGACGGATAGTCTTTGATGATCTCAATGGAATCGATATCCGGATACTGGGCTTGCAGCATGGAAACAATCTGGTTCTTCGTCACGAGGAGAAGGCGTTCCCTGAAGAGCGGAGCCAACGTCTCTTGGACCTCAGCGGGATCGATACGCGGATCCTGTCTCTGGATATGGATCTGACGTACGTTGAAAAACGGAGAGAACAGAAGCGCAAGGAGGATGCTTGCGACAATCGTTCCGATGCCGATGATGGCCCATGCCTTGAATTCGGTTGTGAGCATGGAGACAGCTTGTGCGCATTTCTTCATGAAGCGCATGCGACGTTCCTGCCTCCTCCTCGCTCTGCGGTCCGGTGTTCCGAAATGTGTCCTCGCGAGCAGGCGCGAGATTTGACTGACAGGGCGATTGAATGATTTCGGGAGCCTGCGCGGTTTTTGTAGAGCCATCTGTTTAATGTTAGATGAATTTCTGAAGAATTGGATAAAATCCAAAATCCAAGTTGCTTTTCTTGGAATTTGGCTTCTGGAATTTGGCTTTTTGGTTCCGAGCCTCTATTTTTAAAAGCCGTTCTCTTTACTTTTCATGAGACTTGCCATTGTTGCCGACTGGCTGCCGACCTACGGAGGCGCTGAACATGTCATCGCCTGTCTCCATGATCTATGGAAAGACGCACCTATTTTTACGACGGTGGCGAGACCGGAGGCACTCGGTCCTCTGCGTGATGCCGATATCCGGACGAATTCTTTTTTGCAGAGAATATTTACTCTTACCGGTCGGCATCAGTACTTGCTTCCGTGGATGCCGCGCAGTGTTGAGTCGATCGATCTTCGTGCATACGATATTGTTCTCACCTCTTCCCATGCGGTTGCGAAAGGAGTGATTCCCGGAAGTCATTCGGTCCATGTGTGCTACTGCCATACGCCGATGCGCTACGCATGGGAGATGGAGGAGGGGTACTTATCGGATTTCAGGGTGCGCGGGCTTACCAAATGGCTTGCAAGGAGAGAGCTGAAGAAACTGCGTCGTTTCGATCTGTCGACGGCCAGACGAGTGGACCATTTCATTTCGAACTCCAGCGAAACGCAGGAGCGTATCAAGCGTATCTACGGACGTGAGAGTGTGGTGATCTACCCTCCGGTTGATGCAAGATTTTTTGATGGTTCTCTCGTTCCTAGCCCTAACCCTAACCCCCATCCCTACTTCCTCGCCATCGGCCGGTTGGTTCCATACAAACGCTTTGATCTGCTCATAGAACTTGCAAATGCACTGCAGTTACCTCTGCATATTGCCGGAACCGGGAGTGATATTGCGCGCCTCAAAAAACTTGCCGGTCCGACAGTGGTGTTTTTGGGTCATGTCTCGGATGATGCTCTCCCCGCTCTCTACACCTCAGCAACCTGCCTTCTCTTCCCTCAGGTGGAGGATGCGGGGATTGTCCCGCTTGAGGCTCAGGCCTCTGGAATTCCGGTCATAGCGTACGAGAAAGGCGGAGTCAGGGATGTTGTGATCGAAGGGAAGACAGGCTTGCTTCTGGGTGCTCAAACCGTCGATGCGTTTAGAGAAGGCATCGTGAAATTTCAGACCATGAAATGGAACAGGGAAAACATTCGCTCCCATGCGAGGAAGTTTCATGTTGATGTCTTTAAGGAGAGGATGAGGCAGGAGGTAGAGAGTGCGGTGAAACGCTATGGAGTACAATCAAGGCATGAGTGAAGGAGTGCCATTTTACGGGGACACGTACTCACACTTTTGGGGATCCGCAGGATCACCGTATTCCGATCACGACCCTCCTGTCAGATATCTTTCTCCCGAGCAATGGGCAGGGGTCAGGGCGCAGGAGCAGGGCGCAGAAAAATTTCGCATTGCATGCAATGAAAAAAATCGACGTGAGCATGTGAAAGCCATAATGGAAGCTCGCAGGCGTCGTTTCAGAATGCTGATGAATGAAGTCGCCAGAGAGTCACTGAAACGAGACAAGATATCTTCTTCAGCGAATCATCCGGAAATCCTGACAAAAGCAGAACTGCAGGCAATCTTGCGAAATCAGAGAAAACAAAAGGTGTAGAATTTTATTGTCATGCTTACGCATCCCTTCAAAATTTTTGAATTATACAAAGGCATCCTCGATGTCCGTATGCTCACGCGTGAGGATGATGTTTCGACAGACGATGAGATTGCGCATGAGCTCGGAGTGCCTGAAGTTGCGAGTCTCGAGCAAGTCCACGGCAATCGATGCGTGGCACTTCGTTCCGCTTCGAGTCGCACCGAGAAAGCCGATGCACTCGCGACCGATCGAAACGGTCTTACACTCACGATTCGCTTTGCCGATTGCCAGAATTTTGTCGTCTTCGATCCTGTCAAAAAAATTCTCTGCCTCATTCATGCAGGGTGGAAAGGAGTCCAGTGCGAAGCTATTCGACATGCATTTGCGTGCATGAAGTCCGAGTGGGGAACGGAGGCACAAGACGTGCTCGTCGCAGCAGGTCCATCTCTTTGCAAGGGGTGCGCAGAGTTTACGGATCCAAAAAAAGAAGTTCCCGAACTTGCTGCGTACGCCGAAGGACGATGTGTCGATCTGAATCGTGCAGCAGACGAACAGCTTTTCTCTCTCGGTGTTTCAAGGGACCACTATGAGCGCATGGATGCTTGTACATTGTGTCAGCCAGACCTCTACTGGTCGTATCGCGGAGGAGAGAAAGAGGTCGTGGAGCAGGGAAAGAGGAATGTGTTGGCCGCAACCTTACATGCGAAGAATTAAGAATCAGGAATTAAGAATTATGAATTGCAGCTTTCCTTGATTCCTGATTCTTGCTTCGTGATTCTTTTTATCACTCCAATTCCTTGCACCAAACTTCATGCAAGCTTACGCTTCCACCTGTCTCGACGACTCGTCCTTCCGCTCTACGCTTTTTTCCTACTCATCGTTACGGGAAGCCTGAATCTCTCCGCCTCGTGGGGCGGGGATGCGGTCACCCACCTAGCATTGCTAGGGACGAGCCAAAGCGGAGAACGGTCGTCTTGATTTGTTGAGGAAAGAGCAGGGATTTTTGCTCTTTCTACGCATCGTAATCAGCCGTAGCTCGATGACGAGCTGTCTGGATTTTTAACCGTAACTCCTGCATATGATTACGACCCTCATCAATGTCTTCGCTCCTGCCCAGATGTTTAGGTTTGCTAGGGATGATATCAAGGGAGCAGGTGAGATAGTATTTTTCTCGCATTTCCATCTCAGTTGTTTGAAGCTCTGCAAGCATAAGATCGGCCCGCGCGCATGTACTGTCGAATGTTGTAGTAAAATTCATTCCTTCGTATGTTTCACTCGATTCTTCTGAAGAAGAAATTGCTGGCAGGGACATGCTCTCGAGTATTTCAGAAGTTGTGCGCATAGAGAGCAGAGAAGTTCAGTTCAGCGTATCACGGGGGATTCTAAGGTCAATTTTTGCGTCCACGCCTACTGCTCTGTACGCTAAACAAAGCCATGAGATCTCTCAGCGAACGTATCCTCCAGGCAAATACTCTCCTTGCTCCGTATGCAGTGCCGCACGGCGGAGGGCTCGGTCGTGAGTTTCCGGAGGGCGAAGACGACACACGTTTTCCCTTTCAGCGTGATAGAGACAGGATCATCCACACGCAGGCGTTCCGGAGGCTCAAGCATAAGACACAGGTCTTCGTTTCGGGACATGGCGATCATTATCGGACTCGCATCACGCATACGCTGGAAGTCGCGCAGATCAGCCGCGATATCGCGCGTACGCTTGGGCTGAATGAAGATCTCGCAGAAGCGATTGCGCTCGCGCACGACCTCGGGCATACCCCGTTCGGGCATGCGGGAGAAGAAGCGATGAGTGAGTGTATGAGAACGTGCGGGAAAAATTTTGAGCACAACGAACAATCACTCCGTATCGTGACGGTGCTTGAAGACCGGACATCGAAGTACCAAGGTTTAAATCTTTCGCGGGAGATTCTGGAAGGACTGATGAAACACAGAACACCGCATGATATTCCCTCTCAGGACACGATGACGCGCAGTCCTTCTTTGGAAGCCCAGGTCGTCAATCTTGCCGATGAGATCGCCTACACCGCACACGACACCGATGATGGCCTTCGGGCAGGGCTCTTCTCGCTGGATCGGGTGCGAAAAACAAAACTTGGTCTTTTCGCTTCAGAAAAAACGAAGGAACGAAAGACGGAGCTGAGAGGTGCCATTGTCGATCTGCTCGTTTCCGATCTCTATAGCGAAACCGAAGCGAGGATGAAGAAACACACTGATCTGTCACTTGAGGATGTGTACGAAATGAGCGATCCCCTTGTGTCATTCTCCGATTCCATAAGAACCAAACTTGCAGAACTTCGACAATTTCTCTGGGATCATCTCTATAAAAGCGAGGCAGTACAGGTGCAGGCGAAACACGGACAACAGGTGATTCGGGATTTATTTTCCGCGTACCGGAAGTCGCCTCCTGAGAAAGTAATCGAGCTCCAGAAGAAGAACGGCGGAGCCCTGGAGGAAGCCATTAAAGACTACATTGCCGGCATGACGGATCCTTTTGCGTTGCAGATGTGGGAGAATTAATTTCTTATCGTCGGCAGAAATTGCATTGGATCAACGAGCGCTCCGTCTTTGCGAACCGCGAAGTGCAGATGAGGACCGGTGGTGAGTGGTCCCGCACCCATCGTACCAGGTTGCCCGCCCGTGTGTCCGATGAGTTGGCCTCGAGTCACATTGTCTCCTTCGTTGACCGTCGCATCGGTGATGTGTCCGAAAACCGTCTGGAGGCCTCTATTGTGTTCAAGCACGATGAAGCTGTAGCCGAGACCATTCATGGATACTTTGAGAACCGTTCCATCGTCCGGTGCGGCGATCGCAGTTCCTTGTGGTACAGGAATATCGATCGCATGGTGTGGGAAGCCGAATCGCGCTTGATACCCACTATCTTCAAAGGTAGCAGAGAGTCCCTCCGGTGCCTCTACCGGCCACTGAAGGATGCGGTCTCCTAGAGCTTCTTGTGTCTCGTACACCGTTCCTTCCGCTTCCCAGAGTTGCTGCAGCGAGAGTACCAGCAATTTCTCGGACTGATCTCGCTCTCGAATGATTCCGAGGAGCACCGCTCTCGCTTCTTTCAGTTTTTCGATGTCCTCCGGTGTTTTCGTCGTCAGTGCGGCATCTTCCAGAATCTCTACATTGTATCTCAGGATTTCCTCCCGCTGCGCAAGCACCGCTTGCGTCACTTGCTCTCGGTTGATGTCCCGTCGCGCATCGGCGATGACAGCCCCAGGAGTTTCCCCTCCTACAATGCTTCCCTTGGTAGATCCGCCCGGCCAGTGGATCTCGATAATGCCCGTTCCCCAAAGTATGAGAGCAGTCACGATTGTGATCGTCAGCATCGGCCGTGGGATGTGGATGCGTACTTCCACCAGCGATCAGTGTACACGAACTAACCGATGAAAATTCCAAAATATAAAATTCCAAATTCCAATCTACCCCTCTTGGAATTTGGTTTCTGGCATTTGGTATTTATTGAGATACACATCGAAATGTTTCATGAGTTCTTTGAGTGTCTCCGGTATTGACACTGCAGTCTCATCGATACGGTTGATCGGCAGAATTTTTATCGATGTGCTCGTCAGGAAAAATCCGTCGTAGGAAGAGATATTTTTCAGTGCAATCTGTTCTTCTGCATACTCAAATCCTTGTTCTTTTGCGACTCTGAGGACACTACCTCGCATCACGCCCTCTAGAATGTCTTTGATGGGAGGAGAGACAATGGTGCGGCCTCTGAGTGCGAGAAGATTCGTCCCCGTGCCCTCGGTAAGATTGCCGTTCCTATCCACGAGCAGTGCGTCATAGGATCCTGTTGCTTTCGCTTTTTTGTAGAGGAGGTAGCTCGGCAGCATATTCAGCGTTTTCGCATGGGGCAGAAATCGTTCATGCTCCGCAGTGATCACAGAGACACCGTCGCGAAAGAGTTTTTTATCGGGGAATTTCGGTGTCAGCGGGAGGATCATCAGTGTTGCCTCCTCCGCAGTTTTACCGCCAATCAGGAGCAGCTTGAGGTTACAGGTATCGGCGTCTATTTTTTTGAGGAGTGCTCCTATCCAATCGCCCATGATTTCCTCTGTGAGTCTGTGCGCAAGTCCGATTGTTGCCGCCGATTTCAGGAGTCTTTCGAGGTGTTCCTGTAAGAAAATGCTTTTGCCATGCACGACTCGAATATTTTCATACACACCGAAGCCGTAGGCGTACTCGATATTCGAAAGCGGCACTATTGCTTCGGCTATCGGGAGAATTTCGCCATTTTTTAAGCAATATTCAAAAGCCATGATGGCAGTATGTCACTTCTTTGGGCGGAGTGCTTCACCTGCGTGTCCTCTTTTACTTTGATCTGGTGTTTGAGGTTCCCCCGTTATTTTCGTAGCAGCTCTCAGGATTGTGTGCACTGTGAATTGAGCAGCAACTTGGGCATATACTGCTTCCTTCAGTAGATCTAAATCTCTGATGACATTGACACATGCATCCACATCTTCAGACAGTACTTTGGGAGAAGCCGTTACCGAAGTAGGTATTTTTTCAGACATAGGTTCATCATTATCATCCTCCTTTTTTCCATGTCAAATTCTTTGTTATGGTAGGATAAAAATACTTTCCTCCACTCTCTATGAAAATCCGTGCCTACTCCGCAGAATGTCTCGGAACATTTCTTCTCGCGCTTCTCGTCCATCTCTCCATTGGAGCACAGTTTCCTGTCGCCACTCCAGTCATTGCAGGCTTAACACTCGGCCTCATCGTCTACATGCTTGGCGGCATCAGCGGTGCGCATGTCAATCCGGCGGTGACGATTGCACTTGCGAGTATCGACAAGATTTCATGGAAGGATGCAGGGTTTTATATCCTCTTCCAGTTCATCGGCGGAGCTGCGGCACTACTCTTCGGGAAAGGTCTTCTTGGCACCGTCATCTCTGTCACTGCAGCAACGTCCATGCCGATTCTCGTTGCGGAAGCACTTGGAGCAGGAATCCTCGTTCTCGGAGTTTCCTCTGTCGTGCACGGGAAAGCTCCGAAAGAAGCTTCGGGTCTCACCATCGGTACCGCACTCGCGCTCGGCGCTCTTGCCGCATCCGTGCAGAGTAATGGTGTCGTGAATCCTGCGGTCGCTCTCGGCATCGGTTCTCTATCGGTTGCCTACGTGCTTGGACCTATTATCGGCGGGATCATTGCCGCTCAGCTCTATAAAAGGCTTGCCGGGGAGTAGATGAACGATGTGGCAGGCGCGGTAGGGATCGAACCTACGACCCCAGGTTTTGGAGACCTGTGCTC
>CAZQYX010000014.1:6469-44352 GCA_964597665.1 uncultured Candidatus Peribacteria bacterium | reverse complement strand
TCCCAAAGCTGATCGATCATGCTTGCAAGCTGCGGACACGCGTCCGGCGTCTCTTTTGACTTGTAGAATCCGTAGATGTGCTTGAGAAGCGTTGCTATGTTGAGCATCGCGAGATCCGTTTTCGATTTCAGTTCTGGTGACAGCGTGTCGTAGACATCTTTCTTCAGAAATGTCTCCGGCTGGGTTATGTCGATCGCACCGCTCTCGAAAAGCTTCGTGATGGTCTTGCAAAAGTTCTTCTGTTCATCGCTCATGTCGCCGCCGATCGGAGTTCCTGCTTTCTTCTGCTCCTCTTCTGAGAGGGGAGCAGAGTTTGCCATCGAGGAAGCGAAATCAGCCATACAACTATTCTATCACATCTTATCGGGTGTACACTCATACACGTGCATCTTTCCAATCTCCTCACTCCGGCGTGCCTGAAAACGACGCAGGCATTCATCGATGCTCTGGAAGCGATGAATATCCGTACAGTGCAGGATTTATTGCTCAATCTTCCGAGAGCATACGAGGATCTGAGTCAGGTGACGACGATTCTTCAGGCGCCACTCAATGAAAAAGTCACCCTACGGGGAATCATCAGCAAGCTGAAGCTCGTGCGGACGAGAACGAGAAAACAGCTCGTTCAAGCGAAATTCAGCGATGAAGCCGGCGAGACACTCGATGTTATCTGGTTCAACCAACCTCACATTCTGCGCATGCTGACCGAAGGGCAGGACATCACACTTACCGGAAAAATTCTGGAGAACGGATACAAACTCCAAATGCAGAGTCCTGGTTTTGAAGATGCAAATCGTCAGATGACGCTGCATGCCGGAAGGATCGTTGCGGTCTATCCGCAGTCCGAACAGATCACGACGAGGTGGCTTCGGGAGAAGATGGCGCTCGTGAAAGAGTGTATTTCAGAGTTGAAGGAAACATTACCGCAGGAGATTGTTGAGTCGGAGAAGCTTCTGCCCCGCAGTGAAGCGATACTCGAACTTCATTTTCCACAGACACCCGAAAAACTTGAAGAGGCCAGAGCGCGTATGGCATTCGAGGAAATGTATGCCGTGCAAGTCGAAGCGCTGGAGAGGAAGAAGCAGTGGCAGGGCGAGAAGCAGGAGAGGCTAAAGGTTCCGATGGATATCGAGCTCATCAAGGCATTCTTCGCTTCGCTCAACTTCACGCCAACCCCCGGTCAGAAAGTCGCGATCTACGAAATCCTCAAGGATATGGAGCAAGATCGACCGATGTCACGCTTGCTTGAAGGGGACGTCGGTTCGGGAAAGACCTTGGTCGCGGTCGCGGTGATCGAAAATGTTCTCAGCAGGAACGGTCAGTGTGCCATTATGGTTCCGACGGAAGTCCTTGCGAGGCAGCACAGCTCTACGATTACGCGCTTGCTTCTCAATTTTCATACCTACATTCAGAGCAGCGCATTTGTCGCGGCCGGTATCAACGCTGAACATCTCAAGGCCATGCGTACGCCGAGCGTTGCACTACTTACCGGTTCCATTCCGCAGTCGGAAGCGGAAGATATTCGTCGCAGGCTTGCATCAGGCTTGATCGATGTCGTCATTGGGACTCATGCCCTTATCGAAGACACTGTGCAGTTTCAAGATCTTCGTCTTGCGATCGTCGACGAGCAGCATCGCTTCGGTGTTGCACAGAGGCAGAAGCTTAAGGACAAGGGTAACCCTCACTTCCTCGCGATGACAGCGACACCGATTCCAAGAACCCTCGCGCTCACCGCGTACGGTGATCATGATCTTTCTGTTCTTCTCGAGAAACCGGGACAACGAAAAAAAATAATGACGAAGGTCGTTTCACCATCCGGACGTCGTACGATCGAGCTTTTCATCGATCATCAGATCGGGGAGGGGAGACAGGCGTACGTCATTTGTCCTCTCATCTCCGAATCAAAGGCGGACGAAATGGCGGAGATCAAGAATGTCGAGACCGAAGAACTGCGTCTGCAGAAGGAATTTCCGAAGCGACGTATTGCAAAATTACACGGCAAAATGTCTTCGGAGGAGAAGAATGCCGTGATGGCTGATTTCAAGGACAGGAAGTTCGATATTTTGGTTTCTACTTCTGTCATCGAAGTAGGGATCGATGTCCCGAATAGCACAATCATTGTGATCGAGGGCGCAGAGCGTTTTGGTCTGTCGCAGCTTCATCAATTCAGAGGCCGAGTCGGCCGAAGCGATATCCAGAGTTATTGTTATTTGCTGACTACCTCGGTTTCGCAGGCGAATTCAGAACGACTCAAAGCCATGGAGCAGCACGATTCAGGCTTTTTGCTTGCGGAGATCGACCTCAAGATTCGCGGCCCCGGCGAGCTCTTCGGGCTCCGTCAGAGCGGTATTCCGGATCTGAAATTCGGAGGGCTCCTGAATGTCGATCTGGTTGTGAGGGCGAGAAAGGCGGCACAGAAAATGCTATGATTCCCGTATGCCGATTGAACTCACCAGCACGCAGCTCGATTTGGCTTCCTCTCTATCGCAGCATGCGAAAGACGCTTGCGAGCTTGTAGGCCTGACGTGCAAGAAATGCGAACCACAACACTTCTACCTCACCGTTCACCGCTATTACGGCAGAGTGCAGGGAATGTCAGCCGAGGTCGATCGCTGTATCGACTGGTGCATGAGCAAGGGCAAGATGGTCTTCACAGCGCAGCGCTTCGGCAACTGGTGCCAAAACAAGGTGAAGTGGGACCGCGAAGAGGAGATCAAGCGCCAGGAAATGCAGAAGCTGAAGACAGGCACTCAATATCAGCAGGAGGATTATGCGAGGCGTGTGAAAAATTCCAAAATCTAAATACCAAATTCCAATTGGATTTTGGTTTCTGGAATTTGGATTTTTCTATGAGTTGAAGATTACAGCGACTTTTCTCTACCGAACCATGTGCAGCAACACAGCATCAGCATCGCAGCCGGGATCATCATCTGTCTGTAGTATGACTCGGCATTGAGGAGGAACCGAACGTTTGGTGTGAAGAGGTAGACGAAGAGGAAGAAGAGAAGGACAAACATTCCCCATGCGAGCGGAACAAATTCCTTGAGGCCTGATTTATGGCGAAGAAGATCGACGATCATCCACGGTATGGCGACGAGGAGCACGTACCATGCAATGCCGAACGAACCGCGGTCGAAGAGTCCGAGCATTGCCTCTTGGACTCCTTCCGAATGGAATGCGAGTAGGGTATCGGCACTGTGCGGAGTGAGCGGAAGACCTTTGAGCATCGCAAAAATCGGCCAGGTAATTGAAAGAATGATGGGAATGAGAGCGACTTTAAATGTTTCCTTCTTCTTTTCCTGGTCAAAGAAAGTCAGTGCTCCCACCGCAAGAATCCATGGAACCAGACCGATCAGGAAACCTTCCGATTTCGTCCAGACGCTCGCAGTGACGAAGAGTCCGGATAGTAGAAGCCAACCTGCTTTCTTTTCCCGTATCCATGTCATGAGGCAGACGAGTGAGAGGAGCAGTTCTTGGAGGAGCGTAATGTCCGCATATCCTTGGCCGAGATGGAGTGAAAGCAGGGGAATGCCGAGGATCATCGTAACGGTCAGTACCGACCGTACTCTCTCAATAGATCGCCTGAGGATCAGATAAAGTGCCATGAAGCTTGAAAGTGACAGAAGCCACAGCACGGTGTTCGCGGCACGGTCATTCCATCCGGCTACGCTCTGAGGAGCTTCGCCGAGACCCATTCCGGCTTCGCCCGAGGCTACGCCGAGATTCTGTCCCTGGTTCACCACAATCTGCAGTGCATGGAAGAGGAACGGATACTGCGGCTTCGCCATCCCTCGGAATTCGTCCGTATCGAAGGCGATCTTCTGATCCACGAAAGAGATTTCAGATCGCATCGTCCAATTCGTTGCACTGTCATACTGGAATGTCGGGAGGAGCACTGCGTGAATGAAGCTGTAAGTGAAGATGACGGCCAGAAGAATCATGCACAGCCATTCGAGGACAATCATTCCTCTCGCGGATTTTTCCGCCTGTAGCGCTACAATAGCCATTTTGTTCTTTTTCCATGAGTACACCGCAAGGATGAGAGTGATGACTACGTGCTCGAGGAGCAGCGTAACAGGTGTCAGGCCAATGCCGAGAATCGTCCAGTCGAAGACGATGAAGACGTTCAGGAGTGCGGCAAGCGGAAGTCCCAGGGACAGATGTAAAAGCGTGTTCTTTTCTCTGAGAATCAAACGCGATAGCAGCGCTCCTTCGAGAATCAGGAGGGCGGTGATGCCGGAGAAGAGAAGAGTTTGGATCATAGAATAATTAGAGGGGGGCAGACAGACTGAACAGGATCTCGCCACCGGGGAAGGTATTCAGTCTCTGCGCGGTGCGATCGAGGTCGCCGCATTTCAGTCGAACGTTCGAGGTTTCTTTCGTGACGGTCGTCTCGAAACCCCACTTGAACTTATTCATCACCACTGCGTAGTCTGCATTCTTTGCCGCATCAGATTCAGACGATACGCGAATGGGATACGCGAAGTAGCGGAGAAGCTTCTCCTTGAAATTCGTGCCGTCACGGCAGACGTAGACCAGAGTGCTTTCTTCAGACTGTCGTAGTTCGCGGAGGACTTCGGCGACTGCATGAACGGACCCCGCTTCGTCGTAGATTCCTTCTGCGTAGCCCTTGGTGTGCTCAAGAGAGAAGCGCAGAAGGTCGATTGCAAATCGTCCCTGATACAGGAGACTTGCAACTACGAGTGTGAGTAGTACTGCAGACCGGTACTGTTTTCCTGACGCAAAAGCGAAGCAGATCAGCACCGTGATGAGCGTGAGAAGCCCGAGCATGATTGTCAGTGAAAAGCCGAGAATTCGGTATCCGCGAAGTGCATGGTAACTGCTCGGTGTGTAGGCTTCCTCCGTGAAAAGGTGCCCTGCTGCAATACTCAACATGCTGCGTGCATCCTCGTTTGTGAACTGAATATCGGTGAATGCTGCGTCGGTATCCTTGTCTTTCCCAAGAAGCGTGACGAGCCATTTCTGATGCTTGAGGGACCATCCCGGTGACACCGTAAGGTCGATTGCAACGGTGCCTTCGTCCGTTTGCGGCAGCGTGAATCGAATGTAATCCGTCGGCGTGTACTCGTCCTGCACTTGAAGCGGAACCATGAATACGTCGAGCGGCCTTGTGCTTTGGTAGGTGATCATCACGACTTTCCCTTCTCCTTCGATCGACGTCGACGCATGGCTTTCGTTTTCCTCAAGTGCTTGTTCAACCGAACGTGCCGAGTCGATGAGCGATGGAGTGATACGGAGCGTCTGAGCATGCGTGAAAACAGGCATCAGAAGGGATGTGAAGACTGTCACTCCGCCGATGATGGTTTTCCTTACGAACATCGCTTGGTTGCAATTGTACACCGTCTGTTGTTCTCGGCTACAATGCGTTTCACTCTTCATTTCTATGCCAACGACGAAACAGGACCTCTCGTCTCTCACAAAACTCGGCAAACCCTCTCTCCCTTCACGTACGCTCGAAGTGTTTTCGAGTCACGGAGTCAAAAATATGGAAGTGACGCTGCATTGTTCAGAATTTACATGCGTTTGCCCTCTCACGGGTCAGCCGGACTTTGCGACGATCGAGATTACGTACGTTCCTGACACATTCATCGTCGAGTCGAAATCGATGAAGCTCTATCTTGAAACGTTTCGAGATGTCGGCATTTTCCACGAGCACCTTGCGGTCGATATCGGCAAAGATTTCTTGAAGTTCGTGAAACCGAAGTCGGTGGCGGTCACCGTTCGATTCAACGTGCGTGGCGGGATTGCGATTGATGCGACGTGGAAGCATGGATATTAGTATTCTGAACCGCTACTCTGTGTGTCGTTCGGGACGTAGCTCAGTTGGTAGAGCGCCTGGTTTGGGACCAGGAGGCCGCGAGTTCGAGCCCCGCCGTCCCGACCATTCGATTTGTCCTGAGCAATGTCGAATGGACTGGCTCATGGCAAGTCATTTGTATTTTTCTCTATGGTCATCTCCGAAATCTTCCATACATTGCAGGGTGAAGGACCGACGGTCGGAAGACCTGCGGTGTTCGTGCGTCTCGGGATGTGTAATTTAAAATGCAATTTCTGCGATACGCCGTACACATGGAAAGAAGGGGAGGAAGACTACAGCGATGAAGCGAACGAACGGATTATGGATTCCATTTCCAAGTTTCTCGATGAGTTTCCTCACACGAGAACGATTGTCTGGACCGGTGGCGAACCGATGATGCAGCAGCGAGATATCGTCGCCGCGATCGATTATCTGAAACAGAGATTTTCTTCCCGGAGTCTCGAGAATGAAGTGGAGACGAACGGGACGATCCTAGCGCAGCCGGAATTCGATCGACGCATCGACCGTTACAACTGTTCGCCGAAAACCGCGATGTCCGGCAATTCAGTGTATTCCGTGAAGCTCAAGAATCTCGAGAAGACGACCTATAAGTACGTCGTTGAAAACGAGCAGCATTGCAGAGAGGCGCTTGCTGAAATCGAGCGTCAGCATCTGCCGAGAGACCGCTGTTTCTTTATGGTCCTCGGCACGACTGCAAAAGAAATGCAGGAGCACTCGCCTGTGATTGCAGAAGTGTGTAAGAAAGAGGGGATCGCGCTCTGCATTCGAATGCAGTGTATGCTTTGGGGGCGCAAGCGCGGTGTGTAATAGCGGCGTAGCAATATCGTAACTTTGGTTCAGTGAAATAGAGATGAGCGTTTGTATAAGGTACATTGCGAAGCCGTATGAGAACCATCGATTCTATCCTCTCCGGCTTCACCGATACAACACTCCTGCCTGCCGAGGGTAGTGCCGGTGTGCATATCATTTCCGGCGGAATGGACTCTGTGACATTGCTTCATTTCTTGGTGAAGCATAGAAAGTGCAAAATGAAGGCATTGTCATTTGACTACGGACAGAAGCACTCGAAGGAATTGGAGTATGCGAAAAAAAATTGCGAAGAACTGGGAGTCGACTATCACAGTGTCGAGCTTCCATTCATGAAGACTCTGTTTAGGAGTGCACTTCTGAGCGGCGGATCTGAAATACCCGAAGGTCACTATCAAGCCGAGAACATGAAGCAGACGGTTGTACCAAATAGGAACATGATCATGAGTTCGATTGCGATCGGATTTGGACAGAGCCATGAATTGCAATTTCTGTCGCTCGGAGTTCATGCGGGAGATCATGCGATTTATCCCGATTGCAGAGCAGAGTTCATCGATGCATTTCGCCTGGCAGTCCAGCTTTCGGATTGGAATCCGTTTACGATCTACGCACCGTTTCAGCGCATGACGAAAACCGAAATACTGGAAATCGGTATGCAACTCGACCCGCCCGTGGATTACGCACTCACGTGGTCGTGCTATAAGGGTGGCGAGAAGGCGTGCGGAAAATGTGGTGCGTGTCAGGAGAGACTGGAAGCGTTTGGCGCGTTGAAGATTGGCGATCCTTGTGTGTATGAAGCTCGACGGTAGAGACGCAAAATTTTGCGTCTCTACAACCCGCCCGCAGCTGAGACGCAGCGTCTCAGGTGTATTGCAAATCTACAATAAATATGTATTCTGTCGAACTCATGGAATCTGCTCCAGAAACACGGCCATTTCGTGCTCTTACTGATGCAGAGCGCAATATCATTGAGGAATTTTCCGTGAAAGGTCTTGAGGAATTCAAGCGCGAAACTCCGGCGCGTATTATTGGTACAGTGCTGCAAAAACTGATGAACAACATGACAACCGACATGGGACTGAGAACTGGAGCAGAGGATTCCGCGCTGGTTTTTTGCGATGACGGTTCATCTCCTCCTATCGTTCTCGAAATGCCTCGTTCGCCGACGCAGCAGGACTATGTAAAAAATGCACAGGCACTCGATCAAGATTTTCGCATCGGGGGCGACCGCACAGGATTGGTGGGGCATGCGAAGCATTGCCTTTTCGACTATCTGCCTCTCGTGTATCGAATGATACAGGAGCGATATGGACTTGAGGAAAATTTGATTCTCAACAGGCTCCGTTCCCAATTGAGGGATTCCGGTTTTGGTTCGGAACTCGTCGAAAACGATGATGGTTCTCTCGTGGTCGAAGGAGAATTGGTCGCGGGGAAAGACAAGCTCTCTGTACTCACTGCGGCTCTTGGAAGCAGTGTTGGTGTTGCGGGAGTACGGCGTATTTCCAAGCATAAATTTCAATCTTTTGAGAGGATTCTCGATGGATGCATGCGGATATTTCTGCGGAGCGAAGAAGCGAGATCACAGCTCCTTCTTTTACTCTCGAATCAAGGACGTGCGATGCAAGCGGGACTTGCCGACTCCATTGTTCGGCAGGGAAATAGGACGCTTCTCCGGATGGAAGGGATGACGATGCGCGATCAGTATGCGGCGTGGCTTTCATCATTCAAGATCATTGGAAATCGTGCAGAGAAGGAAGCGAAATCGAAGAAAAAATCTGTTGACGCACAGTCTCCTTCCTTTCTTCCGTACCTCAGCGAATCGGATCAGCAGATATGGCACAAGGCGGATGTGTTCCTCAAAGAGAATACGAGCGAACAGCGCGAGCGGATTCTCGCAATGCTCAAGCCCGAAGAAACACGGAAGTACATGAGCGAACTTCGGGAGCTCTGCCAATGGGATGCGCTCGCAGCATACGAACGGTCTGTTCTCGGACGCATTTATGCCGAGGTCACACGTTTTCCGTACGGAACAGAGGACATCGATAAAAACGAAGCTCATCGGCATGCGCATCTCGCCGGCACACCGAAATATGCGATCGAGCAGCGTCGGCTTAATTGTTTTACGACCGAATGGCTCACGACCGCACTGGCGATCGAGTGCGGTATTCCGTACGGGCAGATTGCCTATTGTCATGCAAATCACTACGGGACGCACCAGGCCTCCGTGCACGGGCAGCTTCTTTTTTGTCTGAGTGACGGCACGTTTGTGATCATCGATCAGGCACTCGGGAAATGTCTGCAGAGTTTTCCACTCGATGTCGTCGAGGATCCTCGTGAGCGCAAGCATCTTGAACAGTTTTTCAACTGCCGATCGCCGTCCGAGGCGAAGGGGATGTACGAAGCAATCCCCGTTCACATCCACCATGAAGACGCAGAGAGAATGAATCTCTGTCAGGATCTTCTGGTGACGACTCCCGATCAGGCATTCGCAGCCGGATCTCTTCTGAACGTCGGTATCGTTTTTGAAAGACAGGGTAATAGGGATGAAGCACTGTGTGCGTACGAGCTCGGTCTCTCGATCGAGCCCGAGCACCCCGATCTCCTGTGCCGTGTCGGCATGCATTGGTCTTCCATCGGAGATAACGATCGTGCGGAGCGATATTTCCGCGCTGCGCTGAAGTCGAATTCGCATCATCCTCATGCGCGCTACTATCTTGCACTCGATCTTTGGGAGCAGGGTCGCTTAGGGGCAGCAGCGATAGAGCTGATGCATCTCTGGCACGAGGAACGTGATGTCTGGGGAGATCCCGATTTTCAGTCACGTGTTGCAGATGCTCAGGTTGGTATTCTGAGAGCCTTGGAGGATTCGATTTCTTCAAAACGTTCCGGTCAGTCAAAAACTTGACAGATTATAAAATATATTCATGATACATTTGACTGATTTTCATCAGTCTAGAAAGGAGTCTTGCCATGGCCAAGAAAGGTCCTCGAAAGAGGAAGCCTCCGGCGAGAAAGCCATCTGCACCCCTGAAGTCAGGGGACGGAGATGGGCCGGGTGCCGGTGAACACCGGACCTCGGCGAGACCGACGCTGCGATAGATTTTTCGCAGCGTCATCGCCTTCCCCTCGGTACGGGGAAGGCTTTTCAGTGCTACAATACGTCCCTCATGCACGATGCTCCTCTTGCCTACCGTCTCCGCCCTAAAAGTCTTGATGATTTTGCCGGTCAGGAAGACATCGTGGGACAGGGGACACCGCTTCGAAAAGCGATCGAACGGGACATTCTGTCTTCGGTGATTTTTGCCGGCCCTCCGGGTACCGGAAAGACAACCCTCGCAAAAATTATTGCGGAGGCGACGAAGGCCCAATTTATTGCGCTGAATGCTGTAACGAGCGGCGTGAAAGATATCAAGGAAGTGTGCGTGCAAGCGGCGAGTCTCAAGGCTTCTCTGAAACAGAGAACCGTTCTCTTCATCGATGAGATTCACCGGTTCAACAAGTCGCAGCAGGATGCGCTTCTTCCGTCGGTCGAAAGCGGCGTGATCATTCTGATAGGAGCGACCACGGAAAATCCCTATTTCTCCGTGAACAGCGCGCTTATTTCACGGTCACAAGTGTATTTGCTGAAACCGCATTCTGTTGAGTCTCTTGAGAAAATTCTGACACGTGCACTGAAAAGCAAAGACGGTTTAGATGGCAAGATCCAGATGCATCCGGATGCAATCAAAAAAGTGGCCGAGATGAGTAATGGCGATGCGCGCATTGCTCTGAATCTTCTCGAACTTGCGGTGCTCATGATCGGAACGAAGATTACGCGGGAAGATGCCGAGAAGCTCCTGAAGCAGCGAAGCATGCGTTTTGACAAGAAAGGCGAGGATCACTACGATACGATTTCCGCATTCATCAAAACACTTCGGGGAAGTGATCCGAGTGCCGCGCTTCTTTGGATGCACAAGATGCTTGCGTCGGGCGAGGATCCGAATTTCATCTTCCGCCGTATGGCGATCTTTGCGAGTGAGGATATTGGCAATGCAGATCCGAATGCTCTGCAACTCGTGACCTTAGCATGGGATGTTTTTACCAAAGTCGGACTTCCCGAGGGAGAGTACTTTCTCTCGCAAGCCTGCACGTACCTTGCAGGAGCGAAGAAGAACGATGCCGTGAAAATCGCGATGATGGAAGCAAAGGCGGCAGTCGAATCGTCTTCATCACTCGAAGTGCCGATGCATCTTCGGAATGCGCCCGTCAAAGCCATGGCCGAGAAGCACGGCTACGGAAAAGACTACCAGTACCCTCATAATTTCAAAGACGCAAAAGTCGATCAGGATTATTTTCCGATCGGATATACCGGCAAGAGAGACTTGTATCGGATGAAGTGAAGGTTCTCAGTCTGTACCTTGTGTAAAATACTAAAATGATGTATAATGTACTCAATACAAATTTCCTTTTCGCTCTTATGAACAATTTCTCTTTCGCAGAACAGCGTTTGATCGGATATGAGCAAATGCAAAAAGAGATCTTTCCAGCGAGTTCCGAAGCACTGGAAGTTGATCCCAATGATCGAAGTTCAGAAATCAATGAAGCGAGTGAAAAACTTGCAATAAAGATTAAGGAATTGGAATCAAGGACAGGAAAGATGGGCACAAAACGTGCGAATCAATGGGAGGTCCATGTATGGACGCGCAGAAGCGAGATTCAAACAGAAATCGATAGAAGCAACAAAGGTGACGAGAAATATGCTGAGCATCAGCGGGCTGCTTTGGATGCAATCGCAAAATTTTCGAATGAACTCGATCCTGTTCTTGCACATAAGTTTACAAACAATGTTGAAAGAACGGGTGATACGGTGACCGTGACCGTTCGCGATCCGAAAGGAAAATTCAAACCGAATCTCCGTAGCGGCAACTATTGGAAAAATGGAACTCTTAATGCATCAGGTGAATACGAATGGAAGATTCCTGTGGGGGAGGTGCAGGATACGGTCGTAGTGGACTACAACGATCCAGCGGCAAAAGAGCCGAGGATTTCAATCAGCACGGTGCAGGCTCCGATTACGAAGATCGATGGTACCCTTCCACCTGCGAAGCCGAAAATGGTTCCGAAGGACAAAGACGAAGAGGAGGCGGAGAAGAAAAAGGACGTTGTAAAGGAGGTAAGACCTCCTTCTACTCAGGAGGTGCAGAAGCAGAAGGATCTTGCAGATGAGGCAGAAATCCCCAAGAAAACATGGGAACACACACCGCAGACTACGGATAATGCGAACCTTGCTCCAGATTACGAGGAGGCGGGTCAGAGATTGGCTCAATTGAATGCTGCGATCGATACGTGGGGACCATCTCGTGGAGTATTCCTTACTGAGGAGCAAAATTTAGCTCAGCTGGAAAGAGTCTCAAAAATTAGGGATGAGTATAACGGGCTTCCTGCTTTCAGAGAGGCAGCATCGAATTCGTACGATCATTTTGGCTCGAAAACTCCATTTAATATCATGGTTGGTGAGTTGAATAAGAAGCCGAAAGAGATGATCAAAGAAATCGAATTGGCTTCCGATAGACTTGGTGATGATGTTGCCTTCATGGAAAGGCAGAGGATCGAGAAGGAGATAGACGCTGCGGAGGGCGAAAAGAAAGTCGACGTTCTTGTGCAGGGACTGGGAAAAGATTCGCCACTGGCAAAGGCTTTGCAAGCCTGCGTGAAGGAAGTAAAAGAAGGCGCAGGAGCAGAAGGTAAAGATGACGGTATCACAGTTCCGGAGTTGAAATTTGTGGGTACAACCCCTCCCACTTTTGAAGATAAATTTCTTGCATACGATAACGCAGTCACCAAAGTGACAGAACAGGCAGAAGGCTTCCAGAAGATCAGGGATGCATCGATCAGTCTACTTCCCCCGAAGGAAGGAAAAACACCGATGGAAATTGTCTATGATGACTTGGAATGGAGTCGCAGGAACACTTATCTTGTAGCACTCAAAAAGTTTGTTCTTGCAGTACCGGCATCGCTGAATGACACGAGCCTGGAGAAGAGGAAGGAAAATCAGAAGACGAACGCAGTCCAGAGGCTCGATATAAAAGCGATGGAGATCATGACTCTCGCCGAGAAGATTTTCTTCCGGAAAGGGAAAAATGAGAGGCTAGGAATCCGTGAGAAGAATCCAGAGGTGATTGTCGGTATCGAGGAAGCATTGACCGCAATGGAAGAAGCCAAGACCTATCTTGAGGCTGGTGATCAGGATGGATATCTTGCAGCCTACCGGGAGCTCACGAATAAGCTCACGAAAGCTGAGGCCATCGTTCATGCGAATCGGGAGCTGAATGAATATATTGCATTTGGAGTGCAGAAAGGCATAAAAGAAGAGCTCTTCGAACAGAGGTAGTCAGACTTTACTGATAATTTTATGCACACCCTCACCCGCCGCCTCCGGCTCTTCGCTCACGAGCATGACGATATCCCCGCGTTCCATGCGGCGTATCTTGTGACGACGTTCCTTGTTGCGGCAGTGTTCAGCCTCGGGTACTTCGCAATCCTGATTGCCCTTCACATGATGCTCGACTTCGTGAAGTATCGAGATTTTTTCCACTACAGCATTCCGATGACGATCAAGGCGATGATTCTCGAGAGCATCGTCGACGTTGCGTTCTTCTCTGTGTCCCTTACCTTCGGTGTCTACCTGAGTCACGATCTGGCTCTTTCGATGGTCAGCGGCGTTTTCCGTTCCAGTCTTACGTTGGTCGAGGCATTCGGCACCATTCTTCCGAAGATCTACATTGTCGAGCACATGCTCGTTGTTGCCGTCAGCGTGCAGCAGTATCTCTACACACCACATATTGATATCAAGCTTCCGCTCCTCAAGTCACACCGCTACTCGCTTCTCGCGATCGGTATCTGTCTGCTTCTCCTCCTCGGTTCCGTTCCGTTCTACCATGCCAGAGGTGCAGATCTGATGGAGGTATTTGCGAGGGAACTCACATTAAAGCTATAACGTCGGCGGTCCCTCCGGAAACAATTCTGTTTCGATTGTTTTCATGGTGGACAGCCATAGAGTGTGATGGTCGCTCGCTCGTCCATTTCCGTAGCGGCGAACAAAGTCCTCAAAGCGTTCATTCAGCGTGACTGCTCTGTCGAAAGCAACGCGCTTGTCTGAGTAGGCTAAAACTTTCTCTTCGATTGTCCGCGCCAAAACAGAACCTTCCTTGTCCATACCGCGATGACAGCGGACGATCTGACCGATGGCACCGTACCCTCGCTCTTCTAAGAATTTGCCCGCAGCTTCTTCGTGAGGCATTCCGTAACGATCTTTCAGAGCACTCCAGATTTTCTGAATTTCATCCGGAGTTTTTTCGTACACTTCATCACCGTCCCATGTCTTGAAGTCGACGAACCGAAGGAGATCATGGACTCTTGCAGCCGCATGCAGTGCTTGCGGACGAAGCACGATGCCCCTCGATTCGACGAGAAACTTCGCGAATCTATCCGCGACTTCGGCCACCTTTCTGCTGTGCTCCTGTATGTGCTTCGGCATACGCACAGCATGAATCCATTCGTCGATTTCTGTATCCTCCGGTACCGGTTCATCCAGGAAGCGGATGCGGATTTTTCGTGTCCCGTCTTCGTCATCAATATGCACATGGACGCACTCTCCTGCAGTCTTGAGGTCCGTTCGATCCGCCCATTCGATGAGCCTTATTCCTTCGGCTCCTTCAGATTGCGCGAGGAAGGTTTTGGCCTGCTGCTCCGTCAATCGGTACAGGTCAATATGCGTGAATTTTTGGTACCGTTGTTCTAAGGCATAGGTAGGACTGACGACCCGGTCTTCCACTCCTAGTCCGGAGGCGAATCCCTGCGCAAATGTCGTTTTCCCAGCACCCAATTCGCCGGTCAGGAGAATGTTCACATTCGTCCTGTAGAGCGTGAGGGCCAATTGTCTGCCTGAAACTCTCGTTTCAGCGCTGCTGGAAGCCGTTAGAGTGCAATCAGAGAACGTTGACATTTTTATTCATTAATACTATAATAGTATCAGAGAAAGTACCAGAACCACACACATCCTATCATCATGAGTCCTCACCCTTCACGTCTCGGTTTCCGAGTACGGTCCGTCTACAAACTGAAAAAGCCGACTGTGCTCCAGGTTGCGCGTCAGCGTCTGTCTTTTCTGATTGCATCACTCTCGCTTTTCGCATTCGTGATCGGGAACATGGTCGGGCAGCATGGCGTGTATTCATTCTGGAGATCGGTCCTCGGCAAGGAGGACGACCAGTTCATTGCTTTCGTGGGTACGGTTCCGCCGATTGCAAAAATTCCGGAGTACTCAGAGTGGGCGAAGTACGGCGGCAGCAAGAAGCTCCATACCTTCAGCCAGGTTCCTGAGAACGTTTTGCTTCCGCTCCCACCGTACGATCAGTCTTCTCTTAGTAGTGGCACTGCTTCTGCTTTTGCGGAGCAGGTGTATTCCACCCTCTGGAAAGGAGGATATAATTCCCCAAGCGGCAGTCATGCAGGCGTGGATATCGATGCACCGCGCGGAACTCCCATTCAGTCGATAGCAAACGGAGTTATCGAAAGAGTCAGCATGGGTTCGACAGGCTTCGGTCATTTCGTGATGATCAAGCACCCCAATGTGCCGGATGGCGGCGGTACCACGACACTCAGATCGTCGTATGCGCACATGGACTCGGTGATTGTGCGTGAAGGTGAAGTTGTTCATAAGGGACAGCAAATCGGCACCGTCGGCAACACGGGGCTCGTGTTCGGTCCGACCGGATACCATCTGTATTTTGAGGTCGATAAAGACAGCGCCCCCTATCATCCGTACTGGCCGTTCACAAGCGGTGAGGCGGCTCAGCACGGTCTTACGTACGTGCAGGCAGTGGACAGTACGAGGTTCCAGAGCAGGCTGGATGAATTTACCTTGAATCCGATGGCTTTTGTTCAGCAGTACGCTGATTACACGCAGAAGCCGGCTCCAAGCATTGTCGCCTCTTTGCCTGACAGCAAATCTCAGCCTCCTGTTGTCGCCACCGTCGATGTTGCTCTGTCTCCATCTCTTGGCTTGAAGCAAATGAGAGCAGCGAGACTTCGCTCGCGTATTGCCAAGGCGGGCCTGAAGACACCTTCGGTTTCACCCGTTGCAATCCTTCCCGCCTTGTCTCAGGATTCTTCTCTTCCGCCTGCTGTTTCCGATGTCATTAAAACGGCGTCGATCGACGAACCGTCAGCTGTTCCCATCAGCAGCAGTCTGAATACCGATGTTCATACTCTCTCGATTGAGCACTCGGGACAACTGACGCGAACGTGGCAGAAAATAAGGATTTCCGCAGTGGACGCGCAGGGAAATCTCGTACGTTCACCATCGTTCTCCGGTCGTCTGTATGTCCTGTCGGATTTCGGCGATGCCGAGATACGTCCGGCGGAACTTTCCTCTCTGGATTTTGTGAACGGGGTTGCAACGCTGAATGTTCTTGCGAGAAATCAGAGTAAGCCGGTCTTCATCATTACAAGAGGTGCGTTTGAGACGAGGAGTACTCCGATGGTGCCGGTTCGATAACAAGACGAAATTCCAAAAGACAGAATTCAAATTCCAATACGATTACCTTCCTTCGGATGAAGATTTTCCCTCTGCTGGCGTTCCTGGATGAAGGGCCTCCAGTGGAAATTGGGGATGATCGTTCGGGTGAGCAAGATAGGCTGGATTCACAATCCCTTGCAACTGCATTTTTAGTATCGCAGCAGCTTGTTCTACTTCATTGATTTCCCAGCACAATGTTTTTGCCACAGCCGTAGGTAGGTTTTGCAGTACAAAAAAGAGATCCTCGCCATATTGTAGACCACTGTTTTCAGTAATTGCGGCGATGTCCATAGGTACGGTCATCACACCACCGGCAATGGTGATTCCGAAATTACCTTTTGTGGCAGTTTCTGCATCAGAAGTATGAATCCTAAGCATGACATTATGCTAATCCTGCCGATTGCGTTTAACAACCTTATCTGTTTCATAGTGATGATTATTTTTGATCCAAAGATGCAATAGTGTCATCACTATCAATAAGATTGCACCAGAAACTCCTTTCTGTGCTGTCGATAGAAACAGTGCGCTTCCGCCGAAGAGTGCCCCAATCATTGCCGTAAGAAAAACGACGCTTCGTTCCGACCACCCTCGATCGAGAAGCAAATGATGCAGATGATCGCGTCCGCCTCTGAAAGGGGAGTGACCCTTCATCATTCTTCGAATGATCACAAAAATCGCGTCAATGAGAGGGATCCCAAGTGCGAGAAAAACCGTTGCTACTTTTCCGCCGTGATAGACACCAAGCAGTCCGAGCATCAGACCGAAGAACATCGATCCCGTGTCACCGATTAACATCTTTGCCGGAGGGAAATCGAAGAGAATTCCGGCACCTGCGATTGCTGCAAGTGAGAACGAGAGTACGGCTATATCGGGCTCACCATTGCGGAAAAGTGAGAGACAGCCGAGCATCAGAAAACCGATTGTTGCAATCACGCTCACTTGCCCGCTGATGCCGTCAAACCAGTTGAGCGCGTTGATGGTTAGCAGCAGCCAGCCGATGGTGAAGAGGCCGCTGAGGATCGGGAGAGATCCGAAGAGACCGGTGCTCACTGTGAGTGTGTCGAGCTTCAGAAATCCGCCGAGAGGATTTGTGATCGTATAAATCCTCGATCCCGTCGCGAAGATCATCGTCACGATGAAGACCTGTATCAGTAGGCGAAGCCACGAGGGGAGGGGAGTGCGGTCGTCGATGAAGCAGGTAAATGCAAGGAGCGAAATGCCAAGAAGCATCCCGATTTCTTTCTGACCAACGGGAAGAATAAGAAGCGCCGTCGTCATGAATACGATGACAGCAATAATGCCTGCAGGGTAGGGGAGTCTGTTTCGACGAAGCCCGTAACGCTCCGGAAAATCGAGGAGCCCGAGCATCGGAAAAATCTTCAGCGTCAGCGCGTAGGCGCAGATCGTCACAAGAAACACGATGGTGACCGTTGGAATCATCGCTAGAATCATACCATGCGAAAGATCGTCTGCGGCCTCATCGGACCTTCGTGCACTTCTCAGGCTCGAACGAAGTGGAATGAGCTTTTCAAGAAGCACGGCATCGATGCATTTTTCGATTTTTATCGTACGAAAACGAAAGAAGATCTCGAACTTCGCCTTTCCGAGATGTTTCTGCTTGAGAGGAGGGGATACGTTGTCGCGCCTGAATTTCACATGTTGATTGCACCGCTGCTTGATTGTCTTGATTTGTCTGCGAAAGAGAAGGGGAGTGTCGATACGGTGAGCAACGAAGGGGGAGTGCTCGCTGGCTTCTTCTGTGGTGATGACGAGGAGAGGATGAAGATATGGTTTATTGCATGATACAATCGTTGCATGGCTGAGCTTTTAAATAGTCAGGGAAAGTGGGTATATCAGCAGAATAATGCTTCCCTGTTTTCCGATCGTCCTTGTTCGGCAACTCCCGCAGAGTTGGCATACCTTGAAAAAAATAATAATCCAGCCGCTTTTGTCATGGCCTTTGCTTTTAATGCAGGTCTATTGAAGGTTTCCGGAACGGAAATAAAAAAGCCTAAAAAATAATCGTCTCGTCTTCGATTTTCTTGCTCTTTCCTTCTTCCAATCTTAGACTTTCTCCATGCCGACCTATCGCACACTCGATCAGGCAAGAGTCAAAGGAAAGAGAGTGTTGATGCGAGCGGGGTTCGACTTGCCGATGAAGAACGGGAAGGTCACGGATATTTCGCGTGTGAAAGCCATCGAGAAGTCGATGAAGTACGTTCTGAAGGGTGGGGGGATCCTCATTCTCATGGCTCATCAGGGACGGCCGAAAAACGGTCCCGAAGCACAGTTCAGCCAGAAGCCGATTGTCACTGTCCTCAAAAAACTCCTGAAGACGACCGTGCACTTCGCAGACGATTGCATCGGTCCGAAAGCCGAGAAAGCCGTCGCCAAAGCAAAGTCTGGTGAAGTCGTTCTGCTTGAGAATCTCCGTTTCCATCCTGAGGAAAAAAAGAACGATAAGGCTTTTGCAAAGCAGCTCAAAAAACTTGGCGATCTCTACGTCAACGATGCCTTTACGAACTGTCACCGCGAACACGCAAGCATGCTCGCACTTGCGAAGATGCTGCCTGCGTTCATGGGATTCTCGCTTGAGCAGGAAGTGAAGCATTTGAGTGCCGTCATCAAGAATCCAAAGCGTCCGCTCACGCTCATCGTCGCAGGCGCCAAGATGGAGACAAAAGTGCCGGTGATCGAGCACTTTCTGAAGAAAGGAGATCACATTTTGGTTGGAGGTTGTATCGCGAATACATTTATCGCAGCACGCGGTTTCTCGGTCGGGGCCTCAAAATATGATGAAGCGGGAATCGAACAGGCACAGGAACTGATGCTTGAGAGTCAGAAACCGAAACGTGCCAAGATTCACGTGCCTCCGGATGCTGTTGTTGCGAGCGAGCTCACCGAGAAAGCGACGAAGCTCGACCTTCCTGTGGAGGATATCGAAGGCGACATGTGCATCTTCGATATCGGCAAAGTGACGGTGAAGCGCTACTGCGAACTCATCGAGGAATCGAAGATGATCGTTTGGAACGGACCTCTCGGGGTCTACGAATTCAATCGATTCTCGCATGCAAGCAAGCGCATCGCAGAGTCGATCGTGCGTGCAACGAAGAAGGGTGCCGTGAGCATCATTGGAGGAGGGGATACCATCGATTTCCATCTCCGGTACAAGTATGCGCTCTCCGCGTACACATTTGTTAGTATGGGTGGAGGAGCGATGCTCGAGTTCATCGCAGGCAAGCGGTTTGCCTCGCTGAAGGCGCTGGAGAAGTAAATTCCAAAAATCAAAAACCAAATTCCAGGAGTGCGACTTGGATTTTATGTTTTGGAATTTGGATTTTTCGCTCCTGCAGGCATACTCTTCACCATGTCCGCGTCGAAGGAGACATCACCGCTGACCGTATTCGTTCTCAGTGAGAAGTCTTCGACAAAAGCTCTCCTCATCGCGGTGCGAAAATCGGTGGGACCGTTCTTCCTGATCGTCAGCCTGACGAGTTTTGCTTCTCTCGCCGATGAAGCGCTTTCCAAGGTTTTCTCGGAGTCCCGTGCCCTCAATCCGGATAGGCGTCTTGTGCTCGCCACGAAGGACGCACGCGTCGTTGCCATTGCGCAGGGGAGCGGTTGGCAATGCATCGAGAGCCTGAAGGAACTCTCGATCCTCCTTCGCGGTCATCCATCGCTGCCCGAAGCCGTTCGTGCGTTCAGTCCCGTCTCATGGCGACGCGACATCCGCACCAGACTCCAGATGGTCGGTCTCCTGTCTCTTCCGAAAGTCCGCATCTGGACGTTGCTCTTTTTGAGTATCGTATCGTTCGGGTATGTTTTCTTCCGCTTTCTACCGTCTGCGACCATTCGCATCTGGTCCAATCAGGAGACGGAGACCTTCACGACAAACGTCTACCTCGTCGAGTCCGGGGCTTTGCTTCCGGTACCCGAGGATCGAGTGAAATCGCTTCCGCTCAGGCGTCTCACCGTTCATATCGATCGTACGATTACGTATGACCAGATCAGCAAAAACTTTACCGGAACAAATGCTTCGATGGCCGTGCAGGTTTTCAATGACGCGGACGAGCCGTATTCCCTTCGCAAAGGCACACGCATCGTGAATCAGGCAGGCATGCGCTTCCGCCTGCAAGAAGAGCTGATGTTGCCTCCGCATACACGTCTTGAAGCCAAAGCTGTTGCAGACCCCATCGATCAGTACGGAGAAGTTCTCGGTGAGCGTGGCAATGTGCCTGCAGGCGTGAAATGGGATTTCCTCGGTCTCTCCGAGAAGGAGCGTTCTCTCGTGTACGCCCGTAATGAGAAACCGGCTCAGGGAGGGACTACCTCGTACGTGAATACTTTGTCGAAGGAAGATATTCTCGGTTCACCGCAGCATCCCGGCGCGAAGCAGAGACTGGAACAGGAGCTTCTGATGGTGGCGAGGCAACAGGTGGAAGACGAGCGCATCGGCGATAACAACCTCAACGGAACGAATTTCGTGCAGCTCAAAAGGGATGATCTCACCAAGATCGTCTACAGCAATTTTCAGCTCTCCGAGTCGTTTATTGGCCAGAACATCAGCTCGATTCCGGTGTCGGGTGGCGTGGATTACACCGTCGTTCTCTACGATGAGGACCAGCTTCTTGGGATTCTCAAGGAAGAGGCGAGTGGGCGAGTGCCTTCCGATAAGACCATTCTCCCTTCGTCTCTCTCTAAAGAGAATATGGACCTCTATGTCATTCCGCCGTGGGATGACGACCTCCTATGGGTGAAGATCACGGCTGATTTGACCTACTCCGAAAGCTATGTCCTAAATCCGCTTACGCCGGTGGGAGCGAAGTTTGCGAAGTACATTCGAGACAATGTGAGTGGAAAGGATATTTCCGAGGCGAAGAGGATCATCAAGAACCTTCCGGAGGTCAGTAAGGTTGAAATAAGCATCTGGCCGCCGTGGACATACCAACTGCCGAGTATCGGGTCATCGATCACGGTGGTCGATGAGGAGAATTAGGCAAGGTCTTCGAATGGGCATCGATTGAATGATGTACAAGATACATTGTGCGTCTTTCAAGATATTGGTATTCCTACTCCCCTATCTCTGTATTTTGAATCTGATATTCAATAATCAAGATTTATTCGCTGATTTCATTCTGAAAACGATTTCTGCACAAGATGTGGAAAACTGCTGGTCGACAAAATTTATTCATTATCACACAATACTACTATTATCCCCTACTTTTTCCTTAAGCGAGAGGCTTTCCAAGTATTATTCGAAGCATAATAAGCAGTATTGGCTGGTGGAGCATGTAGATCATGAGTGAATGCTTCGAAACTGCCGCGATGATTGTAGAAAGCCTTCCAGGAGTTCCTGTAGAAGGTGTTTTTTGCCGGTAAGCGTTTCCAATCGCCAAACCGAGGAGAGTAATCCCAAACCAGGGGAGTAGAGGGAAGTAATCTACTGATTGAAATCCGGGTATCGTAAACCCGATTGGGAGGACGAAGGACGAGGTTACGGTTCCCCTTGGGATTTGGGAGCCTAGTGCAATGACGATACATGCAGGAACAAGTACCCATCTGCCTAGCTTCGTAAAGAGAGGAAGCATCATGATCGATACACCGATGAGATGCAGGATCCCAAATCGAACATACGTCGTTGGATCAAACAGGAATGTCGCAATACTCACGATGATGCCGTACCCCAGTATTCCTATTCCCCTCTTCACGTACTTCTGCCAAACGGGAGTTCGTTTCCACGAGAGCAGAAATGACCAGCCGACAAGGATCAGGAAGAGTCCTGCACAGGCTTGCTCCAGAAGCTTCCAGGGACCACTGAAGACATTGATTTGAAATCCATAGAACGTACTCAGATCGTATGCGAGGTGGTAGGCAATCATCACGAGAATGGCGAGCACTCGAAGATAATCGATGATGCGTACACGGTCTTTCATAGAACGGAATTGTATCGCAGGTCAGGAGGGGAGAGTCGTCCAATGTTTTCACTTGCAGGGGAGGGTGTACGAGCGTACACTTATGGCATGACTTCACTCAGTCCGTCATTCACCGCAGCAAGAACACACGAAAGCCGCAGGCTTCTCGTCGACTGCCGTGAGCTTAATTTCAGTTTGGATGGCTCTGGGAGCAGCGATTCCGTACTTTCCTGGGTGATGAGTTCCCCGGATCCAAGCAGCCTGCACGTGGTACTCCCCTCCTCCGTTTCAAGCATCCGAAGGCTGCAGTGCACTCTTCAGGGTATGGGTTGCACGGTTTCACGTGTAACAAAATCCTTTTCTGCCCGTTTATAATGTCCAATGTCAAAAAAAGCTTACTCGAGTATCGGCAAGGCATTCCTCCTCTCGGTGGTCCTCACGGGCGCACCGGCGCTGATGCTCAGGATTTGGGTGATGTAGGGAGGGATTATTGGAGAAGGAGACGGGTTGGAGTGATTTCTATATTTTATGAATCTGAAGATGCTTTTTTGATGTGTGCATATTCTATCTATACAGCCTATTGTATAGTGCTAAAGAAGCACAACTATGATAAATTTTTTCTGTAAGAAAATATCTTCAATTTATATGAAAATATTCCCTGATTCTACATCTAGTAAACCGAAAATAATTTCATTATTTGCTGGGTGTGGCGGTCTGGATTTGGGTTTTCATCAGCAAGGTTATGAAGTGGTATGGGCAAATGATTTTGATGAGCATGCTGTAAAAACTTTTAAGCTCAATTTAGGAAATGTAATTTGTGGCGAGGACATTACAAAAATTGACCCTTACAGCTCAGAGATACCCGATTGTGACCTAATACTAGGTGGATTTCCTTGCCAGGATTTTTCTATTATATGGAAGCAGCCGGGGTTAAAGGGCAAAAGAGGGAATTTATATAAGCAATTCTTGAAATTTGTTGATGCCAAAAAACCAAAAGCATTCGTAGCGGAAAACGTAAAAGGATTACTAACCGCGAATAACAAAAATGCAATTGATCAAATTATCAAGGATTTTGAGGAAATAACACCTGGCTACCTTGTAAAGGTTCAACTCTATAATTTCGCAGAATACGGAGTGCCACAACTTAGAGAACGTGTGCTGATTGTAGGAGTCAGAATGGACACTCAATTCGAATTCTTTCATCCTCAGCCTATTTATGGTCCACGAGGGGTCTTGCCATATGTTACAGCTGGACAAGCTTTGAAAGGTGCCGAAAAAGTTCCATATAATAATGAAAGGCAGAATATTTCATCTAAGACGATTAAAATGCTCGAATTGATTTCTGAGGGTGGTAACTTTAGAGACATTCCTGAGGATCATCCTCTTTACGTAAAAGGAATGATTAGTCACGTTTACCGAAGAATTCACCGCTCACAACCATCCAAAACCATAATTGCTGCGGGAGGTGGTGGAACTTGGGGTTACCATTATCCTGAACCCCGTTCTCTTACAAACAGAGAAAGGGCTCGTTTACAGACCTTTCCTGATGATTTTATATTTGAGGGTTCTGTAATGGAGGTACGCAAGCAGATTGGAAATGCAGTGCCTCCTCGCGGAGTATGGGAAGTAGCAAAATCTTTGATGCCGTTGTTTCATGGGAAATATCAGATTGTTGATTTGGAACAATTGCACGCTGTGCTTATCAATATGTCTATAACTCAAAGACTGAATTATGATCGTCCGAAGGTAGGAGGGGTACTTGTTTAATCATTCCTATATGTTTCAATGGAATTGTTACTTTCAAATCTTCTGCCTCTGAGAACATGCAATCGAACCTTCGCTGATTGTTTTGAGACAGCTCTAGTAAATTGTGACTCCTTGAAAATCGCAACGGGGTATATTAGTACAGATTCTATAACCGAACTAAAGAAGATTATAGAAATTAATGAGAAAACTAATCTAGAACTTCTAATCGGCATGCATTATTTTGATGGTATTACCAAGCCACAATATGATGCAGTGAATTATCTAGACTGTTTTTTACAGTCAAAAGGAATGCAGGGGGTAAGAATTGCAACCGTGCTTAAATTTCACGGAAAGTTGTACTCATTCAAGCGTAGTGGGAAATTTTTGGGCAGCATTGTTGGCTCATCAAATCTCAGTGGTATTTCAAATAATCACTCGAGTTACGAAGCAGATGTATTCATTGATGATGAAGAATTCTCTGAAGGGGTTGATACTTTTATTCGGCAATCATTCGTTTCTATTTCAAGCCCCTTTTCCGATTGGAATCCTACTTCCTTTATTGAAAATAATCCGTTGTTGCAAGACATACAGGGGGCTAAAAAAGTAAGCGTAGAAGAAGTACAAGGACTTTTTGCAGGTCAGCATCCAACAGTTTTTGATATACCCCTGAAGTCGTCCGGAGATGCCCCAAGAAGCAATCTAAATGCATATTTTGGCAAAGGAAGAGAGAATAAGGCTACGGGATTTACTAAGCCTCGACATTGGTATGAAGTTGAATTGATTGTGCCCAAAGAAATTACTGATAATGCAGAATATCCAAAAGAAGAGAATGGCAATAATATTTTTCGTGTTGTGACTGACGATGGATGGTCATTCACTTGCAAAACGAGTGGAGACTATAGCAAAAATTTCAGGTCACAAGATGATCTAAAAATACTTGGTAAATGGATTAAAGGTCGATTGGAGAATTATAATGTATTGAAAGTAGGAGAACAGGTAACAGAAAACGTGTTAAGTAATTATGGTCGTAACAGCTTTAAATTAATTAAATCGCTAGTTGACGGCGTGTGGTTGCTTGATTTTTCTTTGCCTGGATTATAATGGCTACAATTACATCTCATCTTGAAAACTATTTGCAACTACTGGAACAGCATGCTCCTGGTACTGCTCCATCTGTACGCTCTACCGTTGATATTGTTGTACCAAAGCACATCCGCCACTTTGACTGCAGGGATCATATAACTGGTCTATTACTTGGTAACGTTCAAAGTGGGAAAACTAGCCAGATGTTTGGGATCATCTCTGCTGCTGCGGATGAGGGGTTTGGGATTTTTATTTTACTAACCACTGACAACATTGCGCTTCAGGAACAAACATATAAGAGGGCATTACAATTATTAGGAAACTTTAACGTATGCGGAGAGACGGATGAAGTTCGATTTAGCGAAATCGTGAATAGACAACCGACTTTGCTAGTTCTTAAAAAGAACACCAATGTACTAAAAACATGGAAGAACAATATTGCTTCCTCTCAATGCTGCAGAGGAAAACCTTTATTCATTATTGATGATGAAGGCGATGCGGCCAGTTTGAACACGAAAATTAATCAGGCCGAAATTAGTACAATCAATCAACATTTGGATGATATCAAGCATCTTGCAAATAGCAGTATCTTTTTACAGGTAACTGCTACTCCTCAATCTATTTTGTTGCAAACAAAAGAATCCGGTTGGAAGCCAAGTTTTGTCCATTATTTTCCTCCCGGCAGAGATTATTTAGGTGGAGATTTTTTTTACAGCGAACCTCGTTCCTATGTAATAAGACTGACGGATGAAGACGAACTGGATGGTTTACGAAAAGAGGATGAATACATAGCGGAAGGCCTAAGAGATTCGTTGCTTTTCTTCTTGGTTGCGAGTGCCCATATTACTATCGAAGGAGGTAAGGTATGCAATTTTCTCATCCATCCAAGTGTAAAAATCAAAGATCATGAAGCAGTTGCTAATAAAATAGGAGAGTGTCTGAACTCGATGATTTTCGGTAAAGCGGATGCTGAAATCATTCCTCTATTGCAGAAGGCATGGGACGACTTGCAGATTACGAAACCAAATATAAAAAATTTCGAGCTAATTAAGCAAGCTGTGACTGAAATTTTGGACGAGCAACGTATTTCAATTTACGTTATGAATTCGAATAGTAACCAAGACATAGACATCGGTGACGGTCTAAACATTATCGTTGGTGGGAATAGCCTTGGAAGGGGTGTAACTTTCCCTATGCTGCAGACGGTTTACTATTGTCGAAAGTCCAAAGCACCCCAAGCAGACACATTCTGGCAGCATTGTAGGATGTTTGGTTACGACAGAGACCCTAGTTTGATGAGAATTTTCATCCCGCCTTTGCTCTTAAAATTATTCACTGATTTGAGTAAAGCCAATACTGCACTTATAAAACGTATAGAGAAGTATGGTATTGAGGATATCAGTCTTCTCTATCCATCTGGTATTAAGCCGACGAGAGCAAACGTCTTGGAACGAAAGAATCTGAATCTAGTTGTAGGAGGAGCAAATTATTTTCCTGATTTTCCCGAGGCAAAAAATACGAAGGCGCTCGATGAATTGCTCTTGTCTTACACAGAAAAGGACTATTCATTCGTATCTGTTCCTACATTAATCAATATTATTGATCACTTGTATATCAAGAACAAGAACGACTGGAACAAGGAGACTTATGTTAGTTGTTTAGAATCGCTGAATTCTGAATTGCCAACCAGAAAAGGGATTCTAATTGTACGAAAAGACCGTGATATAGGAATGGGTACCGGAACGCTATTGTCGCCGGATGACAGGAAGCTCAGTATGCAGTTTAGTGAGGGGGCTGTATTGACTTTGTATAGATTGGTAGGTGGTAAAGAAAAAGGATGGGATGGAGAGCCCTTGTGGGTTCCAAATATCAAATTCCCAGATGATACAGTTTTTTATAGGGTGGAAAATAGTGAAGGTGAATAATTTAGAGTGATAGTGACTTTAATTTGCAGAGGAAAGATAGGAAGTAGCATTGATCAAAACATTTCAGTACTTTGTAATAAATCCCCCACCCGTTCGTCTTCCTAGGTATGCGTACTCATGCATACCCAAGTATCGGCGGACCGGCATTCCTTTTCGTTCTCGCCATCGCGGGCGCACTCTTCTTGGTTCTTAGCGGACTGTAATTCCCCCTACAGTATGTCGACCCGTGCTTATGGCAGCATCGGCGGAGCATTCCTCCTCTCACTTGCGATCATTGTCAGCGCTGCGCTGGTTCTGAGGGGGTTGGTTGGGTAGGTGAAATTTATTTTTTGTGGATACCTGTCACAAGCCAAATAATTGTTTTGGTGAATAACTCAATAGCAAGGTAACCAGTTATTATAGAAATGAAATACATCAAAATGAGACCTATCCAATCAATTTGATATTCCGCAATGATTTCAAATGAAAACTTTTCTAGTAACTCATCATGGGTGCCGCTATACCCCTTTATCTTTGCCGATTCTTTCAGGATTTTTTTGATTTCAATTTCTGTTTCTTCGTTGTGCCTTATTTCTAGAATTAAAATATTTGAGATTTCTCTCGTTGTAGGAAATGAAACACAGTCATCATCAATAGTTGATTGATTCTCGAATTCAAATGGTTGATTTTCAGATATAATGGCGTATTTGAATGATTGAATTGATGATGCGCCTGTACCTGAGATTCTAACACAGAGCAGAGGTTTAAGATTTCGAATTATTGGTATTGGACCAGATAAATTTTTGTCTCTGGCTTGGTACAATCTCGTTTCTTTCCACTCGGGATTTTGCTTGCAGATTCCTTTGGAGCACTCAACCTCTGAATTTGCGCGCGTACTAAATGCTAGCCATTTTCCATTAAAAGATCCAAATGTTGGTATAAATAAAATGCACCAAACTGTTAGCATAAGAACCCGATTCAAAATCGCTAGCCATTTCATAAAAAAAACCGTACAAACTTCCTCTTCCCTACCTTCACAACGCCTGCCTCGGCTTTTGCATCTACCAATTTCACGACGACTTCATTCACCTTCACTCCTCCCTGCTCAATAAGTCTCCTCGCATCTGACTTGCTTGTGACCGAACCGCTACTGAGCAGTGCATCGATCAGCGACTCCCCTTTCTTCGCTTTGTACTCAGGCATGTCCTCCGGAACGCCTTTGTTCTTGAAGACATTCTCAAACGCTTCCTCTGCTGCGGTCGCCTCCTTCGCGCTGTGGTACATCGTCACGATCTCGCGCGCGAGACGCATCTTCAGATTCTTCGGGTTCTCTTTACCGTCTTTCAGCGCTTTCTCGGCTGCCTTTACTTCGGTCATTGGGAGATCGGTACAGCACTCCATATAGAGCGGAATGAGGTTATCGGGCATCGAGAGAATGCGGCCGTACATCTCCTCCGGAGTATCAGTCAGGTAGACGCAGTTATTGTAGGTTTTGCTCATCTTCCTCCCGTCTGTGCCTTCGATGAGTTTTGTTGTGAGGACGAATTTATCGCGCTTCTTGTAGGCCTGTTGCAGGGTCCGACCAGCGAGCATATTGAAAAGCTGGTCATTGCCGCCGATCTCACAGTCAACATCAAGCATAACGGAGTCGTAGCCGACCATGAGCGGATACATAAACTCGGTCACGCTGATCGGGCTATCTTCTTTCAGTCGTTTTGCGAACATGTCGCGCTTGAGCATTTGCTGAACGGTGAAGTGACTGGTGAGTCCGAGAATATCTTTGAACGAGAGTTTCTCCAGCCACTCGTGGTTGTACCTCACTTCCAGTTTCTTCATGTCCAGAATCAACTTCGCCTGCTCGATGTACGTCTCGAAGTTTTTCTGCACATCTTCTTTTGTCAGTTCCTGGCGCATTTCGTCTCTGCCAGAAGGATCGCCGATCATTGCGGTGAAGCTGCCGATGAGCAAAATCACATGATGGCCTGCATCCTGAAACGCCCGCATCTTCCGAAGCGGAACAGAATGTCCAAGATGTAATTTGGTTCCTGTGGGGTCGATGCCGAAGTATATGCGAAGCTTTTGATCTGCTTTCAGTTTACTTTCTGCCACAGCACGCGGCACAACGTCGCTGACTGCCCGGGTAAGAAGTTCATCAATGGATGTCATTACTCCCTAGAGTGAGGCATAGTAGAGGTATGCGTCAAACAGAATGGCTCGAAGCCCCTTCCGGCAGCGGTATGCGTCTCGATTTGCTGCTTGCGACAATTCCTGCGGTCAAAAGTCGGAGTGCAGCGCAGAAGATGATCGAAGGTGGACTTGTCCGTCTCAGCGGCAAGAAAGAGATCCGACCGTCGAGGATTCTTAGAGCAAACGATTGCGTCGAGTACATGCTGCCTGCAGCTCCGAAAATCCCCGATGTTGCCGGAATCAATCAGCAATTTCCCGTGCTCCATGAAGATGATGACTGTCTCGTGATCGGCAAGCCTGCCGGTATCGCGGTACACCCCGGTAACGGTATTTCGAGAGATGATGCAACGATTCTGGATGGCATTCGCTTCCTCTTTCGGGAGAGAAAACTTCCATTCTCCCAGTCAGAAGTTCTCGTCCATCGGCTCGACAAAGAAACGACGGGGTGCCTCCTCATTGCCAAGAATCCAAAAGCGCACATGGCGCTGCAAAAGCAATTCGAAACGCGCACGGTCGAAAAATTCTATCTGGCACTCGTTGCAGGAGTCCCCTCTCCAAAGGCTGCGACGATCGATGCGCCGATCGGCAGGCACACCGGAGATCGAACAAGAATGTCGATCGTGCAGGTCGGCAAAACGAGGAATGCCGCGACGACGTACCGAACGCTTTCGTCGGCACAGGGCATCGCACTTCTGTCCTGCGAACTACACACAGGACGGACGCATCAGATACGCGTGCATCTCAGTAGTATCGGACATCCGATCCTCGGAGATGAGAAATACCAGACGACGGTGTCTCTGAAAGTGAGTGCTGCGATGCAGGTGGATTTTCTCTGTTTGCATGCGTGGAAGCTGAGCTTTCTGTCACCGTCCTCGAAGAAGAAAGTCTCCGTCTCGTGTCCGCCTTCAAAGCGCTTTGCAGATTTTCTCGCAGCACACGATCTGGAATTTACGGCCTGAAGTTGATGGTGTACTCGAGCACATCGAGAATCTCACCATCCTTGTTTCGCGCAACGATGCGGTAGACGTTGCGACCGCGCTTCATCGTTTGCAGTTCCGTCGAAGCGATGTAATTCCACGTCGTCTTTCCTGCGAGGTATAATGAGAGCGTATAACCGTTGACGGAGATCGAGGCGGTCTCTTGGGATGTCATTCCTTCGAGGATCACTTCTTTTTGATCCGTTGTCGTCTCCGTTCCTGCGGCAGGTCCGGTGACCGAAAGCGACCCCGGATTGAGTGGCGGATTCTGCTTCAGCGGAGGTGCGACCGTAGCGCCTGTCGATGTCTGGCCAGTGAGATTGAAGATGATGAAAATGCTCCTTGGAGGACTCTTGTTCCCGTCCGAGTCGAGCACGGTGACCGTATAGGTGTTCTTTCCAACGACCATGTTCCCAAGTGCCGTACTCGCGAGATAGCTCCATGTTCTGCTTCCCGGCTTGAAGAGCTGCAGCTTGTAATCGTTCATGACAATCGCAGCGGCCCCGACCGGAGCCTCTCCGGTGATTTCGACTTCCCTCTGTGCGGTTGCAAGCGTTCCGCCGGAGGCGACGGGTGACTTGAATCGCACGGGGTCGACCGTTGCCTTATAGCTATTGGTGACCGTTCGATCGATCGCACTGAGCGTGATACCTTGCATGTCCTGTGCTTCGATGTGGAGCATTGACGTCACTTCCTTGCCGAGACTCATATCCACGGAGAACGTTCTGTCTTTCTGGATGGGCACACTCTGACCGTTCACGAGCACGAGTGCGACACGAGCGCTGACGTTGCCGCTCACGGTCACTGTTTTCGTTTTGATATCCGCATGATTCTCCGGAGACGAGAGTACCAAGTCGATTCCCTGCAGATCGGCTGATACCAAGGCACCGCTGCCGCTCTGTACCGGTATATTTTGGCTCAGGAGTGCATAACTTTTCGTGAGGAAGTCATCCCTCAGCATCTGTGACGTAAGAGGATCCCTGAACTCGTACGGATCTTCACCGTTTACGATGAGAGTCTTCGTCTGATCCGAGAGTTCGAGATACTGTCCTTCCCCGACGATGATATCGTCTATGGCCGATCCTACGATATCCATCAGAACACCTGCTCCCGCTGCGCGCAAAACGGTCACCACTGTGGGACTCAGCATCGCATGTGTTGCTGCAGGAATTTCTGCGGTGAAGTTTTTGGTGGAGATCGTGCGGACGATCGCACCCGAGTAGGATTTCTGCGTCGGAGTCGAGATCCAAATTCTTCCTGACCGGAGAGTGAGGGCTATGGAGGAATCGCCATCCTGCACGCTTTCGCTCGTCTCGATCACCGCTTCCGTGTCTCTATCCAAACGAACGCGTGATCCGTCGAAGAACGTCAGGAGCGTATCGGCATTTCCCCGAACCGAGACCGCGTCTCCCGCATACAACCGCAAATTCGTTTCCGCGCGCTGAAACTCCCCTCCCTGAAGCGATACCTGCACGCTTTCAGAACCGGAGCGGATGACGAGTGTTGTCGCAGTTTTCCGTCCGATCGAGTAGTCGAAGAGTGCGAGCACTTTCGTGATCAGGTACCACGCGACAAAGAGCGCCAGCAGGAGAATGATGAGCCTCATGAAGGCACGAGGTCTCCTTGGCTCGTTGGAGCCAACCATCGTCAAGCGTCGTCTGTGATGCGGAAGCATTGGTTTCGTATTCTAGTCGTACCGCCTCCGGTGTTGCAAGTATTGCTTCCGCTTTCCGCTTACACGGCAGTCACTCTGGCGACTTCTGCTATGTTCGTTCTCTTCTGTTTGATCAATTCCTCACCGTACTCCTTCATGGTTCGGTATCCCTCCTTCTTCGCCGCTGCCATGATCTCGGCACTCGGAGCCTGGTTGAGGATGAGATTCTTGATGGCTTCGGTCGCGATCAGGAATTCCGGCAGTGCAAGTTGTCCGGCAAAGTACTTCGGTTCGGATTCACTGTGTTTCTCGAGTGTTTCGCGGAATTCCGGATTGATCGTGCGAATGAGCCGCTGAGCCAAAACCGCTCGGAGAGCCGGCGCGAAGGTATACGTGCTCACACCCATCGACAGCAGTCGCGGAATGGCTTCGATCGCCGAATTCGTATGGAGCGTTGCAAACACGAGGTGACCGGTGAGCGAAGCGTCGATTGCTGTCTGCGCCGTTTCCTGATCGCGGATTTCCCCGACAAGAATGATATCGGGATCGTGACGCAGGATCGCACGGAGGCCGGAAGCGAATGTGTAGCCGTGATCGACGTCGATCTGGCTCTGGATGATGTCTTTCAGCTCGTACTCGATAGGGTCCTCGAGTGTGATGATGTTCCTGTCCTTTCCCGCGAGTGTCGAGAGCAGTGCATAGAGCGTCGTTGTTTTTCCTGAACCTGTGGGTCCGGTGACGAGCACTAAACCGTTTGGGAGGTCTGCAATATTCATAAGATTCTTTCTGATATCCTCGGGAAAACCGAGTTTCTCAAGCGGAACGATGCCGCGCTGTGGATCGAGCAGACGAAGCGTAAATGCTTCACCGAAGCGTGACGGAAGGCTGGCCACGCGCACGTTCACCATTCGTCCGCCTGCCGGGAATGTGTACTGCCCGTCTTGCGCAACCGTCGTGAGATTCAGCTTCAATTTTGCCTTGAACTTGATGCGCCTCTGCACCGAGTCGAATGTGTCATGGGTGATGGTCAGGAGGGTCGACAGAAGGCCGAGCTCTCTCCACTCTACTTTCACTCCCGTTTTCTGAGGATTCAGATGGATGTCTGAAATGCCGCATCGGATTGCCTCCTGCTCGAGTGTCGAGAGGAGCTCTTCTCCTTGCAGTCTCTCCAGCTTTTTGGGATCGATCAAAGCCATCTGATTATTATAGCAGATTTCAGGTTTTTTTGACAGGCCTCAATCTTCTCTCTCCACTGCCTCCAGTCTCTCCCCCCATTTCAGCTTGCTCCTGAGAGTTGAGAAGAACGTCTCTTCCGTACGACGAAGTAATTTGACTGTCTCTTTTGCAATTTTTGCCCGCACGATGTCGCCTCGCTGCAGCGTCACATAGGTTTGTCCGTCGAGTGTCAGACTCACATGCACATCGGCAAACTTGCTCTCTTTCGTCATGATACTGACTTCCACTTCGTTTTCAGCGGGCAGCACGAGAGGTTTTTGCGTGAAGCTGTGGGGATTAATGGGCGTGATGATGGTAGCTCTCATCTGCGGATGGACGATCGGCCCTCCCGCAGCAAGCGAGTACGCGGTCGATCCCGTAGGGGTAGCGATGATGACACCGTCGGCGTGGAAGACGGCGAGCGGAGTGCCGTTCACGCTTGTTTTCAGATCGATGAGACGGGAGATGGCGCCCTGCGCGATGACTGCTTCATTGAGAACCTTTCCTTCGATCAGTTTCTTCTTCCCGCGCATAGCCGTCACATGGAGAAGGCTCCGGTGTTCGATCTTCCCCTTGCCTGACAGGAACTGCTCTAGCATTGCCCCCATCGTCGACACGGTCATTTCCGTGAGGAAGCCGATCGTCCCGCGATTGATGGACAGGATGGGAACATCGAAGTTCTCCATTTCCCGTACCGACCGGAGAATGGTTCCGTCGCCTCCGACGACGATGAGAAGATCGAGCTCGGAGACATTCGTGTACCTGCCGATTTTTTCAAATGCTGGAATAGAGCAACGCTTGCTATCGACGAGAACGTTCCTCTTCGATTCTTTCAGGACTTTCACGATGTTCTTCACGGTGTCATCCGTCTTTGAGATCCCGGATCTCGTCGTGATTCCCACGGTGCGGAAACGCATGCTCATACCTCGATTCTACCACTTCCGATGGTGAAATAGCGGCTCTTTCGGTAGAATCCGCATGATGTCCTCAACATTCACTCGGGTCCTTCGCGGCTTGGAACTGGAGGAGAAAGTATTGCACACCGGGTTGGTGCTCTGCGTGCTCGGTCTCTTCGTACCGTGGGTTGGAGGTCAGTGGGTCGGGGAAGAGCAACAGTGGAACGGGTTCGGGTTCCACACGGGTTTCATCGGTCACGCTGTTCTGGGGGTCGATCTTTTCATTGTGGCAATAACATTGTCGCCGCTTTTCGGAGGCCCGATTCTCGTCCGAAAGGCCATCCGCAATATCGTACGGTTCATTCTTTGCAGCATCACCAGCGTTCTCCTCATTGCTTCCTTCACCGTTCTTTTCCGTTTGACCTCCGAGGTTTCCGGAGCGGAGATTCGTTTCGGCATTTACATTTCCATTGTCGGGAGCGTTCTCTCCACACTCTACGCATTTCTGAAGTATGATGAGCAGCGGAAGAACGAGGTGCATGAGCTCTTTCATCATCCTGATGAGCAGAGAATCGTGAAGGTTGTGCCCGATCTGATCGATGAGAATCGGCCCCCTCCGCCCCCTCCGCCCTCTCCCATGCCTGTTGAGGATCATTCTCTCTTTAAGCCATGAGTACTCCAGTGAATCCCTCTCCGGCAGCGTCCTACAAAGACGACGATCTCGTGTACGTTGACCCCGAGACGCGCACTGTTGTCGGCTTGGTTGAATGGAACAAAGCGGGGGAGAAGCCGCTCTCGAAGCTGTACGTTGCCCCGAAAGTCACCGATCCGAAAGGCAAAGAGCCTTCCAAGCGTTCGTTCTGGAGGAAAGTGTATCCGTGGGGGACGTATCGGAGCATGAAGCGCATCTTCAAGGTTGAGGGGAAAATCAAAGATGCGGAACCGAATAAGACACTCGAGGAAGTATTGCCGAAGGCACTGAGTACGGCTTTCTGGGATTGGAAATAGCGCTATTTCCCAGCAAGTACTTCACGTACTCTCTTCACCTCTTTCTTCGCTCCGATGATGATCGGCGTTCTCTGATCCAGATCGTGAATTTCCACGTCGAGAATTGACATTGTACCGTCCGAGGAAGCTCCTCCCGCCTGTTCCGTGATGAAGGCAAATGGCCCGCATTCATAGAGAAGGCGAAGCTTTCCCTTCGGGTATTTGCTGCCGCCGATGTTCGTGAAGATGCCGGCACCTTTGATGAGCATGTGGTGGATATCGGGGACCATGCCGCCGGAGTACCGGAGGGTATGACCTTCATCGAGCCAGATGTTCATCATTTTCCTGTACGCAGGAGTGTCGACGACCGCCCGCAGATTTCCCGGAGCGTACGTCTTCACTTCATCCCTCATGGTCAGGTTTTTTTGGAGCAGATTGAACTCCCCTACTTCGTTTAAGTAGAACGCATGCGCGCCTTTTCCGGCACTGTAGACGAGGATTGTCCGCGGCCCGTAGACCAGATAGAGAGCGGCAACCTGATCCCTCGGCTTCTTGCCGATCAGACCTCCTTTGCTTTCGTAGATACCGAAGATCGAGCCGATCGCCAGATTGCAGTCCACAAGCGAGCTTCCGTCGAGGGGATCGAAGACGACGGTGTAGGGAGCATCGACGATCAGTTCCTGCAGCCCATCGGATTCTTCTTCGGAGGCAAATGAATGTACGAGTCTGGATTCACAGAGCTCTTCTTTGATGATTCTATTGCTCAGAACATCGAGCTTCAGCTGATCCTCGCCGAACGTATTATTCGAGCCTGCGAGTCCGAGATCGGTTGTGCGGATTGCGTTATGGACGTACTTGCCGCCTCTCGCGATGTCATTGATGAGATGACGTAGTCCATCCGGCACTCCTGCGGCATGCAGGTGGTTATTGAGCGAGGTGCGTGAGGGGATGGGGCAGGAAGACATGAGGGTTAGGGTGAAGGGTTAGGGCTTTGGATAGGCACTAAATCAAAGCTCCCAGTTTCAGTGTCATCTCCGTCACGCGCATGGCGTACCCCCATTCGTTGTCGTACCAGCTGAGGATTTGTGCATTCTTCCCATCGACGATTTTCGTCGATGGAGCATCGACGATCGATGAGTGAGGGTCTGTTTGAAAATCGATCGACACGCACTGCTCATGCGAAATGGAGAGGATACCTTTCATTTCGGGTTTCTGTGCGGCTGCTTCCAGCGCAGCGTGAATTGTTTCGACGGTGACCTCTTTCTTCATGCAGAAAGCCATGTACGCGCAACTCACCGTCGGCACCGGAACGCGGAACGCCATGCCGTCCATCTTGCCCTTCAGGTGCGGGAAGATGTCTCCGCATGCCTTCACGGCTCCGGTTTTCGTCGGAATCATAGACAGCGTAGCCGCACGTGCCCGCCGAAGTTCCCCTCCTCCTTCCTTGGCTTTATTGTCCAGAAGGTTTTGCGACGTTGTGAATGCGTGGACGGAACTGACGAGCAAACTTGCCACACCGAAATTTTCATCCATTACTTGAATGACGGGAGCGATGCAGTTTGTGGTGCAGGATGCATTACTGATGATGTGCATGTCCTTCGTCAGAAGGTGATCGTTCACGCCCATCACGAACGTCGGTGTCTTGTCTTTCATTGGAGCAGTCACGATCGCTCGTTTCGCTCCTGCGGAAAGATGCGCTTGCACTTCCGCCTCCGTATCGAAGTGACCGGTCGATTCGATGACGACATCGACATTCAGATCTTTCCACGGGCACTTGATCGGTTCTCGCTCTGTGACGACGCGAACGTGTTTTCCGTTCACGACAAGATCTGTGCCTTCCACACGTATGTCTGCATGAAACCTTCCGTGGAGCGAGTCGAACTTCAGCAAATACGCGCGCATTTCGGCATCCGACGACGCATTGATGCCGACGACATCGACCAAGTCTGCGTACATTTCGACGAACTGTCTGTGCACATTCCGACCGATACGACCGTACCCGTTGATCGCAACGCGGAGCATGACCGGATCATACATTTCTTTTTCTCATCCGTAAATTCCGACCAGTACTCCCAGAAACGCGAAAAACACGCCAATGATCCAGAGACGCATCGTCACTTTGCTCTCTCCCCACTGGAGCGCTTCTAGATGATGATGTAGAGGTGCAGACAGGAATATTTTCCGCTTGAAGTACCTCTTGCTCGTAAGCTGGATGATGACAGAGAGCATCTCGATGACGAACACGAAGCCAAGGAGAGGCAGGATCAGGACCTGGTTGATCATGAAGGCCATCACCGCGAGTGCTCCACCGAGTGCGAGTGCTCCGGTATCACCCATGAAGAAGAGTGCGGGAGGAACGTTATGCCAGAGAAATGCTGCGATCGCTCCGGCACAGATACCGCAGAATGCCGCTAGAACGTAGAGACCCGAGACATAGGCTGTTACTCCGAATGCCGCGAAGGCAATAATCAGAAGACCGCTCGCAAGGCCGTCTAAGCCATCGGTGACATTGACCGCGTTTGCCGTACCGATGATCACGAACATGAAGAACGGGATGTAGAGAAGTCCGAGGTCGAGTTCGCTCGTACCGAGTCCAAAACTTGTTCCGAACGGAACATGGATCGTGTGGTACTGCAGGCGGAAGTAGAACCAGCAGGCGGCGAGACCGCTTGTAAGGAGGAGGAAGCATAATTTCGGGATCGCATTGAGTCCTCTGTTTTTCCCGATGCCGCAAATGTTGAAGTAATCGTCCACCGCTCCGAGGAGTCCAAGCGATGTCAGCATCGCAAGCGGGAGATAGACCTGTCCGCGTTGGAGGAGTGAGTGTTCGACGAGTCCTCCGAGGGCGAGCAGACGCGAGATGATCACCGACAGAAGAATGGAACCCCAGATGAGAATGCCGCCCATCGTCGGTGTTCCGGCTTTCGCCTGATGATACGACAGAAAAACGCTCGCTGCGCTTCCGTCGACGGCTTCGATTCTCAGTTTCTTTCCCAGCCTGAATCGGTGCAGCATCGCGACGAAGGGTTTCGTCAGGAGCAATGCGATGAGAAATGTCAGGAAAGAGTAGAGCAGGATTTCTGCGAGAGAGACCGACGGTCGGATGGGGAGAGGAAGCAC
>CAZQYX010000014.1:0-6369 GCA_964597665.1 uncultured Candidatus Peribacteria bacterium | reverse complement strand
TTCCTATTCATCCATGGTCACCCTTCTCTGCTGTTGCATCGGTTTCATCTGCATCAGGAGTTTGCTGCTTGCCTTCGATGCAAGCGACTGAGCATTCTGTGACGTATCGATGTCGTAGAAGCGCATCTGTTCTTTCTTGAACATCAGTTCGATGCGTCCGGTCGGGCCGTTTCGGTGCTTACGGACATAGATATCCGTGATACCCGGTCGGTCGGAATCTTCTTCATAGTAGTCTTCGCGGTACATCATGAGTACCACGTCCGCATCCTGCTCGATGGAACCGGATTCGCGAAGGTCCGAGAGTTGCGGGATATTGCCGGGACGGTTCTCTACGGCGCGGGAGAGCTGGCTGAGTGCGACGATGGGGATCTTCAGTTCGCGGCCGAGCATCTTTAGTGAGCGGGAAATCTCGGAGATTTCCTGCACGCGATTGCCGACGTATCCCTGGTTTCCGGTACTCATGAGCTGCAAGAAGTCGATGATGATCATATCGAGTCCGTGTTCCATCTGCAGCCTCCTCGCCTTCGCGCGGAGCTCGGGGATGGAGGAGCCCATCGAATCGTCGATGAAGATGTTTGCTTTGTTTAGGTCATCCATGATGGGTCCCATGTTCTGGAAATCTTTGTCTTCCAGTTTGCCTTTCTGCAGCTTCCACGAATCGACGCCGAGCATGGACGCGAAGAGACGGTCCACAAGTTGTTCCTTGCTCATTTCCAGAGAGAAGATTCCGACGGCTTTATTGCTTTTGATCGCGGCATTCTGTGCGATATTGAGGGCGAGCGCGGTCTTGCCCATGCTGGGACGACCGGCAATGATGATGAGATCGGACGGCTGAAAGCCCGAGAGTTTCATGTCCAGTGCACTGAAGCCCGTTGCGACACCCTTGATCGCAGAATCCTTCGACTCGTGCATCTCGGCAAATTTCTCGTAACGGGAGCTCAAGATCTCACGGATGTGGATGAATTTTTCTTTTAGGAATGTTGCGGAGATATGGAAGACTGTTTTTTCAACTTGCTCCAGCAGGTCTGGGATTTCTTTCTCCACTTCGAAGCCGAGAGCTTTGATCTGCTCTCCTGCCTGGATGATGCGACGGTGGACTGCTTTGGTTTTGACGATCTGGCCATACCTGAAGACGTGGGCGGACGTCGGTACCTTCGATGCCAGTTCCGCAAGAAGCACGCTGCCTCCGACGTCCTGAAGTTTCTTGTTGTCCGCGAGCTTGCTGCTGACGGTGACGATATCGATTGGCTGGTGTGATTGGTACAATTCCACGATGGCGCCAAAGATCATTCTGTACGTCGGATCGTAGAAATCTTCTGGACTTAGGAGATCGGATACCTTGATGATCGCTTCCGGATCGACGAGCAGCGCACCGAGCACCGTTTGTTCGGCTTCGAGGCTGCTTGGTTGTACGTCGAGAAAGGTCTGAGCCATAGGCACGAGAGTCTAGTTCACCTCGCATGTCTTTGGAAGCTTGCAGGTTTACGGTTCGGTAGTATTGTACTATCTCGCGCATGAGTCTCATCGAACACAGCGACAGGCTTGTGTCTCCAAAGGGTCTTCTTCGGACACCTCCTCCTTCAAAACTTGTTCTTCTTCTGGCGAAGGCATCGCGGTATATGACGTTTATTGTTGTCACACCAACAGTTCTTGCTCCTGCCGATCCGCCTCGTCCCCTTCAGTCATTGAGCCAACCGGTGCTGAAGCAGCAGTCGGAGGAAAAGATTCTCTATCGTGAGGTTGAACCCGTGCAGCGAAAAGGTGTTGTTGTGGAAGACAATTTTCGTGATCGTCAGTACGTGAAGGTCCGATTGCTTGAAGGTGTGGATGGAGTTTTCGAGCAAGGGCAGGTGATCCCAGTCTATCGTAGTAGTGTATCCACTACACTTTCCCCAGGAACACCCGTTAATCTGCAGGTTGTATGGTCATTGAAGAACGAAATGCCTATTCTCCCGAATTCGGGAGAGCCAAGTTCGCGGTCGCCTTTTGCGTTCCTTAAGGGCAATCCTTTGCTTATACAGAATGTAATGCCGATTCGCCGATTCAACAGGATGTGTTTCCTGAAGTAGAGACGCGCGAATCGCGCGTCTCTACTGTGAAGCACTGAGTGTCTAGATCGCACTCGCCTTCATATACGCTTCCTTAATCTCTTTCTCGAGCTTATCAGCAAGTTTTGAGTGCTCTTTCAGGTACTGACGAGCCATTTCTCTTCCTTGCCCGATTGTTTCCTCGCCGTGCCTGAAATAGGCTCCGGATTTTTCGATCACTCCGTACTTCACACCGAGATCGAGAATATCACCTTCTTTGGAGATTCCCTGACCGTAGAGGATATCGAACTCGGCTTGCCTGAACGGTGGTGCAATTTTATTCTTCACCACTTTCACACGCGTACGGTTTCCGACAATCGTCTGCTCGTCTGCTCCTTTTTCGGTGATCTTATCGATCCGGCGGACATCGAGACGCAGGCTCGCATAGAACTTGAGCGCGTTGCCGCCTGTCGTGGTCTCGGGATTACCGAACATCACGCCGATCTTCATGCGCATCTGGTTGATGAAGACAACAGAGCAATTGGTTTTACTGACAATGGAGGTTAGTTTTCGTAGTGCCTGACTCATGAGACGTGCCTGCAGACCCATATGGCTGTCGCCCATCATTCCTTCGATTTCGGCTCTCGGTGTCAGGGCAGCAACCGAGTCGACTACAACGATGTCGATGGCTCCCGAGCGGACGAGTGTTTCGGTGATTTCGAGTGCCTGCTCGCCGTCATCGGGTTGCGACACGAAGAGATTGTCGATATCGACGCCAATACGCTTCGCGTACTGGATATCGAGTGCGTGTTCTGCATCGATAAAGGCGGCTCTGCCTCCCCTCTTCTGGATTTGAGCAATTGCATGGAGAGCGAGCGTTGTTTTTCCGGAGGATTCCGGTCCGAAAATTTCGATGATGCGGCCCGTGGGAATTCCTCCGCCGAGAGCAAGATCGAGGCTGATACTGCCGCTATGGTAGGTATCGATCTGGACCATCTGTGCCTTGCCCATATTCATGATCGCACCGGCGCCGTACTGCTTTTCGATATCGGCGATCGCGGCTTTCAGAGCATCGGTTTTTGCGTGATCGAGAGCGGTGGCGACTTTGCCGTCTTTTGGTGCTGCTGTTTTTTGCACGGGAGCTTTGGTTTCACTGTCCTGCGTAGTGGTTGTCTGTTTCGTCATGGGAATGATGGGAAATAAGGAGATAGAATTGGGTGTACGAATGTACACGCGCACTATCTCTTTTCTCAGTGTACGCGTCAAATGAAAGGACTTGAAAATGATGAAAGCTATGGTGGTGTACAAATATACACCTTTACGGTTTGATAGATCTGCATGTGCCTATGTTTGCGTCAGGGTCTATCACATTGCAGAACGATCCCTGAGGGCAGAGCACATTCCCTTCCCCTCCGCACGGAGTGGAGATCGAGTTCTCCGATCCCATCGACAGAGCTTCTTTGTCTGATAAAAATTTGATTGAACTCAGCACATACTCAAATTCACTGACGAGAAGTTTTCTTCCCTCATCCCCCTCGATGGATTTCTGTGCTGAAGAATCGAAATGCAGATGAAGAACGTATTCTTTTCCTTCGAGAAATACGTCTGTTTTGCCCGCTCCTACTATGCCATTATCACGGACCGCGCGTCGCCCGCTTTGGTAGTAATGCGTTCCGGTTGTAGGGAGCGAACTGTTTTCGCTGGCCTTGATGACGAGAATGGGAACGCTTTCCGTCGGGAGTGAGAATGAAGCGACACCTTTTTGAATGGTTGCTGTCCAGGCAATAGGTGCCTGTAGACGGATATCGAGAGCGGGAATGTTCCAGATTTTGAGCCCTGTATCTCCCTTGATCGATTCCAGTGATTCTAAGACGAGGATTGGCAAATCACTGCTCGTCGTATTACTTTCTGCGATTCCCTTTACCGACACAGTCTGACCTTCTCTGCTGACTAAATCTTCAGTTTTGCTTTCGACGTAGTACATCTTCTTGCTGTTGACGAGGAGGAGATGGGTCCCGCGCCGCAGCAGAGATACTTCGGCTGGAATGAGTGTGCCGGTTGCGGTGATTGGGCCGAGGGGTGGCTGATTGGGATTTGTTTTGGTGCAGGCAGTGAGGGAAAAGAGAATGCCTGACACAACGAAAGCAGCGAATGTTTTCTTCATGGCGAAAGTATACTCCTGTTTGGATTTTATTTTACCTTCTTCGAGGAAGCTTGGTTGCTTTGACGATCTTTCCATCCAAATCAAATTCAACTTCGCTAAGCCTTTCCATCTCACCATCAACTGCGTGTGGAGCAGAGAGTTCGACCAAATAGCCAGTAGGTGAACCGCGAGGAACAATGATTGGTGCAACCACTATTTTTGTTCCTATTTTCCCAATGACTCGCTGGTCTCCAGTCGCGTTCGCCACAAGAGACAGAAGACTGGCTGAAGGCAGCTCTTGAAATTTAGGCCTTTGAATAATTGCATCCAATTGACCTCTTTCGTTCATGTGTACGGTAGCGAGAATGCGTTTGCGGTCCGATGAAACGACACTCAGCTCGACTGTGAATGCTGATTTGTTGGGCGATGCTGCAAACCTTCTGTTCGCCATCAGCAGAATCGGCTCGGTAATTCCCAAATCTTTCATGATTGATTTCTTCACTTCGTCGAGTGCTGGTCCATTGAAAGCATCTGGATTTTTTGCATAGGCAGCAACTTTTCCACTGCTTGACAGCTGCTGAATACTTTTTAAATCCTCCGTACTGAGGGCGTCTGCGCCGTCACCGTCGTTATGTATCTGAAGTGCTTGAAGTAAATCACCCCCTGTACTCCTCTCGGTATCCTTGAATACAGGAGCGTCTTTACCTTTCTTAAAAAGATACACCCCTATCTCTGGTACTCCACGTGCCTTCGTGAATGAACCACGAATCTCTATGCCATTTTTTCTTGCGGAATCGACGAGTTTCCTACGTTCTGGAGAAAGTTGTGCTTTCAGATTATCAGCATTGTCACTTGTATTTTCTCTGGTAGCTGCCGGTCTTCCTGTTTGTTCCTGAGCATCAAAACCAGCTTTCTGTCTTGGCTGCTGTTCCTTCGCTTCCGGTTCTTGACTTGGAACCTCACCTCGGAAAAGAAGTCTGTGTTCACGGCATTCGGACGAAATATGTTTCTGCATATAGCGGATTGGGAATCCTACATTAGGATCTGAAACGCATAATGTTGTGTAATATACTTCTGGAACACCTCATTCGGAGTGCGATACTTGAGGGTTCGACGTGGACGATTGTTGATGAGATCGACAGCGGAAGCAACTTGTTCATGTGTGACGGTTTGGAAGTCGGTCTTTTTTGGAAAGAATTGGCGCAGGAGTCCATTGGTGTTTTCATTCAGTCCACGTTCGCATGAACGATAGGGATGGGCGCAATACACGATCAGTGAAAGATGTTTTGTGATTGTTTCATGATCAGCAATCTCCCGCCCATTGTCGTGTGTCATGGTATGCCGCCACGATGAAGGAATGCTACTGAAGGCACTGCAAGCGCCCTTCGTCATTTCCAATGCAGTTTGATCAGGGAGAAGTGCGGCACGCAGCAGCTTCGATTTGCGTTCGACGAAAGTAGCAATGGCACCATTACCCACAATGAGATCACTTTCCCAATCACCATAGCGCTGTCTTGCCTCCACGATTTTGGGGCGCTCATCGATGCTCCGACGATTCGGAATCTTAATCTGGTTGCGGCCGTCGGGCAATCCATACCACTTCCGTTTCTTCCCATGACAGCGCAGATTTTTGTACAGTTCACCGCCATTCCATCGATCTTCCCGAATGTATGCGTAGAGGGAGAAGTGACTGATGCGCATTGTCTTGCTCTGTAAAAAATCACGCTTGAGACGTCCGGCAATCTGCTGCGGGCTCCACTTGAGCGCGAGTTTTTCCAGCGCGTAACCAAGCAGCACAGGTTCCTCATGCCAACGCATGCAACCATCTTTTGCTTTTGCACGACGCTGCCCTGCAATCTCATCGGCGCGGTCCGGCAAGTAACACAGTCGCGGTCCGGCCTTGTTGCGCACGAGTTCGCGACTCACCGCAGATTGTGAACAGTGCAGTGCATCAGCGATCTGTTGCTGTGTTTTGTGCTCCCGATGGAGCGTGTACAGCGTCTCACGTTGCGTGAGTGTAAAGTGAGCCATGCGGTATGGGATGAGAGAGTTAGAAGCCTTTCCCTCATACCGTACTTCGCTGTGATGTCCCAGAAGCCTTATTCTTTATGCGTTTCAGATCTGAATTCTCGAATGATATTTGTATACAATACATATTATATCTTATTTAACTATAAATGGCAATATTCAAAGAAATGG
>CAZQYX010000013.1:0-44947 GCA_964597665.1 uncultured Candidatus Peribacteria bacterium | reverse complement strand
TGGCAGGCGCGGTAGGGATCGAACCTACGACCCCAGGTTTTGGAGACCTGTGCTCTACCAACTGAGCTACGCGCCTACGGAATAGAGGAATGAAAGAGCAGCTTCTTGATAATCATAGCAAAGAAACGCGTAGCGAGGTTGGCCAACTGCCTGCCGGCCGAAGCCTCCTCAGAGGCGAAGGCTGGAGCTACGCGCCTAGGCTTACCTATTCTACATTCTTACGCCTTCTTCTTCCACCCACCCTTGCCCTTCCACTTGCTCGGTGGAGCCGCTCGCTTCTTCTTGAGGATCTCGACGGCTTCTTCATGTGTGAGTGTTGCAGCATCGTATTTCTTTCCGACAGAAGCATTTGTCTTGCCGTCCGTGATGTATGGTCCGAAGCGGCCTTCCTTCAGGAAGATCTCGCAGTTGAATTCCGGATCGATACCGAGTGATCTCGCTGCTGCAGCTTTCTGAGCTTTGTTTGCAATCAGTCCGAGCGCCATCTCTAGGTCGACACTCAATGGAGAGATGTCTTTCGGCAGAGACACGCTACCCGTTTCCATTTTGAGGTAGGGTCCGAAGCGTCCAAGGTGCAGTTCGATTACCGCACCGGACGTATCTTTCCCGAGTGTTCTTGGGAAGGACAGCAGGCCCTTTGCCTCTTCCAGTGTCACGGTGTCGGCAGACATTCCCTTCAGGAGCGACGCAGCTTTCAGTTTTTGCTTTGGTTCTTTCTTATCTCTCTTTTTCTCTTTATCCCAGAGGCCAAGTTGTACGTACGCACCGAAGCGTCCTGTTCGCACAACGATTGGAAGACCCGTCGCATCGTCAGTGCCGAGCGAACGGTCCTTCATGACATCTTCTTTCTTGATGTCCTTCGTTTTGTCGGCAACGAGCTTTTCAAATGGCTTCCAGAAACTCTTCATGAAGGGAACCCACTTCTCCGTTCCTTCTGCGATATCATCGAGGCGACTTTCCATGTTCGCGGTGAACTTGAGATCCACGATATCCGGAAAGTGCGCGACGAGCAGATCCGTCACCGTGAAAGCGATGTCTTCCGGAATGAGCTGCTTCCCTTCCTTCCGCACGTAGCCGCGTTGCTGAATGGTGGAGATGGTCGGTGAGTAGGTGCTCGGTCTGCCAATCCCCTCTTCTTCCAGCTTCTTCACGAGACTTGCTTCGGTGTACCTTGCAGGCGGCTTCGTGAAGTGTTGCTCAGGCAGAATCTCGGAGCACTCGAGCGGTTCTCCTTCCTTCAGTTCGGGCAGGAATTTTTCACCGTCACCCGTTTCCCCTGCTTGCTTCTCTTTTTCCAGCTGATCTTCGTCCTTATCTTCGAAGTACACGCGGAGGAAGCCGTCGAAGAGGACGGTTTGGCCTGTTGCACGGAAGACATACAAGTCTTTCTTTCCTTGCACGGAGATATCGGCACCCACACGTTTCAGTTCTGCACCCGCCATCTGCGTTGCCATCGTGCGGTTCCAGATCAGGCTATAGAGCTTCATCTGCTGCTCGTCGAGAACGTCTTTCAGAGACTCAGGCGTGCGGCTGACTTCGGTTGGACGAATCGCTTCATGCGCTTCCTGAGCCCCCTTACTCTTAGTCTTGTAGACGCGTGGAGCAGCGAGGACGTACTCTCTGCCGTAGAGCTTCTGGATCGTTTCTTTCGTATCCGAGAGAGCCTTTTCACTTAAGTTGACGGAGTCCGTACGCATGTAGGTGATGAGACCGGAGGACCCGGCCCCTTTGCCGAGGCTCACACCTTCGTAGAGTTGCTGTGCCACGACCATCGTCTGCTTCAGAGAGAACCCGAGTTTCCGTCCTGCTTCCTGCTGGAGAGTCGATGTCGTGAACGGTGCCGGAGGAGTTTTCTTCAGTTCTTTCGTGTCGATCTTCGTCACGGAGAATGTTCCACCCGTTGTCTCTTTGACGACTTCCGCTGCTTCGGCTTCCGAGTGAGGAACGAATCCTTCACCATTCTTCTCCTTCAGGCTTGCAGTGAATTCCTCTCCATTCTCTTTCTTCATCGAGGCATCGATACTCCAGTACTCCTCGGCTTTAAAGGCCTTGATCTCGCGCTCGCGATCGACGATCACGCGTACGGCAACAGACTGCACGCGTCCCGCAGAGAGACCGCGGTAGACTTTCTTCCAGAGAAAGGGAGAGAGTGTGTAGCCGACGAGGCGATCCAATACCCTTCGCGCTTGCTGCGCATGAACGAGTTTGAAGTCGAGGACGCGCGGGTTGTCGATCGCCTCCTTAATGGCACTCTCCGTGATTTCATGGAACACGATGCGATTCACCTTCTCGGGGTTCTTCACTTTTAGTGCTTCGAGCAAGTGCCAACCGATCGCTTCTCCTTCGCGATCTTCATCAGTAGCGATCCAGAGAGTATCAGCTTCTTTGAGCGCCGCTTTCAGATTTTTTACAGTTGTCGTCTTCTCCTTCGGCACGACGTACGTCGGCTCGAAATCGTGCTCAGTATCGATGCCGATCTCGCTTGTCGGCAGATCGCGGATGTGGCCCATGCTCGACTCCACAACGTAATCTTTCCCCAAAAATTTCTTGATGGTTTTCGCCTTGGTCGGGCTTTCGACGATGACTAAGTTCTTGGTCATGATTGGCAGAGAGGATCGTTGATGAAGTGTGTTTTGTCAAAGATCACCGATATCCATTACGCAGACAACGATGTATCAGGAATGAAATTTTCGGAATCACTATTCCCTTTCGGTAGTTCAGCGATCTGCGTATCCGATTCGATGAGTGTGATGGCTTTCATGAGTAGGTTTCCGAGGCGTCGGCGCATAATCGTGACTTGTTTTGCGATTGGCACCTGCTCTTTCTTTCCTGCTGCAATGGCTTCCCCAGGCCTCTCGTAGCGTTGATCTCCAACGGTTGTATCATTATTCTGAATGAGCGTTGAAATTTTTAGATGCCACTGATTCCACGAATCATGATCAACGAGCCCAAATTGATCCATGATAGGCAGCAGTCTGCCGAGCGGATTCGCTTTCCCCAATGTTCTATGTGCGCACAAATCATTTCCTTCTTTATCATGGCAGAAGCATGCGTCTGCCAGTATTTTATGAGCTGCTGTATTTTGGAGGGTGGCTTCGAGTATCTCCTGCGTCGGATACAACTTCGCTATTTTTCCTTCGTGGCATGATCCGCAGAGCCATAGCTCCGGAAGCCATGGAAATTTTTTTGCGAATAATCGCATTGCCTCAATGCGTGAATCGTAGAATTCTTTTGATGCCGTACCTTTCTGCACACCGTCAGTATCAAAACAGAAACCTTCCTGCTGGGATTCTCCTCTCAAAATCATAGTATTATTATATATAAAATTTTAAAAAAAGTCCAGTACTTGCCACTATTTTATTTGCGATGGAAATCAATTTTTATGGCTTCCAAAAGCCATTCTCACGATGCCTTGCGGAAATCAAGCGATTTGCAAGTGAATTTTGGCTTGCAGCTGCGATTTCCATCGGTACAATTCAGTCATCTTATTTCTTCCTCCCCCCTTAGCATGTCTAAGCAAGATCTGATCGCCGCGATTGCAGACGCATCCGGTATCACCAAGCGTGCCGCTGCAGACGCTCTCGCAGCTCTCATCGGTACGATCACGAAGGAACTCAAGAAAGGTCACAATGTGACCGTGACTGGTTTCGGTACATTCCGCATTTCCAAGCGCCAGGCTCGCATGGGTGTGAACCCACGCAACCCGACCCAGAAGATCTCCATCCCTGCGATGAAGGTTCCGTCCTTCAAGGCCGGCAAGACACTCAAGGACGCTGTTCGTTAATTGAGGACGTCACTGTGAAATTCAAAAGAGACCTCCGTAAGGGGGTCTTTTTTTGCAGCCCTCTCCCCCACTCCCTAGCCCTCTCCCCCGACGGGGAGAGGGGAACGTATGTTTTTATAAAAACAGTGCTTCCTTCCCCGTCGGGGGAAGGATTGAGGATGGGGGAGCGGGCAAGGATTACAACACTGCCGTTGTGCTAACATTTCCTCATGCCAACCCCCGCTTCCGAGAAAGAACTGATTATCTATGAATCGAAAGACGGCTCCATGAAACTCAGTGTCAATCTGGATGGTGATACGATTTGGCTTGCGCAACAGGATATCGCCAAGCTCTTCGGTGTGAATGTTCCCGCGGTGTCGAAACACGTGAAGAATATTTTCAGTGACGGCGAACTCCAAAAGAAGGGAACACTTTCCGTAATGGAAACAGTTCGAAAAGAGGGGAAGAGAACCGTGAAGCGCGAGGTCGAGACGTACAGTCTCGATATGATTCTCAGTATCGGGTACCGCGTCAATTCCAAGCGTGCGACGCAGTTCAGGGTCTGGGCGAACCAGGTCTTAAAGCAGCACTTGCTGAAGGGCTATACGATCAACAGGAGTCGTCTAGAAAGTGCAAGGCACGAAGAACTCAAGGCGGCGGTGAATCTCATCAAACAGACGATGGAGAAAAAGCAACTCACAGGCGACGAGTCGCAGGGACTCCTCAAGGTCATTACCGATTACGCACACACGTGGTCGATGTTGGATCAGTTTGATCGCGACGCATTGGACGTCCCGAAGAGTCCGCGCGGGACTCGATTCTCTTTCGAGGATGAAGATGTGCAGTCCATCGTGCGTGCGCTCAAGAAAAATCTTCTTCGCAGGCGTGAAGTGACTGAGAATTTTGGCGAACCGAAAGGGGATATGCTGAGAGTGATCCTTGCTGCCGTTGATCGCATCGGTGACTCGGTAGAGGAGAAAGCCGCTCACCTCCTCTATGCGCTTATTAAAGAGCAGCCATTTGCAGACGGAAACAAGCGCATCGCGGCATTCCTCTTCATCGTCTATCTCACCCGTTCGAAGTATCTCAGCAATTACGACGGTGACCGGAAGTTCAGTGATAATGCACTGGTGGCATTGGTACTCCTCATCGCAGAGAGTGATCCAAAGCAAAAGGAATTGATGAAGAAGTTGATTATGAATTTTGTGCATGGCTAAAGGACGAAATTCCAAAATCCAAATATCAAATTCCAAGACCTTTATGTCGTATTGGAATTTGGTTTTTATTTTTTGGATTTTTCTTCGTTTCTACTTTTGCTTTCCCTACATCACTTCTGTTTCTCTCACTCCCCTGCTACTCTGCCTCGCACATGGACAAGGTCATTATCGACACCCTCGGCAAGCTTCTCACCTTCCTCCAGATTCCATTTACCGGGATCAGCGTCAAGCAGGATGGAGATGTCCTGCGCGTGAATGTGGACTGCGCCGAACCCAGCCGCCTGATCGGTTGGCACGGCGAGACGCTGAACTCCGTACAGCATCTTCTCAAGTCCGTCGTGCGCTCACTCCAGAAACTTGAGCGTGCTCCGTTTCTGGTGGTCGACACCGACGGCTACCGACTGATGCAGGAAGAGAAAGTGAAGAAGATCGCCGAAGCGAAGGCGGATTTCGTCCGTCGCACAGGCAGCCGCGTCACGCTGTCGCCGATGAGCCCGTACTTCAGGCGCATCGTGCACATGCATATTTCGTCGACACCATCCCTCAGTGATCTTGCGACTGAGAGTATCGGGGAAGGGGACTACCGTCAGGTGATGATTCGCCTAAAAGTAGAGAAGCAGGGAGATGATGCTGCAGTGAGCGAAGAACTTTCTCCGGTGATGTCGGATGGACTGGAGAATCTGGATGTTTGACAAATATAAAATATAGGTTTATAATTTACTTATTATGAGTATTGACGCAGGACAAGATTCGGAAGATAAAACTGCAGCAGAACAGGTCTGGGACAGTATTCGTCAAATAGGAATAATTACGATGCCTGCGCATCCGCTATGGGTCCAAGCATTACAGGCTAAATTGAAACAGTATGAGACACGCCAAAGCCCAGCAAATGGGGTAAACGACTATTGTATCTTGATTCTTAGTCATTTAATAGAAAATGGAAGTTGTGATGGCCATGAGATGATTCTTCAATTGGGGGAAGATCGAGGAACATACACTGATGAACTAGCATTCCTTGCTGCTCTTAATTTGATTGATCAGTATGCGAGAAATGGATTTTGTGGTGGTAGGGTTTTACCGGGCCTAGAAGGCATAGTGCAGATTCCTGCAGAAGAAGTTGCGAATACAGCAGTACAGCCGCATCCAGGATCAGTAGCTTTTGTGGATAGAATCAAAAACTTAGAGTTATAATTTCCGTAGCTCCTCAAACAGCCTCTTCTCTTCTCGTGAGAGTTTTGTCGGAACAACCAAATCGATCGTCACGTAATGATCGCCCGTGCGTGAGCTGTTCACGACCGGCATGCCTTTGCCTTTGATTCTGAGTATCTGATTTGGCTGTGTTCCTGCAGGGATCGTCATCGTGACAGATCCGTGCACCGTTTCGACCGGTACCTCCGCTCCGAGCACTGCGTCGATCATCTTCAGTGACAGCGAGCTTCGGATGTCATCGCCGTCGCGCTCGAATCTTCTGTCTGCTTGCACGCGAACGCGAACAAGCAAATCGCCGCTCGCACTCCCACGTTGTCCCGCTTCCCCTTCCCCCTTAATGCGCAGTGTTTGGCCATCGTCGATGCCCGCCGGAATATGAACACTCACGGTTTTTTTCTCCATCACGCGTCCTTCACCGTCACACTTTCTGCATGGCTTCTCGGGGAGTTTTCCGGTTCCCTTGCAACGGCTGCACTGCACGCTCTGACGGATTTGTCCGAAGAGTGAATTCGTCGTTCGATCGACCGCGCCCGTCCCCCCGCATTCGCTGCACGTAACGAGCTTACTTCCCTCTGCACTTCCGGACCCACCACAGTCGGTGCAGCGAATGTTCGCTTTCATTGCGATCTGCTGTTCCATTCCCGATACCGCTTGCATCAAGGTGATCACCACTTCGGCCTGCACGTCGCGACCACGCGTATCCGCAGCCCTCTGCCTTCGTCCTCCCCCGCCTCCAAAAAAACTTTCAAACAAATCGGAGAAATCTCCGCCGCCCGAAAATTGCGAAGGATCAAATCCTTGGCCTCCAAACCCGCCAAATCCTCCACCTCCTCCGCCAAAAGGATTACGACCATCAGTCGAGCCGAATTGGTCGTAGGCCTGCTTCTTCTTTGCGTCACTCAAGACTTCGTACGCTTCGTTCACTTCTTTAAACTTCGCCTCCTTTCCTTTATCTCCTTTATGTTTGTCCGGATGTAGTTCTTTCGAGAGTTTTCGGTACGCCTGTTTGATCTCGCTTTCGGAAGCGGATTTTGAGACGCCGAGAATGCCATAATAATCTTTTGCCATAGGTAGAGTTTAGGGTTTTTCAGTCTCGACTGACAGCCCTCACTCCGGCGCTGATGCGCCACCTCTCTCCGTATTACGGAGAGAGGAAGTCCGTAATCGAGAATAGTACGGGCTCCCCCTTCTCCGGAATCCGGAGAAGGGGTCAGGGGATGAGGGCCGTTTGCGGTACGTCAACTTTCCGTCATCACTCTTCTGTGTATAGAATGAAGCAATGCCCGTCAGTCCTTACATTGTGCACGCACTCAAGTACGCAACACTCACACTCGTTGCAGCCGTCATCGTCATTGCAGGTGCAGCCCTGATGAAGGACACGAATACCGGCTCGCTCGCCGGACGTCTGGTTGCACCGCAACAGAATGGCATCATCCCGACGATGCATTTCAGTGCCGAGCAGGTCAGCGAGGGAGTTTCCATCCAGCCGGATACTCATACGATTCTTACAGTCCCGCCCGGTCTGCGTATTACGCGTATCGCATTTCTCGGTGGCGAACGTGCCGATCAGGAAATTCCCTATTGGGGATATCGCATGACAGGGAGGGAGGCTTCGAATAAAGCCGCAGGAAAAACGGGAACAGAGCTCTACGATGGTCAGTTTTTCTACTCTCTTGCAGAAAGGCAATCGCAGGTGGCAAATCAGAGATCGAATCAGGATACGAGTCTTCTCGGCATTATCCGTAGTGACGATCAGGAGACGCCAAGAGCACTTTCGTCCATTGCGGAGATTTTGCACGGAAATGACACCATTTATGTCATGGCTTCAGAAGGACTATTTGCCGGTCCGGATCCTGACGATGACGGTCTGAATGATCCGTACGAGAAATCTCTCAGAACCGACCCTAGGAGTGTTGACACCGACCGCGACGGTGCTCCGGATGGCATAGAGGTTTTCGTCATGAGGACATCTCCTACGGAATTCGATTCGGACAGAGACAGTCTTAGTGATAGGTGCGAGGACAAAAACATGAACGGGACGGTCGACCCGAAAGAAACGAGTCCTTTCAATGCTGATACCGACAGAGACAAACTCTGCGATGGCAATGCTCTCGTGAGAACGGCAACCGCTTGTCCGGAGCCAAAACAGGTCGTTTGCACACAGGATGTCAATAATGAACGCGTGTGCGAGAGTCGCCCGACATCGCCAGTACACAGCGAAGATATCGACCAGAATTGCGAAGTGACACTGGATTCAAGCGGGAAGCCTCTCGAAACCGACCCCACGAATCCGGAGACGTTCGGCGGGGTACGAGACTGGGATTACAAATGGAATCTCCTCGGGGGTCCCCCAAGAGTGGGTACTCCGGCTCCTGTATTCCCGATTCCGGATTTCCCTCAGCCTTCCCAGTAAGGCTCTTGTCAACGGTGAGCAAATAAGGTACAATAGTCGTACAAATACACACCACTCTCTATGGAAAAACTTTCAGCTTCCCTGTTTGCTGCTCTCATGAGCATCTCTCTCTTTGTGCCGCTTCGCACGCACGCGTATCTTTCACCGGGTCAGGTATTCGGTGACAGCTCTGGAGCAGCTCACGGTGCTGCCGGAGAGAATCTTCAACCTCCGCCAACGCAGCGCGAGGGTGAAGCAGTCGTGATACAGCAACAGCAGGAAGCTGCGAAGCAGCGTGAGGAAGCTCAGCAGGAATTGATTCCCGTTGATGCTCCTCCGGTCGATACCTACGTTCCGCCGGAGACGAACGAGAGCAAGGGACTCTTCGATCAGAATGCGCAGTACGAACTTCGTCAGGAAAGGATTGAGGAAGAGAGAGCTCAGGCACCGACGATTATCATTGGCGGAGACACTGAGGTGAGAGACAGTAACGGCAACGTGCTCCATAGCGGTGCACCGAGGACTTCTTCGACGGGTCCTGCAAGTGTTCTCGGGGGCATCGCGATGCTCCTTGCAGCCGTGTGTACCTTCGCCTATTCGCAGTACAGAAGCAGACATCTCGCTGCTGCCGTCTAGACCTTCTCCCTCGTATGCCGACTCTTCCGACACTCTGGCTCCGGAAAAAAGTGATCTTCGGTGTCGCTATTCTCACGGTACTGATTGCCGCTGTCGTGACGGTCAATGTTTCTCCGTGGAGTCATCCGCTGATGGCGGGGGATATTCCTCTTCCCTTCGGCGAGAGAGGATCAACACTCCATGGAGCGCTCACGAAATTTGGTCAGAAGAATGGTATCGATGTCTTCGAAGTCTCATTCGATCACTCGGAGGTTTCCGAACATTTGCAGACCGATAAAATTTATCTTGTGCACGTTTCGAATACGTCGTCAGCGGCGAATGTTCCTCTCGATCTTGCGCTGACGCTCAGCGGCACCGGAGGACACATCGTCGACTATTACGGCTACCGCTACTCCGATACGGTGGCGACGCTGGAGAAACGCGATATCAAAGCATTCCGTTTCAAAGATCGTTTCCCTGCTCAGTTCTTCATGTCTCAGAAGGCGCGAAGTAACGATCCAAAGCAGGGCAATCTTCTCTCGACCTTTGAGACGGCGAATCAGATCACGTTTCTTCGTACGGACAATAGTGCCGGAGGCGTTCGCTTGGATCCCGCCGGCGCTCTGTATGTGATCGTCGTCAACGAAGCGGGAGGTGCGGATCTTGCCGTACGGGACATTATCGGATGCGGCAATGCAAAACTTGAAATCCCCGAGCAGTGTGATGACGGCAATACGAACAATACTGACAATTGCAGAAATGACTGCAGTATTGGACTTCCGATTCCTCTTGATGCTCCTCTCAGCAACACCGGTATCAGTTTGATGCTGAAGCAAATAACGGGAATCGATTCGATATCAAGTCAGGGTAGTCGTATCCCTCTCGTCCGTTTCACTGCGGCTGCGAGCGATCCGATTCTTCTTCAGAGCCTTTCTTTTGCTGCGCAAACCGGTTCACTTCTGCGCATGCATTCGTATAGCATTTGGCAGGATACGAATAAGGACGGAATCACGGATACGGCAATTTCCAAGCCTGTTGAGGCAAGCGGCGGTCTCGTACGTTTTACCGATCCTCTCAATTGGACCGGTGCAGTTGTGCTCTCTCAGACCGGAACGATCTTCGAACTGAAAGCAGAGTCGATTCCCGGTCCGCAGTTTAAGCTTCGCGTCGGTTTCGCTCTCGACAAGGCAGATGTTGTTGTCGCAAAGCGCATCGCCGGAACATTCCAGCTTCTTGGTATACAGAGAAACGGCGTGTGCAATGAGAAGAAGTGTTCGATGGCAATCAAGACAGCTGTCTCCTCTCTTTGGACTCTTGGGGGGAATTCTCTCTGCGGAAACGGGGTACAGAATGAACCGGAGCAGTGCGATGATGGGAACTTCGTCGATGGCGACAAATGCTCACGCTTCTGTCAGGTGGAAACCTATCCTATTCATATTCACGGGAAACTTGTCGATCAGCTCAGCGGTAAGGCGATTTCGGGAGCCAATTTGCAGGCTAGCTATGCGTATACACCGTCGGAAGTAAGAACCGACAGTCAGGGGAATTTTTCTTTCGACGTACGCACAGATTTTATTTTCAATGATGGAGACACCCCGGGACAGCCCGACATATTTGGAGCATGGTCCCTAGTGAACAGTTGTTACCAGCCTTTCACCGTTATTCTAGAGAAGGGGAAAGGCAACTTTATGAATCTGAAGAAAATACATTTCGATCAGGAGGACAGTGCGACGGACATCGGCACGTCCCAGAATGTCGATCTCGGTAGTGTTTCTCTCTATCCCTCGGCCCATATTACAGCGAAGATCGATGTACCGAGCACGATGGAGGTGAATTATCGGTACAAGAATTTGACGGGGTTTAGCGGAGGAGGGAACGACAATCTTGTTCTTGAGCATATACTCTCCAGCATTCTTCCCGTCGACTACGATACTTTCGTCCGCTTCACGACGGAGAATGGCACCATCTTCGACTCTGGGAAATTTAGAGTGCCTGAAGACGCTACGTGCAAGACTGTGCATCTTGAGCACGATTCGGTGACCGGAGAATCGACGTGGTCGGTCGGTGAAAATCTCTTCGTGACAAGCAAGGCGCTGCAAGAGACCGATACCGTTGTACGGAATCAGAAAGATGTCGTTTTGCAGCGTTTCGAAGCACGAGCGCAGAGCGCCATTGTGCTGACACGTGCAGTCTTCGAGGCACAGCAGGGATCCCTTGCGAATGCGCAAAATTACGCACTGTGGGTCGATACCGATGACAATGGCGTCGTTGATACGGTCCTACAGGACGGTGTTTCTTCAGAGGAAGGTACTCTCGTGTTCCAAGCGTTCACTTCAGGCGATGGATTCTTCATCCCGAATGGAAAAGCCTTTGTGTTCGAAGTGCATGCTGATATTGCTTCGTCGGCAGCGCCGGGGATCACCAAACTACAGCTGAAATTTGCGACGTCCAATGCCGATTATCTCTCAGCAAAGCGCGCGAGTGATGGGAAGCCTCTCTTCCGAATCCAGACCGATGGAGTGTGCGATTTCGACTGTGGCATTATGGTGGTCACGATTCCTTCAACGGTTATTACGATCCGTTCTCAGGGAGATTTATTCGTGACGAAAGATTCGACACCGGTCAGAAGCAGGCAACTTCTTGGCGGCACACTTGGGGATTCGATTCTGAAACTGCAATTTCATGCCGAGTACGAGCCTGTGTCTCCGATCTCGATTCGTTTTACGGCAGTCGGTGAAGGCGTATCGTCGATCGATAGCCTAGAACTCTACCAAATCGGAGAAACGGAGCCTGTCGCATTCGCTACCAGAGGCGCATGTGGCGATTATCCTGCACAGTTTTGTACGGGAAGCCAGAAATTCTTCACGGTGCAGAAGGGCTCGGATCATGATCTCATCATCAGGCCTCGCATGAAGAGCGACGTCGACGGAGCCGTTTCCGGGGGTGACATCACCCTCAGTCTCGAAGCTCCGGATTCCGTGATTGCTGTCGGAGAATTCTCTTCGAACAGTCTGCTGATCAACGATGCCGACGCATCGGAGGAAGGCAGAATCTTCATCGGATCCGGTATCCCTGCGGCACATCATTCGATTACCGGCAACAAGAACGTCGTCGTTCTCTCGAAGATCGTCTCGATTACGAATGCCGATCCAAATGCCGACGGTACGGCTGTTCCGAATGGTCTTCTGCAGGCCATCGGTCAGTTCAAATTTGCGACTCTTCCTGCTGCCAATCTCAAAAACGGCACCAACAAGTGGACACTGACCGACATCATGTTCGATGTTGAGGCGATGAACGTGGAGCTTGATAAGACGTCCTTCCGATTCGCAAAAAAGCCCGATCTGACGACAGTTTCGACCTGTGATGTCATCGACGATGACGGGTCTGAGTTCCTACACGTTGCTTGCTTTAACATTGATCAGTCATCTATCAACACATCGATCGATCCTGCGTCGGATGAAACATTTGTGTTGGTCGCAGAGATTCGGAATTCCCAGGTCGATCCCACAAAGTCTTCCTCGTTGCAGGTCTCCCTTAGCAATTTCACGAACCCACTGGTGGATGGTATGGCCTCAGGCTTGAACCACATTCACTGGACTGATCTCGATGCTTCTCTAAATGCCGGAGGCTTCTTCTGGATTGAATATCCAAACACAATCGTGCGTGGTACGGTGTATGGTGATCCTGCAAACAACGTTCCTCTTCTACAATTTTCCAACCCCTAACCATGGAAAGGAAGCAAAAAATTCGCCTCGCGATCTGCGGGACCACAGTCGTTATGGTCGTTGCGGCAGCTGCCATCAGCCAATATCTGACCGCGAAGAATGATGTTCCTCTGCCTTTTGGAGAGCAGCGAGGGTCTTCTCTCGCGGGGGATCTCACCAAGATCGGCAAGAGCGATATTGCCGATGTGTATAAGGTCACCTTCCCAGAAGGCAGCGATCGGGAAGATCTCAGTGTGGATCATTTTTATCTCGTCTACACACCTGAAGATTCCTTGCAGGGAGTCCCGCTGGACTCCGTTCTGACTCTCGAAGACGGTAGCCACGATGTCAGTTATTTCGGATATCAGTACTCGGGTCCGCGAGCCGAACTCGAGCGTGAACATAAGAATGATGAGCTCTTACGAGACAGATTCCCGACACCTCCCGGTAAGTTCTTTGCCTCCCATAAGGCTCGTTTTGGGGACAATCCGGAAGTCGATGTTTTCGCAGATTTTGAATCGGGGAATGGAGTCACCATGCTTCCGACCGACACGGTCGAAGGCGTAACGCTCGAACCGAATCAGCTCTACCTTCTGATTGTAAATGAACCGTTGGCGAGGATCACAGTCCGCTCTTCCGGTGGAGGCGATGAAGGCCCCTCGCTATGCCAGAATGGCGCGCCCAATGGCGAAGATGACCCCGGAGAGGAGTGTGACGACGGCAATGACGTCAATGATGACGACTGTACGAATAGCTGCGAACTGTATGTTGTGAATCCGTTTGCAAGCGGCGGCGGAGGACAGCAAGGAGAAGATCCTCAGCTCTGCGGCGACAATAAAATCGATGAAGGGGAGGAGTGTGACAACGGTGAGCAGAATGGTTCCGAGGGCGGAAGCTGCTCTGCAGATTGCAGAAATGTCGACCAGGGGCCAACCGGTCCGGTCTGTGGTAATGGCGCAATCGAGGAAGGGGAAGCTTGTGACGATGACGACATCGACTCGGGTGATGGCTGTAATGATGTCTGTGCACTTGAAGAGAAATTCAGATGTACCGGCACAACAAGCGTTTGTGTCTCGTATAACACCTACGTCAAGACTGTTGCAGGGATCAGGGATACGGATTCAGATTGCACCAAGGCTAGAAAGGCTTTGATTATTGAGCTTGACTTGATGATGATGGATGCAAGCAACTATACCCTTGTGAAGAAGTACGATATCAATAACGATGGTCGGGTTGACAATACTGACGTCGATGCTTTCCGTGAGGAGCTTGAAATTATTGCTCCGCCAGACAAGTGTGTAGATTAGCCATGATCAGGGGAGTGAAGGTCACTCCCCTTTTTTATGAAGCTTTTCTTCCATTTTCCTTATCTTTCTGCTATAATCATGAGATTCTTTCTCGAATAAAATTCCGTATCCGGAGCAATGGTCAAACGCACACTGCACTCTCGGCTTCTCCTGCTGACAGTATCGCTGACGGTGCTTGGTGCAGTTTTCTTCGCGTTGTCTCCTTCCAAAGGATTTTTGCAGAGCGTGTCGATAAACCAGCGCGTACTTGCTCTTGCCGATACCAACCATGACCTGGGACTCTCTATTGCGGAACTGCGCGCATCGATCTCCGCGATGATCATGGCGATAGGAAGAAATACGCTCACGTACGATTTGAATACCAGTGGGAAAACCGACAGAGCAGATCTGAGAGTTCTTATTACGAGCATCCGTTCGTTCCTCGCCGCTGAGTGCGTTAACGGCATTGTGGAAGGCATTGAGCAGTGCGACGATGGGAATCAGATCAACACGGACTCATGCACAAATATCTGTGCGATTGCGAAATGTGGTGACGGTTTCAAGCAGAATGCGGAGCAGTGCGACGACGGGAACCAGATCAATAACGACTTTTGCACTGGCCTCTGCAAGAACGCAGCGTGTGGCGACGGATTCAGGCAAGGCGCAGAGCTCTGCGACGATGGCAACAAAATCGATACTGACTCGTGCAAAAACACATGCGTGACAAATAACTGCGGTAACGGTCAGATCGATGCAGGCGAGGAATGTGATGATGGAAATGTGAACACTGCAGATTCCTGTTCAAATTTCTGCCGCGATGCGATCTGCGGCGATGGCATCAAGCAGGTAAACGAAGTGTGCGACGACGGAAACCAGAGCAATATGGATCGGTGCACGAATGAATGTGTCGCTCCTTACTGCAGCAACGGTATCCTCGAAGGAACTGAGCAGTGTGACGATGGCAATCAGGATACGACAGACGCATGCACGTCCCGCTGCACGAATGCTTTTTGCGGCGACGGCATCAAGGCCACAACGGAGCAGTGTGACGATGCCAACCAAAACAATATCGACGATTCATGCACGACGTCCTGCAAGGCACCTGTCTGCGGAGATCAGTATCTCGGATACTTCGAGGAGTGTGAGGACGGGAACACGGTTGCAGGCGACGGTTGTGCTCCTGCTACGTGCAGGGCCGAAGTCGTGCCTCCGGGGATTCCCGCATTCACGTGGACGGCGGACAATCCGCCGGAGACTGATTTGTTCGATGACTCACTTGTCGAATTCACCGCGATATCGGCATTCGGCAAAGTACTCGTCATCGGTGGCGTCGGGAGTGGCGGGATTTCGGATGCGATCTACATCGGAGATCAGAATTTTTGGTTCAAGAAAGGCAATCTTCCGCACCCTCTCTTCGGTGCATCTGCCATCGACATCAATGAGACGCTCTGGGTGATCGGCGGTACCTGCGAGACAAATGATTGTGGCAACCGTACGCAATACACCAGAGATGCCATCAACTGGACCACCGGACCCTCTTTACCGTCGGATACCACGGTGCAGGATTCTCCTGTGTTTTGGTTGAATGGCTCGATCTTTGTTGAAGCGACGACGACGAGCGGGGTGAAGAGAACGTACAAGCTCGATTTGGGTGCGACTTCATGGCAGCCGGTCGGAGGCTCCATGACCGGCAGTGTTGTCACCTTTAGGGATAAGGCATGGATTTTGAACGGACGATCGATTTTCAATTCAACTGACGGCATTCATTTTACAAAAGTGTCGACAATTCCTGTGTCTGTGCATACCAAAAATGCGCCGCAGGATATGGGAAAACTGCTTGCGGAAAATTACAGATTGATGATCGTCGGGAATACGGATCTTCAGTCGCCGGCGAATACGTGTGCGAAAGTTGTGCTTTCTTCGTACGACGGTGTCCGATGGTCGAAGGGGGGAACTGCTCTCTGCGCGAAGCCCTTCCGCGACCATCAAACCATCACGAGTGGCGGTCGTGTGTGGCTGGTCTCGTCTACCCTCGCTCCGTTCTCACAATCACCTTTCACGTATTCAGCCCGAATTCCGCTTCCCCCTTCTCTTTGTGGAGATGGATTCCGGCAGCAGGATACCGAGCAGTGCGATGACGGCAACACCGACAACGGAGATATGTGCACGTCTCTCTGCAAGCCTCCCGCGTGCGGTGACGGATTCAAGCAAGGCAGCGAGCAATGCGACGATGGCAACAAGATCGAGACCGACACCTGCACCTCTCTTTGTAAGAAACCATTCTGCGGCAATGGAAAAATTGATGGCACGGAACAATGCGACGACGCGAATCAGATCAATACCGACGCATGCACCATTGCGTGTAAATCCCCGGCCTGCCCCGACGGCTACGTGCAGGGCACCGAGGAGTGTGACGATGGGAACACGGACAATAACGATACATGTACCGGAGTCTGCAAAGCACCGTTCTGCGGTGATGGATTCAAACAGCCGAGTGAGCAGTGTGATGACGGAAACAGAATCGATACCGATGCCTGTCTGAATAGTTGCGTCATTCCCGTCTGTGGGAACAGCGTGATCGAAGGTGCAGAGAAATGCGACGACGGCAATGCAGCGTCTCTGGATGGCTGTTCCTCCGTGTGTGCTTTCGAAAATAACTACCACTGCTTCGGAGTTCCGAGCACGTGCAGAGCGGACAAAGACCGTATCAAAGAACTTGCGGATACCAGTCACGACGGGACGGTCAGCGAGAGAGAAGCGCTCATCATGATGCTCGATGCAGCGGAGAGTAAGACGAAATCTTTCGATACGGTGAAACATTTTGATATCAATTACGACGGTCGCATTTCACAAGAAGATCTGCAGATCATCATCTTCCAATTGAACAGCTTCTTCCCGAACTAACATTTCATGACACTTAGACTTTCCCGCAGGCTTCTCACACTTCTCGCTTTGACAGCCGTGACTGCAGCGATGTTTATTTTCACGTCGGGATCGTTTCAGAACATGCGCGGTTCACTTCTTGAAAGCTATACTCTCTACTCACTTTTTGATACCAATAATGACAGCCGACTTTCTGAGACCGAGATGAGAAAAGGCTTTGGCAAAGCTGTGAATGAGATCGCGCTCCAGTACGTAAAATATGATGTCAACCGTGACAGCAGAGTCGATCAGGCGGATTTGCAGGATATCATCGACAGTCTTCGTGCAGCGCTGCAGAGTGTCTGCGGCAATGGGACGAAAGAACCAGGAGAGCAGTGCGATGCGGGCAGTCAGAACGGCGTACGATGCAGCGTGCCGAATGCTAATCAGCAGTGCACGTACTGTTCGACGCTGTGTGTGAACACAAATTACAGTCCGCCACCGCTGTGCGGGAACGGATATCAGGAATCAGGCGAGCAGTGTGACGACGGCAACACGGTGTCGCAGGACAACTGCAGCAGCACCTGCGTCGCCGAAACTCACTACGGATGTCAGAACAAAGCCTGTGCTCAGATTCCGGGCTTCGGTCCGAATACTTGCAGCAGCAATGCGCAATGCCTTGTGGTCTGCGGAGACGGCGTGAAAGACAGCAACGAACAGTGTGATGACGGCAATACGATCGATAACGACACCTGTAACAACTCCTGTCAGACGCTTACCCAATCTTGCACTTCCACCAAGCCTTTCTGCGCTCAAGGAGGAAAGGCGACCTGTTGCGGAGGCAATCAGTGGACGTGCACTCTCGAGAATAATTGTTCGTGTTATTGCTCGGGCAGCACCTATGTTCGAGGGGTCACGAGTTGTCCAACGTACGTCACAAACCCCTGTGTTCCTCCTGCCTCCATTTGCGGTAACGGTGTCAGAGAAGCGAGCGAGCAGTGTGATGACGGAAATTTCGCAGACGGAGACGGTTGCAGTAGTACATGCACACTGCCTGCCTGCGGACCTCTCATCGAATATACGGTGACAACACCAAACAGCAGGCCAGGGGAGCTTGTAACAGGTCCCGATAAAAATTTGTGGTTCATCGAATATGCAACGAAGAAAATTGGGAAAATTACTCCCGCAGGAGTTCTTAGAGAATTTACGACTTCTTTACTTGTGCCATCGCATTTGACATCGGGAATTGACGGGAATCTTTGGTTCACGAGTCCTGGGAAACTGAATAGGATCACTCAGACTGGAGCAATCAGAAGTTTCCCCATTACCGTGAATAGCGATCTTTACGGCATTGCCGCGGGATCGGATGGCAATCTTTGGATCACGAATGGAACGCAAGGCGGGGATGCCATCATCAAAATGACACCGCAGGGCACGTATCAAGGTATTCCTGTTGCAGGTGCTAGCTTGCCTGTTGCCATCACGTCAGGACCGGATAACCACCTCTGGTTTACGGAAGTAAAAGGCAATGCGATCGGCAGAATCACGACGGCTGGTGACAAGCAAGAATATCCTCTTTTGACAGCAAGAACTGTCACCAGCGTCAGTGCGCAGAGCGATATCGTCTCCGGTCCGGACGGCAATCTTTGGTTCGTGATGCAGGGGAAAAACAGTGTTGGGAAAATAACGAAAACAGGAACTCCTACGGAATTTCCTCTTGCCGCCGATCGGTATCCGACAAGTATTACCGCGGGACCAGATGGCAATCTTTGGTACACGCAGGCAGGTGTCAAAAAAATCGGGAAGATCACGCCGAGCGGCACGATCACAGAATTGGCTCTGCCATTCGGTGTCAATCCGGATGGTATTCATGCGGGACCGGACGGACACATTTGGTTCACGGATAGCACAAGAAACAAGATCGGAAAGATCTCCGCTTCGTGCACGATCATTCCTTTTTGCGGGAATGGAGTGAAGGACTCCAGTGAAGAATGTGATGACGGAAATCAGATCGAGACAGACTCATGTACCAGCACCTGCAGAAATCCCTATTGCGGCGACGGTTTCAAGCAGCCGAATGAAGAGTGCGATGCCGGCGGCAATAATGGGGGGCTTTGGTGCACGTCTCTCTGTAAGAATCCGACCTGTGGTGATTATGAAATCAATGGCTCAGAACAGTGCGACGACGGCAATCGGTACAACGATGACGAATGTTCAAATCAGTGCACGGCCCCGGTATGCGGCGATGGAGTGCGTCAGAATAACGAGCAGTGTGACGATGGCAATTATGACACAACCGACGATTGTACCATCTGTCGGCAGGCGTATTGTGGAGATGGGTTCACGCATACAGCGACTGAACAATGTGACTTTGGTACTTCGAATGGGGCGAGACTGATCCCTTGTACGACTTCTTGTCAGTCTGTTGATTGGAATAATAACGGGTTTGGTAACTTTTAACGTTACTGAGTAGATCTCAAAGGGACAGATGTTTCTTCCCCCAATTGTTCTTCCTTTTTCCGCATATTTCTGCTATAATCAAGAGATACTTTCTTATAGAAAAACCTCATACAAAAAGATGTTCTCACGCTTCCTGCAATCAAGGCTTTTCCTTCTCATTCTGACGGTGGCGGGGATGAGTGCGTTTATGATTGTTTTCTCTCCTTCGACGCGTTTTCTTCGCGGATCTCTTACGGATGATCGCGTGCTGACACTCTGCGATACAAGTCACGATGGAGCGCTGTCTATTGCGGAAATGCGACAGTGTATCAGCAGTATGATTAGGGCAATCGCAAGAGACAGCATCACCCATGACTCCGCGTACGACCTCGATGGAAGTGGTATCACAAGCAGGCCAGATCTTACGATTCTTATCCAAAGTATTCGTGCGTTTCTTTCTGCCGAATGCGGGAACGGACAAACAGAAGCAGGGGAGCAGTGCGACGATGGAAACCAGAGCAATGCAGATGCTTGTGCCAATACATGCACGCTCCCTTTGTGTGGCAACAGCATCGTCGAGGGGAGTGAAGTCTGTGATGATGGGAATCAAGTCAATACGGATATGTGTGTCAATAGTTGCAGTTCCTCATCCTGCGGCGATGGCTTTCTACAGGGCTCCGAGCAATGTGATGACGGCAACCAGATCAATAACGATTCGTGCACCGGTCTCTGCAGGAACGCCGTCTGCGGTGACGGTTTCAAGCAACTCAGTGAACAGTGTGACGACGGCAATACCGTCGACACCGATTCGTGTTTGAACAGCTGCATGATCCCCGTCTGCGGCAATGGCCTGATCGAAGGTGCTGAGCAATGCGATGACGGCAATACCATTCCTACTGATGCATGTAATGCAGCATGCAGGCTTGCCTCTTGCGGCGACGGATCTGTTCAGGGTGCCGAGCAGTGTGACGACGGCAACCAGATCAATACGGATTCCTGTACGAATGTTTGTCTGAGCGCCGTTTGCGGCGACACGTTCAAGCAGGGAACCGAGCAGTGCGACGATGGGAACCAGATGAATACCGACTCCTGTACGACTCTCTGCAAGACCGCTGCGTGCGGCGACACGTTCAAGCAGGGAACCGAGCAGTGCGATGACGGCAACCAGATCAATAACGATTTCTGCACGGGTCTTTGTAAGAATGCAGCCTGCGGTGACGGCTTCATCCAAAATGCTGAACAGTGCGATGATGGCAATGCGATCAATACGGATGGTTGCAGCAATCAATGTACTGTCGCTCGATGCGGAGATTCCATCACCCAGTCACCGGAACAATGTGATGACGGCAATCAGCTCGATAACGACGCTTGCACCGGCATTTGCAAGAATGCCCGTTGTGGGGACGGCTTCAAGCAGGGGACAGAGCAGTGTGATGACGGCAACCAGATCAATAATGATTCTTGTACAGGTCTTTGCAAAAATGCCGCGTGCGGTGACGGCTTCAAGCAAGGCGCCGAACAGTGTGATGACGGTAACGCTATGGATAGCGATATCTGCAGCAATACGTGCATCTCCGCAGTGTGCGGTGCGATCACCGAATATCCTTTGACGGCCGGAGCTCTTCCCTACGGGATTGCGACAGGACCAGAGAACACTCTCTGGTTTACGCAGAGAGGCACGAATAAAATTGCGAAGAGAACACAGGATGGCGCCGTGAGTGAATTTGATATTCCAACCCCAAACAGCGTTCCAATGGGTATCACGGCAGGTCCGAATGGAAAGATGTTCTTCGTCGAATATGGCGGCAATAAGATTGGAAAAGTGACAGCAAACGGATCCTTCGAAGAAGTCCTCATTCCAACGGCGAGCAGTCTTACCTTTAACATCGCTTCGGGTTCGGACGGAAGTATTTGGTTCCCGGAAAAGAATGCAAATAAAATAGGAAAAATTCCGGCGGCAGGAGGTGTTCCAAGCGAGTTCATTGTTCCGACAGCCGGCAGTAATCCGATGGGTATTGCACTGGGTCCGACCGGAGAGATGTGGTTTACGCAGCGCACGGGAAACAGAATCGCAAAAATTTCGACAAACGGTGGCATCAGCGAACTCACTCCTCTGCCAACCGGAACCGCTCCGCTCAATATCGCAAAAGGTCCGGATGGCAACATGTGGTTTACGGAAGCACTCAATAAAATCGGCAGGATCACACCCGCCGAAGCGGTGGATCATTTCGACATTCCAACACCAAACAGCAGCCCGAATGCGATCACCGGTGGACCGGACGGCAACGTGTGGTTTACGGAGCCTGGCGTGAATAAAATCGGGAAAATCACTCCTCAGGGTGCCATCACCGAATATCAGATCCCGTCACCGAATACTCAGCTCAACGGTATCACGACCGGACCGGACGGGAATATCTGGTTCACCGAATTCAATGCGAATAAACTTGGGAAAATTCAAGTCTGTCCTGCAGGTATCTGCGGCAATGGTCTTCGTGAAGGGACCGAACAGTGTGAAGACAAGAATACCATCAGCGGCGACGGTTGCAGTGCAAACTGCGCAGTTGAAACAGGATTCACCTGTACGGGAGTTCCTGAGAGCGTTTGTCTTCCGACGGTGCCTGCGTGCGGCGATGGTTATAAGCAAGGCACGGAAGAGTGCGATGACAAGAACAGGGTGAATGATGATGCCTGCACCAATGCCTGCAAGATCGCCGTTTGTGGTGACAGTATCGTCCAGCCTGCAACCGAAAAGTGCGACGATGGCAATACGGCAAACGGAGACGATTGTTCTTCTCTGTGTCAGTCGACATTCTCCATTGCGAATTCCTGTACGGATGCCGGTGCATTCAAATCGATCGGCACTTCTCCTGCATTCATCTCTTCTATACTTTCTTATAACGATTCGGCCTACGCAGTCGGGTTCGTCTCGCAGCCGGATCTCAAGAGCAAACTTTCTGTCTATCGTCATTCCAGAAATGGTACGGGGTCGGTGTGGCTTCCGGAAGCCACTCTTGGAGTTCCATCTGTTGGTGCAAGAGCAACGATTCTGAATGCCAACGGCACGCTGTACGTGTTCCGTCAGAAAGATGCAGGCCAGTGGACGGAAGCGACAAGAGAAGATCTTGTCTTCAGACGTATGAGCAGCGGTCAGTGGGAATCGCTCGGTAGTCCGTGGAAGAGCCCCGATATTCCGCAAATTTCTTCACTCGCTGTTCTGAATGGAGTGCCCTATGTCTCGGTTTCAAATTATGGGTTCGTGTACAGGTATGACGGCAACAAGTCATGGACACAGCTTGGGACGACTGCGATTACGAACATCGGCAATCTTACGAGTGTGTACGGAAAGCTCTACGCTCTCGGTTCATTCCTCGGGTATAACGTGGATTTTTCGCAGAGTTGGGTCGGGAGAATCGTGGTGTGGGATGGAGCATCCTGGGTGGGTGCGGCATCCATGTGGAGTGTCAAACAGATACAAGCCGATGCAAGCAATCTTCTCCTCGTCGGGAGAGAGTCATCGCACGATTCGACTTCATGGCGTGCGTATCGCCTGCCTTCCGATTCGACGACTCCGGTTGACACCCATATTGACGCGATGCAGGCATGGCAGTGGCCTATACTCGGCACAGTTGATGGTGCACTCTTTGGATGGATAGCAAATGCAAGCACGCTCCATGTCTATCCGTCTTTCGGTCAGGGTTGGAAGAAAATCGGTACATTTTCCGACATCACCAGTACGCCGAATGGTTCCACTTCCTTCGATCTACAAGATGGTCTGGTGATCCTCAAGACGAATCTAACCTGCAAGAAAGTGAATGTCCCATCGCTCCTGCTTACGTGTGGCAATGGTTTGAAGCAGGGGGCTGAGGAATGTGATGACGGCAATCAGATCGATCAGGATTTCTGCAGAAACAGCTGCGTACTCGCTCGTTGCGGCGACAGTATTGTGCAGGGTGCTGAACAGTGTGATGCAGGAGGAAGCACTGCGACGTGCACCGCGTTATGCCAAAATCGCATCGCTGCGTGTGGCGACAATTTCGTTCAGGGCAGCGAGCAGTGCGATGATGGGAATCTCACGAATGGCGATGGTTGCAGCGGCACCTGCACGACGATGTGCGGAGATGGGATCAAGAGGGGCAGTGAACAGTGCGATGATGGCAACGGTGTTGATACGGATGCATGCAAAAACAATTGCAGACTTCCCCCTCCCCCTCCGTTGATCTGCAGGAGAATTTCCTGCAACCAGTTTGCGTCTCACCCCGGTGTCGGATATCACCAGCTGAGTTATGCCGGTCTCAGTAACGGAACGCCGTACTACAGTGGGTGTAATCTTTACGGTACGCGGTACAATATTCACGGTCTTACCGGGCAAATTACGACGAACGGAACGTGTTCTCAGAGTAATGTGCCTGCAGGGAGTCCCGTCGATGGCGCTCTTGCAACACAGATTGCTGGGATGCTCGGCAAGAGCCTTGCTCAGCCGCCGACGATTGTGACATCCCCCACACTCGGCAATTACTTCGCGATCATGAACGGTCATAACAGTAAGGTTACCATCGGTGGCGGAGGTTTTAGTTTTTATGCCCAATCCTGCGGGGTCGAGGACTATAGCTGCGATTGCGCGATACCCGACGCGGTGGATCCGCGGTATTGTTATCAGAAGGCAAATGGCAGTGCGTATACGCCTGTCTGTGGCGATGGAAGTATCGAAGGCACCGAGCAGTGTGATGACAGGAATACAACCTCCGGCGACGGTTGCAGTGCGACGTGTACGACTGAATCTACAGCGGCTTCGTGTGCATCTGCAGGAGCCTCTGTGATCTGCGGCAATGCTTCAAGTCCTTGCAAGCTCAGTGGTTTCACTGTCCCGATGTGCAAGAGCTTCGGCGCGACGAACCCCGTCGTCATGCCAATTTGCTGCGGCACGAGTACGTACAGTGCAACCGGATGCATCCCGGCTGATTGCAATTAGAGCGGCGGCTTCTTCGTATGCCAGTCTGTTGCGTTCTGATACGCGTATGCAGCACTGAGAATCCCTGCTTCACCCCATTGTGGTCCCATCATCTGCAGCCCTATCGGTAGCCCTTCTTTGCTATAGCCGCACGGTACCGAGAGTGCGGGAATGCCGGCCATCACCGCTCCGTCCATGAAGACATCTTCCAAATACATCGCAACGGGATCTCCGCTATGGGCACCTACTTTGAAGGCTGGTGTCGGTGCGACGGGTGACATAATGAGATCGAAGTTTTGAAATGCTTCGGTGAAGTCTTTTCCGATCAGCGTTCGGACTTTCTGTGCCTTCAGGTAATACGCATCGTAGTATCCGGCGGACAGTGCGTATGTTCCGATCATAATGCGACGCTTCACCTCGGGTCCGAAACCTTCACTCCGAACTTTTTGATAATAATCAGCAAGATCATTCGGTTTTTCGACCGTACGCCCGAAACGGATTCCGTCGTAGCGCGCCATATTCGAGCTCACTTCGCTCGGACAGAGGACGTAGTATGTTGCGAGCGCGTACTTTGTATGTGGCAAACTCATCTCGGTGACAGTTGCTCCAAGCGACTGGAGAACCTTGGCGGCATCTCTGACAGCACTCTGCGTATCACTATCCATTCCATCGATGAAATATTCTTTGGGGAGCCCTATATTCAGGCCTTTCAGGCTCTTCTTCAGGAGCTTGCTGTAGGGCTCAACCTGTTTTCCGGATGTCGTTCCATCCATGATATCTTTTCCAGCGATTGCTTCGAGAACAATCGCAAGATCTTCGATGTTCTTGCAGAGCGGTCCGATGGTATCGAGTGAGCTTGCCATGCTCATTACGCCGTACCTGCTGTTTCTGCCGTACGTGCAGCGGATCCCGCTGATGCCGCAGAAACTTGCAGGTTGCCTGATCGATCCTCCGGTATCCGTTCCAAGTGCAAAAATAGCTTCATCGGCGGCAACGGCAGCTGCCGATCCTCCGGAGGATCCTCCGGCAACTCTCGCTACATCCCACGGATTCCTCGTGACACCGTAACAGGAAGTTTCCGTGGATGCGCCCATCGTAAATTCATCGGTATTCGTTTTTCCGATGCTGATGGCACCTGCAGCTTTCAGTCGCTTCGTTGTCGTGGAATCAAATGGCGGAACATAGTCTTTGTTTCGGAGCATGTTTGAACAAGCTGTCGTCGGAACTCCCGCTTCGCAGAAGACGTCTTTTGCGAGATAGGGGATGCCGGTCAGTGCGGAATTCCATTCCGCGACAGCATCAACTTTCTTGGCTTCCTCTAGGGCTCGATCGAAATTACGATGCACGACTGCATTCAGTTTTTTATCGACGGATTCGATGCGATCAATGCACGATTTTGTCAGTTCGACTGAAGAAATTTCCTTTTTCTTTAGTTGATCATGAGCTTGCGCGATGGTCAGTGATGAGAGAGGCATAGAGAATTTTCCATTATCAATTTTCAATTCGTCACCCGTGTGCGTGCGGTGCCTGTATCTGATGTTCGACGATTGGCAGTGGCGAAGTACTAAGCATTGCATCAGGATTTGCATCGCTTGGATGCACGTCGTCTTCACGAAGAGCATTCGTAAGACCTGTCACCTGTGCAGTCGGTTCAACGTTGTCGGTATTCACCTCACCAAGCACTGCAACGTAGTCGAGGATCGAGGAAAGTTCTTTTGTCATGTTGTCGACTTCTGCAGGCGTGAGTGTCAGCCGTGCAAGCTTTGCGATATGCAGAACCTGTTCTTTCGTGAGGGAGGGCATCGGGACAAATGTAGAATGTACAATGTAGAATGTACAATGAAAAAACACAGATCAGACATTGTTTATTGCATGCTCATTCTACATTCTACATTCTCAATTCTACATTCCGATGCATCTCTCCCGCCTCTCCGGCCGCAAAGTCTGCGAACGTGTGAAAACCAAAGGCATGCTTTGGAAGGGGAAGCACATGCAGGCGCGCATTCTCTTCGGTCTTCCGAGAAATCTTCCCGAGAATACTCCGCCAAGTCTCTTGGTAGGCATTCTTACTTCTGTAAGGCTTGATAAGTCAGCAGTCAAACGCAATCGCATGCGCAGGCGTTGCAGAGAAGCTCTACGAATAATGCTCCAGTCCAAAGTCCAAACCCTCATCCCTAACCCTCATCCCCAATCCTCCGCACAGTTGCTGATCCTCCCCCGTTCCTCTAGCCTGTCTTCGCCGTTTGGCGAGATTCTTGCCGACGCCAAACTTCTTCTCTCCTTCCTCTCCGCACGTGGCTGAACCAAAATCCAAGACATCCATTCTCGAGTTCATCCTGATCTTCGTTGTTATCTATTTCGTGACGAATGCGCTTCTTTCCTATTTCTATCCGAGGCAATTCGGATCGGCGGAGCAGAGAAAGCCTACAGTCATACTCTCAGCGGAGAAAAAAAGCTTCAGTGTGGGGAATAACCCTGTTTTTTTGATTAGAAACGACACGGATAAGGATCTGTCACTTCCGACCCGTTGCCCCCAACCACCGGTCGATATCGCCTACATCGATCATCTGTCTGACGGCACTGAAGAGCGCTTAGATCTGATGGCGAATGATTCCGTGAGTACCTGCGTCGAACTGACGCTCGTGAAAGCCCATGACAAAGCGAAGGTCGATCTGGCAGGTTGGAAGTATGTTCTCTTCGAGAGACTGGGTGAGTACGAAGCCGGTCTCGACTTGCCGGAAGGCTTTCTCGCCGAAGGAACGGGCTCACATCTCTCCGCAAGGTTCTCCATTGTCGAGCCGGGTTTCATGACGAAAGTATTCCGTACGTTCGTCACGAAGCCTCTCTTCAACGGTCTTCTCTTCATCGCATCGTTCATGCCTGGTCGCAACTTGGGCCTTGCGATCATCGTGCTAACGATTCTCGTGAAAATCCTGCTCCTCGTTCCGAATCAGCATGCGTTGCAGGGCCAGAAGAAGATCCAGGATATCCAGCCCCAAATGGAGGAGATTAAAAAGAAATACCCTGGTGACCCCAAGAAAGTGCAGGAAGAAACAATGAAGCTCTGGAAGGAGATGAAGATCAATCCTCTCCAGTCCTGCCTGCCGACGATGCTGCAGTTCCCGATTCTCATCGGTCTCTTCTACGTCATCAATGACGGGGTCACGATCGAGACGTCCCGTCACCTGCTTTACTCGTTTTACACGCAACTCCCTGTCGATTTTCTCGGGCACACGTTTCTCGGGTTCGATCTCTTAAAACCGAGCATTGTCGTCTTCCCGATTCTTCTGATCGTCCTCCAGTTCATCCAGATGAAGATGATGCTTGCGAAGAAAAAGAAGCCGGCGAGTGAAATTGTCGTACAGCCGGCAGGCAAGAAGCCGAAAATAGAGATCGATCAGCAGACCATCATGATGTACATCCTTCCGTTTATGATCGGTTTCTTCGCACTCAAATTCCCGGTCGCAGTTTCCCTCTACTGGGGAGTATCGACGGTGTTTGGGATAGGACAGCAGTGGGTGGTGATGAGAAAAAAGGTTGGGTAGGTAGGGAAGGTTTGGAAGGTAGGGTACGTATCGTCAGTGAAGATTTTTTGTGATGTGCAGTGGTTGTACCTACCCAACGTACCAAACCTACCAAACCTTTTCTTCGAATCACTCTTTCCATCTGCTACCATACCTGTGCTTTCCCCCGATTCCATGCTCTCCTTCTCCCAAATTCAATCCATCCTCGCAGACCAGGCAGAAGGCCTGCTCGATTTCTCCGCACCGAAGATCGCTCAAGAGCGTCTGCACGTTCCGCGCCCTTCCTTCGTGAAGGATATTTTCAGTCTTTCTGACCGAAGTGCAGCCGTCCAGAAAAATTTGCAGCAGATGATGGATACGGGGAATTTGAAGGGAACAGGATATCTGTCGATTCTTCCTGTCGATCAGGGAATCGAACATTCGGGAGGCGCCAGTTTTGCAAAAAATCCCGACTACTTCGATCCGGAAAATATCGTTGGTCTTGCCATCGACGGGGGATGTAATGCCGTCGCATCCACATTCGGCGTGCTTGGCATGGTCAGCAAGAAGTATGCCGACAAGATTCCCTTCATCGTGAAGATCAACCATAACGAACTCATGACGTACCCGAACAAGTTCGAGCAGATCATGTTCGGTACAGTCGAAGAAGCCAAGAACATGGGTGCGCTTGGTGTTGGTGCCACGATTTACTTTGGCTCTGCAGATAGCGGTCGCCAGATCGTCGAGGTTGCGAAGGCATTCCACGAAGCGCACAAACTCGGCATGTTCACAGTACTCTGGTGTTACCTCAGAAACGGTTCATTCAAGATAGACGGGAAGGACTACCACAATGCTGCCGATCTTACAGGACAGGCAAATCACCTCGGTGTGACGATCGAAGCCGACATCGTGAAGCAGAAGCTTCCGACACTGAACGGTGGCTTCAAGGCGCTGAATACAGGCTCAAGTAGCTACGGCAAACTCGACGAGCGCATGTATACCGACCTCTGCTCCGATCACCCCATCGATCTCTGCCGCTACCAGGTGGCCAATGGATATATGGGCCGCATCGGGCTTATCAACTCCGGTGGAGAATCCGGAAAGAACGATCTGCAGGGCGCAGTTGCCACAGCCGTCATCAATAAGCGCGCCGGTGGCACAGGGCTCATCTCCGGTCGGAAAGCTTTCCAGAAGCCGAAGAAGGATGGCATCGAGATCCTGAATGCCATTCAGTCGGTGTATCTCTGTAAAGAGGTGACGGTGGCATAACCCAAGACCTATGTCTCTCCGCCTCTACAACACCTTCAGCAAACATGAGGAAGAATTTCAGCCTCTGAAGTCGGGAGTCGTCACGATGTACACGTGCGGTCCTACGGTCTACGGTCGTCCGCACATCGGCAACTACTCATCGTTTCTGATGGCTGATCTTCTCCGGCGTTGGCTGGAGGCGGGTCATGGGTTTGCAGTGAAACACGTGAAGAATATTACGGATGTGGGACATCTTCTTGCAGATCTTGATGATGGCGAAGATAAAATAGAGAAGCAGGCGAAAACCGAAAAAACTGATCCTCTCGCAATCGCAAAGCGCTATACGGAGCAGTATCTGGAGGATGAGAAGGCGCTCAATATGAAGGAGCCCGAGGCTCGTCCGCGTGCGACGGATTACGTGAGAGAGATGCTCGCGATGATCAAGGTGCTTGTGAAGAAAGGGAATGCGTATGAAACTCCGGATGGATTTTATTTTTCCGTCGAAACATTTCCTGCCTATGGAAAGTTGTCAGGCAATACGCTCGATAAGCTCGATGCCGGTGCACGGATCGCCGTTAATGAAGCGAAGCGTCATCCCGCGGACTTCGCTCTCTGGAAAAAATGCGTTGGCGGGAATGGTCATCATCTCCTTCGCTGGTCCTTCGCGTCGGGTGAGAGATCAGAGACCGAAGGCGATGATCCTGCCTCCGGTTTTCCCGGTTGGCATATCGAATGCTCTGCGATGAGCTCAAAACTTCTTGGAGACGAGATCGATCTTCATACGGGCGGAGAGGACAACATCTTCCCGCATCACGAATGCGAGATCGCTCAGAGCGAATCGACAACCGGTCACCAGTTTGTACGCTTTTGGCTCCACAAGCGTCGAATCGACCTTGCAGGTGAGAAAATGTCAAAGAGTCTTGGCAACGTGTTAAGTGTTCCTGCAGTCGTTGAAAAGGGATATTCACCTCTCGATCTGCGTTTTTACCTTCTCTCCGTGCACTACAGAACGAATCTGAAGTTCAGCTGGAAGGGGATGGATGAAGCCCGTGCTTCGAGACGATCGATTTGCGAATGGATGGAGAGAGGAGGGGTAAGTGCATACGAGTCGATCCTCAAAGAAGGAGCGAAATTGCCATTCGTTTCTTCGAAAGATATTCAGAAATTTGATGATGAATTTTCATCGGCAATGGACGCCGATCTCAATGTGTCCGGGGCACTCGCATCAGTGCACAGTTGCATGCATCTTACGAATGCATCGATGGCGTCGGATGATGACACACGCGAAGCATTGAAAAAATTTATCGGAAAGACAAGAGATACGTTCGGCTGTTTCGAACCGGAAGCAGAGGAGGAGATTCCTTCTGCCGTACAAGAGCTTGTCACTGCGCGTGCAATCGCTCGTACGAATAAGGACTTCAAAGAATCGGATAAGCTGCGAGATGAAATACAGAAGCTGGGATATGAGGTGAGGGATGAGATGAAGGAACAGAAGGTGAGGAAGTTGTAGGCTTCTCGATACGCCCCGCTGATGCGGTGCTACTCGAAGTGACACGGTGCAGAGAGGATTGTTGATGTGTCAGTTCGAGTAGCCGAAGCGTAGCGAAGGCGTATCGAGAACTCATCGTCGATGATCAATCTTTCCTCGGCTTCCTTCCTCTCACAAACATATCGGCGGCATACTTTCCTTGCGCTTCTGCCGTATCCATTCTTTTTGTTACGTTCTCTCCCGGAAAGTCTGTAATCCTTGCCTCTCCTTCTTTACGGACGGTTGCAAACTTTACAATGCAATTTCTTATGTACCTTATTCGTTCTTGGTTACTCATCTCTGCAATTATTTCATAGAATTTTTTTGGACGTACTACCTCTGGCTGTGGATCCTCGATGAATTTTCTTTGTTCCTCATTTTCACAAAGTGCAAGAACCTCATTATGAGAGTCGGTATTGTATTGAAGGTGTAGGTCATAAAATTCGTTTTCTTTCCTCTCCTTCAGCCAAGGAAACTTTCCGTTCTCAGAATAATCACACAGTTTTTGTTCTACAGATTCAGGCATGACCCTATTGTAAGGTCCATAGTCCTTTCCTGCCACGTTTCCTTCACATTTGCCAACCTTCTCATTCTTTTCGCCTATACGAGGTCCGTCCTTGTTTATGATGTCTTATGCGAAGTGAACTCTTCTTGCCGCTTGTAGGCTCTTTCTGATGCCTTTTTTTGGAATCTTTATGCATTTATCAATATTTTGGCTAACAGAAGCCAGAAAATAGAGACCAAGTCTGAAAAACATGTCAAGAAGTCATCTTTATTTCACTTTTCAGATCCCTTCGTTCACTGCAGCAATTATAGTAACAACATGAACACTATCTTTGATCAACCGAATCCAAGAAATACCACTATCGTCTTTTCATCGTATTTTCATCGTTTTTTCCGCAGCCTACAGCCGATATTTGGCGTATGGAAGCCCACCATTGCCCTAGGGAATCTTGTAACAAATTGCAGGGAAGCGCGTTTCCATGAGTACACGCAGGAAGGGCTCTGGGTCTTGCCTGAAGCAGGCAAACACCAGTAGGATCTTCCCGATCAGGCTTCAAAAAGTGCCTGTGTCCGTGTCCGCTCATTCACGTATCGGCCACTCCCTCTCCGCACTTGCGGAAAGATCCGGAGTTTCACAGACGCTTCTCCTTCGATTGCAAGGGGGGCGGATCGTGCTTACAGAAGTACAAATTTGAGTTGTCGGTTCGTATAACCTCTTTATAGTTAATGAGATGTTTTCTGTTCTCCTTCACGGGGGAACGAGGAAGACCATTCATACGACGACAGCCGCATGTCGAAGACGACGTGCTTGAGGTCATCTTTCATTGTCTTTTATTTCTCTTTTTTTCCTACACCTTATTATATGAACATTTCTTCTTTGAAGAAAACGTTCGCAGGAGTGTCGGCCGCCGCCATCATGTTGTCGCAAGTTGCGACTGCATTGGCTGCGTACTCCGATGTTCCGGCAGGCGTTTGGTACGAGGGTGCAGTCGAAGCGTTTGTCGACGCCGGCTACCTCGATTCCGCACAGACAAAGTTCCGCGGTACGGACAACGCGAACCGCGCAGAGTTCGTCAAGCTCGTCGTCGAGCTTAATGGTGGAGTCATCAATTCCGCTCCGGCAACGCCGAGCTTCGATGACGTCCAAACCGGCGCCTGGTACTACAAGTACCTAGAGGAGGCCGGTAAAGAGGGTTGGGTCCGCGGTGACGGTTCTTGCTACGGCAAGCATCCTTGCTACTCCCGCCCAGGTGCCAACATCAACCGTGCCGAGGCTGCAGCGATCATCGTTCGCGCCTTCGGTCTCGAGTCTGCTGGTGCTGCTGCTCAGTTTGCCGACAACCCATCGGGACAGTGGTACACAGCTGATATTCAGACAGCTGCCGATCACTGCGTCCTTCAGGGTGACGACTCTACGGGCCGCGTCCGTCCAAGCGACAACATGAACCGCGCAGAAATGGTGGTCATGTTGCACCGCGTGGATCAGGGCTTGACCTACGGTAAGGACTGCGGAACGACTTCCGTCTCCACGCCGATGATCAAGTCCGCAACTGCAATCTCTGCGATGGTCGTTGAGCTCGCGTTCAACGTTGCCCTCGACGAGACGGCTGCAAAGGACAAGACACACTACACGGTCACAGGTTCTCCAGAGATCCCTGTTGATTCTGTCAAACTGACCAGCAAGGACACGGTCGAAGTGACGCTCACTTCCGCCATGGACGCCGGTCACACGTACACCGCAACCGTTGTTGACATGCTCACGACGGCCGGTGCCAAGTTTTCCGATTCTCAGACGTTCACAGGCTACACGTCTGTTGTTCTTGGAAACGGAAATCTCGAGGCTACACTTTCTGCGAAGAACCCAGTCGGTGACACGATCCCGAAGGGTGCTCAGGGCGTAGTGTTTACGAGCATTGACCTCACCGCAACGAGCGATGATGTCATTCTCGAGAACCTCACGGTCCTTCATGAGGGCTTCGGTTCCAGTGATGACTTCTCCGGTGTCTACGCTGTCGTGGACGGTGCTCGCGTGACCCGCAAGCGCACGATCGACTCTCAGAGCTACACCGCGACGATCCGCTTCACCAAGCCGCTTTCCATCATGGCAGGCAAGACGGTGACGATTCAGCTCGCAGGAGACCTCACGACGACCGCAACGGTTGCCAGTGAGCACTCTCTCACGGTTGAACTCCCGACGGACTTCGCTTCGAATGCCAAGTCTGTGACCGGAAACTTCCCTCTCAAGGGCAAGGCTTTCCGCGTCGCTGCTGTGTCGTCCGGCGTTGTCACGATCGCCTACCGCTCTGTCACTCCGACGAACATCAAGGTCGGTGACAAGGGTGCAACCATCGGTAAGTGGGAGCTTTCGCTCGACGCTGCCGAGGATCAGACCATCTACTCCATGACGATCCAGAACGATGGAACGGCTGGAGACGGTGACTACACGAACATCGCTATCCGCCGCTCCGACGGAACCGTGCTCACCAAGACTGTTGCTGCAACAGTCGGTGACTACGCAACGCTCGTCTTCGACCCACCGTTCACGGTGCTCGAGGGTGACAGGATCACGATGAACGTCATTGCAGACATCACAGGTGGTGCTGCAAAGAACATCAAGATGCACTTCGACGAGACCGGCGACATCTTCGCTGTCGGTTCTCTCTACGGTTACGGTGTCAACGGTCAGCTCTACGGCTCATCGATTGTTCTCCCAACCGAGACTTCTACCCTCCCGGGTACGGTCACGATCGACGCAGGTCAATTCACCATTTCGATCGACGGTCCTGTAACACAGCAGTTCACCCGCAAGGACAAGAACGCAGTGCTCGCAAACGTCTTCTTCGAGACCGGTGGTGAGAACGTCGACGTCGAGAACCTCTTCATTCTTATCCAAGGGACTACTTCGACAGGTTCTGCATTCGTCGATGGTCGCGCAGCTCCGGCTACTGGAGATGCTATCAATGAAGCTCTTGAAAGTGTTGAACTACGCAATACGACCTCCGGTCGCACCATCTCCGGTGTTCGTTTGACTGGTTCCACCGATCTCGGAACCGATGCCGCGAATGCTGGTACTTCCGGCAAGACCGCTTCTGGCGCTTTCCAGGTTTACCGCTTTGACGACTTCACGATCAGCGGAAAGCAGAAGTACGAGTTCCGCGTCAACTTCATCGATAACTCGGGCACGAGCTCTCTCTCTGCTCCTGCAAACGGTGACAAGTTCCGCATCCACATCTGTGGAGAGGCAACGCATAACCTCAACACGTCGAATGACCTCGTCGCAAACACGACGGGTTGTACGATGGGTGGCTTCTTTGCTTCCACGGTCACGGCATACCAGATGAAGATCAAGGGTATCTCCACGAATGACCGCATCGGCGACTTCCGCCCAGGTGGAACGCTCACCGGTAACTTCCAGGAGATCAAGACGGCAGGACTTACCATCACGGGTAAGGCCACGTCTATCACTGACACGACGGTGTCGAATGCCAAGAACGTCACTCTCATGCGTTTCGAGGGTCGCGCTTCCGAGGCTGCAGACATTTTGATCACCAACCTCATTTTCGAGGCAGCAAGTAGCTCCAGCTTGGTGAACGGTCAGAACTACACTCTCTGGGTGGACACGAACGACGACGGTGTCGTCGACACGATTCTCGAGAAAGGAGTTTCTTCCCAGAGTGCTCAGCTCACCTTCGATAAGATGACGGGCGGCGGATACGTCGTTCCGAAGCAGAAGTCGATCATCTTCGAAATTCACGCAGACATCTCCGCCTCTCTTGCAGGTTCGAGCCCAGTTCTGTCGATTCGTTTCGACACGGGTGCGACCTTCATTCAGGCAGAGCAAGTCAGCGATGGAAGCTCACTCTCCGGTATCCAGACCAAGAGTCTTCTCTCCAGCGCAACGGCTGAAGGAGACAGCGGCAGTTACACCGATGGTGGAAGCTCTGCTGAAATCCAGGTCGTGACGCAGTACGGAACGCTCTACACGCTCAGGTCACAGGGTGATCTGTACGTGACGAAGTCTTCGACTCCAGTCAGGTCTCGTCAGCTCCTCGGCGGCACGCTCGCCGATGAGATCCTCAGACTGCAGTTCCATGCAGAGTACGAGGATATCGACGTGACGGATCTCGTCTTCACAGGTTCCGGAAAAGTTTTGACCGGCACCTTCGCGAAGAACGTCGATCGTCTTGAGCTCTACAAGGTCGGTGCAACGACTCCGTTTGCCGTCGCCACCCCTGCGGGTTGCGGAACAGACTCAGTCCTCGCCGAGTCCATGTGTGTCAAGATGAAGAATCAGGAGTTCATTGTTCCGAAAGGAAGCAACACGAACATCTTGGTCCGTCCGAGAATGCGCACCGATGTCGATGGTGCCATCTCCGGAACCGGTATCGCGATCAAGCTCGATCGCCCAGGTACCACGGCTACGGGTTCAGTACGCGCACGCGGTTCGCTCTCCAGCAACACGCTCGGGACGAACGATGCCGACTCCACACCGGAAGGTGAGGTATTCGTCGGTGTCAGCTCCGCTGCAACGAACGCGATCATCAAGTCCAACGTGAATAACGTTGTGCTCTCGAAGATCACGTCGATCACGAATGCTGATCCGAACGCCAACGGCACTGCTATTCCGACAGGAACACAGCGCCAGATCGCTCAGTTCAAGTTCTCCACGGCTGCCGCAAACAACCTGAAGGACGGAACGAACAAGTTCACGCTCTCCGGCATTATCTTCAACATCAATGCCACGAACGTCGAGCTTGGTACGGCTGTCAACACTGCTCTCGCAACCTCGACCTTCAAGCTCTACAACAAGGCCGATCAGTCTGCGAAGCACGTTTGTACGACTGCCGCTACTGCGGTATCCGCAAACGGTGCCTCCGGCGCTCTCGTCGTTCAGTGTGGTGCGATCCCGACAAGGACGTCCGCCATGCAAACAGAGATCGATCCGGGTAGCGACGCCACCTTCGTCCTCGAGGCGAACGTGACGAACGCTAAGATCAGCAGCACTTCATCGTCGACCCTCCAGGTCTCGATCCAGAGCTTCACCGATCCTCTTGCTAGCGCCTTCACTGCTGCCGACTCCCACATCTCGTGGCTCGACAAGGACAGCGGTACGACGACAGTCTTCAAGTGGATTGAGTACGCTGACACGAGCATCAACGGAACCAGCTACAACGGCTAGTTTCGCTTGAACTCCACTCTTCGGTCGCATCCGAAGCCAAAAGACCTCCCGGAAACGGGAGGTCTTTTTGGTATACAGCCCTCACCTCCCGACCTCCTCTCCAGCGTTCTGGAGAGGAGTGGGCCTGAGTTTTCTCTGATTATGGATATTTCTCTCTCCGGAACGCCGGAGAGAGATGTCGCCTCAGCGACAGAGTGAGGGCTGTAGGATTGAGGATGAGAGCCGTATCGCAGTACTATCCAACGATCCTCCTCTTCCACTCCAACATCTTCTTCATTATCGGCCGTAACACGATCATCTGCTCCTGCGGATAGGTGATGACTGCTCCTCCAAATTTTCTCTTGAACTCTGTAATTCCAGCCCAAGGATTATCTTTTCCAGAGCCTTCGGGAGCTATCCCCAGTAGGTCATACCGCATGCATCCTGCACGTTTGCAATGCATCATCGCTTCCCACTGAAGAAGGTACGGTGCCATGAGATGGCGGTGCACATACGATGAGGCTCCGTAGTAGTAGAAGCCAGTTTCATTCCAAGTTACTCCAAGCAGGCCTGCAATGGGCTTTTCCTCATGCCAAGCCATGAGGAAGAAGCTTCCTTCAAGATGATTGAGAAAAGCCCTGTAATGCGACTTTGGTAGGTGAGTGAAGCCATCACGCTTCGCGGTGTCCTGAAACAGCGTATAGAGCGAATTCAGTGCTTTTTTATCATCCGCAGTATGCTTCGAGATAATGACGCCATGCTTCTGTGCGACTTTTATATTATATCGCGCCTTTTGATGCATATCGGCAAGTAGCTGATCTTCTGATTTAGTGAGATCAATGACGATCGTTGCTTCCAGTTGTTCGCAGCGGGAGGAAGTCGAAATTTTTCCATGGTAGCTACTGAGTAGCTTCTCGGGAGCAGACAGGTAGAGGGTCATGCACCGCTCCTGTTTTGCATCGCCAATAATCCGTTGAAGCAATTCATTGTGTACGAGCCCCAAAGGCCCTCTTGGAATATCCCATGTACTCAGTCCGAGCACAGTGCGGTCGATACTGACCATTGCAGATGCGATGATCTTTCCTTGATCATCTTCTGCGACATAGATTCTCACCGACCGACCGAGTCTCTCCTGATAGTGTTTCCACTCGAGCGACTGCCATAGGTTTCCCTGCGGACTCGTAAGAATCCACTCGCTGTATCGTCTCAAATCTTCGCCGCTGCTCATGATTCTTATTCCCATCCTCTTTTAGTATACTGCATACAATTTCCCCATCATGATTATGCCTCACGCCCTCCCCACGCTCCCCTACGCCTTTACCGCTCTGGAGCCGCATATTGATAGTAAGACGATGGAGATTCACTTCACGAAGCATCATCAGGCGTACATCGATAACCTGAATAAGGCCTTGGACAAGCATCCGGAATTGCATGAAAAGTCGGTAGAGGAACTGGTTGCGGATCTCGAGATGGTACCCGAAGACATTCGTAGCGCTGTCAGGAATCACGGAGGCGGACACCTGAATCACTCGTTTTTCTGGCAGATTCTCACTCCTGCAACCGGAGCAGAGCCTCAGGGAGCATTACTTGAAGCGATGAAGAAGACGTTTGGCAGCCTCGATGCCTTCAAAGAACAGTTTGCAGCCGCAGCCGCTTCGCGTTTCGGTTCCGGCTGGGCGTGGCTCGTTGTGGATGGCAAGAACCTGGCGGTCATGAGTACGGCGAACCAAGATAATCCCATTACGGATGGTAAAACGCCGATTCTTGGGCTCGATGTCTGGGAGCATGCATACTATTTGAACTACCAGAATCGCCGTCCGGACTACGTGAAAGCCTTCTGGAATGTCGTGAACTGGAAAGAGGTCGAGCAGCGATATCAGGATGCATGTGCCTGATGAAATTCCAAAAAATAAAAACCAAATTCCAAGTGGTGATTTGTCGTATTGGTATTTGGTTTCTGGAATTTGGAATTTCCGATGGATTGTCATTGACACATTAAAATTCGGCTTTAGAATGACATCGTCACAGCGGCTTCCGATTGTGTTTTGAGAGCTGTCCGACTTCGTTCATCTTGTAAAAACAAGATGAACTACGCCGCGACGGCATTTTGTTGTGTCCTAACCCTCATCCCTAACCCTATCCCCCATCGCTATGGCCAAGAAGCCCGCTCCGAAGAAGAAAGCAAAAGTCCAAAAACCTGCTCCAAAGAAACAAATGAAGCCCGCGAAGAAAGTGGTGCATCAACCGAAGAAAGTTATTGCGAAGAAGCCCCAGCAGGCACCTCAGAAATCGATGAAGAAGGCTGTCATCAAGCCGACGGGTACGAAGATTGCATCGAAAATGCTCGTTGCAGATGGGAAGAAATCAGTGCTTTCGAAGAAGGCTCCTGCACGCAAGCGTGAATATGCCTACGATGTTGAAGAGGCAATTCTTGCACAGCATACGTCTTTTAAATTGACGAGCTCGGAACGCATTCCAGCCTCTCTCAAAGATGTCGGCCCGGATCTGAAGCCGCGGATGACGATCGGAGGGCGTGTATTTCTCACGAAGGACGACTCCATCGAAATGATGCGATCGCTCATCGAAGTGCAGATCCACAGTTATCGATGGTTCCTCACCGAAGGTCTTGCCGAACTCCTGAAGGAAGTCAGCCCCATCACGGATTTCTCGGGCAAGAAGATGGAACTCAACTTCCTCGGTCACACGTTCGATCGTCCAAAGTACGATCCGGCAACGTGCAAGCGCCGCAACTTAAGCTACGAAGCCGCAATGAAGGCGCATGTGCAGCTCATCAACAAAGAGACCGGTGAAATCAAAGAGCAGGATGTGTTCCTCGGGAGCATCCCCCTGATGACCGACAACGGTACATTCGTCGTCGGCGGCATCGAGCGCGTGGTGGTCAGTCAGCTCGTCAGGTCCCCGGGCGTGTTCTTCTCCGGCATGACGGATTTTCCGAAGCATCATGCGGCGAAGATCATCCCGAAGCGCGGTGTCTGGATGGAGATCGAGACCGATCGCAGGGGAATCATCACGTGCAAGATCGATCGCAAGCGCAAGATTCCAATCACCCAGCTTCTCAGAGTCTTCGGATACAAGACCGACAGCGATATCATCGATCTCTTCAAAGACACGGTAAAATCTGACAAGGATTACATCCTTGCGACACTCGAGAAAGACACGGTGCAGACAGTCGACGAGGCGTATCAGAGCATCTACCGCAAGATCCGCCCCGGCGATCTGGCAACCGCCGAGAACGCGAAGTCCCTCATCGATGCGCTGTTCTTCGATTTCAAGAAGTACGATATGGGGAATATCGCACGCTATAAGTTGAACCGACGCTTCGGATTCACGACACCCAATGACGAAGCGCACCGTGTGTTTCAGGTCAGCGATTTCGTCGAAATTCTCAAGGAGCTCGTTCGCCTGAATAACGGCGAGGGCACACCTGACGATATCGATCACCTGAGCAACAGGCGCGTTCGTTCCGTCGGAGAACTCGTGCAGAACAAGTACCGAATCGGTCTCATGCGCACCGAGCGCATCATGAAGGACCGTATGACGGTCATGGATCTCGAAACCATCACGCCGACTCAGCTCATCAACTGTCGTCCCATCACCGCAGCACTCCGCGAATTCTTCGCAAGTTCCCAGCTGTCGCAGTTCATGGACCAGACCAACCCGCTCTCAGAGCTTGCGCATAAGCGTCGCTTGTCCGCGATGGGTCCTGGAGGACTGTCGAGAGAGCGTGCCAGCTTCGACGTTCGAGACGTGCACCCCAGTCACTACGGTCGTATCTGTCCGATCGCCACTCCGGAAGGCCCGAACATCGGTCTCGTCGTGCACTTGGCCTCATACGCGAAAGTGAACGAGTACGGATTCCTCGAGACGCCGTACTACGAAGTGAAGCATTCCGTGAAGATGGATGCCGATGCGCTCGTCGGTCGCATGATTGATGTCAACGTCAGAGACGGTCACAAAGTGATTGCCAAAGAGGGAGACACCATCGATACGAAACAGCTTGCATCAAAAGTAATCTCTCTTCTGAAATCTCAAGATCTGAAAGATATTCCGGTGCGTGCATATATCATCCCCAAAGAGATCTATATCGATGCCGATCGAGAGCGTCATCTGACGATCGCTGAGGCCAATAGCAAGATTAACAGTTTGAATGAACTGCTGACGAGCCGCGTGCACGCACGCAAGAAAGGTGAGCCGGTATTGGCTCACGTCCGCGATGTCACGCACTCCGATATTTCCCCGAAGCAGATTCTCTCCGTCTCTACCTCGCTCATCCCGTTCCTCGAGCACGACGACAATACTCGAGCCTCCATGGGAACGAACATGCAACGCCAGGCTGTGCCTCTCATCGCTCCTCATGCTCCTCTCGTCGGTACTGGTATGGAAAGTGTGGCGGCCAGAGCGTCCGGTCACGTGCTTCTGGCACAGGAAGAAGGAGAAGTCATTTCCGTCGACGCACGCGAGATCGTCATTCTCTATCACTCGGGTCGAAAAGTAGCACACCCGCTCGATAACTTTGCAAGAAGCAACCAGGGAACGTGTTTCCACATGCGTCCGCGCATCGAGTCCGGTCAAAAAGTCCGCGCCGGCGAAGTACTCGCAGACGGTTCGGCCGTCGAAGGAGGGGAGCTCGCACTTGGGCAGAACCTGCTCGTCGCGTACATGTCATGGGGCGGCTACAACTTCGAGGATGCCATCATCATTTCCGATCGCATCGTGGAGCAGGGTCACTTCGACTCCATCCACATCGAGTCCTATATCACGGACGTTCGAGACACGAAACTCGGTTCAGAGACGGTGACCCGCGATATCCCAAACGTCGGAGAAGGGAAGCTCAAAGATCTCGATACCGACGGTATCGTTCGCATCGGTGCGACGGTGCACGAAGGTGATATCCTCGTTGGAAAGATCACGCCGAAAGGCGAGACAGAGCTCACTCCCGAAGAGCGCATTCTCCAGGCGATCTTCGGTGACAAAGCGAAAGATGTGAAAGACAGCTCCCTTCGCCTTCCCGGCGGAGCCGGAGGAAAAGTCGTCGATGTCCACATCTTCGACAGAGGTGAAGGGGACGAACTCCCAACCGGTGTCATCAAGCAGATCAAAGTCTTCGTTGCCCAGACACGCAAAATTCAGGTCGGTGACAAGATGGCCGGTCGTCACGGAAACAAAGGTGTCGTCGCACGCATCGTTGCCAAAGAGGACATGCCGTTCCTCGCGGACGGTCGCTACGTCGACATCATCTTGAACCCGCTTGGAGTGAGTTCTCGTATGAACATCGGTCAGATTCTTGAGACACATCTTGGTTGGGCTGCTCAGGTTCTTGGATTCAAGATTGCAACGCCGGCCCTGAATGGTATTTCTACTGATCAAATTCTGAGCTTCTTAAAGCTCGCAGGTCTGCCGAATACCGGAAAGATCCAGCTCTTCGACGGTCGCACGGGCGAGCCTTTTGCACATGAGACCACGATCGGTCAGGTGTACATGTTGAAACTTCTCCACTTGGTCGAAGACAAAATACACGCTCGTTCCGTCGGTCCGTACTCACTCGTCACGCAGCAGCCTCTTGGAGGCAAGGCGCAGCATGGTGGTCAGCGTTTCGGAGAAATGGAAGTGTGGGCTCTCGAAGCGTACGGAGCCGCTCACACGCTCCAGGAAATGCTCACGATCAAGTCCGATGACGTGGTCGGTCGCAGCAAGGCCTACGAGTCAATCGTGAAAGGCGAAACAATCAAGAAGCCTTCCACTCCGGAATCCTTCAACGTTCTCGTCAAAGAGCTCCAGGCACTCGGACTGAAGGTCGATCTCCTGAAGTTCGCAGACGAAGTTCCGGCCGAGGCCCCTGTTGTCCAGCTCATCGAAGGCGAAGCGGAGATCGTGAAACTGAAGACTCGCTTCGATGAAGAGCAGGAGACAGAGGAGCTCATTCCTGCTACGGATAAGATCACCGATCTCGACCTCGATGAAGAGGATCCCGATGAAATTAAGAAGGGCATCGAAGAAGGCGAGCTCGATCCGGAAGAGGGAGGAGCGACTGCCAAGAAAGAGATGAAAGAAGCAGTGGAGAATGATGATGATAAATAGGCAAAATGAAAAAGAGCCCTGCGAAAGCGGGGCTTTTTTTTACAGCCCTCACCTCCCGACCTCCTCTCCAGCGTTCTGGAGAGGAGGGGGCTTTGGCTTTCATCAAAACAGAGCTTCCTTCTCCGGATCGCCGGAGAAGGATTGAGGATGAGGGCTGTTACGAGGTACTGCTCCGCGGACTTTTTATACATTAATGATCAACATATAGCCCACGATCAGAGCGGCGAATGGTAGCAATACATCCAGCCAATTTTTTTCGAATAGCCAAAATTTCATTAGCACGATTACCTTCTCTCCAACCTTGCCATTGATTTAATCCAACTTGTAACCGCACGCTTGTCCGATCTACTTCTTCAAGAAGCTCAAGAATGTCGAGAGTGTTTAGCTCATCATTGCCAGGGATTTCACTCTTACTTTTCAATACCATGATACGACTATTACACTATATAAATTGTAAGTCAACCTTGCCAACCAGTACGCACAAGCGTTCTATTTGAGCATGACTACAACCCCTTCTAAAACAGCACACTATCTCATAACAAAGAAAGATCGGCGCGAGGAAGAAACGCTCTACCTTAGGTCGATTTCGGGCATGACTGCGTCGATCAAGAAGGGCATAAAACAGCCGGTATCAAAGTGCGCCAGAGATATCGATCTATAAAGGTTCGCATGGTCGTAACGCATCAACGCCGGAATGAGGGCTGTTGTGAGACTTACCGCATCTGCTCCATTTGACAATAAAATTAAAGTTTATTATAATATATACCTGATTATTCGCTTCATAGTTCCTATGCCCGAGAGTCCAGACCCACTCACTCCTGCAGAGGCTAGGCTTATTCATGATGCAGCTGGAAAATTATTCCAGCAGACACCCGCTGAAAAGTCTGATGCTGACGTGGTTCAGGCTACTGCTTCTCTGGTCCAGGAACTGCGTCAAGAGACACAGTGGAGGTCAGGCATCATGATGGCTGCATTTGCTGATGCTGTTGAAGGAGCGAGTCCAATTGCCGCAGCAACGATCCGGTATATGGAAAATTTGCAAGATCAGCACAATGCAAATGATCGTTGGGATGCTGAGCGGATCAAGGGTGAGGCAGGAGCAGTCGACCAAGTACCTGATCCGAGAGTTGCTGCACTATTATCGGATAGCCAATAATACCAAGAGCTTATTCCTCTTCGCTCTCCGCATTCAATAAAACTCCTACGATATCTTCTCTACTTCCCATGAGTGCTTGATTGAAATTTGGAGGCATTTTTTTTGTCACCATCACACTGCGTCTTATTTCATCGAGACTATAATTTAGACCTCCCGCATGACACTCTGTCGTACATTGAGGGTGCCTGATCAGTCGTCCATGTTGAGCATGCTCCTCTGTAGGAAGTGTGGCCTGATGTCTGGCCTCAGGTTCTAAAGGCTTTGAAACTTTCGCTGTATTTTTCTTCGGTGTCGGCTGAACAGCTTGGCTCATTGCGAGTGATACGAATGACAGAAGAGCAAGAACAGACGCAAATTTGTACGTGCCCCTGTTGCTCAGAAAATCAGCTTCAAGAGCCTTATTCTTTGTTGTAGGTGAGTTATTCATAAGACGAATATTTTATACTAAATTGTAATAATGTCAAATATCATTCTTTTGCATGATACAAAAATCTCATCTCTCTCCGCTACCTTTTTTCCTGTTTTTCTTCTTGACCCTGCAAAATCTCTGAGTACAATGCCTCAGCACTATGCATTTTTCCCGCTCGTACCCGTAGCATCAATACCCTCTTGGGTCGTGGTTCTACGGGTGCGCGCGAGGCACCCGTTTTTTTTGCTCCAGTAGCGCAAAACAGGGTGTTCTCCCTCATCATGATCATTGACACCATCGGTTGGTATAAAAATGATCATGATTATGATTCAATGAACGTTGTTCAGTGTCACAAAGAGGTGCGTACGTATCTACGTATTGCCCGCTTACGGTGACGCGTGAACAGCACAATTTTTACTAAATGTGTATGTTACTCAACGCATCACACGGATGCCTCGACTCTGTACTCCGATGAAGGACGTGGCCAGCTGCGATAAGCTTCGGTCAGCCGCTAGGCAGGCGCTACCAGCCGAAGATTTCCGAATGGGGAAACCCCATAGACATAATAGTTTATGATCCCGCTCACGCGGGAAGGTATACTCCGTGAACTGAAACATCTCAGTAACGGGGGAAAAGAAATCAAACGAGATTGCCCTAGTAGTGGCGAGCGAACAGGCAACAGCCCAAACCCGCATATTTATATACGGGGGTTGTAGGACCTTTATATCTGATTGCACAAACGTAGACGAACGGCCTGGAACGGCCGGCGATACAGGGTGAGAGCCCCGTAGTCGAAACGCGAGTGCACGGTGAAGGATTCCTGAGTAAGGTCGGACACGTGAAATCCGGCCCGAATCCGGGTGGACCACCATCCAAGGCTAAACAGATGCAGAGATCAATAGCGGAT
>CAZQYX010000012.1:21711-49163 GCA_964597665.1 uncultured Candidatus Peribacteria bacterium | reverse complement strand
TTCCCTCGGGGCTCACCTTCAATCCTTCGCAGAGCTCCGCGAATTGTCTCCAGAACGGGGTGAATATTCTCTGCAACAACCTGACACTCACGAATGGGCAGTCGGCAACGGTGACGGTGTCGTTCAATGTCCCAAACTCGGTGGCATGCTCGTCGGTGATCCAAAACACGGCAAGCGTCAGCACCTCCACGACGGATCCGAATTCCTCGAACAATCAGAGCTCGACCGTGAGTACGACGGTGACGTGTGCTCCGATCACGGCTGATCTCTCGATTGTGAAGAGCGGACCATCCTCAGTGCAGATCGGCAACGTCGCAATCTACACAGTCACGGTGACGAATAACGGTCCGGCAACCGCCAACAACATAACGATCACCGATGCAATTCCTGCGGGACTCACCTTCAATCCGTCACAGAGCTCGAATAGCTGTTTCCAAAGTGGAACAAACATCATCTGTAACAACTTCAGTTTGGTGAACGGACAGACGGCAAATATTCAGATCGCCTTCAATGTGCCAAACTCGGTTGCGTGTTCCTCGGTGATCCAAAACACCGCAAGCGTAAGCGCCTCCACGACGGATCCGAATTCCTCGAATAATCAGAGCTCGACCGTGAGTACGACGGTGACGTGTGCCTTGCAAGCGGATTTGTCGATCCAGAAAATCGGTCCTGCCTCCGTTGTACGCGGTAGCGTAGTCATCTACACGCTCAATATCTTCAACGCTGGACCTGACACTGCAAGCAGTGTCACGATCACCGATCCGATTCCAAGTGGACTCACGTTCAACGTCTCTCAAAGCTCCAACAGCTGCGCGCAGGTTGGTTCGAATATCGTGTGCAGCAACTTCAATTTGATCAATGGACAGAATGCCGTTCTCCCGATTGCTTTCGATGTTCCAACGATTGCAAACTGCACCCTGACAAACGTGAATAACTCCGCGTCGATCAGCTCCATCACAACCGATCCGAACCTGAGCAACAACCAAAGCCAAACGGTAACGACGACACTTCAGTGTCCCGTTGCTGCAGGAGCAGACCTCAGTATCACCAAGAGCGGACCGAGCACGGTTATCAGAGGCGGAGTAGTCCAATACACACTGACTGCCCTGAATGCAGGTCCAGGAACAGGGACGAATATTGTGATCACTGATCCGATCCCCGCCGGTCTGACGTTCAATGCAACTCAGAGCTCCGGGAACTGTGTTCAGAACAATTCCAATATTCTCTGCAATAACATCACGCTTGGAAGCACACAGAGTGTGTCCGTGACAGTCGCATTCAATGTTCCGACAACCGCTACGTGTAACAGTACTATCCTCAATGCCGCATCGGTGAGCACCTCTGCAACCGATCCGAATGCAAGCAACAATCAGAGCCAGCAAGTGACAACGACTGTGCTGTGTCCTCCGGTCACGACTGCGGATATGGTCATTCAGAAGACCGGAACACTGACAGCCGTACGAGGAACCAACGTTGTCTATACGTTAACCGTAACGAACCTCGGTCCTGCAACCGCAACAGGGGTTGTCATCACGGATCCAATTCCCGCAAACCTGACGTACACCTCCTATACGGCATCGTCCGGAGTGACCTGTAGCGCAACCACGACACAAGTCCAGTGTCAGACAGGAACACTTACGATCAATCAGTCTGCAACGATAACGCTCACGTTTTTATCGCAGACAGTGACATCCTGCACCCAGACAGTCACAACGACGAATACCGCATCGGTGAGCACGTCTACGACGGATCCGAACTCGACGAATAATCAGAGCCAAGCAACGACGACTCTGACATGTCCGACAAGCACCACGGCTGATCTGTCGGTGGCTCTCACAGGTTCGACGACCGTCGTACGCGGCAGCAATGCCATTTACACAGCAACCATCATCAATAACGGTCCGACAACCGCGAATGCCGCAACCATGCAACTGCCGATTCCTTCAGGACTCACCTATTCCTCAGCAAGCGGCGCAACCTGCGTCGTCTCCGGCACCACCGTGAACTGCACACTTGGGAATATGACGAGCGGTCAGAGTATCCCCGTCGTCTTCACCTTCGCTGCACCGGCAATCAGTAACTGCACGCAAACCACCGTACAGGCTACGACAACCGTCGCAAGCACCACTTCCGATCCTGCTCTTGCCAATAACACAAGTCAGACCGTCTCAACAACACTGACCTGTCCCACGGCAAACCTGAGTATCTACAAAACGGATAACCGAACGACCGCTGCCATCGGAGACACGCTCAGTTACCAGATCATTCTCACGAACACTTCATCGGTTGCAGCGACCGGCGTCACTGTCTCGGACTCGGTGCCCTATGGACTGACCATCCTGACCGTCTCCAACGGAGGAACAATCAACGGTCAGAACGTGACCTGGACGAACCTGACTGTTCCTGCAAACGGAAGCCTGACAATCACCCTCAATGCACAGGTCAGGAGTGACGTCAGTAACAATACCGTGCTGAGGAACACCGCTTCGATGAACGGTCAGACATCAACGGACGATACGACGGTGCAGGGACAGACATACGTTCCTCCTTATTACCCGCCCTACCAGCCACCTCACTATCCTCCGTACTTCCCACCGACCTACACCCCGACGACTCCTCCTGTCTTCTACCCGCCCGTCGTCACTCCGAAGCTACCGACTCCTCCGACCTACTATCCTCCGGTGATCCTGCCACAGACAGGAACGAATGATGATGGCTTCTACTCTAACCCAATCGAAAAGTCCTCACTCACTTCGGTGAAGAAAGGAGAGAAAGCCGGTGATGCAAACTTCTCAGCTGTTTTCTATGCAAGCCTTATGGCACTCCTCGCAGCAGCGTCTGCAGCAGCAAGCAAGTTCCTAACGCTCGGTCTGTAAGGAAAGTTTCCATCGAGAATCTGTACTTGCCCGATCTCCGCATCGGGCATTTGCATATTTTATAAATTATGTTATAATAACTTCAATACAAAAACACCTACACCTTGAAACTCTCAGAACACAATTTTCTCTCCGCATTCGAGGAAGCAAAACCCGCACTTCTTCTCGCAGCTGCAATTCTGCTCGTCTCGGCGACGGGCTCAATGCAACTCTTCGGCATTGCCCAGCCATCGAGTACCGCAGATGCCGCATACGCGGGATTCCTCATCAGTAGCGTCACTGCGGAAGATCTTCATCGAGCAGTGCGCGAACGTGAGAGCATGCTTCAGCGAAGCGTCAGCCTTCAGTTCGTTACCGGAACCGGGACCATCGTTTCCCGGTGGGAGACAGCGCTTGCCGATCACCCTTCTTGGGTCAAACTCTCTCTCGACATGAGGGGAACGCTGCGAGCTGTAGCAAACCCCACTGAGATCAGGAAGTCTCTTTCTGAAAACCCGATTGACGTTGTATCCGCCCCCACGACGTGTTTCATTCTTCGAGAATGGAGTGACAAACAAGGAGTACGCAGGATTGAGACGGACTGCATGGCGGAACATGGGTACACCTACGATCACGATGCGCTGGCAACTCTGATCGGAAAAACAATCGAAACAAGTGCAAATGTCGCAAATGTCCCTCTGACTCCGGTATCTGGAACAATCGTGGGGAAAAACGGCAGCGGAACACTCCGGTTGCTCGCAAGCGGAGAGTCGAATTTCAAAGGATCGGGTGCAGGCAGGAAAGACAATGTCAGAAAAGCCCTCAATGAGCACATCAGCAATATCATCATTCCACAGGGAGAGGTCTTCTCCTTCAACAGTGCGCTTGGAGAGAAAGTCACGCTGAGCACCGGCTGGAAAATGGCACTGACGATCTTCGAAGGTGGAGAACTGCGCCCTTCTCCGGGAGGCGGAATCTGTCAGGCATCGACAACCCTCTTCCGGGCCGCACTGCGGGCAGGTCTGCCTATCCTGAAGCGTAAGAGTCATAGTCTCTACGTCACGTACTACGAGAAACACGGTGTCGGTCTCGATGCGACCATCTTCATGGGGCATCAAGACATGATCTTCAGGAATGACACCCCGGGACCCATCGTGATCCAGTCAAGAACGATCGGCGATGATGCCATCGTCAATATTTTCGGCATCGACGACGGTCGCTCGGTAGACATCAGCGGACCACACTTTGCGAAAGCAGGACGGAAGACATTCACATCGAATGGCCACAGAATCCGCAGCAATGAAATCGCGTGGGAACGGACTGTGAGCATGCAAGACGGTACGGAGATGCAAGAAATGTTCCTCGCACGTTACAAGACACTGCCGCTCTCACTCTCGAGAAAGTATGCTGCAAGCACGATCAGAACGCGTGGGAACAGCAACATGACTCTTAGAAAGATTGTTGCGGATAACCGCTGAAGCATATTCCGTAGCGGAGGATCGTATCCTCCGCGGAAGATACCTGCCTGCCGGTAGGCGGGTGGATCTTCCGCTACACAATCGGCAACTTCACCGTCACCGTTGTCCCCTTCCCTTCGCGGCTCCTGACTGCAATCGTACCGCCGGATCGCTTCACGATTCCGTGCACGATATAAAGACCGAGTCCATTACCGTCCGCCTTGAACTTCGTCGCATTGGCTCCGCGTGTGAATTCGTCGAAGACTCTCGAGAGATCGGACGCGGGGATACCGCATCCAACGTCTTCGACCTCGAAGACAGCCGACGTGCCTTCCTTTCTGGAGCGTACCACGATCTCGCTGCCATTGGGGGAAAAATCGATGGCATTCGAAAGGAGTTCCACGAGCACTCCGGCAATCAGCTTCGTATCCATGCGCATCGTGATATTTTCGATGAGATCGAGTCGCAGATGCTGACCGCGATCCGTCAGTCGTGTCCCCAGATCCTGCACCACGCTTTTGATCACCGAAGAGAGCGAAGCAAACTCGGGCTTGTACTCCAGTCTGTCGGCATGGACGAGATCTGCATCGCGGAGTGTCTTTAGGATGCCGGTGAGGCGCGAGACTCCCTCATGAATATTGCCGATCGTCCGCTGGATCGACTCGGGTCCGCTCTCTTCCAACTCCTGCAGAGACCAACTGATGATGGTGAGCGGCCCCCCAAGTTGATGAAAGGCAAGACGCATGAGGCCTGCACGCTCGACTTCCAGTCTCTCCAGAGATTCTAGTCTGCGCCTCCAGAGAGAAAGCACGATGCCTCCGGCAATGCAGAGGATAGCAAATGCAACGAGGAGAAACGTGATCGGTGAGAAAATACTTTGAGAGAAACTCTTAAAGTCATCCGCTGCCATGTCGATCCCGAGAATGCCGATGACCGTGCCGGACTCTCCGCGAATTGGCGCATATCCGGAGAGAATCGATCCCCACTGATCGCTGCCCACTTCGTCATCGACTGACGGGTGAAGGAACGCCTCTTCTCCAAGTACGGGAAATTCGGTCCAATCATAGAGATCCCCGGGCTTCGATGCCTCTTCATCTTCATCGACAGTGCCGCTGCCATCAAGATCGAGCTCTTTGTCCGTGCGCTCTAGATCCGCATCCGCAACGAACTTGAGCATACGCGGATCCTCCGTTCTCTTCATGATGTATGCATACCGGATGTTGCTGACATCATTTCGGAGAGCATTCAGCTTCGATACAGCTGTCACGAGTGCGGGGGAGGTCCCTAGCGTGTCACCGTCTCTGATTGTACCGACCAGATCACCACTAAACTGCGTTGCGGCTGCGGCTGCAGTGCTCCGAAGTTTATCTTTAAGCTGCACTTCCATCATGGTTTGCCCGCGCCGAAAGAAGAAGGCGCCGGAGAGGATGAGGGTGAGCACGATCAGCACCGCAATCAGAACGGACGGCAGAAAGCCTTTCACTCGATCGGTTGCGCTGGGACGGAAGAAGTCACGCATAAAGATTTCCAAGCATTATAGCAGGAAATTGATGTTTGAGCCACCGTTCAATATTGATAACAGCTTCCCTCGTACTGCACCTTTCCCCCAAGGCAAAGCGCGTAGCATGCATTGAAGTATGTTCTGCCGTCTCTGCCGCAGACCGGTGCAAACTGATTCGAGCACGTGCAGGGTGTGGTCTGGCTCTGTGCATTGTCACACACCGGCGTGTAACTCGGGCAACCCTGACTGTCCGTCCCGTACCGATATCCGCAACCGGGGGGAGGAGGTGCGAGCGGACGACTTTGGCACACGGCAGCACCGTGATAGTAGTTTCCTATCCCGCGGCGATAGCGGTCATAGGCATCGTAATCGGACTGATCGTAAGGATTCTGGCTATACGAACCGTACGAAGAATAGGAACCATACGGAGAGCGTCCGTAGGGATAACTTCCATAGGACGGAGAGGTTCCGAAAAGTGGTGCTCCGTAGTTCGGGGGATAGTACGCAGGGGTGATGGAGGTGGGCTGCGCCGACAGATTGCAAATACCTCTGCTCTTCTCGAAACTGTTCCACGCTTCCGTGAGCTTTGAGGAAAGATCTCTCGAACGCTCGGAAATCTCGTACGTGTAATTCTGGTACGCACGCTGCGTTTCATTCTGACGGAACGCGATATCGCCGTACTCCAATTTGTCGGTCTCGTCTTTCTGCAGCCTTTCCGAGGCTTTCGCCATGTCTTTGGCATAGTCATCGTAGGCGGTCTTTAAGAGCTGACTGCGCTGCGTGATCGCCTTCTTCATGCATGCGGTATCGACTGTATTCACGGCAGCGACAGCGGTTGATGCAAATCCGATCTGCATCAGAAGCACGGTGAGTGTCGCTGCAAGGAGTGCCGGAAAACGGAATTGAGAAACCATAGGAGGCACAGGGTACACCAAGAGCAAGAGACGTTGCACAGGATTGTACAAAGATATTGATCAAAGCACAGACAAAAAAACAAATTCCAAATTCCAGAAACCAAAAACCAAATAGAGTATTTCTTGGAATTTGATTTTTGGATTTTGGAATTTTACAAATCCTCATACGACGCTAATCGTATCTTTCTCTCCTGCAATTCCTCCGCAATACTGACATCAGTGAGCATCCGGAGTTCTGTCTGCCTCTGCGGATCCAAATCGAAGGTCGTACCGTACGTACATGCACTGCCCGGATGCACCATGAGCTCGGTGACGCCTTCGGGAAGCCTGCCAATGATATGTCGAAGGTTCTTGAGTGCGGCGTTTCCGGCTAAGGTAAGACCTCGAAAGTGATCGGATGTCGCGATACCGTAAGCACCGTACATCTCCCTGGCAATTTTTGCAGCATCGTTGATATGCCGTACTTTCTCCAGTTGCTCCGCAGAAATGATGTACCCGAAGGGCGGCAACGGCTCCTCGAGAGGAATACGAACGAAGCGAACACCGTACCGTTCGAGTACGGGAATGAGAGCCGATGCGACAATCGGATGCGTGTGGATGTGGTGATGCGAATCGACGTGCGTCGGAGCGCCGACGGTATCGAAGAACCATTCGATCTGCGCTCGAATCTCGCGCTCGAGATGTTCTTTCTGCACCTGTCCGCTCTCGAGTGCTGTGCGCATGCGCAGGTCTGACAAAAACATTCCGTTCCCTTCGATGAGAGATTCGATGTCACCACGTTTGCTCCGTGGATACTCTTCGGTGAGATTCAGATGGAGACCTATCGGCAACTTCTTCTCCCGCACCTGCTTCCCCGCACGATCCGAATCCACGGCATTCGGAAGAAGCGTCGCGCTCGTGACGATACCGAATTCGAAGCACTGGAAAATACCGTGTGTGCGCTGCGTATTTGCACCGAGATCGTCCGCGTTGATGATGAGCGTGCGCATGGGGGGAGTGTACATTGCCCCAAGCACATTTTCTTTCATGAATTGATCCATCCCCTCACCCGCATCGCTTCAACAATTCGCGTGATGGCGATATTGAATGCCGCTTCGCGGTAGGTGAGGTTCTTGCGCTTGGCTTCACTGCGGACATCGTCAAAGGACTGCAGCATGACGCGCCGAAGTTCGCGGTCCACCTTCTCTGCTGTCCACTGGTCACCGGATCTGCCCTGCACCCACTCGAAGTAACTGACGGTCACGCCGCCGGCATTCGCAAGAACATCGGGAACGACGATCACGCCGTTCTTCTTGAAAATTGCATCGGCTTCGGGTGACACAGGACCGTTTGCGAGTTCGAGGATCATCCTCGCTTTGACGTCATTGGCATTGCCCGCTGTGATGACGTTATCGAGTGCAGCAGGGATCAAAATATCGCAATCGCACGTCAGGAGTTCTTCGTTACTGATCACCTCCGTCTCGTCCATCCTCAAGCGCTTCAGATCGCACACGGAACCTTTGCAATACTGGCCACGCACCGAGCCTGTCTTCTTCTTGTACTTCTCGATACGAATGGGGTCGAGGCCGACATCCGAGTAAATGCCGCCATGCGAGTCCGACACGGCAACAATCTGCGCGCCGGCGTCGTGGAGAAACATTGCGATCTCACTCCCGGCGTTTCCAAAGCCCTGAATCGCAACCCGCACTTCCCGAAGATCCAATGCCTCAAGCATGCAGAGTTCCTGCAGAATGAAGAACCCTCCGCGTGCAGTGGCTTTATCGCGACCGAGTGATCCGCCGTAACTGAGTGGCTTCCCTGTAATCAAATCCGGTGCATAGACCTTCTTCATCTTCTCGTACTCATCGCGCATCCACGCCATAATCTGCGGATTCGTATTCACGTCCGGAGCGGGAATGTCGATATCGGGCCCAATATCATCCGCAATGCTTCTGATGTAGGAACGGCTGAGGCGTTCCAGCTCCGAGGAACTCAGCTGCTTTGGGTCGATCTGTATGCCGCCTTTTGCGCCGCCGAACGGAATATTCACGACCGCAGTCTTCACCGCCATGAGGGCCGCGAGCGCTTTCACTTCCTCGATATCCGCAGCCGGATGATAGCGAATGCCACCCTTATAAGGACCACGCGCATTATTGAACTGGACGCGGTACGCCGGCACTTTCATCAGTTTGCCATTATCACGCTTGAAACTGATCTCGTGATGCAAGAGATGCTGCGGAGTGGAAAGAAGTTCCTGCTCAATTTCTGAAAGCTTGAGACGAACAAAAGTCGCGCGCATAAAACTCATGGCGCGGTCGAAGGGGGTGAGTGTTTTGGGCATAGAAGTTGTGTGGATAAGGGAATTATACTCCTTTCTCCAAAGCCCTCACTCCGCCCTGCAGGGCACCTCTCTCCGGCGTTCCGGAGAGAGGAATGTCCGTAATCAGAGAAAGCTTGGGCTCCCCCTTCTCCGGAATCCGGAGAAGGGGTCAGGGGATGAGGGCCGTCTCGCGCAGAGAAATCATTCGACGTACACTGTCCATGTGCACTTCCGTTCTATCCTCGGCACTTTCGCTTTCAGCATCTCCCTTCTGCTGCCTGTCTCCGCATTCGCGATGCGCACGCAGAGCTTCGAATTCGGTGCTGGGGCAGTCAATGCGACATGGGAAGGAAAAGGACCGATTAGCATGCAGCAAAGAGCGGATGGAATTTTACTTCGATCGACAGGGACGGGACTCTTCATCACGGACGATGAACTCGCGATTTCTCCACAGCTCGGATCGCTGACCATCACAGCGGAGAAATCTTCATCTGCCTACCTCTTCTGGGTCTACGACGATGACACAAATTCCGTAAACTATACTCTCCCGATTTTCCTGCCGAAGGGCGAGCGTGTCGTCACTTCGTTCTCGCTGTCAGAAGTCGAAAACTGGCATGCATACAGGAAGAAGATCGGCATCCTCCTCACGCCGAACACAAGTGTTCTTCTTCATCGGATCGACTTCAATACTCTGAACCCGTTTGAACGGATGCTCGAGAGAATCCGTTCATTCTGGACATTCGATCAGTATCGACCGTACTCGATCAATTTCCTGTGGGGACCGCAGATTGCGGATAATCCGGTACTTCGAAGCACGATGTTCCGCGACCTTCCGGCAAAATCGGTCTCCGGTACCTTTACGGCAAATATTCTGCTCGCTGCGATAGTCCTCGTCATCGCGTTCTCCATGAGAGGATCGACGCGTACCGAAGGAAAGAGAAAAGCGCTGCTTGCGACGATGTGGATACTGCTCGTGTCGTGGATCTTTTTTGATGTGCGCATGGGGATGGAATTTCTGACATATGTCGGATCGGATATCGCTTCCTACAGTTCAAAGCCCGAGAGTACCCGTGTATTTAGGGACCGCGACCGCTTCTACGACTTTGCTGCGTTTGCCAACTCCTCTGTTGCTGACCGCGACAGTTACATTTTCTTTGCGGAACAGCAATGGCCATACCTCGGAAACATGCGGTACCTCACGTACCCGGCAATCCCCGGCATCGACTTTGCAAGTGACGACACGTGGGTGATCTATCGGAGATCAGATGTCGGCGTCGATCCGGAAGGACGCCTGACCATTGAGGGACAGATCGTTTCCGAGCCGGGGAGAATCATCGGTCGGTTCGACAGTACGTCCTTCATCTTCCGGACCAATAACACACCAACCCCACCCTCACAATGAATCTTCTCGCCTTCCTCGTCGGCACATCTATTCCTCTCTCTCTGGGATGGGTCTCTCTGATCCTCCTTGAGAAGAAGCATGCGGTGCTCGGCACATGGGAACGAGTCTTCTTTGCACTGATTCTCGGGCCAACGGAATTTGCACTGATCGTCTTCATCCCTCATATCCTCGGGCTCACCTCGCTGACACTTCTTGGCTTTCTGATGCCATCGCTGATTGTTCTGATCATTCTGATGGGAATCGCATTTTTCACAAAAGCATTTGCTGCAAAAAATCATCAAGCGTCGTACGCGGCAAGCCCCCCTTCGCCTGCGGGCTACGGAGGGGCAGGCATTGCGCTCCCAAGTTTTATCAGAGGTGGAATTCTTCTGCTTACGCTCTGGACTGCGATTAAAGTTCTTGCTGGTGGGTTCGATTTGATCAGTGTTCCGACCTACTGGGACGACTCGTTCAATAACTGGAATATGCGTGGGAAGATCTTCTTTGAAAATCAGGCATTGATTCTCGAAATTCCGGTAGGAAACGGCATTATCCAATCCTCGGGAGGCGTCAGTTCGTATCCGGTCACCGTCCCGCTCCTCAAGACCTGGTTCTCGGTTCTCCGCGGATCCTTCGAGGAACCGCTCGTCAACAGCCTGCATCTACTCTGGCTTGTCGGGCTGATCGGAACTTTTTACTTCGGACTGCGTCGCAGGCTTTCTCCGATGCTCTCAGCCTTTGGCGTCTACCTACTTCTGTCACTACCCCTGCTTTTGATACAGGCTACGAACCCGTACGCAGATATCTTCATGGCGGCACATCTTCTGATTCCCGTTCTCTGTCTCTTGCGGATAGCGCAGACAGATGAAGGCGAGATGAACACATGGGTGAAGATCTTCGGCTTCTCACTCGGACTCATGCTCTTTACGAAAAATGAAGCATCCGTTCTCTATGCACCGATCATGGGGCTTCTCTTCCTGTGGATACTGCTAACAAAGAAAAAGGTCGGAGCCTTTGATACTCAGGTGCTCCGGAAAATCATTGCACTCGGCGCATTGCTTGTGCTCCTCTTTGGTGCACCATGGATCGTCTTTAAGTGGACGCATGGACTTACATTTGGAAATGCAAAATCCGTCTCTGGAATAACACTTTCTTTGAACACAAAAGTTATACATGCTATCTGGTTCCAATTGAGCCATGAAGCAAATTGGCTGTTTCTTCCTCTCATCACCATGATGACGATGATCGCCTCAGGCAAGCGTGCCTTCAGGCTCCCTGAAGGAGTCCTGACGGTCTTCCTGCTTGTCACGGTCTTCACTCAGTTTCTGATCTTCACCTTCGTCGCACCACTTGCGACGGAAGCGATTATGCAGACGGGCCTGAGTCGGGGGCTACTGCACATCATGCCGGTTGCGTTACTGACGGTGATCATTCTCACGAAAGAAATACTCGGAGAAAGGAATTGATACCGTTCTACCTGAACCAATTTACCGGTGATCCCGTTCTCCTCTTCCAGTAGAGCCAGCCAAGTATCCCGCCACCCAGAAGAACGATACCGACCTTGAGGGCCGACTCCGCCGCATCAATGCCGGTCATCAGCGAGTCCGCAGCAGCGAGGCCGGTATAGCCAAGCGCGATGAAGATCATATTACGGACATAGAAACCGACGTACGTCGTCAGGAAGAATGTTTTCGAGCTGATTTTGAGAATGCCGCAAACGAGGGAAATCGGCGTCGACGGCATGACGGGAATGGAACGAAGAATAATAAGCGTTGCCTCATCCTTCCATGTGCCGCTGAAACGCGTACGCAAGCTCTCGATATCGGCATGCGACACGCCGATGTACTTACCAAATCTGGGCACGGCCAGATGCTCCAGCTTGTCTCCTAAGAAATAGAAAATCCACGCACCCGCGGTCTTAGCCAGTGTCGCGAGAGCACAAATCCAGAAGAGGTAGAGAATACCGAGCTCCTGCGACTTCACGATGCTTCCTGTCAGCGTGGTGACAAGCGGCGAAGGAATGGGAGCGATCACTTCCTCAACAAGTCCCCCGACCAGCACGAATGCCGGAAGAGGCACCACCTGTGCGATTTCCTTCAGCCAAAGAATCACCGTCTGAAACATTGCCAAAACACTCTAGAGCAGAAGCTAGAAAGCACCAACTCCTACAGCGCCGCAGCACCCGCAGGATCACACCGAGATGCGTGTCGATATGAAGGAAGAAGTCAAAGAAGAAGCATGGCGAAGAGGGCACAGGAAATGTCTTGATTGGGTGTTTTGGTTTATTTGACTAATACATATATTTTATGTATAATATGTATATTATAATTTCCTTATTTGTCTATGGGTACCAATGTAGCAACTCCTGAAGAGGCACCGCAAGAAAGAGAAGTTTGTCCTGCGGAGAGGGCGCTTAAAGATTTTTTACAAACTTTCCGCACACACGGGAAGCTTGCAAGCGAAGCAGTATTAGAGACTCATACTATTGGAGAATACACTGTTAATTTCAATGGAAACCCAGGATCTTATTCTGATCTCTCGAAGAAAAATGTAGGATCTTTTTTCACCATTGAAATTTGGAATAAAAATAAGAAACTTACCATTGGACACGACTCCGTTGTGACAGATGGTCAATTGAAATTTGCCTTAGACAATAATTTTGGTTTTGGCCCCGGTTTAAATATCAAAGATCCTGATATTGAAGCAATGATCATTGGATTACTTAAAAAGATTTCAACTGATTTTGAGGAATCGATAAATGCAAAACAAAGAGAATCTGTGAAGAAAAGTACATCACTAGCAGAAGAATCTACGCAAAAATCAGCTGAGGAAAAACTAAAAACACTCGAAGCACTTCGTAGCCTCTTAGGCTAAGACCGTCTACCCCAACGCCGCCGCACCTGCAGACAATTCAGCAAGCTCGGCCGTAATGCCAGCCTGACGCGTCTGGTTATACGTGAGGGTCAGGTCATCCAAGATATCCGACGCACTGTCGCTTGCATTGCGCATCGCGACCATGCGAGCGGAATGCTCGGAAGCACATGCTTCGAGAATTGCCTGAAAGATCTGAATTTCGGTGAGCTGCGGCAGAATGGCATTCAGCACCTCCGTCGGTGACGGTTCGAAGAGGAATTCCGCTGCGGAAACTTTGATTTCGGGTGCCTGCTTCGCTTTCTTGCTCTGGATCTGCGACGCCATCGTCTTCAGTTCATTTTCGGAAAACGGCAGCAATACTTTTGCCGCAGGTTCTTGGACAAGAGCAGAGATGAACGACGGATACAGAACGACAACGTGATCGTACTCACCTTTCTTAAAAGCATCGAAGACCATTTTGCTGACAGGCAGAATGTCTCTGAACTTCGGATGATTCGAGAATGCCGGAAAGGCAGCCATCATCTTCGAGCCTGAACGCGCCAGGAACTGCTGTCCCTTGCGACCAACGGCGACAAAGTCGATCTTCTTGAATGTGGGTAGATGACGAACGCCCTCGATGTACTGCATAGCGGCACGGAAGAGATGACTGTTCAGGCTTCCGCACAGTCCCCTGTCCGAAGAAATCACGACCACCAGCACATTCTGAATCGGGCGCTGTGTGAAGAACGAGTGAATGCCCGCATTGGACAGCGAAATACGTTCGAGAATTCTCCACGCACTGTCGGCATACTGGCGAAGTGTCTGAGCATTCTGTACGGCTCTACGCATTTTGCTCGCGGCAACGAGCTCCATGGCTTTGGTGACCTGACGTGTCGATTTGACCGCCTTCATCTTGCGCCGGATATCGCGGAGGTTTCTAGCCATGAAGAAAGATTATGCAGCGTGTGACGCAGCCCACGTATCCTTGAAGGTGCCAAGCGTCAGCTTCAGTTTCTCTTCGGCATCTTTGGAAATCTCTTTTTCAAGAAGTAGAAGCACATCCTGATGCCTCGTGCGCAGGTGAAGCAGGAACGTATCTTGGAATTCTTTCGTAAGGTTTGCTGAGACATCGTCAAAATAACCGTTCACGGCTCCATAGAGCACGGCAACCTGCTCGGAGAGCGGGAGCGGCTCGTACTGTTTCTGCTTGAGGATTTCCGTGAGACGCATACCGCGATCGAGCTGCTTCTTCGTTGCACTGTCGAGGTCGGACCCGAACTGGGCGAACACTGCGAGTTCACGGTACTGGGCGAGGTCGAGACGCAACTTTCCTGCGACTTTCTTCATGGATTTCGTCTGCGCCGCGGAACCAACGCGCGAGACCGAGATACCGACGTTGAGTGCGGGGCGGATGCCTTTGTAGAACAGATCGGACTCGAGAAAGATCTGACCGTCCGTGATCGAGATGACGTTGGTTGGAATGTACGCCGAGACGTCTCCAGCCTGCGTCTCGATGATCGGCAGTGCTGTGATCGTTCCGCCGCCGTTCTTCTCGTCCAAGCACACCGCGCGCTCGAGGAGCCTCGAGTGAAGGTAGAACACGTCACCAGGGTACGCCTCGCGTCCCGGAGGTCTGCGGAGGATCAAGCTCATCTGGCGGTACGCCCATGCGTGCTTGCTGAGGTCATCGTAGATGATGAGCACGTCTTTCCCTTGATCCAAAAAGTACTCGCCCATCGCGCAACCGGCCGACGGTGCAATGTAACTGAGGGCCGCCGATTCCGAGGCACCTGCCGTCACGACGATCGTGTAGTCCATGGCACCGCGCTTTTTGAGTTCGCTCACAATCTTTGCAACCTTGGATTCTTTCTGGCCGATGGCGACGTAGATGCAGATCACCGGTCGGTCGGTCTTCTGGGTCAATTTCTGGTTGAGAATGGCATCGATGGCGACAGCAGTCTTACCGGTCTGACGGTCACCGATGATGAGTTCGCGCTGGCCTCTGCCGATCGGAATCATCGCATCGACGGCGAGAATGCCAGTCTGCAGCGGCATCGATACGGATTTTCTCTCGATGACGCGGGGAGCAATTTTTTCGACCGGATAGAGGGTCTTCGTGCTGATGGTAGGCCCGCCGTCTCTGGCCTCACCGAGGGGAGAGACGACTCTGCCGATCAACTCGCTTCCGACCGGTACAGAAAGGATGTTCCCTGTCGCCTTCACCGTGTCGCCTTCCTTCACTTTCGTGAAATCACCGAGGATCACGGCACCCACTGTTTCCTCCTCTAGGTTTAAGGCACTGCCGAAGACACCGTTACCGAAATCGATCATTTCCGCAGAGCCGACCTTCGACAGCCCTTCGATTTTCGCCACTCCGTCACCGACGGCCACGACAGTCCCGACATGCTGCGAGCGTACTTCTTTCTTGAAAACTTTGATGCGCTCCTCGAGTGTTTGAATGAGAGTGGAACCGTGCACGGACATGGGAGTGGATGGAAAAGTAAATTAAAGAAGTGACAATGTCTGAAGATCCCCGCGAAGACTGCAGTCGTAGAGATCGTCACCGATGCGAAGTCTTGCGCCTCCGAGCAAGCTTGCGTCTGCCTTCTCGGTGAGCAGCACGGGCTTTGAAAATTTCTTCTCCAGTGCGGCGATCATGGACGTTTTCCGCGCAGACCCGACCGATCCGCTTGGCGTGATGAGCACGGCAGAAACGATCTGGCCGCTTTTTTCCAGCACGTTTACCACAGTCGGGACGAAGTTATGGATGTCTTCAGAACCCGATTTGGTAAGCAGCGCAAGAGCTTTGTCACAGAGTGCCGGCAACTGACTGTCATCGACCACGCCAGCAAGTGCCACAAGTGCCGATGCAACGGCGGTATCACTTCTTGACATGAGAGGTGTGGGAAACGGACTTCTCGAGTTCGTGCATGAGGCGATCCTGATCAGCGGACGAAAATTCTTTCTCCAGAAGCTTCGCTGTCAGTTTCACCACGAGCGACGCAGCGACTTTCTCGAGGTCTGCGGTAATGCGGCTTCTCTCCGCAACAAGCTCTTCTTTGCCTCTCGCAAGCTGATCATCTGCTTCTTTTTTGGCTTGTTCGAGCATCTGCTGCTTCACGAGCGCGACATCTTTCTTGGCCTGATCCAGAAGCTTACTTGCATCCGCTTCGATCTTCACCATGTGCTCACGACGCAGCGCGTCCATCTCTCCAGCCTGCTTCGCGATGCGCTCACTGTCCTCCATGGACTTCCGGATGCTCTCTCTGCGGGCATCAAGAAGATTCAGAACCGGACGATAGAGCAAAAATGTGAGAGCGAAGAGCAGGATACTGAAGTTGATGATCTGGGAGACCAGAACACCGATATCCACACCGAGGGCAGAGAAAAGTTCCATAAAAAAGGGGGAATGCGCGACCGATTAGGCGAACTTGATAATGAGAGAGACCACGAGAGCGTAGATGGCGACCGCTTCGGCGAATGCCACACACAGAATCATACTCGACTGGATTTTGCCGGATGCTTCGGGATTCCTACCGATTGCTTCCGCTGCCTTACCTCCAATGAGACCGATACCAATGGCGGGACCGATGGCTCCAAATCCCATGGAGAGAGCCATGGCGATGTCCTGCATGTCGAAGGCTTTTGCGGCTTCGATCAGACCCGCATCATGAATACCGGATTCCTGTGCGAGTGCTGCAACAGGAAGGAAAGTGGCAACGGTGCCAAGGGCGATGAGAAATTTCTTCATAGAAGTGGAGAGAAGAGAGAGATAAGAGAGAAAGAAAATGACGGAAGAAAACGGTTCATGCATGAGCGGGGGCATGTTCCTCGGGGTGCTCGCCATGTGCCGTCATGGCCATCTTGATGAACGATACCGTAAGGAGCGAGAACACCAGTGCCTGCACGAAGCCGACGAAAATCTCGAGCCCGAGGAACGGAATCGGAACGATGTAGGGGACGAGGAACGAAATGACGACGAGCAGCACCTCACCTGCGAAAATATTACCGAAGAGACGGAAGGTAAAAGCAATGACACGCGCAAACTCGCCGATGAACTCAAGTAAACCGACTATCGTGCCGATGCCATAGGGCTTCTTCCACGGTGCGACGAAATACTTTCCTGCGTAGCTGAAGATGCCGATACTGGTGATGCCGAGCACCTGCGTTGCGATGACGGAGATCAGCGTGAACGCGAGCGTCATGTTCACATCGGCGTTCATGGAACGAAACACGGGGATATTCGACATCACTCCTTCGTGCATGGCTCGGAGCGTAATGCTGCCGACACCGGGAACGATACCGAGCCAGTTGGCAAACATGATGAAAAGGAAGAATGTCGCGATCATCGGCACGATTCTGCGGGTCACCTTCCGGTCCTGAATGACAGAATCGACAAAATCGGTGATGCCCTCGACGATCAGCTCCAGAAGCATCTGAAACCTCCCCGGTACGCGCTTGTAGCCGCGCATCTTCATGACGAGCACCGGCAGGATGAGGAGCAGCATCGTCATCCAAGCCATGATCATCGTGTTTCTGATGTGCAGACCTCCGATCATACCGAGTGTCTCGGATGCCAGTGTTGGAGCGTGGAGTGAGGCGGACATAAGCGGCGGGGATTCTCAGCGAATAAATGAAAAAGTCAATGCTCTTTAGAGTGTCTTTGTGATTTTTTGAACTCTGCGGTAGACCACGTAAGCAGAAAGGGAGAATGCAAGCACGAGGCCGATCAGCACAAAGACAGGTGACAAGGCGTACTTCCTGTCGAGGTACGCACCTGCGAAACCAAAGAGGACAGCGGGGATCGCGATGACATACCCGATCTCGAAGGCGAGAGGCAGCAGAGACCACATATGCTGATCGCGGGGTGCCGACAATGGTGAAGGAGTCATCATGATCGAGTAGCGGATCTGCGGCCGGGGCGTCTGCGAACGCTTCGAAGTCTTGCAAGCTCTCTTTCAAGTACAGCCGTGGCCTCTGCAAATTCTTCACTGTCAGCACGGCGCTCCGAGAGCACCTGCTCTGCCTTCGCTTTCGCTTTCTCGATAGCAGCTTCCTCGAGTGCCTCAACACGGTCTGCGATATCTGAGAGCACGCGCACCGAGGTGCCGGTCACTTCGATCACACCTCTGGCTACGGCAAAATTTTTCTCCTCTCCATCCTTCTGCCGCACAATCATGAGGCCGGGTGCAATGGTACTGATGAGTGGAATATGGCCTGCATAGACCGTAATCTCGCCATCACCTGTCGGCAGCGTCACGGAGACGGCAGTCTCTGCAAATGCTGGGCCTTCGGGGGTGATGAGTTCAACAAGCATAAAAATAAAATCCAAAAAATTAAAAACCAAAATCCAAGACTGTAAATTCCATTTTGGAATTTGGTTTTTGGAATTTGGAATTTCGATTATTCATGGGAATAAAGAAAGAAATAATTATGCTCGTACTTCATCAATGCCTCCTTTCATGTAAAAAGCCTGTTCGGGAACGCTATCCATCTCGCCTTCTAGAATTGCCTTGAAACCCCTGATTGTATCCTGCATCGTCACGAATTTTCCAGGCACACCGGTGAACACTTCGGCGACGAAGAACGGCTGGCTCAAGAAGCGCTGAATTTTCCGTGCACGCTGCACCGAACGCTTATCCTCTTCACTCAGCTCTTCCATACCGAGGATTGCGATAATGTCCTGCAGCTCCTTATAACGCTGCAACACTTTCTGCACATTGCGTGCGGTGTCGTAGTGTTCCTCTCCGACCACGTCAGGTGCGAGAATGTTACTCGCGGAATCCAGCGGATCGACTGCGGGATAAATGCCGAGTTCAGCAAGCGATCTGGTGAGCACGATCGTCGAGTCGAGGTGACCAAAGGTGGTAGCCGGTGCCGGATCGGTGAAGTCGTCTGCCGGAACGTACACGGCCTGCACGGACGTGATGGATCCTTTCTTGGTGGAGGTGATGCGCTCCTGCAATTGTCCCATTTCCTGCGCGAGGGTTGGCTGGTATCCAACGGCCGAGGGAATGCGACCAAGAAGGGCCGAAAGTTCGGACCCTGCCTGCGTGAAACGGAAGATATTGTCGATGAAGAGCAGCACGTCGCGGCCTTCCTCATCACGGAAGTACTCGGCCATTGAGAGTCCTGAGAGGGCGACGCGAAGACGAGGTCCGGGTGGCTCGTTCATCTGACCGAAGACGAGTGCGGTTTTATCAAGTACGCCGGATTCCTTCATCTCGTAGTAGAGGTCATTGCCTTCACGGCTCCTCTCCCCCACTCCGGCAAAGACGGAGAATCCTCCGTGCTCCTCGGCGATATTGCGGATGAGCTCTTTCACCACGACGGTCTTTCCGACTCCTGCCCCTCCGAAGAGTCCAACTTTTCCTCCTTTCAGAATCGGACAGAAAAGATCGATCACTTTGATGCCGGTCTCTAAGACTTTGGTCTCGGTCGACTGCTCCGAGAATGCGGGAGCATCTCTGTGAATAGCATAACGCTTCTTCGTCTTCACCGGAGGAAGTCCGTCGATCGGCTCTCCGAGCACATCGAACATGCGCCCGAGCGACTCGGGACCGACCGGCACCGAGATTGGACCACCGGTATCGGTGACAACCGTACCGCGCTGGAGTCCATCAGTAGAACCCATCGCGACCGCACGGACAATGCCACCCTCCACGTGCTGCTGGACCTCAAGAACGAGCTCCTTGTCTCCAATCTTCGTCTTCAGTGCATGATAGATAGGAGGAAGCGCATCCGCGGGAAAACGACAGTCGACGACAGCTCCGATCACTTGTGCGACACTTCCCTGACCATGCTTCGTATGTGCGTGTGAAACGGTTGGTTCTGCGACAGCGGAAGACATACGAAAGGAGGAGAAATGAAAAGAAACTATTACATTCTGGTTCGCGCGAGTGTAGTCACCGAAACGAAGAAAGACAAGACTCTAAAGAGATACTTTTCCTTTTCTTACATCGCCACTGCGGCAAAAATTCCAATTGATGCGAAAGAGGAAATATCAGTTCTCAGGAAAAAAGCTAGCAATCATATATTTCTGTACAGAAAAATAGTGTGATGACCATTTCTGTATACAAATTGTATTCAAAATATAAAATATAAATCGAGCGAGCCCTAAAGCTTGCGGATAAATCTATAATGACTATCATGCAATGAACCCTACGGAAAAGAACAGGGTTCCAAACATTCCCAATACCAAAGAGCCCGAGCCTTAGACCAAAACAAACAGATCGACCCGTCCGAGGACCTGCCTGCCGGCAGGCAGGCGCCAGGACCCTAAGATCACTCCGCTCCCTCACACCACCGACAAACAGTAGAGAGGATGATGTCTACAGAAACTTACACTCGTTCCTCCCGGGCACACATCCGCATTCAATTGCACACTTCTGGGTATAGTAACGTCTGTTCTCACTTGTAGCCATCCTTCTCTCTGCTCTGCGATGTCGTCTCGGCGGTCTCTGACCGCCGGATGCACCCAAACCCAACTCCCCAGTGTTTCCCCTGTGCCGCAAGGCACTCGTGGCAAACCGGTCCGGGGACCTCGTCCGGTCACGAGGAGAAACAAGAGACCATAGCACAGCAGCTAGCGTCCGTAAGGACAAAACAGTTCCTGCGTATCGGCAAAGCCTCACAGCATCGTCGACACCCGCAGAAAACAAAAACAAAGACTCCCCTCGGGAGTCTTTTTTACGAAGAAAAAGAAGCTCCTAGACCATTGACTTTTTTTAAAAAATACATAAAATAGACTATAATCTATGAATCTGTTGAAGTATCAATCGTCGGAGATTCTTGCAGCAGATGGCGAAAGGGCCGATCTGGGGATCGTTCTCAAAAACGGAGAATCTGCTGCGACATCAAGGCATCCATTCTTGGAATCTCCGACAGAGTGGCTTACCGAAAATCGGGAAGAGTGGCAATCCTGCTTCCGGGATCGACCGGGAAGTGAACTCGTGATCGGATGCGCTGACCCACGTATGGATGATCTGTGTGATCTTCGGTGGCCGGGGCTTGGAATGCATGAAGCGGACTTCGAGAAAGCCGCACAGAAAATCATGGACTTGCAGCGACATGTCTACCGAAACTGCCAAATCGTTCTCCTGACCCACGGTGGGTGCAAAGCCGCTCAGCGAGCACTGGATGATCACGGTGTCGGAGACAAAGATGCAGACGAGTTCTCGATGCTCTGGGGAGGAAATCTTGCGAAATTCATCGATCGGGAAACGGGGAACACTGGCAACATCCGCCACGAACATATCCGCAAGATGCGACCGGAGCAGGGTGACATGAGCGTGATCTACGTCGACTGCACCGATCGCTTCCGTGCAAGCAACTCTCTTCCGTGCGGTCCTACCATCAGCCTCCAAAATCCTAAGGGCATCGGCTTTCGAACCGAGGTCTTCCTTCGAAATATCCTCGGAAACGGTCTTGAGTCACACCTTCTTCCAGACATCAACTTCATGGTCGAGGCGCTCTCCGGCGGAGAGAGTACAAAAGATCGATTCTCCGAGAAAAAGCCGCTCACCATTGCCCTTATCAGGAGCAAGAAGGAATCTGTGCTCTCGAATATCGCACAACGCGGAGTGGAAGAATTGGCGGAACGTCACTACGGAAGAATCAAGATCGTGCCCCTCGACGAACGGGGAACGCACTACGAACCGTTGACGACGAAAACACCGGTCGGCTGTCCATAAAACGATCCTCAAGCATTCTGCATGCGTGCAGCACTCAAGCGAGCCTCTGCGGCACCGAAGGTGCTTTGATTTGCAAGGCATGCTTCAGTAACACCCATATCAAGTGCGATCGATCCTGATGCAATCAAGATACCGGCTTGCTTCAGCCATGCCTTGGCAGCATCGGCAATAGCGGGAACTGGACTCTCGCGAAGATCTGCAACCTGTGTAAGCTGCTGTCCAACAGTGAAATCAGCGGCATTGAGACCATTGATAGATGTATCTGACATAGTATGCGGGGGAAATATAATTATTATACTTTATTTATAATAAAAAGCAATTTTTACTCCATTATTCCTCCATCCTCAATACTTACCTCGTGATCCTTCTTCGCATTGAAAATAATATGCGGAAGACCCTTCGCAAGACGGTGGGCTGTTTCTCCGGACTGTTTAGCAAATAATGCTTCTGCAGCACTTTGCAGCTCATCACGATCGATATCCGGAAATACTTTCACAACCTCATCGATGAATTGTTCAATCCGTCTCTCTGCGAGCTCTTTGGAGCCAAGCACGAAGACTTGACCAAGTTTTTTGGAGTTTGCCTGCAATACCGGAATCTCACTGGAGAGACGAGTACCCGGCGGAACTCTTACTTCTACGACGGCACGCTCATTGTGATCCTCTGGCAACGGATCCACTTTGGTTGATTGCCCTTCATGGTCCTTCCATTTTCGCAAATACATCGACCGTATCACTTGCTCCGTTCGACCCTGCGACAATCTGTAGGCCTTTGGATCCTGTGCAGATTTCGCCAAATGACCACACCCCTGAACATCGCCTCGGCTGACAATCCTTGCAAGAATTTCGTTGGCAACAGAATCCCCTGTTCCTTCTTGCAACAGTTTCATCGCACCACCATCGGCTTTGTTCACGAATGCATGTAGGACGGGATCCCTTTCGATGGCTTCGAGTAAACCGTCATGTTTTCCTTCGTGCCCATAGAGAGCGTGATCCGACGTGTGCATGTACACCGTATCCGGAATGGCATCGACGATCTGACTGACCTCGGCATCGGAGACAGGTCGACCGATTTTATTTTCTATACTCTGGATCACGGCAAGAAGTATCCCGGCATCACCACCCGGTTCACCTTCGATACCGGCTTCACTCCTGTTTCTTCCATCAACACACGTCACTCCCCTCTTGAGAACAGCCTCCATCGTCTCCCAATGAGTGATGTCTGGAACATTTTCTTTAAACTCAGCAAGGGTGAGAGGTTTCCTTGTCTTTTCCTTATGATGATCTGAGGAAGAAACAACTGCGGAACGAGGCGTATCTTGCTTCGGCTCATCCCATCCGAGATGCACCCCGACAAAACCTGCAGTCGCTGCAAGCAAAGCTGCGATGCGTCCGGCACGCTTGTGCGGAATCTCCGGAGCAGATGATGGTGAGGAAGAAGGTTTGAGCATAAAGAAAAATTTAAACGTCGGCATCGGGAAATCCTTTAAGGAAGAACGGTGCAACCGAACGGAATCGCCTGTTCTTGTCTGTGAGGATCGGAAGCGCAACCAATTTGCCGGAGGTCAGAAGTTCGCGACAGCCCTGTCTGTTGTCGTAGAGAGCAACCATCATTTCACGCAGATTGTTGAATGATGAAGCAAGATCGGCGGAAATGTGCGGATGATGATCGGTCAGTTCATGTAGGAATTCCTCTTTCGTTAACATGGTCCAATCCTTCCCATCGCCAAGTTTCTGCAGGAAACTCCAATCGATGCCTTCAAGTTCCTGCCATTGCTCCTCCGAAACCTCGGAGGTGACAATCTCCTTCACGGTGACGCCGACGGGAGCCGCGGCAAACGTCTCGGCGGAATACTCACTGGGAGCTTCCACTCGCTTCGTTTGGCGATTCGCACGGACAATGGTCGATGCGAATTCGACATTGTTCGAGAGATTTGAAAGATCGGTACTGTCAACGGAGAAACCCATGTTGGTGCAGGGACGGAAATCTCTCTTGCTCACCTGCACGAACGTCTCTTTGTGATCGGCAAACTCGAAATGTCTCGGTTCCGGTCCTCCATTGTTGCAGTACCCGTTGAACGCACTCGAGAGAAGCAGCGTCGCACGATCTTGAAGCTCTGCATCGGAAAGTCCCTCCGGGAACGGACCGTTCTGCTGAGTCAATTTTTGCATGATGATCGGAAGCAATGCCGGTCTCATCGCTTCGATAGCCTTCCAGAACTGCAGTGCCGTGAAACGGTAACTTTCTTTCCAGTCGTGCGGATTCCGAAACCCTTGGTATGCAGCGAGAAAAGCATCCCGCACTTCCGGCATATTCTGCATCAACGCTTTCGTATGAATGATGGCACCCCTCTCGGTCAGATCAGCTAATACGCCTTCGGTGAAACCGCTCCCTCCGTCTCTCGCTGCCTGCAAGGCCTGTTCTGTTTCGAGTCCCATGAAGAGATGCCCCTCGTGCGGATCGTAGCTGATCTGTATGGGAGTGACCTTTTTCCCCGCATGATGTAGTGCAACACGCTTGCTCATTGCTTGCGCCATATCGCGCTTGCGGAGAACGTCGCGCATCAAACCATGATCAACAACCGATTCACCGAGTGCGACACTGTGTTTCTCGCGAGCCGCACACGCCAAGTGACTGTCGAGCACCTGATTGATACCGTCATACTTTTCAAAGGCGGCACTCATGAGCTCACTGGTACTTGATGTTGGAAGCAGAACGACACCGCCGCTTACCGCATTCGCAAAATCGTTGGTATCGCCTGCAGGAGTCTCCTTTACCCCTCCATCCATACGAGAAATCATGCCGAACACGAGAGTGGGATTGATGCGACCGTCGACGCACATCATACTGAAAATCGGACTCCTGAACATGCGATTGGCGATTTCCGCTGCCTCATGCACCTCAAACGACTCAACATCCGCAGCTCTTGCTCCACGTTCCTGCGCCAGAGAAGAGAAAAATATCTTCAGATACTGCTCGTCTCTGGGACTCAGTAATGGTCTTCCAGACTGCAGTTGTCTCAGGTAGTCGATGATGGAAACCTGCACTCGTCTTAAGACTTCTGCCTTGCCGTTCTGGCCACTGCCAAGATCGACAGTTGCATCGAGAGCCGAATGAATGGAGTGCGTCATGGCGGGAGGGATCGTAGGACAATGGTCAGAGCAATCACCTGCTTTTCCGTTGCCAGTGACTGCTGCGGGGGGACTATTCATGTGATCCGCACTCATACTAAATTTTAGGAAGAATGACAAGGGTCTATTGGGTGTGTTTATCTTTACATCTCTAAATATATTATATAATAAATATATAAATATGTCAATTTTCTTCAAGTGGTAGCCGTGTTTCATGTATTGGCTTTTTTTTCACGCCGGCTCTCTCTATGCTCTCCGCATGCACACCTACGCCGCACTCCTCGGAAACAATCCTACAATCTCGATTGCAGAACTCAGTGCTCTTCTCCCTGACTTCGAAAAGAAGCATCTCATAGGAAATCAGTACTGCATCTTCGAGACGAAAGAAGAGCTGACGCAGGACACTCTGAATCGTCTTGGCGGAACGATCCTTCTTGCCAAGCAAATCACGGGAAACTCCGTACTCAACCTCAGTGATATCCCTGCACTCCTCGCAACGGAACTGGCTACAGTGAAAGGAAAAGTCGTGTTCTCACTGCGGCTGGTCGGCATTGCGCCAAGGGAAGGCAAAGACCTGTTCAGAGCATGCAAGAATGGACTCAAGAAGAAGGGAGTGCCGAGCCGCTACACGGGAAATGAGAGAGAGCCGGCAAAGCCAATCGTGCTGCATGACGACGGTCTTCTGGACGCGAAGAAGGGATGTGAATTGACGATCATCAGAGAGAAACACCTCCTCTGGATTGGCAGAACGGTTGCGGCACAGAACATCAAAGCCTACACGCTTCGGGATATCGGCAAGCCGGTACGCGATACAACTGTTGGCTTGCTTCCGCCAAAATTGGCACAGATACTACTGAACTTTGGGGAATACCTCATGAACCAAAAAACAAATTCCAAAAAACAAATTCCAAAATGTACCGTCTTTGATCCCTTCTGCGGTACCGGTGTGATCCCCATCGAATGTCTTCTCCGCGGAAATACGGTTCTTGCATCGGATATGTCTCTGAAAGCCGTAAACGGGTGCGAGAAGAATCTAGAGTGGACCAGAAAGACGTACAAGATTCTCAAAAAAGATATTGCGAGCACGGTCTGGAAACAGGATGCAACGAAGCCGTTCGATCTCGGAAAAACGCTGCCGGATGTCATCGTCACCGAAGGATCGCTTGGACCCGCACTGTCAGACAGACCGACTCTGAAAGACATCGAAAAATTCATGCGTGACAGTGACGATCTCGCTGCCGGTTTCCTGAAAAACTGCAGAGCCTCTTTGCCCAGTACGCCGATCGTGATGACGCTGCCCGTGTGGTACGCAATGAAGAAAATGATGCCGCTGAAGAAGATCTCAGAAACGATCGATGCCTGCGGCTATAAAACGGTGATGCCGCCCCATGTCTCGGGCTGGCTCCCGGATCGCCTGTCACTCCTCTACCGCAGGAATGATCAGTTTGTGGGACGGGAGATAGTGCTGCTGATGCCGAAGAAATAGGGAAGTGTACTTAAGAACAGACTGCTCATGCTTCGAGACGCACTTGCTGATGCAAGTGCTCCTCAGCATGACAATTCATAGTATTTGTCACGGTGAGGAGCACCTCAGTGCGTCTCGAACCGTGACGAAGCAGCATGCATTTTTCAGAGTTTTCCGGTCTGAACAGCTAATCCCGCCTGATCGGTCGGCAGTATCAACATTTCATCGACATTCACATGCTTCGGCCTGCTCACCGCATACCAGATGGCATCAGCAATATCTGAAGGCAGAAGCGGCCTGTATCCTTCGTAGACTTTCTTCGCCTTCGCTTCATCACCCTTTAGACGCACGACGGAAAATTCGGTCTCGACGCGTCCCGGCTCAATCGTCGTGATGCGCACACCGGAACCAAGGATGTCTTTGCGAAGTCCTTGGCTGAATGCATGAACGAAGTGCTTCGTCGCACAGTAGACAGTTCCGCCTGCATACGTCTCTTTTCCTGCGATACTGCCCAAATTCACAAGATGTCCTTTGGATTTCCTAAGAAACGGGAGCGAGAGGTGTGCAATACGCATAAATGCAGTGATATTCACGTCGATCATCGTTTGGATATCGTTGAAATCGTACTGATCAAAGGACTCCGTACCGAGTGCGAGGCCTGCATTGTTGATGACAGCATCGATCTGCTTGCCTTGGAGCCCGGCAAAAAACGTCTCAAGTCCTTTATGATCAGTAAGGTCGAGAGCACCGACGATTACTTCGGTCGTCGACGATGAAAGCTCTGAGGAAAGTTTTTGGAGCTTTCCTTTGCGTCGCGCAATCAAGATCAGGTTTCTCCCCTCTTTTGCAAAGCGCCTTGCGGTCGCCTCGCCGATACCGGAACTTGCGCCGGTAATGAGGGTG
>CAZQYX010000012.1:0-21611 GCA_964597665.1 uncultured Candidatus Peribacteria bacterium | reverse complement strand
AAAGCGCCTTGCGGTCGCCTCGCCGATACCGGAACTTGCGCCGGTAATGAGGGTGAAAGATTCGATGATGAAATTGTAGCATGTTCGCTCCTGCAAACGCCGCGGCCACGGAGGGCCGCTGCTTTTTATTCCACTGAAGCAGCACCCCTCCGCGGGTGCGGTGTGATACGATAACCGTATGCACGTCCTCCTCTACTACAAATACATCGATGTTCCAAATGCGGAGCAGGAGACGATAGAACACCGTGCTCTCGCACAGTCTCTGGAGCTGAAAGGTCGAATTTATATCAGCTCCGAAGGCATCAACGGTACGTGTTCGGGGACAAAGGAGAATATCGAGAACTATAAGCAGGCACTCGGTGAACATCCTCTCTTCTGCGGAATCGTCTACAAAGAATCTCTGAGCGATGGTCATCCGTTCAAAAAGCTCTTCGTACGCCTCAGGCCCGAAGTCGTGACTCTCAGGCAAGCAGTGAGTGCGAAAGAAGCGGCTCCCTACATCACGGCAGAAGAACTGCATGCAGCGCTGGAGAGGAACGAAGACCTCGTCCTCATCGATATGCGCAACGACTACGAAGCGGCAATCGGTCGCTTCCAGAATGCAAAAACTCTGACAATGGAGAACTTTCGTGATCTGCCAAAGTTCCTGTCTGAGCTGGAACCGTACAAGCATCGCAAGGTCATCACCTACTGCACCGGAGGCATCCGCTGCGAACGCGCCAGCGCACTCTTAAGGCTCCATGGCTTCACGGATGTCCGGCAGCTTGAAGGCGGCATCGTCACCTACTGCGAAAAATTCCCGGATGGCTACTTCGAGGGCTCGTGCTTCGTCTTCGACGACCGCATGACGCTGCGTTTCCCCGGTAAGATGCCGCAACGATTCATCTCGGAGTGCAGCTTCTGCAAGACACCCTGCGATCGGTATCTGGATTGCAGGTTTCAGCCCTGCCATCATTTATTTTTGTGTTGCGAGAAATGTGAGCCGAGCTGTGAGGGGTATTGCAAGGAACATGTGATGAAAGAAGAAGCAGTGGCCCTCTGACAGCCCTCATCCCCTGACCCCTTCTCCGGATTCCGGAGAAGGGGGAGCCCAAGTTTTTCTTTGATTATGGACTTCCTCTCTCCAGAAAAAAATTCTTCCGCTTTCTTTCTCCTGCCTCAGCAGGAGAGAGTGGTCCGAAGGACCGAGAGAGGACTGGAGAGAGGTGGCGCATCAGCGCCGGAGTGAGGGCTTAGACCATCCTCTGCATCGGAAAAATCTCTCTGCGTCTGACGTACACCGCAACGATCAAAATCAGCCCGAATACGATGAGTCGCACGGGGCCGATCAGAGCGTAGGGAAGAGGCAGAAAGCGAATCCCCTGTTGCAAACAGGTAAGAAGCACGACGGCAATTGTCACCCCCCGCACAGAGCCCGGACCGCCTGCAACCACGCACATAATGAAGAAGATAAGATCTTTGAATTGATAATCATTCGGATGCAGAAGCGAAATATACTGCGGAAACAACATATTGGACATTGTCGCTCCGACACCGGCGATCAGAAATGCGAAGAGCGTCACCCGTGCACGATTGATCCCAAGTGATTCTGCATGAGCTCTATTCTCAGCGAGAGCGGATAGCTGGCGCCCAAGACTGGAGCGATGAACCCGATGCATCAGGAAAACACACAGCATACCGACTGCAATACTCGTGCATGCGAAAACGGGAAGCGATGAAAGTCCTGTCATTCTTGGGATTCCGGAGATTCCAAGAGCCCCGCGCGTGAGTGATGACCAGTTTAAGACGACAGCAAGAATCGCAAGGTGCATCGCAATCGTCAGAATGCCCAGTGCATCGCTCTCAAGCCTGAGCGCAAGCCATGCAAAGAATGCCGAGAGCACACACGATGCCAAAAGACCTGCAAGGAATGCGAGGAAATAATTTCCCGTCGCACGCTGCGTCAGAAAAATCCCGTACGCCGAGACCAGACTCGTTGCCATCGGACCGAAGTGCAGAATCTTCCCCCGACCGAAGATCAGGTTGTAACCAAGAACGTTCGGCAGAGCGATACCGATCATCGTGATGATGTGGAGAGCGTAGTTCATAAGCTATGCGATGCGAGTACGGGAACCAAAAATGCCCTGAGGGCGAATCAAAAGAATCCCAATGATCACAAGTAGCGCAACGGTACTCTGGTACCCCGACGGTATGTACGATCCGAACCACGGAATGCCGATCGCAAGCTGCTCAAGAAGCGAGATAAGGTATGCGCAGAGAATCGTACCTTTAAGGCTATCTTTCCCGCCTGCGATGAGTGCAGCATAGGCTTTGATGGTGATGGCAAACCCGATGGTTGGCGTGAGGTTCTGGTCAATCCCGATATAGACGCCTGCAAGGCCTGCAAGCACCCCACTCGTGATGAAAAGAATCCGGTGAAGAAGGCCTGAGCGTATGCCAAGACTCTCCGCCGCTCTCGGATGCTGCACCGTCGCACGAATACGACGACCAAACGGTGTTGCAACCAGTATCCACGTCAGAAGAGCGAGGAAGATCACCGTCAGCAGGATCAACGTAAGTTGTTGAACGGAGAGAATAGCCTCACCAACATGCAGCAAGAGCTTTCTCCCTGCATCGATCGTCTTCGGGTCTTCTTTGAAGAGAAGCAAAATCAGGCCGTCGAGGATCATGCTGAGAGCAATCGTCGTCACGAGAGGCAGGAAACGATGACGCCTATAATACGGTGCAACGAAGAGCTCGAAGGAAATCCATGTTGTCAGTCCGGAGACGATCATGCTGCACGGGATCGCGAGAACAAGCGGCATGGAAAACTCCGAGGTAAGCCACCACGCGGTGAATCCTCCGACGAGCGCCAGCTGACCGAGTGCCATATTGAAGATACCGAGCACGCCGTACACAAGCGACAGGCCCGATGCGAGCAGAGCGGCAAAAGAGCCGGCGATGAGTGCATTCAGGAGAAGTTGCAAAGGAAAGGTGTGGTAGGTAGGGAAAGTATGGAAGGTAGGGAAGGTATAGCAGGTACAGAAACCTTTGTATCATGCTTTTCTCCTTCCAAACCTACCAAACCTTCCGTACCTTCCAAACATTTTTACTCAGCTGCTACCCGATTGATCTCGACGATCTTCCCGTCCTTAAATTGCTTGATGGCATATCCGACACCGACGACGTCTCCGTCACTGTCGAAGCCGAGCGTTCCTGCAGCGCCTTCGTATCCGCCAGCCTGTCCCAGTCCATACAGATAGTCGCGCATCACTGGTCCGGCAGTCCCTACCTTCCGTACGGCATCGGCCATCACGCCGAGTGCATCGTAGGCAAGAGTTGCAAAGCTGAGGTTTGCCTTCGGCTCGCCGAACTGTTGACGGAATCTGTCACCAAACGAACCCGCACCATTGTCTCCAAGCGTCGATGATGTGTTGATGAACGTCATCCCCTCCACCGCATCTTTTGCGAGAACGGCGAGTGTTGCCGAGTCCGATGTATCTGTGCCGAAGAGCGGCTGCTTGACGCCAAGATCACGAGCTTGCTTTGCCATCTCGGCATTCACAGAATCGGACTGACCATTGATGATGAGAGCATCAAAATCCAAAGCCTTCAGACGTGTTGCGAGCGTCCTGAAATCCTTCGTACCCGGGTCGACCATTTCATCAAAAACGAGGGATCCACCCTCTTTCAGATTCGCCTTCACCGTATTCCTGATGCCGAGACAGAAATCGGTATTCTCGGAGAGAATGGCAATCTTGTTGTAGCCCTGGGTCGAAAGAATCCATGCCAGAACCTTGCCTTTAAACGCATCGCTCGGATACACGCGGAAGACGAAATCTCCGGCTTTTGTGACGTCCGGACTGGAACTGACGGGAGAGATCATCACGATCTTCGCAGCCTCGACGATGGGAGCCGCAGCGAGCGTCTCCGAGCTGCACTGTCCGCCGATAATGCCGATCACTTTGTCCACGTTCACCAATTTCTGTACGGCGCTTGCGCTGTCTGCACCGTTGCAACGACTGTCCTCGGCAATGAGTTCGATCTGCTTGCCGCCGATCCCGCCTGCTGCATTGATTTCATCGACATGCATGCGAACTGCATTGAGCGTATCTGCGCCGTACGAAGCAGCGTCACCAGTCAGAGGACCGATGTATCCAATACGAACGGTCTTCGGTCCACCACAAGCGGTGAGAGCAAGGGCGAGGGCAGCAAAAGCGAGTACTTTCTTCATATTTAATGGGGGAAAGAATCAGTCGGAGAATAGTCTGATTTTATCATAAAATACAAATCAAAAAAGCTGCGCGAAGCAGCGGGTCTCGCGGGCCCCGCTGCTGGAGCGCTCCGAATAAGGGAAGGAGAGCGCACGAGAGGAAACCGTAGGTTTCCTTTCGTGATTAGTCCGTCGGATCCGCTCCAAAGTACAACTCCTTCAGCTTCCTGTTACCACGTACCTCATCAGGCTTTCCTTCAAGAACCACCTGACCCACATCCAGCACGATGACACGGTCACAGATCTTCTGGATAAATGGCAGATCGTGTTCGACAATTAACACAGTCTTCCCCTCTTTCTTGAGCGTCAGAATAAGATCGGCAATCTGTCCTGTCATCTTCGGAGAAACTCCCGCTGTGGGTTCGTCGAGGAGGAAGAGTTCTTTGCCCGAGACCAATGTGCGTGCAATCTCGAGAAGGCGCATCTGCCCTCCGGAGAGCGACGAGGCCTTTCTCTTCGCATGATCCTCCAGCTGCACAAGTTTCAGAGTCGAGTGAACACGCTGCTGGAGATTGCCCAGAACGAGTCGCTGCTCTTTCGGCAGTGCCTCCAGAGCGACGAGAACGTTTTCGCTCAGCGTCATCTCGCGGAAGATCCCGAAATTCTGGAACACGCGGCCAAAGCCGATTCTGGCACGCTCGGCTGCGGGCATGGCAGTCATATCGGTCTGCTTGAAGTGAATCTTCCCGTGTGTGGGCTTCAGGAACCCCGAGAGCACATTGAAGAGCGTGGTCTTTCCGGAACCGTTCGGTCCGATGACTCCGATAATTTCCCCTTTCTGCACTTCGAGATCAATGCCCTTCAGGATCGACTGACCGCCGAGGGTGAGGGAGAGACCGTGAATGGAGAGGAGAGACATACAAGCCACAATACCAACACAGTCTACTTATGCAAGCAGCCTCGCAAGGTCACGGCGAACGTTTCCAAGTGCTTGGTGTTCAAAGCCTGACCAACTGTTCATGTGAACAAAACTCTCTCTTACTTCATGGAGAACACCGACCTGCTGCTGTACGCTCATAGCGTTGAACTTTGCCAGCTCTTCGGGAAGAGGAGACAATGAAAGCGTAAGGTCACGAAGTTGTGAGGAATCAAATTTCGAAAGCGAACGTTTGCCAAACAATTGAACAATCAAAGTTCTAGCCATAGCAGTAGAATCAGAAAAAACAATTGAAGGATATTCACCGAGAAAAACATCCTGCGGAAGACTGTCTCTTCTCTGAAATTTACGATCCATATTCTGCAGTGAGAGTTGAGTAGACATAGAATGAAAGGAAAAATAAAAAAAATCCGCTTCGGAGCGGAGAAGTTATCGGCAATCGTGCACGAACCTAGCTCCGCTTGGAAACGGTAATAATAACGGAGCTGATTGCGATGCAGTTGAACATCACGATGTGAATGTAATTTGAAAAAATTGGTGTGTCAAATAAATTCCATCCCTCATACAGCCCTCACCTCCCGACCTCCTCTCCGTATTACGGAGAGGAGGGGGCCTTAGGTAAGGGAAATTTTGAAGCAAGATCGATGGCCTGAGTAATTCTCTGCAATACGCTTGGAAGATCGTTGATCACTTCATGGTTTTTGAATCGAAGGACACGATATCCGTGATCCATAATCTCTTCTGTCCGGAGCCTATCATGCTCATGCTGAGCATCATGAATTTCGCCATCGACTTCAATAACCATTCGATACTGATGGCAAAGGAAGTCAGCGATAAAATAACCAATATCTTCCTGACGTTTCCATTTTGTGCCTTGTAATTTTCTGTTCCGTAGCTCCTGCCACAAAATATTCTCTGCAGGGGTCATATTTTGTCTCAATTCTCTCTTAAATTTCAGTTTCTTCAGCCTATGAAGTGATTCACTTTCCATAAGAACAAGTATAGCCATTGTTCTCAGAAAAACAGCGCACCCCTCTCCGCATTGCGGAGAGGGGCTGGGGGTGAGGGCTGTCACGAGCTACACTCCCCTCGTGCCTTCCCTTATTGCCCCCTCCCCCATCGGGCCACTCACGATAACGTCCAACGGAAAAGTGATCACAGAGGTACGTTTTGGAAAACACACGAAGGAAACGACGACCAAAGACAAGATACTGAAACAGTGCAAAAAAGAACTGCAGCAATATTTTTCAGAAAAATGGACAACGTTCACAGTACCTGTCGCGCCCGAGGGTACAGACTTTCAGAAGAAAATCTGGAAACAGATGCTGCGCGTCCCCTTTGGAAAAACCATCAGCTATGGAGAACTCGCGAAGCATGCAGGAAGACCAAAGGCCATACGCGCTGCGGCAAGTGCATGTGGTAAGAACCCGATTGTGATCCTTATCCCCTGCCACAGGATCATCGCATCAAACGGAACACTCGGTGGCTATAGCGGCGGAGTGCGGATCAAAAAATGGCTGCTTGAACATGAGGAAAGATGGTGATGAAGCGCAAACAGCCCTCACCTCCCAACCTCCTCTCCGGCGTTCCGGAGAGGAGGGGGCCTGAGCTTTCTTTGATTACGGACATTTCTCTCTCCGGAACGCCGGAGAGAGATGTCGCTGCAGCGACAGAGTGAGGGCTGTAATTTCTACTCCTCACTCACACCACCGTCTCCTTCCGCATTCGTACTATTGAGAAGATCAAGGATGAAATTCTCAATCTGGCTCTCCGGAACAGTTGAGCCTGTTTGCGTGACAGTCTCCGGAGTAGTGACAGGTGCTGACTCTGTGACAGGAGCAGGCTGCTCGGGCTCGGACGGAGGTTCTACAGGTTCCGAAGAAGCTTCCTCTACGATTGAGGAACCGGAAGACGCCTCCGGAGTACCCGGAGAAGTTTCCGTTGCAGGAGCAGTGATCTCGGAGCCTGTTTCAGTTGACGGTTCGGACACGATCTCTTCCGGAACGATCGGTTCGGGTTCTGGTTCGACCGGAGTCACTGACCCTTCTTCATCGATAATAACGACCTGATACCCCTCCGGAATCGTCAGGATTGCCGGATCGTGGTTTGCGTTATAGATGAAGCTGATCAAAAGATCCGGATGATCCCACGTCGTGCCGGAGTGGTAGCGACTGCAACTGAAGGGATTGCCATCACTATCCAGCAGTGGCCTTCCCTGTATGCAACCGTTCCAGACTGCATCGGACGAGACGGGCTGACCGAGTGTATTCACCGTGAAAGGAATGAGAGCTGTGGCAGTCGCACCTGCTGCAGCATGACCAAGCGTTGTGTTTGGTTGATCGGCAGAGAGAGCAATATACGCAAACGTGATCGGACTCTGAGACGATGCTTCAACGCGAATGGTGAAGCCTGTTGCCGTCACATGCATCACAGCGAACATGATCGGAGTATCGGGTGATACGTTCACAATCGGCATCATCGTCATCGCACCGGAGAACGTAACAGTCACAGCGCTACCCGATGCAGGAATGACGGCAAAGCCCGCCTGACGGGAACTGAGCACAAGATCACCCTTCACATGAACATCACCAAAGAAGGTACTGAGTCCGGTGATCGTGACATTGCCGATGACTTTAAGCGAGCCGGATGACATCAGAGAACCGATTTCAATTGCGGAACCGGAAACGGATAGTATCGGTATCAGAGCCCCGGACATCACCTCTTTCGAAGTACGAAGCAGAGCAAACTGAGAACCGACGATCATCGAACCATTCAGACGAAGTGAGCCGGAGATCGTTGCACCGCTGCTCAGGGAAAGTGCGGACGCATGGAGTGTTTCTCCCGTACCGACAGAAGAACTCAGAACGGAGAACTGCGAATGGAGAGCGGCGAATGTCGATCGCAGATCAGTAAATTGCTTCTGGAGTTCGATGAAGCGGGATTCATCATTCTCCATAGCAGAACCTGAAGCCGTAGCATTGTCAGAACTTGCGAGAGCCAACTGCCTGGACACCGCTTCGGTAAGGGCTGAAAGATCGTCGTCAGTCAGATGTTCTCCGAAGGCGAGAGAGTTACCGCTCTCGGAGCGAAGGCGGGCAAAGTGTTCATCGAGCATGTTGTGTACCGTTGAGGCAATATCCAAGGCTTCCACGCTCTGATCAAGTGCCTCGCTCACAATGCCCTCGGCATTCAGATTGATGGATGCCTGATGTACAAGATCCGCAATCCGATCGCTCAGGTTCATTGCCTCGATCTGCTGCAGGACTTTCTTCTCGAGCGTCTGGATCGTAAGGGATTGATTGCGGCGAGAAATCAAAATATTGATTGTGCCTGTGTCACCCTGAGCCGCGTCGAAGGGCGAACCATCAAAGGCTTCGAGTGCTACACCCACAGTCGATTCTCCGGCATTCGCTTTGCGAACAAAACCGGGTTCGGTTGCAGACGTGACAGAGTCTCCAGGGAAGATCGAACCGTTCTCGAGAGAGGGTTTTGCAGGTACCTGACCGATGAGACCGATAAGGGCGTAGCCCGGAGGCATGATGCCATCGGCACCACCGATCACATTTCCGACGAAGGCGGGATTGCTGGAGACAATACCCATAACATTAGGATCGGCACTGTTCTCACAGCGCTTCACCGTGTTGTTTTGTGTCGTATCGATACACACAACTTCCCCGGGCTCGAGACCTACCCTACCTACCGAACCTTCCAAACCTTCCCTACTTTCCATACTTCCGTCCCTAAACCACTCCGCATAGTCAGCTCCATTGCTGTTATACGTCGCATCGGAATAGACAGCGCCGGAGGCAGAGACACGGAAGACTTTGTTTTCGCTGCTTGAGTAATCCGTGATGATCGTGAATTCACTCGCACCTGCATTGCTGTGGTTTGTCTTGATCGTCAGACCGGAGCCGAAGTACGATGCACCTTCGATCGCGAGGGCACCGGAAGAACGGAGGAGGTCATTTGCATGCAGGATTCTGCCTGAAGCAGTGCCGACAACTTCGAGGGTGATTCCAGAATCTGCACGAGCATTCGCAAGATTTCCACCTCGGTTGATGATCATCGCACCGGAAACGGAGAGTGCTGAGCCGGGAGTGGAAGTACCGATACCGACGGCACCACCGGTGCCGGAGGAGGCGTAAAGAATAGTACGGGAATTATTAAGGAAAACCGACAGAGTATTGCTGCTATCATTCCCCGTTATTAGATCTTCTTTGCCATCGCCATTCAGATCGCCGGATGCAACGAAGACTGAGCTCGTTGCAGAATAATTCACCCGAGCAGCAAACGTACCATTGCCACTACCGAGTAAGGTGGAAATAACAGTTGCACTGGGAACAATCAGATCTATGTTACCATCGCCATTAATGTCTGTAGTATCAACGGAGTATGCAGTTGCTGTATCATAGTCTACCTTACTCAGAAAGATGCCATTACCGCCATTGAGGAAGATGGAGACGGTATTACTACCATGGTTTGCGACAGCGAGATCCGGTTTCCTATCTCCATTCAAGTCTGCAATCGAAACAAACCGCGGAGAAGTGCCAGTTGTGTAATCAACTTTTGCGGCGAAGGTTCCGTTTCCGTTATTTGACAATACAGAGACCGAATTATCAGTATTATTCGCGGCGACAAGGTCTGCTTTACCATCCCCATCAAAATCTTGGATTGCGACAGAGTACGGACCTGTTCCAGTGCTGTAATCGACCTTGCTTGCAAAAACTCCATTACCTCTGTTCAGAAATATGGAGACTGTGTTGCTTGAAGTATTTGCGACAGCCAGATCCTGTTTGCCATCGCTGTTGAGATCTGCGATGGAGATAGAGCGTGGACCACTTCCCGACGTATAATCGACCTTGCTCACAAAAGTCCCGGTGCCTGTATTCATCAAGACAGAAACAGTACCGGACGTGCTGTTAGGAACAGCAATATCCGATTTACCATCACCATTCAAATCTCCAATCGCAAGAGAGTAGGGACTCGACCCAACATTATAATCTACCTTCGAAGCAAAGGTACCGTTACCATTGTTCATGAATATGGAAATTGAGTTGCTTTGAAGATTTGCAGCAGCGATGTCGATTTTTCCGTCACCATTGAGGTCACCGACCGACACAAAATCAGGAGTCGTACCCGTCGTATAATCCACCTTGGGTGCAAAGACCCCGCCTCTCCTGAAGTGCGCTTCACCGGATTGTATCGTGCCGATATTCACGAGGTCACCCTGATTGGTGAGACGCACGACAGAGTTTGTGCCAAGCCCGGAGTGAATGAGGTTTGCATACTCATTCCAGCCGGACATTTCTGCAAGCGTTGTGCCGGAACTGAAGACATACGCATCGGATTTCACCGTGCCTTTTGCAATGATATCCAGAGCTGCGATGATGGTTCCGGACGACGTGAGCGATTTCTCGGCATGCAAAATATTTCCGGATGCTGTCTGCATAATCTTGAGACCAAGATAACCGGACGTAAGGTTGATGGTCAGTGCTCCTGTCATCGTTCCCCCGGACAATCGGAGATAGCGAGAATCGCCGATGGTCAGAACATTTCCGGTACCATAGACAACTGTAAGATCGCTACCACACTCAAATTTCTTGCTTGAGTTGTTGTAGAGAAGTTTCTGGGTGGTGGCCCCGTTACAACTTGCAAGTCCCGCACCCTGAAGCGTTGCACCGGACATATTTCCTTCGACGATCAGTGAGCCGCTTGAACGCAGCACATCCTGTGCATGGAACACTCGACCAGAGGCAGTACCGACAACTTCGAGCGTTATGCCTGCATCGGCAGATACGTTTGCAAGGTTTCCGAGACGATTGATGATCAAAGCACCGGAGACGGAGAGAGCGGAACCCGGAGTGGAGGTACCGATACCGACGGCTCCACCGGTGCCTGCGGAGGCATAGAGGATGGTTTTACTGATGTTGAGGAGGACGGAGATTGAATTTCCTCCATCATTGACAGATACAATATCGAGCTTTCCATTACCATCAAGATCGCCTATCCGAACCTCATGCGGGCTTGCTCCTGTTGTGTAATCGACCTTACTTGCGAAGGTGCCGTTACGATTGTTCGTGAGTACAGAAACTGAATTTGACGAATTATTGGCAACCGCAAGGTCTGATTTTCCGTCTCCATTGAAGTCCCCAAGAGCAATGGAAAGAGGACCTGTGCCAGTTGTGTAGTCAACTTTGCTTGCGAAGGTTCCATTACCATTATTCAGGAGAATAGAGGCGGAGGCACTGCCACTATTTGCAACCGCAAGGTCTGATTTTCCGTCTCCATTGAGGTCAGCTATCTGTACCGAGTATGGTCCAGTACCTGTCGTATAATCAACTTTTGCAGAGAAAATACCGTTACCAAGATTCAGTAGGATAGACACTGTTGTTCCCGCTCCAGCGTTGTAGTTCGTCACGGCAAGATCTGCCTTCCCATCACCGTTGACATCGCCGATAGAAGCATAGATAGGTGCCGTTCCAGTGTCATAATCAACTTTTGAAGCAAGCACACCATTCCCAGCATTCAAAAGGATAGAAACAGTCGACGCACCATTGTTCGTAACAGCCACATCTTGTTTTCCGTCTCCGTTCACATCTGCAATAGCAATGGCTGTCGGACCGCTTCCTGCAGAATAATCTACTTTCCCTGCAAAAGAGCCACTTCCATAGTTTATGAAAACCGAGAGAGTCGTAGCGCCCTGGTTCACCACTGCAAGATCAGGCTTTCCATCACCGCTAAGATCACCAATGGCAATGGCATACGGCGTTGTGCCTGTAGCGTAATCGACTTTATTGGCAAAAATACCATTTTGAATATTTTTGAAGATGGAAACTGTATTAGAGCTTCCGTTTGGAACAGCAATATCCAGTCTACCGTCGCCATCAAGATCGCCCAATGCAAGTGATTCAGGAGCTGTCCCCGTCGTATAGTCCACCTTCGGTGCAAAGATCCCTCCCATCCTGAAGTGCGCTTCTCCGGATTGAATCGTACCGATATTCACAAGATCACCCTGATTCGTGAGACGAGTGACGGAGTTTGTGCCAAGTCCGGAGTGATTGAGGTTTACGTACTCATTGAAGCCAGACATTTCGGAGAGTGTTGCACCCGAGAAGAACACGAAGCCTTTGGTTTTGGCTGTGCCGTTTCTCGAAAGTATATTAGTGCCTGCAATAATCGTTCCTGAGCTCGTCAGGTTCTTCTCTGCATGAATGATGCTGCCGGAAGTAGTCTGAAGGATCCTCAGTCCCAGATGACCGGAGGTAAGACCGATCGTGAGTGCTCCCGTCATCGTAGAGCCGGAGGTGCGAACATAACGGCCTTCCGTGATCGTCATTACATTGCCTGAGCCAAATCCACCGGAAACGTCTGTTCCACACTCGAACTTGTTCGTTGAGTTGTTGTACAGAAGTTTCTGGCTGGTTCCGTTACAGCTACCGAGATTGAAGCCATTGATTGTCGCACCCGAGAGCGAGCCCTTGCTCACGATACTCGTCTTCACGAGGAGTGCTCCGGAGATACTCGCAGACTTACTTACTGTGAGGTTCGTACCCGACATCGTGCCGATCACTTCGAGCGTCACTCCGGAATCCGCCCTTGTATTTGCAAGGTTCCCTCCGCGATTCACAATGACTGCACCGGAAACGGAGAGAGCAGACCCAGGCGTTGAAGTACCGATACCGACTGCACCACCAGTGCCTGCGGAAGCATAGAGGATGGTTTTGGAGATGCTGAGGAAGACAGAGACTGAGTTACTCACGAAGTTAGGGGTAACAAGATCTACCCTGCCATCACCATTCAGATCACCTACGCCCAGATCATCAGGTTCCACTCCCGCTAAGTAATCGAGTCTTGAAGCAAAAGTTCCATTCCCCTTGTTCAGGAAAATGGAAATCAAATTATTAGTTTTTGTCACAGCAAGGTCAGCATTGCCATCACCATTGAAGTCAGCGATGGAAACTGCGACGCCATCTGCTCCGGTGCTATAATCGACTTTTGCAGCGAAAGTTCCATCTCCGTTGTTCATGAACACATGAACATTCGTACTGTTGCCTCTAGCTACAGCAAGATCGGGTTTGCGATCACCATTGAGATCGGCGATGGCAACTCCGCGAGGGGTTGGGCCTGTCGTATAATCTACTTTCGAAAGGAAAATTCCGTTACCAGCGTTTAGAAGGACGGAAACCGAGGTACCCAGGTAGTTCGTCACAGCAAGGTCGGGCTTTCCATCACCATTCATATCCGCACTTGCAATATTGTGAGGTCCTGATCCGGTCGTATAATCGGCTTTCGCGGCGAAGGTTCCGTTTCCGTTGTTCAGCAAGATCGAAACCGACGTACTGTTATAGTTCGGCGCAGCAAGATCGAGCTTCCCGTCACCGTTGAAATCATCAATAGTAAGATCTAACCCATACGATGCCATTGCATAATCGACTTTCGAAGCAAAAGTTCCATTCCCTTGGTTCAGGAAAATGGAAACTGACGCTCCATTGTTCGTCACAGCAAGATCTGGCTTCCCGTCACCGTTGAAATCGGCGCTTTCTATCCCAAATGGACCTGTTGCAGCGGCATAATCAACTTTTGTGGCAAAAGACCCTGTCCCTGTATTGATAAATACAGACACCGTAGAACTCGAAAGATTTGTCACAGCCATATCCTGTTTCCCATCACCATTCAGATCCTCAATGGTAACAGAAGCTGGACCAGAACCCGGCGTATAATCCACCTTCGAAGTAAACATACCGCCACTTGCACTCGATGTTCTTCTGAAGTGTGCCTCACCGGACTGGATCGTTCCGATATTCACGAGATCGCCTTGGTTCGTAAGACGAGTAACGGAGTTTGTACCAAGTCCGGAGTGGATGAGGTTCACATATTCATTGAAGCCCGACATTTCGGAAAGCGTTGCTCCCGAGTAGAAGACAAATCCTTTCGTTTTTGCTGTACCGTTTCGAGAAATTATGTCGGTTCCGGCAATAATTGTTCCGGAGGAGGTGAGGTTTTTCTCTGCATGAAGAATGTTTCCCGAAGCGGTCTGGAGGATCTTCAAGCCAAGGTAACCGCTACTCAAATTTATCGTCAGTGCTCCCGTCATCGTGTCACCGGACTGATTCACGAAGATGTCACTCGCAGATGTGAAGGTAAGACCTCCCGAGGTCTGATCTGTCGCGCAGGCAAACTTGCCGGTTGCGTTGTTGTAGATAAGCTTCGTCGTGGAACCACTGCAATCCCCAAGCCCTGCACCATAGAAGCTACTACCGGAGAGGTTGTTTTTGACGATGAGGGAGCCGGAGAATGAGCCATTTCCACTTATTGTAAGCGTTGTTCCTGAGATCGTACCCGAGACATCAAGTTTTGCTTTTGGAGAACTATTGCCGATGCCAACATTACCGAGAATGTAGCTTGTTCCATTCATGATCGTGAGTGCGCCGCCAGAGACAGTTCCGACGACATTCACATTGTTCTTAAATCGTGCGATGCCATTTACTGTCAATGTTCCCGAGCTCGTTAGGTCTTTCTCTGCATGAAGAATATTTCCGGAAGCGGTCTGATTGATCTTGAGTCCAAGGTAACCGGAGGTGAGATTAATCGTGAGTGCTCCTGTCATCGTGTCTCCTGACTGATTGACGAAGATATTACTTGCAGTCGTGAACGAGAGTCCGGATGCCGCTTGATCCGTCGCACAGACGAACTTTCCGGTTGTATTGTTATAGACAAGCTTGCTGGTCGTCGCATTATTACAATCCCCAAGCCCTGCACCGTAGAAGCTGCTACCGGAGAGGTTATTCTTGACGATGAGCGAACCGGAGAACGAACCGTTTCTGGAAATCGTGAGCGTTGTTCCGGAGATTGTGCCCGAGACATCGAGCTTGGCTTTTGGTGACGTATTGCCGATTCCGACATTCCCGAGAATGTAGGATGTGCCGTTCATGATGTTCAAGGCTCCACCCGAGACGGTACCGACGACGTTCACGTTATTCTTGAAGCGTGCAATACCGTTCACAGTCAGCGTGCCGGAGCTTGTCAGATCTTTCTCCGCATGAAGAATATTTCCGGAAGCGGTTTGCATGACTTTGAGACCGATAAATCCTGAGGTGAGATTGATCGAAAGTGCTCCTGTCATCGTGTCACCTGATTTCTTCACGAAACGAGCGTCGATGATCGCAAGGACGTTTCCGGTAGCAAAGAACACACCCGTAGCGCCTGTCTGATCTTCACCACATTCAAATTTATTCGTCGAGTTGTTGTAGAGGAGTTTTCGTGAAGACCCGCTGCAACTGGCTAAGCCCGCACCTCTAATGGTCGCTCCTGAGATCGTCCCTTCGACGATCAAAGAGCCTGAAGACCGAAGCACATCCTGTGCATGGAGGGTACGACCGGACATTGTGCCGATCACTTCAAGAGCAAGTCCAACGTCCGCTCTTGTGTTCACGATATTTCCGTTACTGTTGATGAGCACGGAACCCGATACAGCGAGAGCGGAACCAGGGGTAGAGGTACCGATACCGACGGCACCGCCTGTGCCTGCGGAGGCGTAGAGGATGGTTTTAGAAACGTTCAGGAAGACGGAGACGGTGTTGCTACTGAGATTAGCAACTGCAAAATCGAGCTTTCCGTCACGGTTCAAATCACCTAGAGCAACAGAATCAGGACTTGTTCCTCCCGTGTAATCAACTTTTGTAGCAAATGTACCGTTGCCATTGTTCAAGAAGACTGAGACCGTATTGCTAGTATAGTTGACTACAATAAGATCAGATTTACCATCTCCGCTTACATCCCCAATACCTACTTCTAGAGGAGTAGCTCCAGTCGCATAATCCACTTTACTCGCAAAAGTGCCGTTTCCATTATTGAGAAGAATCGAAACTGTATTGACATCCAAACCGGCATTCGCAATCGCAAGATCTGCTTTCCCATCGCCATTCAGGTCTCCAAGAGCAACAGTACGAGGGTTCGTTCCAGTCGTGTAATCAACCTTCGAAGCGAAGGTTCCGTTGCCATTGTTCAGAAAGATGGAAACAGAAGTTGAGCTATAGTTAGCAACAGCAAGATCTGCCTTCCCGTCACCGTTCAGGTCTCCAATTGAAACGGAACGCGGACTCGTTCCCGTCGTATAGTCTACCTTCGTAGCAAAGGTGGAATCTCCGTTACTCAGAAGGACAGACACTGAATTGCCGGTATAATTTGTCACTGCAAGATCCGCTTGCCCATCCCCATTCAGATCTCCAATTGCAACGGATTGAGGCGATGTTCCCGTTGTGTAATCGACCTTGGGAGTAAATGTTCCATTGCCGTTATTCAGAAGAATGGAGACTGCGTTGCTACCAGCACTAGCAACCGCAAGATCTGGTTTTCCATCTCGATTCAAATCTCCTATAGCAACAAAATATGGAGTCGTACCTGTGGTGTAATCAACCTTCTCAACGAAAAGATCAGAGCCCGTGCCGATAAATACTGAGACTGTATTGGAAGCATAATTCGCCACCGCCATATCCCCCTTCCCATCCCCATTCAGATCTCCAATCGCAACGGAATAAGGCTGTGTCCCCGTCGCATAATCCACCTTCCCCGCAAACGTCCCCCCCCTTCTGAAGTGCGCTTCGCCGGACTGAATGCTGCCGATATTCACGAGGTCTCCTTTATTCGTCAGTCGAGTGACTGAATTTGTTCCAAGCCCGCTGTGGGGCAAATTCAGATACTCGTTCCAGCCACTCATCTCAGACAGTGTCGTACCGGATGCAAGCAGGAAGCCCCTACTCTTGAGTGTGCCCGTCATCGTGTCTCCTTGCTTCAGGACATAGCGCGCATTGCCGATGGTGAGGAGACCACCCGTTCCGACTGCCGCTCCGGTCTGATCCGTTCCACATTCGAACTTCTGCGTGGAGTTGTTGTAGAGGAGCTTGCTTGTGGTTGCACTATTGCAAGAGCCAAGGTTGAAGCCTGCGATGGTGACGCCACTGAGAGAGCCTCTCGAGACAATGCTGGTTTTGACAATGAGAGAGCCCGAGATAGAGCCGTTCTTGCTGATTGTCAGCGTCGTTCCGGAGATCGTGCCTTGGACATCGAGCTTCGCTTTCGCGATCGCAGTGCCGATACCGACGTTGCCTGTCGAGAGAATCGAGAGTTCATTGGTGCCGTCGGTATTTGCGTCGATGCCAAAGCGAGAAGCGGAGGTGTTGAAGTTGATACTCGCCTGGTTGCTTGCGGTTCCGAGGTAGAGCGTGCCGCCGGAGAGATAGAGAGATCTCCATCTCTTGGTTGAAGAGCCGAGGTCAAACTTATTCGTGAGTCCCGGAAGCAGATGACCGGTGAGGTTGAGGACGGCTCCCGTGCTTCTCCAGAGTGCGACGTCGAATGTGCCTTTGTATCCGAAGAGAATATGCGGAGCTTTGCTTGAGCCTGTGGAACTGTCGAGCGCAAGAAGAGGGGCATTGATCTTCGAGCCAGAGCCTCGAATGTAAGCACCGGTGGAGTTCGCTCTCTGATCAACCACAAGAGCTCCGGAACCTCTGACTGTTGACTGCGTTACCATCAGGAGACCGGAACTGGTGAGAGATTTCTCTGCGTGGATCATGGAACCCGAAGCCATCTGGAGAATTCTGAGACCCAAATATCCGGAGCTGAGACTGATGACGAGAGCACCGGTCATGGTGTCTCCCTGCTTCTTGACATACCTCGCATCTCCGATGGCAAGCACGTTACCGGAGCCGATGGAATTCGCACCGACGTCGCTTCCGCACTCGAATTTCTGCGTGGTGTTGTTGTAGAGGAGTTTCTGAGCAACGCCGCTGCAGCTGCCGAGTGAGAAACCGGCGATCGTCACTCCGGAGAGTGAACCCTTACTCGTGATCGAAGTTTTGACGAGGAGAGAACCGGAGATAGATGCAGACCTCGAAACGGTGAGATTGGTGCCCGAGAGCGTCCCGCGCGTCGTGCCGTTTCCTACAACGATCAAATTGCCGGAGAATGAGCCGTTTTTACTGATGGTCAGTGTTGTGCCGGAGATTGTTCCCGAAACATCGAGCTTTGCTTTCGGCGACGTATTTCCGATACCGACATTCCCCAGAATATAACTCGTGCCGTTCATGACGTTCAGAGCGCCACCCGAGATCGTGCCGACGACATTCACATTGTTCTTGAAACGTGCGACGGCTGAGACAGTGAGGGTGCCCGAGCTCGTGAGATCTTTCTCAGCATGAAGAATATTGCCGGAAGCTGTCTGGAGAACTTTCAGACCAAGATAACCGGAACTGAGGTTGATCGTGAGTGCTCCCGTCATCGTGTCGCCGGATGCATTCACGTAGCGGGATTCGCCGATCGTCAGGACATTGCCGGAGCCGAATGTCGATCCCGAGTAATCCGTAGAACAGTTGAATTTGCCGGTTACACTGTTGTAGAGGATTTTCTGATTGGTGTCGGTACAAGAGCCAAGGCCTGCACCGAAGAATGTTGCGCCGGAGAGGGAGCCTTTGGAGGTGATACTTGTGAGAACAAGCAGTGTTCCGGAGATCGTTGCGCTGCGGGAAACCGCCAGATTGTTTCCAGAGAGTGTGCCTCTGGTCGTAATATTTCCTACGGAAAGGATCGTTCCCGAGACCGAAAGATTATTCATGAGCTTCAGCGCAGTTCCGGAGATGGTTCCTGCAACTTCCAAGACAATACCGCTATCTGTACGTGCGTTCGCAAGATCTCCGCGAGCGCTGATGATCACCGCACCGGAGACCGAGAGTTTAGCTCCGGGGGTGGAGGTACCGATACCGACGACACCACCTGTAGAGACGGAGGCGAAGAGAATCGTGCGTGGTTTTGCGAGGAGCACAGAAACTGTTGCGCTGCTGGCGTTTGCGACGGCGAGATCGAGTTTCCCATCGGCATTCAGATCGCCAATGGCGACAGAGCGCGGAACGGAACCGACCGTGACATCGTCTTTTGCGAGGAAGGTGCCGTTGCCTCTATTGAGGAATGTCGAGACAGAAGAAGCATTGCTGTTTGCAACCGCAAGATCGGCTTTGCCGTCACCATTGAGATCTCCGATTGCAACTGAATGCGGAGCGGAAGCAGTCGTATAGTTGACTCTGGAAGCGAATGAACCTGTCCCTGTATTCTGGAAAACAGAGACAGAGTCACTGCTGAAGTTTGCGACGGCAAAATCGGGCTTGATGTCACCGTTCAGATCCCCGATCGCAACAGAGTAGGGAGCAGAACCCGTGCCATAATCTACTTTGGAAGAGAATGTGCCATCGCCAAGACCGAAGAAGATCGAAGCGGTGCTAGTCGTGATGTTCGTCACGATCAAATCCTGCTTACCGTCACCATTGAGGTCACCGACTGCAACGGAGGAAGGAAGAGTACCCGTCGCAAAGTTCACTTTCGCTGCGAATGTTCCATTGCCACGATTGAGGAGGACTGCAATCGCATCACTGCTTTCAATGACGGCTACGAGATCGAGAGCACCGTCATTATTGAAATCACCAAGACTCATGAACGAAGGATTCGTGGCGGCACCGGCACTGTAATCCACCTTGGAGAGGAAGGTGCCGTTGCCATTATTCAAGAGAACAGACACCGTCGCGCTGCTGTAGTTTGCAACCGCAAGATCAGGCTTTCCATCGCCGTTGAGGTCACCAATAGCAACAGAACGAGGAGCAGAGCCTGTCGTATAGTCGACCTTCGTCGCGTAACTGCCCGTGCCAGTATTGATGTACACCGAGACGGCACTCCCTCCACCGTTTGCGACTGCCAGATCGGCTCTTCCGTCACCGTTGAGATCACCGATGGCAACCGAGTACGGCGTTGTACCCGTGACGTAATCAACTTTTGTCGCAAACGTCCCACCTGCCGTCAGAAGAGTTTCTCCAGCCTGAATCGAACCGATGTTTCTGAGGTTGCCCTGAGAGGTGAGACGAATACTGGATTCTGTTCCAATCCCCTCTCTGAAGTTCACGTACGAATTGAATCCGCTCATCTCACTGATTGAACTTCCGGAGAGGAACGTAAGACCGTAACGGGTGATGAATGTCCCTTGCTGCGTCGTGACATTGCCTTTGGCAATGATCGTTCCTGAGGAACTAATGCTCTTCTCGGCGTGAAGAATATTTCCCGAAGCGGTCTGCAGAATTTTGAGTCCGATGAAACCGGAACTGAGGTTGATGGTGAGGGCTCCGGTCATGGTCGAACCGGAGGTGCGAACGTAACGACTGTCTCCGATCGTGAAGACATTGCCTGATCCAAAATTATTGGAAAGATCCGTACTGCACGAGAACTGCTGTGTTGTGGAGTTCCAGAGGAGCTTCTGTCCTGCTCCTGAGCATGTCGTGAGACCGGCTCCACTGAAGGCTGAGGCTGCGTAGAGACGTGAGCCGGAGAAGGAGCCGATGACTTCGAGCTTTGCTTTGGGAGAAGTGGTGCCGATGCCGACAGATCCAAGAATGTAACTGGTGCCGTTCATGATGTTCAGTGCTCCTCCGGAGATCGTGCCAACGGTGTTCAGATTGTTCTTGAATCTCGCAATGCCGGAGACGGTGAGAGTTCCGGAGCTTGTAAGATCTTTCTCTGCGTGGAGAATGTTTCCGGAAGCGGTCTGGATAATTTTTAGTCCGATGAAGCCGGAACTGAGGTTGATCGTCAGCGCTCCGGTCATCGTGTCTCCGGAGGTGTTCACATAGCGAGTATCCCCGGAGTTTTGATCAAGTCCCGATCCAGCGGTCTGATCGGTGCCGCAGGAGAACCTTCCGGTTGAGCTGTCCCAGAGCAGCTTGTTGCTGCCGGTACAGTTCGTAAGTCCTGCACCTTGGAGAGAAGAAGAGAGGTAGAGAGACGATCCGGAAGCTGCTCCCTCGAAGACCAAGCCTCCCGAGGAAGTGAGCGTCTTCTCAGCATGCAGAACTGCACCGGAGATGGTGGACATCACATTGAGTCCGATAGTGGAGTTGATGCCATTCGTAACGCGAATCGTCAGCGCTCCGGTCATCGTGTCTCCGGAAGTGTTGACGTAGCGAGCGTCACCGATGGTCAAGACGTTGCCGGATCCGAAGACGGTGTTGAGATCGGTTGAGCAGGAGAATTGCTGAGTGGTACTGTTCCAGAGAAGCTTCTGTCCTGCTGCGGAACATGTGGTGAGTCCTGCTCCACTGAAGGCTGAAGCAGCATAGAGTCTTGCGCCGGAGAAAGAGCCAAGGACTTCGAGCTTTGCTTTTGGAGAAGTAGTGCCGATGCCGACAGATCCAAGAACGTAGCTCGTGCCATTCATGATGTTCAGAGCTCCCCCTGAGATTGTCCCGACGGTGTTGAGGTTGGATTTGAAGCGAGCGATTCCTGAGACGGTGAGAGTGCCTGAGGACGTGAGATCCTTCTCAGCGTGGAGAATGTTTCCGGAAGCGGTTTGGAGAATCTTGAGACCGAGGAAGCCGGAACTGAGGTTGATCGTGAGCGCTCCGGTCATGGTGTCTCCAGAAGTGTTGACGTAACGAGCGTCACCGATGG
>CAZQYX010000011.1:0-53048 GCA_964597665.1 uncultured Candidatus Peribacteria bacterium | reverse complement strand
AGGCGGCTTGTTTAATATCGAGAGCGACAGCGGCATTGGCGTAGTTGATGACGAGAGCGCCAGTCATCGTGTCGCCGACGGCGTTCACGTAGCGGCCATTCGTGAGATCGAGTACACCGCCGGTGTTGACGGAGGCGGGAGCGGAGCCGGTGTTGAGGTCGGAGCCGCAGCTGAAGCGTCCGGTCGTACTGTTCCAGAGAAGCTTCTGCGTCGAGAGATCACAGCTCACGAGGCCGGCTCCGTTGATGGAGGTAGCAACGTAGAGAGAAGCACCGGACATGGCGCCTTCGACGGTGAGCGTTCCTGAGCTGGTGAGGGTCTTCTCAGCGTGGAGGATAGATCCGGAGAGGGAGTTCAAGATTCTGACCGTGGTGCCGGAGAAGGTGTCAGAGAGACGGAAGTTTGTTCCGTTTGTGGTGAGGCCCTGACCGGCTGTGTAGGTAGTGTTGGTGTCGGTGTCTACGTCTGTCGCACAGGAGAACTTTCCTGTGACGTTGTTGTAGATGAGTTTACTAGTGGTTGCATTGCTGCAATCGCCGAGGCCCATGCCAAAGAGTGCGGAACCAGAGAGGTTTGCCTTGGTTTGGAGATTTCCTTTGACGGTGAGGGCTCCGGAGATGGAAGCATTGTTGGCAATCTGAAGGGTCTGACCGGAGAGGGTTCCTCTGACGATCAAGTTGTTCTTGAAGGTAGAAGAGCCTGAGAAGGAGGAGACACCGGAGACGATGAGGTTTTGGCCGGAGAGAGTGCCCTTGGAGGTGAGATTTCCTTTGAGGACGACGGCTCCACTGAAGGAGGAGACGCCACTGACGATCAGATTGCTTCCGGAGATGGTTCCTTTGGAGAGGATCGAGCCGGTGGAACGGAGAGAGTTCACCCAGGCAGCCTGCTTGATGTCGAGGCCGACGGCGGCAGTAGCGAGGTTAATGGTGAGCATGCCGGTCATGGTGTCACCGGACTGATTGACGTAGCGAGCATCAGCGGAGTTCTGATCAAGCCCGGTTCCTGCAGATTGATCAACGCCACAAGTGAATCTGCCGGAAGCGGAATCCCAGAGGAGTTTGTTTCCACCGGTACAGTCGGTCAGTCCTGCACCGCGGATAGAAGTAGCAACGTAGAGAGAGGAACCTGAAGCAGCACCTTCCCAGACGAGGCCACCGGAAGAGGTGAGGGTCTTCTCGGCATGGAGGATGGATCCGGAGAGGGAGTTCAGGATTCTGACAGTGGTACCGGAGAAGGTGTCAGAGAGTCTGAAGTTTGTTCCGTTTGTGGTGAGACCTTGTCCTGCTGTGTAGGTGGTGTTTGTGTCGGTGTCTACGTCTGTCGCACAGGAGAACTTTCCTGTGACGTTGTTGTAGATGAGTTTACTAGTGGTTGCATTGCTGCAATCGCCGAGGCCCATGCCAAAGAGTGCGGAACCAGAGAGGTTTGCCTTGGTTTGGAGATTTCCTTTGACGGTGAGGGCTCCGGAGATGGAAGCATTGTTGGCAATCTGAAGGGTCTGACCGGAGAGGGTTCCTTTCACGGTGAGATTGTTTTTGAAGGTAGAAGAGCCTGAGAAGGAGGAGACGCCGGAGACGATGAGGTTGCTTCCCGAGATTGTTCCCTTGGAGGTGAGGTTGCCCTTAAGGACGACGGCACCGGAGAAGGAGGAGACACCGGAGACGATGAGATTGCTTCCGGAGATGGTTCCTTTGGAGAGGATCGAACCACTGGAGCGGAGAGAGTTCACCCAGGCGGCTTGTTTAATATCGAGAGCGACAGCGGCATTGGCGTAGTTGATGACGAGGGCTCCAGTCATCGTGTCTCCGACGGCATTCACAAAGCGGGAGTCGGTAACCTGGATCACTCCTCCGGTGTTCGTGCTCGGAGGAGCGGAACCGGTGTTGAGATCGGTGCCGCAGCTGAACTTGTTGAGGGTGTCGTCCCAGATCACTTTGCTTGAAGCAGCATCACAATCGGTCAGCCCTGCTCCTTCGAAGGAAGAGACCCAAAGCGTTGCTCCACTGATGGTGCCTTCGACGGTGAGAGTTCCACTCGAGGTGAGAGTCTTCTCTGCGTGGAGGATTGCTCCGGAGAGGGAGTTCAGGATTTTGACGGTGGTCCCAGAGAAGGTGTCAGAGAGTCTGAAGTTTGTTCCGTTGGTGGTGATGCCCTGACCTGCGGTGTAGCTAGAACCGGTATTGAGATCCGTGCCACACTCAAACGTCTGCGTTGAATTGTTATAGAGAAGCTTCTGCGATGCGCCACTGCAAGAGCCCAAGTGGAAGCCGGAAATCGTCGCACCGGACAGAGAACCTTTTGAGGTAATGGATGTTTTGACAAGCAACGATCCGGAAATAGTTGCAGAGTTTGAAACAACAAGACGAGCACCTGAAAGCGTAGAACGGGTCGTGATGTTATTCAAAACAACAAGTGCTCCTGACACCGACGCATTATTCGAAACGATGAGGAGACGACCCGAGAGTGCTCCCTGCACGAGAAGGGCACCGGTCATCGTATCCCCCTGCTTCTTCACGTAACGAGCGTCACTCAGAGTAAAGACATTACCCGTTCCGAAGACGGTATTCAGGTCCGTCGAACAGGAGAATTGCTGGGTCGAAGAATTCCACACGAGCTTCTGTCCGGCTCCGGAACAAGACGTAAGCCCGGCTCCAGAAAAGGCGGATGCTGCATAGAGACGAGACCCAGAGAACGAACCAAGTACTTCCAATTTCGCTTTCGGACTAGCAGTGCCGATACCGAGCGAACCAAGAATGTAATTTGTATTGCCGTTCATCACGGTGAGTGCGGCTCCGGAAATTGTTCCTACGACGTTCAGATTATTTTTGAAGCGTGCGATCCCTGTAACCGTCAACGTGCCGGAGGAAGACAGACTCTTCTCAGCATGAATGACTGATCCTGACGCTGCGCCAAGAATCCTCAGAAGAATTGCTCCTGTGTAACTACCTCGGGAACTGAGCACGAGTGCGCCCGTCATCGTATCCCCAGCCTGGTTGACATAACGCTCGTCGCCTGAATTTTGCGAGAGTCCTGTGCCGACCGTGTTGTCATCGGACCAGCTTAGTTGACCCGCTGCATTTGTTTTCAAAACCTTTCCCGATCCGTTCCCATCGGAGCCGGGGAAGCTGTAGGCCACGCCGTTCAATGTCACCGTCGAATTAAATCTCGCATTGCCATCGAAAATTGCAGAGCCTGTCACGGTGAGCAGTCTTTCCGCATGGAGAACATTTCCTGAAGCCGTCCCAGAAACACTGAGACCTAGACCGTTGTAACTGATCGACAGGGCACCGTCCATGGTATCTCCCGTGACGTTCACGTAATCCTCATCCGCAGTGGATGCGGAAATCCCGGATGTAGTCGTAGACGTCGTTGTCGTTGTCGTGCTCGAAGATCCTCCTCCGCCGCCGTAGTGACGCTCTCCATCCGAAGCAGCGTAGGGTCTTCGTCCTCTGCCACTGGTTCCGATCTCGCTCTCCTGCGATCCTGCCGAAGGATAGATGCTCGGAAAATTTTTCCAGGTGATCTTCCCGCCCGCGAATGTCAGAATTTGTCCTTCTCTCGGCGAACCAAATGACGCGAAGAGCCCGAGACTCCGGGTTTGTAAACGCTGTGCTACCCCCTCTGCAAGATCAGCTGAGTCGACAGAGCTGCTTGCAGGAACTTCTTGAGTCACGGCCATTTCCCTTGGCGAGAGCGGGCCGCGACGACGCCAGACGCTGACATCGGTATTCACCCACGACGGTGCCGATATCGATTCGGATAATTCACTGATACTTGCTACGGTTTCACTGAATTTCACATCAGTAGCGGCGTGCTGCAAGGCGATACTCTTTGGCGCAGCAGTGGCACTGACGAGTGAGTACGTGATCATCGCAATGCCAAGAAGCGTTGCGAGTGCAACACCGGTCTTTAGCCTTCGGCGAGTGATTGTTTGCATTGTGTATGTTTATTTTTCGCACGCGCTCTTTAATGTATGTGCGGAAAATCCAAGTATTGTAGCACAATTTTGATGTTTTTAGAATGGTCAGAGATGATACTATTCGTAGTAATTTACTATATGTCAACGATACAATTCGATGGCTTTTTTGTGATAGGATCGCACCATGAACATCACTCCTGAGTTGATCCGTCCTTTCCTCAACGCAACGCTCGATACGACGGATTTCAAAGGCCTCGGCGAAAAGTACGTCGGAAAAGTACGGGATGTCTACTCTCAGGGAAAGCAGAGCATTCTGATTGCAACGGACCGGCAGTCCGCGTTCGATGTCTCTTGGTGCACGATTCCACTGAAAGGACAGGCACTCAATCAGCTGAGTGCGTGGTGGTTTGAGCAGACGAAGGATGTGATGCCAAACCACGTGATCGCCGTACCGGATCCAAATGCAACCGTCGTCAAAAAACTCTCGATGTTCAAAGTGGAAATCATTGTTCGAGGCTATCTGACGGGCTCAACCGGAACGTCCGCATGGGTGAACTATGCAAAAGGCGTGCGCAATTTCTGCGGGAATATTCTTGCGGAAGGCATGCTGAAGAATCAGAAATTCCCTACGCCGATCATTACGCCCACGACGAAAGGTGAGACCGATGAACTGATCGATGCAGCAGGAATCATCGAGCAGAAGTTGACGACGAAGGAGCAGTGGGAAGAGATCTCCGATCGCGCTCTCGCACTCTTCAAGAAAGGTCAGGCTATTGCGGCAAAACGCGGACTGATTTTGGTCGACACGAAGTATGAAATGGGTGTCGACGAAGATGGTTCTATCCTCGTTGCGGACGAAGTGCACACGCCGGATTCTTCACGGTACTGGGTTGCAGCTTCGTACGAAGATCGCATGCAAAAAGGCATGGAACCCGAGAGCTTGGACAAAGAATTCTTCCGTCTGTGGCTTCGGGAGCAAGGCTTCGACTACGGCAAGCCGAAGCCAATCATCTCCGATGAGGTACGACTGCATCTGGCTGCAAAGTACATCGATCTGTATCAGCGAATAACGGGTGAAGCGTTCGTATTGCCGGAGACGACGGACACGCTTGGGAGAATTGAGAGAAATTTAGCAGAGTACAGAATGTAAGGTTTGGTAGGTACGGTGGTTGGGAAAGTAGGGAAGGTATAAAAGCCAAAGAAAATTTTACGTTCTCGAAATACAAATTCCCCTACTACACCTACCCTACCTTCCATACTTCCCGAACCTCACCTTGGTCTCGACATCTTCCCTATCTTCTCGACATCAATCTTCCACCCGACTCCAATTTCATTCGAAGTTCTGAAACCGGGATTCACTTCAAGCGCATATTTCGAAAGAGCTGCTGCCTCATACAGAGGACACGGGTCTTTCGTGCATGGAACCATCTCGACGGCATTGACGAACTCCCCAACAGCATCAAAGTAGAGAATCTCCAAAGGAATGAGTGTGTTCTTCATCCAGAAGGAGAGCATCTCGGGTTCCTTGAACACAAAGAGCATCCCCTTCCCCTCCTCAAGCGTGTTCCTGTTCATAAGACCGAGGTCTCGTTCCTTCGGAGTATCGGCGATTTCAACGATGACCTTTACCGTCTTCGGTCCATTCAAAGATGAGAGCGTTATTTCTTTAGGACCACAACCTGTCAGGGCAAGAGCGCAGAGGAAAGCCGGAAAAAATATGCGATAGTTCATCATGAGTATACTGTATTCATCTTACACGTTGTGTCAACCTCTGAGCTCTTCGATCATTTTTTTGCGATCCGCACTTCTGAAAATCGCACTTCCTGCGACAAGATTATTCGCGCCCGCTTCCCTCGCAAGTACGGACGTTTGAGCATCGATTCCACCGTCGATCTGAATCATGAGATCGGGGAATTTTTTTCGTATCTCACGGACTTTCTCAAGAACCGACGGGATGAATTTCTGCCCTCCGAATCCGGGATGCACCGACATGATGAGCACGAGATCAACTTCTCCAATGATATCGTCGATTGCTGAGACGGGAGTATCAGGATTGAGTGCGATTCCCGCAGTCGCTTTTGCATCATGAATGGCTTGTATCAGGGCTTTCCTTGCCTTCGTCTCCGGCACTGCTTCGGCATGGAACGTAATGTTTTTTACATGAAGTGCTGCAAATTCTGCAATGCGATCAGCGGGATTACTCACCATGAGGTGAATATCCAGAGGTAGCGAAGTTTTGATCGTCTTCAAGACGGGAGCACCAAAACTCAAATTCGGTACGAAATGTCCGTCCATGACATCGACCTGCAACCAGTCGGCAGATGAAACGGAATCGACTTCATCCTGCAAATGACCGAGATCAGCCGAGAGAATGGAGGGTGCGATAAGCGTTTTCATTGCTCTGCATCGGGGAATTGTTTCAGCCTCAGTTCGTGACGTCCTCCTTCAAACGAAGTTTTTAAAAACATATCGACCATCTCGCACGCGAGTGTCGCTTCCGTGACACGACCACCAAGGCTCATCATCTGCGCATCATTGTGCTTGCGACCCATTTCTGCGTCCCAGAGACTCACGCACCGAGCACAGCGAATGCCATGAACCTTGTTTGCCACCATCGCTTCTCCGTTGCCGCTTCCACCGAAGACGATGCCCTTGCATCCGTACTCAAGCACCGCCTCAGCGGCTTTCCGGATGATCGGCGGGTAATCGATATCCTCCTTCGAGAACGTCCCGCAATCGATCACATCTATTTTCTTTGCGATCAGATACGCCTTCACCGCTTCCTTTAGAAGATACCCTGCATGATCGGTGCCGAGGACAACGCGCTCAGTTGACTGCATGGCGAGAGTATAGAGAATGAATTGAGAGACGACCAAGAGAACCGTACACTTGGGTCATGCTGAAGAAACAATTGTTCATCGGCGCGAACTGGAAAATGAACCCTCCGCCGAAAGGTTCGATGAGTGAGGGATCTCCCTACTTCTCAGATGGTGATCCACAGATCGTCGTTTTTCCGATGTTCATCGACATTCAAAACTGCATCCGATGCGGGCAATTGATCAATGGAGCACAGTGCGGACGTGCCGAACCAGAGGGAGCGTTCACCGGAGATGTGAGCATGAAAATCCTGAAGGAATTCGGTTGCAGTTACGTCCTTTGCGGACATTCAGAGCACAGGCGCTATCATCACGAAACAGATGAAGAAGTGAGTCAGCAACTATCAGCGGCGATTGAAGCGGGGCTCATCCCCATTCTTTGTATCGGTGAAACTGCCGACGAGCGAATGCGTGGAGAAACACATGAAAAACTGAAAACTCAATTGGGCATTGTCTTGAAAGCTCACAGCTCAAAGCTTCCATTCGGACCTCAGTGGCTGACTTCGAACCAGAACGAAAAAACTCAAAGCTTTCTCATTGCCTATGAGCCCGTGTGGGCAATCGGCACGGGAAAAACTCCGACACCGGAGGAAGTGAACGAGATACACGCCTTCATCCGGTCACTCCTCAAAGAGAAAAGTACTAGAATTATCTACGGCGGGTCCGTCACGGGCGACAATGCAGCAGGATTTTTTGCACAAAAGAATATTGATGGAGCGCTCGTCGGTGGAGCGTCACTCAAGCCGGAGGAATTCAAGAAGATTGTGGAGGCGGCAAAGGAATAAATTCCAAATTCTAGAAGCCAAAATCCAAGCAACTGTGAATCAAATTGGAATTTGGTTTTTTATTGTTTGGAATTTCACACCCGTACCCACATCCCCGAACCGACATTTTTGACTGCTCCCCGAAGCTCGAGCATCGTGAGTGTTGCATTCAATGTTGCCGCATCGAGCTTTGCTTTCACCGTCAGATCATCGAGATCCGCAGGCATGGTCGTCAGTGAATTCCACACGGCTGCTTCATCCTGATTCTCAGCAACAAAGCTCGATCTCGTCTCAGGCTGGGCCTCCATGGCATGCGCCATTCCAAGTTCGCAGAGAATATCAGCCGCATCGACGATAAGTTTTGCCGTCCCCTTCCGGATGATCTGATGGCACCCCGCGTAGTGTGGGTCGAAAATCTGTCCGCAGACCGCGAAGACATCGCGGTTGTAGTCGAGTGCAAGATCGGCGGTGATCAGTGATCCGCTGTCGACCGTGGCCTGCAAGACAACCGTCCCAACTGAGAGTCCTGCGATAATTCTGTTGCGTGCGGGGAAAGTAAATTTGTCAGGCTGCGTATCAAGCGGAAATTCGGAGAGGATGAGTCCTCCCGACTTCACGATGTCATCCGCGAGCTTGTCATGAGCCCTTGGGTACATCATGCCAAAGCCATGGCCGAGAACCGCAATGGTCTTCCCGCCTGCTCTCATTGTCTCTCTTGCCACCTCTGCATCGATCCCCTGCGCGAGGCCGCTGACCGTGACCATTCCTGCTTTGACGAGAGGCGCAGCAATATGTGCAGTGACTCGTGCACCATAGTCACTCATCTCCCGAGCCCCAACTAAAGCGATGCAAGGCTCGGTAAGCAGAGACGTATCACCCCTCGCATAGAGAAAAACAGGCGCATCGGGCGCTTCCAGAAGCAGGCCGGGATACTGATCATCTTCGATCGTCAGAAGCGTCAGTCCACGTTTCAGAAGCTCTTTTTGATGCGCTTCAGGATCAAATTCTTCGAGTCTATTTATCGCTTCCATCCCGGTCGCTTCTCTCGCACCGAGCTCACGCAGCATCTCAAGAGAAATATTACTGAGTGCATTCTCAAGCGTTGTATATTTTTCTTTCAGCAGATCATACCGCTTGCGCGTGAGGATGTTCATCCATGACCAAGAGAGAGCAGTCTTTCTATCCATGATGCGAGTATAGCGAGTCAGGGGAAGCGTCCGATGTCATCAAAACAAGACTATTGCCAAAAGCTGTGTTCTTCGCGAGAATACGCGCTGCAAACTGATCTTTTCGTTCGTAGAACACCAGAAAGAAGGTAGCGCCTGACATGCATGCCGACGTAGCTTCAGCCGTCGCCCTGCAGCGGCAGGGCTATGGCCGACAAGCAGCTTTCCCTCCATATCGTTTCGATCTTTCCAAAGTTTGGTGCCAGTCAATATAAGCCGACGTAGCTCAGCTGGTAGAGCATAGGTATCGTAAACCTAGGGTCACCGGTTCGATTCCGGTCGTCGGCTCCATCCGGCTTCGCCCTTGCGAGGGCTACGCCGTGATTACGCTTGATTACGATGAAAGCAGAGGCCGGATGCCGCGGCGTAGCCGAGCGCCAGCGAGACGAAGCCGGGCTATACTGCAGCCATGCATTTCGTCTATGTCTTGGTTTCGAGCGATGGTGAGCATCATTACATGGGCATTACGGTAGATCTCGATCGCCGCCTTGCAGAACATAACAATGGACACAGTATTCATACGAATAAATTTCGACCATGGCGACTTGAAACTTTTATAGCTTTTGCTGATCAGAAAAAAGCCGAAGCATTTGAAATATATTTAAAATCACATTCAGGAAGATCCTTCTCTGCGAAACACTTTTAGCCTTAAAAATCATGAAAAAAATCCTCATCTTAGGAAACATCGGCTCCGGAAAAACCACGCTAGCTCAAAAACTAAGCTCAATCCTGAAAATACGCGCATATCATTTTGATCAAATCACGTGGCAACCACACTGGAAACGTCCATTCCCTGAGCAACGGGAGATCATGACAAAAAAAACTCATGGAAAAAGAGGAATGGGTCATTGATGGTGTTTCCCAAGAACTCATGGAGAGTGCAGATACCATTGTCTTCCTCGATGTTCCACGATGGATCTGTGTGTGGAGAACGCTCAAAAGAAATATTCAATGCTGCTTTCGTACCAGACCGGAAATGCCTGCCAACTGTCCCGACTACAAAAATCTTCTCTTTATCATAAAAATTATTTGGATCTTCCCCCGGAAAAAAAACCCTTGGATTCTTGAAGAAATGGAAAAGATGAAACATAAAAAATGGGTCGTTCATATTCGTAATAATGCAGAACTTCGAGTATTGATGGAAACTGTGAACGCTAAGTTCTAGATCAATCATGTCCGAAATTCTGCTAGAATTCATCCATGTCCCTCCCCGATGAAAGCACAAAAAGGTTTGTCGCGATTCTGAACAGAAAGATCGAGACAGGAAAACTGATGAATGCGCTCGGTCATATGACTGCAGGACTTGGAGGCGGCTCCGGAAAAGCGGAAGAGATGTGCTTTCTCCAGTATCAGGACAAAGACGGCGGGATTCATCCGAATACATCTCACTTCGCGTTCATCGTGCTGCGTGCCGATAACTCGAATCAGATCCGGACAGTACGCAGTGAAGCAATTGCGAGAGGTGTCCCGTTTACCGATTTCACACACACGATGACGGATGGAACGTCAGCTCAGCAGATGGAACAAACACGATCGACACCGGAAGCAGAGCTCGAGTACTACGGCATCTGCCTCTTTGGAGAGACAAGCATCATCAGAGAATTCACGAAGAAGTTTTCCCTGTACTCCTAAGCAGTCTTCCTCAGCCACGATTCAATCTTCCTCGGTGGCTTCCGATCGGGAGGAGGCGCACTCTTTGAGATGATATCGAAGAAGAAGTGAAAGATGCCGCTCATCTGCCCCTGCTTCACCTTCAGCCCTACCTGCGAGTCTCCGTAGCACGCGAGGTAGAGTGCCGTACCGACGAGGAAGACGTTCGTTGCTCCGCGTCCGGCGGGGAAATCCTCGGGTTCAAAGTGCTTGGGGTCGATGCGACGGATGTACTCCGGAAGCAGAGTGCCGGAAGCCTCGATAATCTCCACCGCAAGTGCCGATGCCTTGGCATCGCGGAAGAATTCATCGGTGAAATGGGAGAGTCGTTCGGATCCGATCTGCTGATCGAACGTATTCGATGTCAGCATGCGAATGCGAAGGATCCCCTCTTTTCTGGCTTCGGAGAGAAGATCGCGAAAGAGTGCCTTGATGCCGGATTTCCCCTCGAAAATCTGAACGACCGGGACGAAACCCTCTCCGCGCATCAGTTGCCGAAGTTCTCTGTCGATCTCGGGGATCTCCTTCTGTAATGCTTCGATCTCCGCACTCTGCTCCTGCAGATACGACTCGATACCCTCACTCCCCGTGACACCGAAACACTGAATGCCGTCACGGAGAAAAATCTTCGCAAGGCCGCGTTCTGCAAGTTTCTTTAAGTGCTTATAGGTCACCACACGATCCTCACTCAAATGACGTGCGAGAACAGAAGCAGGCTGTACTCCGATCGTCGCAAGCGTCCTGTAGATCGTCTGCTCCTTCTCCGTAAGCCCAAGTTCGAGAAGGTACTCCGCCAGCGATTTGCTGTTGTTCTTTATAGAAGAACACTATACAGAACATATGCCACTCTGTAAAGTCCAGATTGAAATTCCCCCTGTTCTCTATGATGCAACATTGTAAGAGCTGTTCGGCAGAATTCACAGTCCTTCCTGAGGATCTCGCGATGCTCAAGAAGTTGTCGCCGGTGATTGGAGGGAAAGCAATTGATCTCCCTCCGCCTCTGCTCTGTCCGGAGTGCCGCCAGCAGCGACGTCTCACCTTTCGAAATGACAATCACTACTACAAGAACACGTGTGCTTCGTGTAAGAAGAATGTCATCTCCATCTATTCTCCGGACAAAGGATTCTCCGTGTACTGCCACGATTGCTTCTGGTCGGATCAGTGGGACGCTCTCACCTACGGCAAAGCCTTCGATGCAGGTTCATCCTTCCTTAAACAATTTGCAGCACTCCGGAGCGAGATCCCGAGACTCTGCATCTTCAGTACCCAAAGTGAGAACAGTGACTACACGGTGCATAGTTCGAGAAACAGGAACTGCTACATGGGAAGCTCGCTGATTGATAACGAAGATGTCTACTTCAGCGATTTCTGTTTCAATACGAGAGACAGTCTCGATTGTTTCTCCTGTGCCCGACTGGAACTCTGCGCCAGCTGCGTACTCTCCGAAGATTGCTACAACGGATTCTGGCTCACACTCTGCTTCAATCTCACCGATGCGATGCTCTGCTTCGACTGCAAGGGCAGCAGCAAAGTCATCGGATGTGTCGGAAGGCGCAATGCCTCGAGCGAAATTCTGAACGAAAAAGTCTCGGCCGAAGAGTACGAGCGTGTGCGCACAAAGTTACTCACAGATTCCGCGTTCCGTTCGGAATTCGAGAAAAAATTCGAGAAACTGAAGACACAAATACCGGTACCGAATATTTGGGCCGTCGGATCGGAAAACAGTACCGGCAACTACCTCCTGCACTGCAAGGATGTCCATGCAGGCTACAACGGAAAGTACTTCGAGGATTGCCGCTACGCCTACGAAGGAAACAAGAATACGGATTGCTGCGACTTCATGCGCTGCGGTAACTGCGAGCAGCTCTATAACTCGACGAATAATATCGATCTCATCGGAGGGGTCTGCTGCAATTTGGTCTACCAGTGCAGCAATATGCTCTACTGCGACAACTGTCACAGTTCCCACGATTGCTTCGGGTGCTTCGGCCTTCGCAATAAGCGGCACTGCATTTTAAATAAGCAGTACACGAAAGAGGAGTACGAATCTCTTGTCCCGAAGATCATCGAAGGACTGCAGAAGGAGAAGATCTTCGGGGAGTTCTTCCCTCCCGAACTCTCATCATTCGGCTACAACGAAAGTAAGGCGAACGAATGGTATCCCCTCACTCAAGAGGAGGTACAAAAGAACGGCTGGCTCTGGACGGAATACGAGCAGCAACTGCCAAGCGACCTCAAGGCAATCGAAGCGAACCAGCTGCCGGAGAACATCGCCGATGTCCCCGATGATATTCTCAATTACATCCTTCGCTGCGCTGCAACAGACAAACCCTATCGCTTGATTCCACAGGAACTGGCGTTCTATCGCAAAACCGGCCTTCCTGTCCCGCGTGAAGCACCGTTTACACGCATGATGGCACTACAGAAGCGTCAGACATCCCGCACGCTGCATCAGCGTTCCTGTGCCAAATGCAGCAAGGCTATTGAGACGACGTACGGGCCTGATCGTCCCGAGGTCGTCTACTGTGAATCTTGTTATTTAGCGACTGTCTACTAAGCAGGATGGAACAGTTCGATCGCTTAGGACCGGCATATCACACGTTCATCCGGAAAGACCCGATGCGGCGTCTCCACTATGAGACGGTCATCGGCCTCCTACATCCGGAAGGATCGGCTATCCGAAAACGCATTCTGGATATCGGTTGCGGCGAAGGAGAGCTTCCGCGCAAGCTTGCTTCCGACCCGTACCACGACAATATCACTGGCTTCGACAGTGCACCGTCTCTGCTAAAGCAGGCAAAGGATCAGGAAGAGCAATCCGCGCTCGGCATCCGATATATCACTGCCGCTGCAGATGCATTCCGGTCAGAAGAAGCATTCAGCGATGCAGTCTCAGTCATGGTGCTCCCCTATTCTCCGTCTGCCGACTATCTGCACGACTTCTTTTCATGCGCACAGAGGTCTCTCGTTCCTGATGGTCGTTTTATTTCCATCATCTTCAATCCAAACTTCACCGCTTTCGAGAGGAAGATCGGGAACAGGAGATTCGCTGAAAGAGACGGAAAAGTCGAGGTGCAATTTTTGGATCCGGAGACAAATATCACTGCGTTCACCTCGATGCTTACGCAGTATACGAAGGCAGAGTATGAGAGAGCAGCTCTCGAAAGCGGCTTTGGAAGAACATTGTGGCGTGACCTGCATCCAAGTGCAGCGATGCGGCAGATGTACGCAGCAGACTTCTGGGAGGCCTTCGAAAGAGAGCAGCCGTATACGCTGCTCATCGCTCAAAAGTAGCGGCAAAAGCCATGGAAAGACCACATTTGTATTGCTCAGGATGATTCAGGAGTTTAGTATTGCCCCCTATGGCAGACGATATCACAAACAAGATGCTCCTCGAGCATATGCAGGGAATGAAAAATGACCTGCAGCAGCAGATCACAGGAATTGACAATAAAGTTGTCGGTCTGCAGGGGCAACTCACAAATCTGACGATAGAAGTGCGACAAGGATTCTCAGATGCTAAAAAACACCGTGAGGCTCTCCAAGAGGATTTGGAAGCAACCATGCAGATGGTTGGCAAGCACGACATAAAACTTGCTCGTTTATAGGAAGATCATCTTTTCGGTAGCAAAACACATCTCCTATCCCCCGCAACACATGACCCGTGCGAAGAGGATCAATTTCTGATATACTGATTGGATTTCACAAAAAGTTTTACACAAACATTCACACACAAATTTCATGTCCATCGAAGCCTGCATTGCCCATGCGATCCACAAGGATCTCGATATCATCGAGGCGCTTCCGGAAGTCTATGAATTGCCGATGGAACAGCTGGAGCTCCATATCGACCGCTACATTCATAGCCTCCAGCAGAACCTTGTGAAGGCCATCAAGACGCTCGGCGAGCCCTACATCAAGGCAAAAGATGCCGCAGGGCTCTGCATTACATGCCTGCGATCCGGAGTGACCCTCCCGCCTGAGATGATGCTCAAGATGTGCCAGACGATCCTCCAACTCAACGCCATCGAAGCCCGCTTCATCGCGGATAATGCGGAAGGCGCTAGTGTGTATTATATGAAGTTGAATATTGTCGCCTGAGAAAATTCCAAATTCCAGAAACCAAAAGCCAATTGGAATTTGGTTTTTTACTTTTTGAATTTTTCGCTTTTTAGCGCTTAGCAAACTGCGGAGCACGACGTGCACGATGCAGTCCCGGCTTCTTGCGTTCTTTGATGCGGCTGTCACGACGGAGGAATCCTGCTTGCTTGAGCATTGTTCGGAGTGCCGGATCCATGAGGACGAGTGCGCGGCTGATCCCGAGACGAATCGCATCGCTTTGGGCGACCTTGCCGCCTCCCTGAACGAATGCTTCGATATCGACCTTCTTTACCTGCTCACTCAGTGACAGAGGTGAGAGAGCGTTTTCGCTATGCGTGGAGTAGAAATACTTTCCCATCACGTCCCCGTTCACCGAAACTTTGCCGACACCCTCTTGGAAGAGGCGCACACGTGCAATGGCACTTTTGCGCTTGCCGAGGCCGTAGAAGAAAGGACGGGAGGTTGCCATTGTTACGAAAGGGGAAGAGGAGCGGGCTTGTGACTTTCATACTCATGTTCCGTACCGGAGAACACATGCAGCTGCTTCATGGTGTGCGCACGTGTTGCGTTCTTCGGGAGCATGCCACGAACGGACATTTCGAAAGCCTTCGTTGGGTCCTTCTCGTTCATGCGCTTCAGCGTTGTCTGACGGAGATGACCAAGGTATCCGGTGTGACGGTAGTAGATCTTCTGCTCGACTTTCTTTCCTGTGAACTTGAGCTTAGAGGCATTCAGAACGATCACGTGATCTTTCGCAGGGTAGTGAGCGACAAAGGATGGGCGATGACGACCTCTAAGCACGTTGGCTACTTTCGTCGACAATCTGCCGAGGATCTGATCGGCCGCATCAACGACGTACCACTTTGGATTCTGTGCCGGCTTTGGAAACGAAGTTTTCATTTTTTCTTTGTGGAAGTTTTGGGAGAAGCTTCAGGAGTCTCTGGAGACTCCACTGCAGCATCGATCAGAATCAGATCTGCAAGGAGCGCACCGTCCCCTCCGCGCGTACCAACCGGAACGACGCGGGAGAAACCGGAAGAGCGACTTGCATAGCGCTTCGCGAGGACTTCCATCACTTTGCGGCAGGCATTGGTGTCGAACACGTACTGGTTGATCTTGCGGATCGCGAGATCCTTCTTCGCTCCCTTGCCGATCGTAATGACGCGATCGACAACACCCTTCACCACCTGCGCGCGCTTCTTCGTCGTGCGAATGCGCTCGTAGAGCAGCACGGACGTGACCATGTTTTTCAGCATCAGTCTGGACTGATGCGGTTTTCTTGCGAGCCGTTTACTGTGGTTGCGATGACGCATAAGGGACGGGCAGTGTAGCTTATTCTTGTGTCAATGTCAGGTTACGTGTGGCGAGTGTCGCTTTCACCTCGTCTAAGGCCTTGCTCCCGAACCCACGGAAGTTGCTGAGGGTTGCAGGCGCGCACTTGACGAGCTGTTCGATGGATCCAACACCGGCATTGATGAGTGAATTCAGTGTGCGAGGGGACAGATTGAGGATCTCAATCGGTGTGTAGCTCTCCTTGGACGATGTTCGATCGGCTTCGGGTGCAACCTGGCTCGTACGTGTGAAATCGGCCATGAACTCCTTCTCGACCGTCTCCTGATCGAGACTGAAGAAATTGAAGTACTGGGACAGAAGCTGGCTTCCGAAACGGACCGCCTCATCGGCAGAGAGAGAACCGTTCGTCAGCACTTCGATGACAAGTTTCTCGAGGTTCGTGCGCTGACCGACGCGGGTTGGCTCGACTTCGAAACGCACGCGCTCGACAGGGCTGAAAATCGTATCGATGTGGATCAGGCCCGGCTCGTTGCGCTTTTTATTCAGCTCGGAAGCAGACTGGTATCCAACTCCCTTCTCCACGGTCAGATCCATCTTGATGGATCCACCCTTCTCCAGTCTTAGGATCTCGAGATCCGGATTCATGATCTCGATGTCAGAACTGACCTTAATGTCTCCGGCAGTGAGAATCTTTGGGCCTTTACCCTCAAGCACGACGACCTCGGAATCCTTGTGATGTTTCTTGATCTTCACCTGCTTGATATTCAGTGCGATATCGAGAACGGACTCGCGCACACCTTTCAGCGTCGTATACTCATGATTGGCTCCGCTGACGCGAAGCGAGCTGATGGCAGCACCGGGAAGACTGCTTAAGAGGATGCGGCGAAGAGCATTTCCAAGAGTCATACCGTATCCCGGAGGCAGAGGCCCGACGGAGAAGACGACGTGGGAGGTATCACCCTTCTTCACCTGTACGTGCGTCACTTTCGGGAGTCCGATCTCTTCCTGAATGATGTGCATAAAAGGTGGTAGGAAAACTGATAAGGGCGAAATTAACGCGAGTAGAAACCGATCACTTTGCGCATATCGATGGATCCTTCGAAGTGCTTCTCATCCACCGGAAGCCCCGTGACTTCGAAGCTGATCGTCGCAGGATCAGATTTGATCCAGTCCGGAGCCGTATAGCGCTCCTTCGCGGCAAGAATATTCGGGAAGACAGGCGAAGACTTTCGTACTTCACGTACCTTCACTTTGTCCCCCACACTCACTTTGTACGAGGGGATGGTGACACGAACACCGTTCACCGTGAACATGCCATGGGAGACGAACTGCCTGGCCTGCATGCGGGTGGATGCAAAGCCTGCTCTAAAGAGTGCGTTGTCGAGTCGGCGCTCGAGAATGGTCGACATCATCGCATCGGTCTGGCCAAGCGTTTGGCTTGCCTCTGCGTAGATTGCACGAAGACGTTTGTCATGGACACCGTACATGTACGCGACTTTCTGCTTCTCAAGAAGCTGCTTTCCGTACTCGGAGATCTTCACTTTTCCGGTGCGGCTTGCAGCCTGCATACCGGGTGCGTACGGCTTCTTCTGGAGAATACGATCGTACTTGTCTGCTCCATAGATATTCACTCCTTGCCTTCGTACGCGCCGTGCTTTTGGACCTGTATATCTCATGAATGGATGGAAAATGAAGAAGGTAAAATTACACGCGTCGCGGCTTGCACTGTCTGCATCCGCCGTGAGCGATGGGAGTCGTATCGATGATCGCATCGAAGTTGAGGCCTGCAACCTGCAGTCCGCGGATCGCCTGCTCTCGACCGGGGCCAATTCCTTTCACTTCGATTTGCAGAGACTGGATCCCGAAGGATGTCACCATGCTCATTGCGCGTTCTGCTGCGACTTTTGCGGCGTACGGAGTGGATTTCCTCGCACCCTTGAATCCAGACGATCCGGCACTCGCCCATGCGAGTACGGACCCAGCAGGATCGGTGATCGTGACGATCGTGTTATTTTCGGTGGCGCTGATGCAGGCTCTCGCTTTCGGCACACTGCGACGAACTTTCTTTACCTTGCGCTTGCCGGCAGCCGGAGCGGCAGCGGAAGCATCTGCAGCGGTCTTTGGAGCTTCCAGAGAAGCGAGGAGCTCTGCCGCAGTTTTCTTTGGAGGCGATGGAGGTTTCTGATCAGCCATAGAAAAAGGTTAGGTCTTGGTAAGAGTAGTGCGACCCGAGAGTCCGGTCTTACGCTTGCCGCGCTTGGTTCTGGCATTGCGCCTCGAGGTCTGGCCCCGAACGGGGAGCTTCTTCTTATGACGGTGCCCTCTCCACGTCCCGATATCCTGCAAACGCTTGATGTCGAGTGAGACCTTACGGACGAGATCTCCTTCTGTCGGAATCTTCTCAACGAGTGTTCTAAGGAGTCCTTCTTGGGTTTCTGTCAGTTTGTCTGCAACGGTTGCCGGGTCGATCTTGGCGCTTTTCAGGAGCGTTCTCGCCATGGGACGCCCAACACCCTTAATCGCAGTGAGTGCGATTTCGATGCGCTTTGCGCCGGGGAGAACGACACCGGAGATACGAACCATAGAGACGAGGAAGAGAGTGTGAGGAAATTAGCCTTGGCGCTGCTTGTGCCTTGGATTTTTACAAACAATGTACAGACGACCCCTGCGTTTCACTACTTGGCAATCATCACAACGTACTTTGGCGGAGGGACCGACTTTCATGGTTGAGGAGGAGTGCCCGCCTCCGCTCCTGCGGGAGCTACGGTGGGCAAGGAAGGAGATGGAATAACTTTTGGAGCTGCAGGAGCCGGGAATCCGGCTGGGTCATCGGTGCGGAAGCGGTAGACGATGCGACCCTTCTGAAGATCGTAAGGGGTCATCTCAACGCGTACGCGGTCACCGGGGAGAATGCGCACCTTGTTGACGCGCATGCGTCCTGCGAGGTGACAGAGAAGTGTATGATCTTTGGCTTCCAGTGAAGTAATTCGGACTTGGAATGTGGTGTTGGGGAAGCACTCTGTAATGACGCCAACGAGCTCGATCACATCCTTGGACACCGAATAAAAAGGGGAAGTAAAGCCGAGAGATGGTACAGAGTTGGCTCTCTGTGAGCAAGCCTTGGGCCTAGGAAAAGGAGGTGGCGTATCACAAATTGTGTTGCAAAATATTAAAAGTAGTATATTGAGAAATCTGAAGCAAGAAGTAATTCTATGCGCTACACGCTCCTTGCTACTCACTTCTGTACAGAGGCCATTTGCAAAAAAACTCAAAAAAGAGTACAATTGTCAGATTTATTTCACACAAACCAATATGAGTACCGCCGAGTTCCAGAAGAAAGTTCTTTCGTACTCGCACCTGCCAACGGTGTTTCTGCTTCAGCTTTCAAAAGTCGCAGATCGTCTTCCGGAAGAGAAGCGTGACGAGATCGTTGCAGAACTGGACAAGAGCGCGGAGAAGGAACTCACGATCCTTACGGAAGGCTACCAACTCATCGCTGATGCGGAGAAGGGCCTACGAGGGAAGGTGGAAAGCTTCGAACACGAACAAGAACTCGGTGACGCCGAAAGAATCCTTTCGCAATCTTCCAATACCGTTCTATGAAGAACTTCTTTTATTCCGAACGACGGCTGATCGGTTTCGCCGGTGAAGAATCCGATGCAAAGCCAAAACCGAAGCTGCTTGCAGCAGATGATTCGAAAATACTTCAGCCGGAGAATGGTGAAAATGGAGGAAAGGAGAAAACAGAGCGACCGGACCCCCGCGAAGAATTCAACAAGAGGAGAACTCAGCTGGAGGCAATGATTAAAAAGTTTCAGGATTTGTCACAGAGGCTGAAACCTGAGGAAATAAAGCAGCACCAGGAATCACTGAACAGAAATATCGGTCTGATGAACGAGGCTATCCTCGACAATCAAAACGAAACGATTAAAAAGGCGCTGGAAATCGCCGATGCGGTCCTGAAGGATATGCATGAGATCGTCGGATACCAAACTGAGAGGCAAACGAAAGATGTTATCGATATCGCAAGGAAGGATGGAATGGTAACACTGACCGTCCCGCTCGCGATGAGAAATATCCGACCGACGAATGTCTGGCTGGAAGATGCGAATGGAAAAAAATATTGCGCTGGTCCCGTGCAATCAACCGATACGGGATGGAAGTACCAGATCTCTGCGCCCAAAGGTTCGGGGATCAAGGCAATAGTGACATTTGAGGACGGCGAAAGCATGACTCCTCTCGATCTCGATGAAACAAAGCAGGTTCGCGATGCGAAAAGCGATGGAAGTCCGATTGATATCCCGAAGATCGAGAAAGCTCAGCCACCGGCTTCTGCTCCAATTGATTATGGAGAAGCGGGTGAAACAATCAACGATGCGAAGGAAAAGCAGAAGCAGATCGCACGCAATGCACTGAAAGACTGGCGATCCTCAGTAGAGGAAGGCAATGCCGAGCAAGCAAAGGGAGAAGGTGTTGCCGCACTGAATGCAGCGCTCAATACGCAGACAAAGGAAGACCGATACGATTTGATCGTAGAACTCGGTCTTCGGGACGGCATCACGGCCGTAAATCCCGAAGAGGGCTCAAACGAAAAAGTACGTATTCAGTACAATGCGACGAAGGACACTGTTGAATACATTCCGAATGAAGTGATCGCGTTTCCAAAAACGAACAACAAGTCATTGAATACTCCACAAGCGGAAGAGAAAGTTCTGGAGAAGGAAAAAAATGCCGATATCAAGAGTGCCATGGATAACCTTGAGTTATTCCTCGGTGCACATGAATTGGATGACAATGCGAAGAGTGCTCTGGATCAACTGAATGCAGCACTCGGTAAGCGCATGACTCTGGAGGCTAAAAACAAAGCTCTCGCATCCATTGGCTTGATGAAGGAGGAATATGATGTCGACGGCAAAACGATGTACACGTCGAAGAGGAGCGTTGTTGAAAATCCAAACAGCGGCATGAAGTACGAGATAGGAACCAATTCGGATTCAGATAAAGTTTGGGTGGAAGAGGTGAAGCAGGAAACAGCGAAGCCGAAAGCAACACCCAAGAATGAGAACCCCGAACTTGGATTTGCAAAGAATCGTTTCGCTCTCGTCAAAGGAGCACTCGATCGAGATTTGGCTGCATACAAAAAAAGCGGCACTCAGAAAGATCTCGATACTTTCCGCAAGGAGGTGAATAAGGCAATCGACAATAGACGAAGTGAAAGCGCTGCTCTGGCAGATCCAGTCAATGACCCTCTTGCGCTGGAACTTCGAAACCAGATAAGCGAGCTCCAGAACACCTACCTCCTTCCGGTTGCCAATGAGAAAGGAACGACTGACACAATCGATCTCGAAGCGATCCGTCGGGAGAATGCACGCACGGTCATTGCAGAAACATCAAGTAAAATTCTGATCACTGTCGGTAGAGAGGAAAAGACGCTGCAGACATTGCAAACAAGCAGCAGAAATATGAATGCAGCCAAAACCTTGCTGTCTATGACAAGCGGTGCGGGGGTGGGACTTGGGATGGCCGCAATCGCTGCAGGAGCGGGAAAGAATGAACGAGCCGAAGCATCGAAGAACACAATCAAGAGAGCGGAAATTGCAAAAGGATTCCTCGAGGACGCGAAAACCGAGAAGGATCCTCAGCAGAAACTGAGACTCGTGAATCAAGCACGCAGACTTGTCGGTATGCCCGATGTTGATGAAAGCTATGAAGTTGCTGTTGCGAATAATGCTCCGAAGCCAGCGCCCGCTCCTGCCCCAGCAGCCGCTCCTGCGAAGACACTCTCCCCTCAAAATACTATCAATATGCCGAGAGCGAAACAGGTTGTTCCCCAGAGTCCTTTCGCGCCTTCGCAGACATCTCAGGCTCCAACATCAAGCGTTGCAACTGCAATGCCGACACCGACGAACACGCCGACAAGCACGCCGGCGACTCCTGCTCCTGAAGCAACAAATGAAGCTGATGCCGAAAACAAGGCAGCGAAGCAGGCAAACAGAGAAAGACGTGCTGAGCGCAGAGCAGCGAAGGCAGAAGCTGCGAAAAGTTCTCCGGCAGAAGCAAAAGCACCAAAAGAGAGTGACGAAGTAACAAAGAAAAACTTCGAGAAGGTAGGGCAGGAGCAAATGCTCGAGCGTGAAATGGATAAATTAAAAAATGCTACAAACAAATGGGGGATCATCCCGACGTACGGAAAACTCAATGGGACAAATCCTTACATTTACCAAAAATTGAAAGTGACGACCAGGGACACGTCAGGGAAGAAACCAATCGAAACAACCGAGGAGAGACTCTACGCCTTCTCCCCTCAAGGAGGATACGAAGTTATGAACGCAAAGACGGGAGAATGGAAACAGCTCGGACCAAAGCCTGAAGAACTCTCAAGAATGAACGCGCTTGTTTCAAGAGAACAGTATGCAACGATCGTATCCAAGGCAAAAACGGAATCCAAGGCACTCGCACGTAATTCAAGAATGGAAAGCCAGCTGAAATACAAAGACAAGAAGAACTTCGGACCTGCTACGTTCAAGCCAGAGAATGATGAGTGGCAGGACCAAAATAAAGGTATTGCAGTCGCTCTGGACAATGCGAAGAATGGTGTAGCAGCCGCTCCTCAGGTTGCTTCTAAAAATTCGAAAGCAAATCCCAACACACCCGCAAGGTCGCCAAAAGCAAAGCGCAATACGAGCAATCCCATAGCAGGCAAAAATGAAGTCGCGATTCCTAAACTATCTGAGCAGGAAGAAGAAGCTGCTGAAAAAATAATGATGAGACTACCTCCTGATCGACAGAAAATTGGAGCTGACCAGTGGAAGAAATCCGACCTTCTCATATTAATTGATCAATACAAAGATATGTCACCTGAAGAGAGGAAATTGCTTCACTTGGCTTTCTCGAACGCATTTAGCAATAAGAATAAAGAACTGCCGAAGAGATACAAAAATTTTGACTCTCTGTCTGTAGATGAGCAGCAAAAAATCTTACGGGAGATAGTCGAAGCAGTACCTGACACTGCGGGAACACCAAACAATCCTGCTACCGGACCGAATGCAAAGCCTGCAACGGCACCAACGAAAAGCGCAAAAGCCAAACCGGGAACGGCAGACGCAACTGAAGAGGAGCCAAAGGGGGAACCAAAGACCAAAGGCGAGGCACTCGGCCGAGAGCTGACAAGTGCACTGAAAGCCATCGAGACCGCTAAAACGAGAGAGCAAAAACTTGAAGCGATTGGAAACCTTATTGCAACCGCTCTCGAATACCTCCGGTGCCTTACGAACGGTGAATACAAGAATGCCTACTCCAAAGATCCTTCGAAAGTCGCGGATACTCCTGAGCAAAAGAAGGTGAAAGATGCTCACGTACGCGTTGCAAGCGAGGTGGGAAAAATGCCCGGAGACAAACCTCTCTCAGAGAAATTGACCGAACTTGAGGGGAAGAAGAAAACTGAACTTGCTACGATTGACACAGGTCTGAAGCAGAGCACGGACAAAACGAAGAGCCTCAAAGAGCAGGGAACCGAATTGGCAAAACAGAAAACCAATCTAGAAACATCGAGAAAGGCAATGAAAAGCGACGATCCGAATGCTGCGAAGCTGGATGCCGACATCAAGCAAGCGACGGATCTAATCAAAGCGAATGCAGATGAAGTGACAGCTTCAGAGAAGCGCACTGCAGATCTGGTGAAAGACAGAGAACGTCTCCAAGATGACATCAAGGCCATCGCAAGTATTGGAGAAAGCCTCAAAACGGCACTCACGCTACTGAAACCCGTACTTGATCAACTGAAGACCGCGAAGGAGTGCGAAGGCTACGAGATCAGGATGACGCCGGAGGGCACCATCGCCATACGCTTCGCAAAACCTTCGATTGAGTTCGGAAAGAAATTGACGGATATGGGTGGAAAGGCCGATGGAGACGGTATTCTCATCGACAGCGCAGGTTTGAATCCCGGAACACTGGCAGGAGGTAATAGTCCGACGAACGGACCGAATACAAATACTCCGAGACCGGAAGACAAAATAGAAACCGATAATCTCAGCGCCAAGGATATGAGTGACGTTTCCACTGATACATGGAACGTGCTCACGGAAAAAATCAAGCGAGCAACTGCGAATTTTAAAGATACCGAGGAAGATTTAAAAGAAGTAAAAACATCTGGAAATTGGTTCCGCACAGGAATTTTTAGCGATAGCAAGGAAGTCGAGGGGAAGCAGCAAGCAGTGAAGGAGGCAAGAAAAGAACTCTCCAATCTCATTGCACTGAAGTCAGGACTTTCCACGTTCCTCGATACGAATGGCGCACCAAAAGGAAACCTAAGCACTGAACAAATAAAAACTATACATGATGCGCGGAAAAGACTCGGTCTCCCGGATCTCCCGAGAGACATGGTCAAAAACTACGACGCATTCCAGAAAAACGTTCTGGAAAAGCGAGCGGGTCGCGATAGATCTTTGGAAGTCGACTACGCGGCGATTAATCAAACCCTGAAAGAAGCAGAAGCATCAATGGATGAAATCGCGAAAAATTTGAATACCGCAATCGACACGCTCGACACCGCAGCTATGGTCGGCACGATGTTCGTTCCGGGAAGCATCTATCTGTATAGCCTAGCTGCTGCCGCTCGCGACGCCTCCACTGGGCGTAAGACACCGGAACAAGCTGCAATCGACTTAGCGCTCATGTGCATCGCCGGAAAGGTCGGTGGAATGGCCGCGCAGAAATTCGCAAGCAGCGGATCTCCGCTGATCGCAAAATTTGCGACAAAGTACGCTCCACTATTCACGAAATCGGACAAGATAAACGTACTCTGCAGCAAGATGGCAACTGGTGCTGTAGCTGGTGGCGCGATGTCAGGAACTGACTCGGCAATGCGAAATACGTGGGCAGCAGGGGTTACCGGAGAGAAAACTGCCGGAGAAGCCGTGACGGATACTCTTTGGGATGCCGGAAAAGGTGCAGCAACCGGCGCTGTGATGGGAGGCGTTATGCATGGTGTTACAACCAGACAAGCAAAAGCAGCGAAGAATGCTGATCCATCAAAAGCACCAGGCTTTAAAGTTCAAGGAGAAGCACCGCCTCCTGCAGGTTCGGCAAAAGTAGAAGCTCCGACACCTTCCGCCACGCCATCAGCGGTAAGAAAAGGAAATACTCTGGAAATGTCGACTGGTGAGAAAGTTTCCGCAAAGAGAGTGGATGCCAAGTCACACAAGATCAGTGCGAAGATCGACGGAAAGAAGACTGAGTTGACACCGAGGGAGTGGCAGGAGATGCGGAAGAGCGGAAAGATCCCAGACAGTGTCCGTGATCGGATGAATCCAAAGACGGATGCTAAAGCACCGAACTCTAAGACCGAAGAGGCGCCAAAGCCTGCAGGTTCAACATCTGCGACAGCTGAAAGCTCTCCTTCAGCACCTGTAAATACAGCAACGCAGCAAGCAGCGGTGAATACAACCAGTGCATCGTATAGGGCCGGACAATTGGTAGGAAAAACACGTATAGGAAAAGCCTACAGAGAACGTTCTGCGAGAAAGGAGGCTGCAAAGAATAGTGATCCGTCAAAAGCAACTACATCGCCTGCAGGTTCAGAAGCGGCGGTAGGAAAAATGCCATCGTCAGCACCGGTAACTCCGAATGTTGTGGCAGAACAAGCAGCAGTGAATACGACGAATCGAGCATACAAGGCCGGGCAATGGGTAGGGAAAACACGTCTAGGAAAAGCGTACAGAGAGCGTTCTGCGAGGAAGCAGGCAGCGAAGGAAGGGCGACCAAAGGATGTTGAAGTGAAGACAGCGAAAGCAAAACCTACTACAGCTCCATCTGATCAAGAGATTCCCTTGAACAACGGGGAGAAATTGATCGTGAAGAAAGTCAGTCCTGATGGGCAAAGAGTGAAAATTGCAGTCAACGGCAAGGACACGGTCGTCACGAAGATGCAGTTGGATCAAATACGCTCTGAGAAGATAATGCCGGCAGAAGTACGGAGTAGGCTTGGACTTAGTCCGGCGCCGAATGTTCCAAAACCACCTACGAGTAAAAATGCTAAGAATACTCCGAAAGCAGAAGCTGTTCCAAGTGGGACTTTCGATCACTTGAAGACACAACCAAAAGAAACGATGATCCTAGCAGAATTCCTCGGTCTTCCGAAAACTGCTTCGAGAGCTGATATGGAATCAGCAGCAAAAAGAATTGCAGGAAAACTCCATGCAGACAAAGTAGGTGACTCACCAGCAATTTCTGAAAACTATGAAACTGCGAACAGAATCAAGAAACTTCTACGAGCAGGTGGTCCCATTGACGGGAATACATCAATAAAAGAGATGCGAAGAATCGGCAGTGCCGTGAACTCATCTCAGATACAGGAACAAAAATGGGGCAGAGCGCGGAGCGAGATCACAAGAAAGTACCGCTTCAGCAAGGGCCTGAACCAGAACTACGAACAAGTAATGAACAAGGGCTTCGCTCAAGGCAAATTTAATCTCAAGGCTGATGTCGATAGGATGATCCGAACGGCACAAACTGGTGATTATAATGGCTGGCGCGAACAATGCAGTGCAATGAAGCAAGGACTCGGAAAGTCAGGAAGTTATCCAAGAGATATGCAGACACTTCAAAGCATTGAAACCGAGCTTCTGAAAATTTGTCCGTATGACGTAAGAGGTAGTGCTGCTGCATAATGCTCTACGCCACCACCTCGCACCCCGTCTCCGTGATGATCACCGAGTGCTCGAAGTGACACGCGAGACTAGAGTCCTTCGTGATCACCGTCCACTGGTCGGATGCCGTGAAGACATCCGGTGAGCCCATGACAGCAATGGGCTCGATGGCAATCATCGTCCCGACCGGAAGCACAGGACCCGTTCCTGCTTTGCCGACGTTCGGGACATCGGGGAACTGATGAAGCGTTGTTCCAAGCCCGTGCCCCGTGAGGGTACGGACCGCGCGGTACCCAGCCTTCTTTAGATTCTGCTCGATGAACGAACTGATGTCTCCGACCTGCACACCTGCCTTCACAATCGTTTCGATCACATCTTCGAGAGTCTGAGATACATGCGTGAGAAATGTTCGTGCCTCCGGAGCAATGCGACCGACACCCACTGAGATGCATGCATCGGTATACAGATCATCGTAGATCACTCCCCCATCTAAAGAAACAATATCTCCCTCCTTTAGGATTTTGTCGTCACTCGGAATACCGTGCACGACCTCTTCGTTGATCGACGTGCAGAGTGTGCCTGTGAAACCGTAGTACCCGAGAAATGCCGGCTTCCCGCCTTTGGTCCGGATAAATTCTTCGGCAATCTGATCAAGCTGCTTGGTCGTCATGCCGGGAACTGCGGAAGCGCCGACGATCTTCAGACACTCGCGAAGAATTTCGCCGCCCTTCCGGATGGAAGCCATCTCTGTAGCAGTAAAAATCTGGAAGCTCTTTGCGAATGTACTCATACGGAAATTCCAGTGTGTTGTTCCAAACGTGTGACACGGTTTTCAACACCTGTGATCCGATCATTCTGCGCACCTCCAATATCATGTTTGATATCTTCTGCCACAAGATGAAACTCGTGAATGATTTCATCCTTCCAGCGCTTATTTGCATCATAGAGACTGCCAAACTGCTCCATGAGCATGGAAATATCCTCCTTTGTTGCCAGAAACTGATCGTCTTTCTTCACCATCACTTAGATACTACAGGGCGAGCACAATGCTGACAATTCTCTATAAATCTCCTCCACGCTTCCCGCAGCCGAAAGCTCGGAAACTTTTCCGGCCTTTTTGTAGCGCTCGATGACAGGCAGCGTTTTCTCGGTAAACGTCTTCATGCGCCGCTCGATAATCTCCGTATTCGCATCATCAGCTCTCCCCTCCGCCTTCGCTCTGCCGAGGATGCGGCTTTTCGCCTCCTCAATGCTGAGCAGAAAATGAATGCACCGGAAATCACGCCCAGCAGCATTCATAATTGCATCAAAATCCTTCATCTGAGCTTCATCTCTCGGAATGCCGTCGAAGAGAATTTTTGTGCCTTCCGGACGTTTTGCGACCGCTGCCTTCACGACCTGCATGATGATATCATGCGGCACGAGATGGCCCTGATCGATGTACGATTTCACGGTCTTTCCAAGCTCAGAGTCCGATGCTGCAATCTTTCTTAGCTCTCCACCCGCCTCGAAGATGTCGTAGCCGAACTCTTGGGCCAGTTTCTTTGCCTGCGTGCCTTTGCCGGAGCCCTGAATGCCGAAGAAGACGAGATCCATAAGAAGGTTAGGTAGGTTGGGTACGTATGGTAGGGACGGTAGGTAACAAAAAGGATTTTTGCAATTGTTGACTTGTATTTTTACAAGGTGTACGTTCGTACACATGGAATATCAAACGATCTCAAAAACTTTTCGACAACTCATTGTTTGGCGTGAAGCGCATCAACTAACATTGATGGTCTACCGTGCAACTCAATCATTCCCAACAGATGAAAGATTTGGAATTATTTCGCAATTGCGTCGGGCAACAAGTTCGATTGGGGCACAGATAGCAGAAGGTTCTCAGATGCCTTCTAAACAACACCGTAAACTCTATTACGATCGCTCTTATGCATCTGCAGCGGAGGTAGATAATTTTCTTGAATTATCGAAAGATCTTGGATATCTCGCTACGGACCTGTATAAAAATTTGCTTGCTCAACTGAATCGTGTGAGCTTTTTGCTCAGCAGACTTTCACAATCACAACAAACATCACTTACCCAACGTACCCCACCTACCAAACCTACCCAACCTTAAACAAGTTTTTCGTAGTCATGTGCCAAAAGCTGCGCATTCACCTGACGAATGAGCTCGAGGACAACGCCAACGATGATGATGAGACCCGAACCGGAGACGATGAGATCCTGGGAACTGAGAGTCGAGTAGCGGGTGAAGATCAGCGGGACGATGGCCACAATGCCGAGGAACACACCTCCCCAGAGGTTTAAGCGGTTACTGGTGCGTTCGAGCATCCTCGCGGTCTCCTGGCCCGGACGCACGCCAGGGATAAAGCCTCCGCGCTTCTGGATATTATCCGCAAGTTCATCGGGCTTAAAGGTCACCGAGACATAGAAGTACGTGAAAGCGATGACGAGAAGGAAGTAGAGCGCCATGTAGAGGATCGACGGAGTCTGTGAGCTGAGGTTCAGATTGATGAAGTTCACAACACCCTGAAATCTCGGGGCCGTCTGCAAGAACTGCGCGATGATGCCGGGGAAGGTGATCAAAGAGATCGCGAAGATGATTGGCACCATGCCCGCCTGATTCAGGCGAATCGGGATATTGCCCTTTACGCCGCGACCGGCACCTTGGTTTGCGTACGTAATAGGAATCGCCCTGTGTGCATCGGTAAAGAGGACAACCGCAACGAGTGTCGCAAGCGAGACGATCAAGAAGAGATAGAACGCACTCAGTTTGTCTTGTCCGGCAAGAAACATATTCGTGAGCGTATTTGGCATACCGGCAACGATGCCCGTGAAGATGAGAAGCGAGATGCCGTTACCGATGCCCTTCTCGGTGATCAGTTCTCCAAGCCACATCACGAAGACACAGCCGACAGAGACGAAGAGCATGGGAGCGAGGACCTCTGGGAAGGTGAGCGGAACGATGTTACCGCTGCCTCCGCGATTGAGGAGCAATAGGAATCCGTAGCTCTGCATGAAAGCCAGGAAGATACTCATCCAACGCGTGTACGTATTGATCTTCTGCTGACCCTGAATGCCTTCCTTACTGAGTGACTCGAGCTTCGGGAAGATGACGGTACAGAGTTGAAGAATAATGGACGCATTGATGTAGGGCGACAGTCCGAGGAGTGCGATCGAAAAATTCTGCAAAGCTCCACCCGTGAGAGTTGCGAAAATACCGAGTGTCCCGCCTGCATTGCTGTTTTGGAGGAACTGCTGGAGAAGCACTTTATCGGCTCCGGGAATCGTAATGTGTGAAACGACGCGGAACAGGAAGAGAATCCCGAGCGTAAAGAGGATGCGCTTTCGAAGGTCGTTACTGCGCCAGAGCTGTCGGAGGTACGTGAACATAAGCGTTTACGCTCTTACGATCGTAATGGAACCGCCCGCCTTCTCAATCGCTTCCTTTGCGGATTTCGACGTGCCATACACGCTCAGCGTAAATTTCTTCGTGACCTTGCCGCGTCCGAGAATCTTCAAAGGAGTCTTGCCGCTGACGATGCGGAGAGCCGCAAGTGTTGCTTTGTCATGCGTACCTGCTGGAACTTTTGCTTCGAGCGTATCGAGATTCAAGACCTCGACTTCGACTCTAGATGGACTGATGAAACCGCCAAGCTTGGGCTGGCGACGAATGAGCGGCGTCTGGCCTCCTTCGAATCCAAGGCGACGACCCTTTCCTGTTCTCGACTGCTGACCCTTCGTACCGCGTCCAGCGGTAGAACCGCGACCCGAACCGTTGCCGCGGGCGAACCTGCGACTGGTGTGCGTGGAACCTTTGTTTGGCTTGAGCGTATGGAGCATAAAAAAAGGAGGTTGCGGACGGGAAGAGTACCGAGGAAAGGGGAGGAGGTAAAGGGAAAAGGGAAGGAAGGTTGGGTAGGTTCGGTACGTATGGTAGGTACGGAAGGTACAGAATATTCAAGCCTATTTTTCAACCTACCAAACCTACCTTACTTACCCTACTTACCATACCTCCTCGCTATTTCTTGACACACCCCTAACCCCTGCTCTAATCTTTGCCCGTGATCAAGTCCCTGTCCCTTACGCTCAGTCTCTCCCTCCTGCTTACTGCGGGAAGGCGGCTGGCTGCGTAAAGGAACCAAAGAATTCCCTAGCAGAGCCTCCTTCCCAAGCGAGGCACGTCATTCGCGAATGACGTGCCGAGGCTGGTTTTTCTATTTCCAAATTTCCAATTCTTCCCATGAATACAACTGATACAACACCAAGGATCAGAGATCCGATCGATGAATTCGTCGCTCGGCAAGATGCAAGCATGCTTCAGACATTTCCGAATCAACCACATGCATTCTTCGTCGAAAACTTATGTCGCGAATGCGGACGAAAAGTTGACAACGTCATGTCCGAAGTTTGCGGACGACCTGACTGTCAGAGTGTCGCATTGTCCAAGGCATTCGGCTGGAGGCCGAATCCCTCTCGCGTCCAATCATGAGCCTGTGCTCATCCTCGACAAAACTATCACCTCTCTCTACCATTCATCCTTTTTTCCCTCACCATCTATGAACGCTACCAATACGACGAAGCATACTATCGATAGATCGAGTGTGCTGCTCCCCAGCATTCAACCCATTGAGCAGGCGATCGAGCTCATCGAAAACAGTGGCAACGCATCCTCGCCGGAAAGTGCCACGATGGCTGCCTGGGCGGCATACGAGACTTTGCGTGCCCAGCTCGTTGCGTCTGAATTCGGAATTGACGATGCGAAGATCTTCGGCGAACTCTCAAGACTCTCGATCCTCATCTCCAGAGCAGACTTTGCAGCACGTCTGCGGTGGGCCGAGGTCAGCGTTGCTCTCCTGATTCAGGATCAAACGACCATGGATGTTGCACACCTCATCAAGGAGGCGAAGCAAGCTTGCAGCGATGCAATGATCGTCATCGGAAGAAGTGCTCCGGAACAGCATTTTGCTGGTTATATTGAGCAAATCAGAGATCTCCGTAGGGACATTGAAGAAGTAGTAACAAAACCGGTGGTTTTCCAACAAGATCCGGCAGTTGTGTAAGAGAAGGATTGACTTCCCCCCTCTCTTCCCCGACCATGCCTCTCAAACTTTTCCCCTCATATTCCTGTGCTCACCGCCATCGAACTCACCATCAGCCTGCCCAATAACCCGGGAGCACTCGCACGTACCTCGGACATGCTCAGAGCGGCTGACGTGAACATCGACGCACTGTCGTGCACGGAAGGACCGAAAGAAACTCTTGTGCATCTCGTCGTCAACGATCCAGAGACTGCAAAGATCGTTCTCCGACCGATCAGTGAGGTGAAAGAGGGTAAGATCGTTGCCTACAAAGTGCATAACAAGCCCGGTGCGATTGCCGATCTTGCAAGGAAGTGCGCGGGAGCAGGCATCAATATCAAACACATCTATGCGACGTCACTCGGGAAAGAGGCGATGTGTTATGTGGATGTTGATGATCTGGAGCGAGCGAAGAAGGCGTTGAAATAGGCAATACTTGCTCACTTATTCTTCACCGGAATGATCGATGAGATGTGCAGATGAAGTTCGATGCTTCAATCGAAGTTCATCCACTCCTTTCGGAGGATAATCATCATCTGGCCTGCACAAAACAGACAGAACATTCTGACAGAAGAAAGCATGCGCCAACAAAGTTTTTTCATCACCAGGACAGGCATGGGGGATTACCGTTGCAGAATACGTACCTCTGCTCAGACATTCGTCTCTCCACTGCATCCAATATTCATCGCTGACATGAGTCAAAAAACTTAATGGCGGAATATTCAGATCCAAGAGCAGAACAGTAAACTGTGTCGTATTCATCGATCGAATATCATTCGCTGTGATAGTTTTGGTATGAGACAGATCATGTGAAAGTGTAATGACGTTTGATTGCTCAGCGGATCTTTGAGCATCGAGAGATCTTCGGATTTCTTCTGCTGCATTTTCGAGAATCAACTCTCCGCCAAACAGATCACACCAATCTGCTTTGCTTCTGTATTGAACAACCTCAGATGCAGGAATGAGTTCATCCATAGGAAAAACATCCTATCAAACCAGCAAAGCAGAAGCTACCGGAACACGGGCTGGAAGCCCGTGCTACTAGCCGCGGGGCCCCTCGCCCATCTGCTTCCTATCCTGCTCGTTCATCTTCACTTCCTTGATCGGAAGAACAGGACCGGACGGGATATGAATACCAAGATCAGCAGCGGACTTTGCAGCAACGGAAGCAGCGCCCGTTACGGAAGCCGGTGCGCTCTCCACTGCAACCACTGCATGGCTTCCACGGAGCATCGAGAGTGCCTTCATAGCAGCCTGAGCATTGACGAGCTTGTTTCCGGTTCCGAAGCGCTTTGCGAGTGCATCTTTCACGCCTGCAAGATCAAGAACGACACGGAGCGGACCTCCGGCGATGATGCCTGTTCCCTTGCTTGCGGGCATGAGACGCAGCTTTGCTGCTTTGTGCTTAATATTCACCTCATGCGGAATCGTCGAGCCGTTCATCGGGACGATGATCATATGACGCTTGGCATCGCGCTGAGCCTTCTGGATGGATGTCTGCACTTCTGCAGCCTTTCCGGTACCAAGTCCGACTTTTCCTTTCCTGTTTCCAAGAACGACGACGGCCCTAAAACGCATGCGACGACCTCCCTTCACGACACGAGTGACTCTATCGATTGCAAGTGTGACATCTTCGTATTCGCTGGGCTCGCGCTTCCTGTCGGAACGACGATCGTTCTTCTTGCGGTCTGGACGGGTGGATTTGGCCATGAAAGAGAATTAGAAGGTGAGACCCGCAGCGCGTGCTGCTTCGGCTAAAGCTTTGATTCTGCCATGATATTTGCGACCGTTACGATCGAAGACGACAGCGGTGATCTTGAGATCCTTCGCTTTCGCTGCAATATCTTCTCCGACCTTCGTCGCCTCCTTCACGTTCTTGCCCTTCAGGGACAAGGCGGACGCGATCGTCTTTCCTGCCGTATCGTCGATCAGTTGCGCGGAGACGCGCGTCAGCGAGCAGAAGACTGTCAGACGCGGACGCACAGCCGTACCTTTCACTTTCGCACGGATTCTGCGCTTGCGTGCGGCCCGGAGTTGAATCTTGGTTGGCTTCATGTGGATGAGGGTCGGGGGTGAGGGTTAGGGCTTGGGATTACGCAGCGCCTTTTGCGGCTGCGGCTTTGCCTGCCTTTCTTCGGATCACTTCATCGGAGTAACGGATACCCTTGCCCTTATACGGCTCAGGAGGGCGAAGAGAACGAATGTCAGCGGCAACCTGACCGACAAGCTGCTTGTCGATTCCTTTGAACGTCAGAATATTCTTGTTCTTCTCATCCTGTATCACCTCGATGCCCTCGGGGAGAGCGAAATCGATCGGGTGTGAGTAGCCAAGACTCAGATTGAGTGTCTTCCCCTTGATGATCGCCTTGTATCCGACTCCGACGATCTCGATCTTGCGCTCGTGACCGTTACCCACTCCGGCAATCATATTGACGACAAGAGCACGAGTAAGACCATGACGTGCCTTCGCATCGCCATTCTCAAGAATGCGCTTGACCGTAAGAACAGCTCCATCGATATCGACACCGACTTCCGGAAGCAGTGCATACGTAAGCTCGCCTTTAGGACCCTTCACGTGTACGACGCGGTTCTTCACTTCAACAGTGACGCCGCTTGGGATGCCGATGGCTTTAGCTCCAATGCGCGACATATTACGATACGGTACAGAGAACTTCACCGCCGATATTTTTGCTGCGTGCTTCTTTGCTCGTGAGGAGACCCGAACTCGTTGAGATGATGGCCATCGTGCTGCCATGAAGCAGTGCGCGGATGCCATCGGCTCCGACGTACTTGCGACCACCCGGAGTGGAGATGCGCTTCAGGAGTAGTGCTGGTCGGTCCGTCTTGAACGTCACGACGAGTTCCTTCTTTGCGCCTTCTCCTTCCGCAACCACAGACTCCAGATACCCGTGCAGTTTCATGAGATCGCAGATCGCCTGCTTGATTCTCGACCACGGCGCTCTGCAGTCGGTCCTGCGACCGTGCTGAGCATTGCGCATGCGGGTGACGAGATCGCCGATGGGATCAGTGAGTGACATGAGAAATTACCAAGAAGATTTCGTAAGGCCGGGAATATCGCCGTTAATGGCGAGTTCACGGAAGCAGATGCGGCAGATCCCGAAGAAACGCATATAGCCGCCTTTGCGACCGCAGAGTTTGCATCGATTATAGAGACGTGTCGGGAACTTCACCTTTTTTCCTGCGGCCCTTGCCCGCTCTGCTTTCGCATGCCTGTCTTTCCAGCTGATGATGAGAGCGTCTCTGGCCATAGGAAGTGAAAGTGTGAGCGGGGAGTATTGCAGGATTAAGCCTTCTTTTCAACGGTACCTTTCTTCACGGGTGCTTTTTTGAAAGGCATGCCAATCTGCTTGAGGAGTGCGAGTCCGCGTTCATCGGTGCCTGCATTCGTCGTGATCTGTATCTGCATACCGAAGATTTTATTGGCTTCGGGAGCGGGTAGTTCTGGGAAAATCGACTGGTCGACGATGCCGATGGAGAAGTTACCGCGGCCGTCGAGTTTCGGTGCGTATCCGCGGAAGTCACGAATACGAGGAAGGGCATAGTTGATCAGGCGATCGAGGAAGTAGTACATCTGCTTGCCTCGCAGCGTCACCATCATGGCGACGATCATGTTTTCTCTGATGTTGAAATCGCTGATGGATTTCTTTGCTCTGCGGATTGCCGGCTTCTGACCGGTGATCGTCGAGAGAGACTCGAGAATGAACTGCTGAATATCTTTTGCCGAGTACTTCTTCTGGCTGAGTCCCGTATTCACGATGACTTTGGTAATCCTGGGTAGCGCATGAATGTTCTTCACCTTCAGTTCGACCTTCAGCGCTTCCGCGATGTCTGTCTTCAGCCGTTTCTGGAGGGGGACGAATTTCATGATTATTTACCGCGACCGGCGGAACGGGTGGGAATGGCACTTTTGGCAGGACCTGTTTCACCTTTCACTCCCTCAGCTGCAGCATCGGCACCGAAGCCCACTTTGTTCCAGAATCCCGGCTTCTTTTCCTGCACGCCCTTAGAGTCACCGGACGGAACTTCTTTCTTCTCCTTCGGAGCTGCCTCCATCTTCGTTCGTGTGAGGGGAGTACCGCTCTTCTTGCTGATGCGGACTTTTTGACCCGTTTTTGGATCGACGAGGTATCCGATGCGACTTGCTTTCCCGGTCTTCGGATCGACGATCTGGACGTTGCTGACGGAAATCGAAACCTCGAGTTTCACTTTCTTGCCTTCCGTCTGCGCTGTGCGCTTCACGTGCTTCGTCATGATATTCACTCCGCTGACGATGACTCGGTTCTGTCCGGCAAGTACACGCATAATGGTGCCTTTCTTACCCTTGTCCTTGCCTGCGATGACGACGACAGAGTCGCCTTGAGAGAGCTTCATAGAATTAGAGAACGTCGGGTGCTTGAGAAATAATTTTCTGGTAGCCGCTTGCGCGGAGTTCGCGTGCGATGGGGCCAAAGATACGCGTACCCTTGGGCTCTTTATTCGCATCGATGATCACGCAGGCATTGTCATCGAAACGGATGGCGCTGCCGTCCTTCCTGCGCTGCACGTTCCTCGTTCTGACGATAACGGCGCGCTCGACGGCATGCTGACGAACGGTCCCTCTCGGTGCCGCACTCTTGATAGCGACCACAATGACGTCCCCGATACCGGCGTAGCGGCGCTTGCTGCCACCAAGCACCTTGATGCACATGCACGTCTTTGCACCCGTATTATCGGCAACGTTGAGGACGGTCTGCTGCTGGATCATTTGGCTTTTTTGGAATCGGATTTGGGAGTCTTTTCGTACGTTGCATCGCGGTGATCGCGCTTCGTCGTCTGTTCGATGGCTTCGGTTTTCATTTCCGAGACTCTGGCAGCTCTCTTGAGGACCTCCGTGACCTTGAAACACTTCCTCTTGCTCAGCGGACGGCACTCCGAGATCACCACTTCGTCTCCTAAGCCCAAGTCCTGACCGTTCGTGTCAGCGAGGAATTTCTTACTCACTCTGTAGCGCTTGTCATATGTCGGGTGCATGACTGAACGATGGACAGTCACAGCGACTGTGTTCTGCATTTTTGCCGAAGTGATGACACCGATTTTCGTACGCATATTATTTGGAGCTGGGAACTTTTACAGGCTTTTTGACTTTTTTGGAAGCAGTTTCAGGAGAAACGGGTGCACTCTTCGTCATCGTTTCATTCTTTTCTTTCCTTCCATTCTTTTGATTCGCTTCCATCGCGGTCAGTACCGTCTTCATTTTTGCGATCTCACGACGCTTCGATTTGAAGAGCGCATGGTTCTTCTCCTTCTGCATGCCGATGCCCATACGCATCTTGGCGTACTCACCGATGTGGAGAGCGATATCCTGACGAAGTTCGGCAGGAGTCATGCGGCTGAGCTCGATGGTGGAGGTCTTGGTACTCATACGGCGTGCTTGTGGATACTGACGATGAACTTGGTGGCAACGGGGAGCTTGTGTGCGGCGAGACGGAATGCTTCTTTCGCGGTTGCCTCGGGAAGACCGTCCATTTCAAAGAGCATCGTTCCGGGCTTCACCACGGCGGCGTAGAATTCGACTGAGCCTTTGCCCGATCCCATCGGCACCTCTGGAGATTTTCTCGTGATCGGCTTATGCGGGAAAATACGACACCAGATTTTTCCTCCACGTGCTGCCTCATGCGTAAGTGCCCTGCGAGCTGCTTCGAGTTGCCTCGAGGTGATTTCCCCCGCCTCCTGACTCTTCAAGCCATACGTACCAAAAGCCAATGTAGCACCGCGTGTTGCGACGCCGGCGAACTGTCCGCGGCCGCGGTGGTGTTTCCTGTATTTGGTGCGAATGGGTTGCAGCATGGGCTTAGTGAGTATCGAGGGTAAGAGCGGCGGACTTCGCCTCCTGAATCTTCTTGAACACCATGCCCTTAAAGACCCAAACCTGCACGCCGATCGTGCCGTAGGTTGTTACTGCATGGCGGGTGGCAAACTGGATGTTGGCTCGCAGCGTCTGGAGCGGCACATTCCCTTCCTTAAAGGAGTCCGTTCTTGCGATTTCTGCACCGTTTAAGCGTCCAGAGACTCCGATCTTGATCCCGATAAGTCCGGCCTGAATCGCACGTTCCATCGCCATCTTGCAAGCACGCCTGTAGGGCATACGACGTTGGATCTGGCCCTGAATGCTCTCGGCGATACAGACGGCATCGGCATCCGGATTCCTGATTTCCTGTACGTTGACTTCGAACGATCCTCCAAATTTCTTCTCGAGTTCCTTGCGGAGATCCTCGATGGACGCACCCTGTTTTCCGATGATCACACCCGGCTTGCTGGTATGGAGAAGCACTGACGTTTTCTTCCCGCGCTCGATCTCGATGAGGCTCAAGCCCGCATCAGGGAATTTCTTCTCCAGATGACGACGGATTCTAACGTCTGCAAGGAACATCGTTCTAAACTTGTCCTTGGTTGCAAACCATGTGCTCGGCCACGAATGCGTGATACCGATACGGAAGCCGTTGGGGTTCACTTTCTGTCCCATAATTATTTGGAAGAAGCGGAAGAAGTAGATCGAGCGGAAGTCTTCTGTGACACCTTCTTTGCAACCGGAGCCGATTTCTTTGCACTCTCTTTCAAGATTTTTGCGGGAGAACTTTCATTGGCAAACCCAAGCGTGATGGCGATGTGACAGAGAAATTTCCGAAGCGGCCTGACTCTTCCTCTCGCCATCGGCGTTCCTCTCCTGTAGGCCGTTCCTTGATTCACGACAACGGTCTTTACAATCATCGACTGTGCATTCTGCTTGAAGTTGTGCTCGGCATTCGCAACGGCGGAGCGAAGGACAGCTTCAAAGAGACGCGCACTCTTCTTGGTCGTATTCCGGAGAAGTTCCGTTGCATCGGGCACGGTCATCCCGCGGACCATCTTGGCCATAATATTGGCCTTCTTAGGAGCGAGCCGAGCGGATGTGTGGTGAGCGTGCATGATTACTTAGCGGGTGCGGGAGCGGGCTTGGGGGCGGAAGCGACTGCGGTTTCTGCTTTACTCATCTTTCCTCCGTGGATCCTAAACTTCGTGGTCCAGCTGAACTCTCCGAGTTTATGACCGACCATCTGCTCCGTAATATAGACAGGAGGGAATTCCTTGCCGTTATGAACCGCGAAGGTGAATCCGACGAACTCGGGGGGAATGTCGCAGTCTCTGGCCCACGTTTTGATGATCTTCTTCTCCTGATTTTGGACCATTTTCATGACCTTCTTCAGAAGTTTCTGATCGACGTAGGGGCCTTTCTTGAGTGAGCGTGTCATAAGAAGTAGTGAGTGCGGGTCTTCGACCCGCGAATTTTAGAGAGTCGTGGTTGTAAGAATGAATGCGATGGCAATGAGAGGGATGATGACTTGAACCATGAGAATTGGGGGGTAAAGAGACAGTTCGGCGTTGCAGTGTACACGATTATTTCTTCCTCTTCTTGATTCGGCGACGGATAATCAGCTTGTCGCTTTTGCGGTGAGGTCTCCTCGTCTTCACGCCGAGAGCATGCTTGCCCCATGGAGTCTTCGGGTACTTGAGACCGATTGGCGAGTGACCTTCTCCTCCTCCGTGCGGATGGTCGACGGCATTCATGGACTTTCCGAGAACTTCCGGCCTCTTGCCGAGCCACCTGTTGCGTCCGGCTTTCCCGATGGTGATGAGGTGATGATCGACGTTGCCTACCGTCCCGATCGTCGCATAGCACGCAGCGCGTACCTTGCGCATCTCTCCACTCGGAAGCTCGATGAGAGCAAACGGACCGTCGAGACCGACGAGCACGGCGCTCGTGCCGGCCGAACGAACGATCTTCCCGCCCTGACCGATTTGAATTTCCACGTTGTAGACACGGTATCCAACCGGAACATGTTCGAGCTTCATGCGGTTGCCGGGCTTTACCTTCGTGCGCTCTCCGCAGACGATCTCATCCCCTGCTTTCATACCCTCGGGAGCGAGAACGTAGCGCTTGTCGCCATCCATGTAGTGAACGAGTGCGATGTAGGCGGAGCGGTTTGGATCGTATTCGATGGCTGCGATGCGACCGACGATGCCGTGCTTGTCGGTCTGCTTGAAATCGATCTCGCGAAGGAGCCTCTTGTGTCCGCCGCCACGGTGACGCACGGTGACGCGACCGTGGTTATTGCGACCGGAAATGCGCTGCTTGCCTTTGGTCAGTCGCTTCTCAGGGCGCTTCTTGGTGAGGAGAGAGAAGTCGGCGATCGACATCTGCCTTCTGGCGTTGCTCGTTGGTTTCTGCTGGATCACAGGCATTTAGACGAGTTGGAAATTAGCGAGATCAAGAGGTTTGCTCTTCTGTGTAAGAGTCACAATCATACGTTTCTGACGGTGCCTCTTCTCCATGATCTTGCCCTGTCCGAGCATGCGGGTCTTGGGAACAGTGCGGAGCACCCGGACGGAAGCGATCTCCACGTCGTAGTACTTTTTCAGGGCATTCTTGACGTCAATCTTCGTAGCATTGGGTTGGACACGGATGACGTGCGTCCCTTCGAGCTTGAGGCGTTCTGCCTTCTCGGTAACAACGGGGCCAATGATGACGGAGGAAAGATGCATAAGAGATTAGGCTTTTGGCTTCGCTGGTTTTTTAGCTTTCTTCGGAGCTGAAGGAGCCTTCGGTGCCTTTGGAGTAATGACTCTCTCCTTCGTAAATGTCTCCTCCGCTACTTTCACTGCATCCGTCAGGAAAATGATGTTCTTTGATACGAGAAGATCCTCGGGGTTTAAGTACTGAGCGAGGATCGTCTTCACACGCGGAACGTTTCTTGCGGAAAGCTCCAAACCTTTCTGAGGCTTATCCATGACAAAGAGAATACGGCGACCGAATTCCACCGGCAATTTCTTCAGGAGTGCCATGAACGTCTTGGTCTTCATGTCGTCCGGATAATTCTCGAGCCCGATAATGGCGCCTTCTTTTGCCCGAAGTGAAAGGCATGAGAAAAGAGCGGCGCGGCGCATCTTCTTTGGCATATCCTTGATAAAATTCGCCTCATTCCTCGGACCGAATGCCTTGCCCCCTCCTTTGAGAAGCGGACTGCGGATGGGGCCGCGGCGGGCCCTACCCGTTCCTTTCTGCTGGAACATTTTCTTGGTGGAACCAACGATCTCGCCTCTGTGTTTCACGTGAGCGATGGGCTTTCTGCGGTTACTCTGCTGACGCACGAGGGCAAGATGCATGAGACCTTGATTGATCTTGGCCTCGAACATGCTGGATGGAAGCTCCAGAGAGCCTTTCTTTGCGCCGATTGCTGAGTAGACATCGATCTTCATAAATTATTTCTTGGAGGGAGTTTTTTTCGTAGCAGCTGGTTCGAGAGTAAGCGTTACGATCGTTCCATTTGGCCCAGGAACCGGACCCTTCACACCGATGACTTTGCGGCCTTCATCACAGACGAGAACTTTTCGGTGTTTGACGGTGACGGTATCGAGACCCATGTGACCCGGCATTTTCTTTCCGGCATGGATACGACCCGGCCAGGTTCTCATACCCACGGAACCCGGCTCACGCTTGAAGTGATGACCATGACTTGCAGGTCCTCCACCGAAGTTCCAACGCTTCATGACACCCTGAAAGCCCTTTCCTTTGCTGATTCCGGTGATCGTCACGAGACTTTCGACCGGAAGAGCGGCTACCGTAAGTTTCTTGCCCTTCTCGTATTCCGTAAGGGAATCGACCGTAAACTCTTTCTCCTTTCGATAACGGGTGATTTCGTTTCCCTTCCTCGTCTTGATTTTTTTCTGTCCGATCCCAAGCACAACGGCTTGGTAGCCGTCTTTCTCCGCAGTCTTGGTGCGGATCACCTCATTGTCATCGATCTGCAGATAGGTCACAGGAACCGCTTCTCCGGTTGGGAGAAACACGCGGGACATGCCGATTTTGCGGGCGAGAAGGCCGAAAGCCATAAAATACTTGGAGGTTCCATCGCATCCGTTTATCCCTCGATTCTGTGGGAGACGGATCGGAACGTAAGTTCGTAGCTGGGGCACTGTAGAGATCGAAATGAGAGGGGTCAAGGGAAATAGTGGAGAAAACGGAGATTGTGAAAATTAAGGTATTCCGATAGAATAGACCTATGAAGAAACAATCCTCAAAATCCCTGTCCGGGGCTGCAAAACATGCAAGACTGCCTTTACTTGTTGAGCAGGATGAAGATGGATTTTTTGTCGTGGAGTGTCCGGTATTGCAGGGGTGCTATACGCAAGGAAAAACGCTGGATGAAGCATTATCCAACATTCGCGAAGTAATCGATCTCCTCTGCGAAGAGGCAGCTGTCCGTAAAACCCTGGAAGCATATAAGCCGATCCACATCAGTTTTCATACGATCACGCTCTGAAAGAGCATGCCGAAGCTGCCGATCATTTCGGGGCAAGAGGCTTGTAAACGCTTTGCGAAGATTGGCTATGTCCGTGTTCGTCAGCGAGGTAGCCATATGCGTCTCATCCACTCAAAAGACCCTTCACGAATTCCATTAACAGTCCCAGATCACCCGGAACTCGGAAAAGGACTGCTGAGAAAACTGATCCGCGACAGCGAGATGACGCTCGAAGAATTTTTGAAGCTGTAAAGCAGAATGCCTGCTCTCCGGAACCTTGTTTTCAGGGCACTTTTAAGGTACAATAGAGAGATTATTCCAATACAAAAATATGTCACTTGAAATAACTGCTCCTGAGTCGATCGAGTCTACAGGAAACAAAAAAATTGACCGTCAAAGGTCCGGCACGCATGAACGAGTGATGCATGTGCTGAAAACAACCGGAAATATTGCGGCAAAAGGAGCTAAGATTACGGGATTTGCTGCAGGAGCAACGATAAAAACAGGAATCCAGCTTGTCAGAGGCGCTATGAAGGGACTTGCCGTGTAATCCATTTTCTTCATTCTTTTTATGGTTCCACCTGTCGAAATCGCACCAAAGACCGAAGAGAAGAGCACGGAGAAACTGACAGATACACGCAGCTTACTTCTGCGTCTAGGCGACAGCATGAAGGCGCAAGAAAATCCTGTCGAAAAAAAGAAGGTTGTCCGTTCCACACTTCAAACACTCACGAAGGAACAGCTTGCAATGGCGGAAGCAGAACTGACGAAAGGACTTGCAGATGCCAAAGTAGAGGGTGCCGATGTACCTGCCATTTTCAAGAATCCCGAAGAAGTGACGCTGCTGCGCGAGGGCATCGCCGAAGAAACTCGTGCAAGGCTCGCACAGGCAAGTAAAGAAGTTGAATCCACATTGTCTCCGGAGACGAAAAAGCAAATGCAAGCGGTCGGCTGGGGGCTTGGCATCGGTGCGATATTGGTTGCTTCGGCTGTCGCGTGGAAAGCCACAAGAAATACAGCGGGGAAAGTACTAGAAGCTGCCAGTAAAAAAGCAAGCTCGGCCTGGGAAAAGGTAAGATTTGCTCTCGGCGTCTCACTTGCAGTCGGGCTCAGCTACGTTGGTATTCGTGTGGGTCAAAAATATATGGAACTGAGGAACCTGAAGAATCAGTTGGATGTTGCAAAAAAAGCAGCGTCGAAGCTCGGAGGAAAGGCCAAAGAAGAAGCTGATGCACACATACGAGAATTGGAACAAACCATTGCATCATTCTGGAAGAAAGATGCACAGTCTCCGAGGGGAGAGAAGCAGACGCCGATTGAGAAGGTAAAGGAAAAAGGGAAAGCGCTTGCAGAGGATCCTACATTGCAGGCAACTGCAGAAGAAACGAAGACGATCGCAATCGTGAAAGGCATGTTGCTGTTCGACCCCCCTCAGAAGACCTGGGGAAACATGGACAAGGGCACGCAGAGCGTCCACATCCACGATACGATCAACGACAATGGCAATATGCTCATGAGTGAAGTCCTTGCTTCCACGAGACCGACCTTCAAGATCATCGAAGGAGCTGGAGAAATTGAAAGTCGTCGCCAAGCCTCTCTCTACCTCTGGAACTTTTGCAGAAAACACAAAAAAACTGCGGAAGAGTATGTACCGAAAGATGGAAAACCATTGACACTGAATACCTTCCTCAAAAAAGTCGCAGAAACGTATGCTGCAGCTCTTCACATCGATGAAAAATATCGAGCAGCAAGAGGCGATGTATTCGCGGCAATTAATAATTTTGATGGAAAAGAGCTCTTTCTTACATCGAGCACGCTGAGTAATGAAGCCAAGGAATATTTGGAACAGAGCATGCGAGATTCAGGCTTCAGTGAAGAGGAAATCAGCCAATTAAATTGGAAGGAATTACTCAGGATTTTTACATCTCTGGAGGTTTCCATCGCAGGGAGTACAACCGAAGACGATGGATCCACCATATCGAAAGTGAAACAACGCCTTCAAGAGAAACTGAAAGATAGAAATAGCACCGACGTACATAAGTACATGTTGCCCTTCTTCCATAGGATTCTGCCGCAGGAAACCTGGGATGAAAAAGACCGAGAGAAAAATGAGGAGAAAGTCCACGGATATCTTGTGAACCACATGTCCATGGATACGGCGCTCCGTTGCACCTTCTATACGCATCTCATCAAGAAAGGAAATCCGACAGGTCTCGTGCTCATGCAAGCTGAGATTCTCAAATTCATCGCCAGCAAGGAAACATCTATTTTCTCATTCGAGAAACAAACAGTCATGACCAGGATCGCCGAAACCCTTTCGGAGGTGGGAACGGATAAATTATCGGATGAATGGGAGACATTGAATCTAGATCCGACAATGATTGAGAAGGGCTTAGGAGTGCTGAAAAGCGCATTCCAAGAAGGTGGTAAAGAGGCTCTCAAAGCGGCTGCCAAAGGAGTATGGGAAGGCGGAAAATTCATTCCCGCGGTAGCAGCGGATCATCCAATACTGACTGGAACGGCAGGTGCAGTCGTATTGGCAGGTATAGGAGCATACGAACAGGCGGGTCTTGATAGTACGAAGTTCATTGATGCATTAGGTGATGCATCTAAACGGAAGGGATATAATAATCTTTGGCGCTCTAAGGCATTGGCAGATAAGCGAAGAGTTGCCGTCACTGCTCTGAAGGAAATCGAGAAGATACTCCTACAAGAAGGCGGTGAAGCTGGTATAAAAATACTCGATACCTTTGTAAGAAGCGGAAGAAGAATGAAAGACCTTAAAACGTTAGAAAGTAGTGCAGTTGCTCTGACCGGAGGATCTTTTGAGCTGACTGCCCACTTAGGTAATCTACAGAAATCTCTGGGTCTTGTTCAGCGTTTCCGTCTGCCTGTCCGCATGCTTAGTGCGCCAATTCGAGTAGCAGGAGCGCCATTGCGAGCGGCAGCAACAGTAGGAAGATTCGGAAAAGGTTTACAACTATTGACTCGTGGCAGAGCCGTACCAGTAGCAGGTGCTGCCATCGAGGAATTTCTCTATAAGTTTTATGAGAAGGAAGACCTACAAAAGCAATTCAACGCCGAGACGGATCCGCTCAAGCGCGAAGTGATTCGCAATGAGATGTTCTCGAAGGAAAAAGGATACCAAGCGAGCTACCTTCTCGCTCTTGCCTACGGTATGAGCCCTGTTGGGTTCGGACTCTGGCTGGCAAACCAGGCAAGACAGAATGCCAATGAATCCATCGTCGAAGGAACAAAATACATGCTGCAGGACCGTCGCGATCTGGCGGGAAAATCTGCAGGAACCATCCTCGGAGAAATACAGAAAAGCAGTCCGGGCAGCATGGTGACCTATGGCCAGTGGCTTTCATCGACGAGACTCGCAGGTCTCTCGGAAGGGGCACTGACCGAAGTTATCGGTGGAAAAACCGGTGATAGTCTCTCTGGGACAAACCTGCAGAATATGGACAAGACATTCGAGGCAGGAAATACAAGCGCACGCAGTGAAGCCTACGCTGCGTATTTCAAGAACGGAGCAGCACTACCTCCCGTGTCGGCAGCAATGCTCAAGCCGGAAGAAGCAAAAGATCCGCAGCGATCGACGAAGCGACTCGCACTTCTTGCGCAGGAACAGACCAATAATTTCGTCCAATCCGCACTCTCCTATATCGCACGAACGACGAAGAATACGTACGCAATGGTGAGTCCAGAACTCCTCCATCGAGCCGAGCTCTATGCCTATGAATGTCATGTCGACTGGGTCGCACACATGATGGGTGAGGAAGGATCATTCACGAATCTCGGTTGGGATGAAAAAGAAGACCTGATCACCGAGAGTATCGAAGGCGAAAAAGACGATCAGATTACGCAGATACAGGAGAACCTGAATGCCGGCGAGAGCCGCAGTACAGTGCTTCCATTCTTCTTCATCACGAACATGAAAGAGGAACTTGCTCTGTGTGAAGCGGAAATCTTAAAGACAAACTACTCGGACTGGGGCATTCCTTTCTACAATTCAAGTACTCATGAGGAAATGCAGAATATTGCCAGAACAATGTTCGGGGAGAAGTTGAGAGATTCACTCGTCAACATATGCAAGAGTACGAAGCCGATCACAAGAGAAAGCTTCGAAGCGGACCGTCAATCTCTCCTTGCGGTCCTGAAGACGAATCCCGATACGCTTGCCATCGAAGGGTTTAATCGATCGGACCAAAAGAAGATGATCGATACAGGTACAGCGATGGGGTCTCTATCCATGGAGACGATGCTCGGGTACCTCGAGATGAATCAACTACCCGGCTCCGCTCCTCAGCAGAAAGCAGAGGAGAAAGAAAAGCAGCAAACAAGTCCTGATGCAGCGACGAAGGCACTGGCGAACAGGCGAGTGACTGAGATACAGAAGAAACTTGCTGCAGGTGAGAGCCGCGCAACAGTTCTTCCATTCTTTCTCACAAATACTCTGCAGGAAGAACTGGCCGCCTCCGAAGCGAATATTGTAAAGACGAATTATTCCGATTGGGGCTGGAAAGTTTGGGATATGAGTAACCACACAGAAATGCAAAATATTGCGAGAGTCATGCTTGGAGAAAAATTCAGAGAAGCACTCGGAGAAATAGGCAAAAGAACAAATCCGATCACGAAAGAAAGTTTAGAAACGGATCGACAATCACTGGTAAAAATTCTTGCTCTGGATCCGGACAAGCTGGCACTGGAAGGATTCAATAACTCGAACCGAGCAGCAATCATTGAAAAAGCCAAAGGTATGGGCCCGCTTTCAATGGAAGGAATGCTGCGGTATTTGGAAAATCCTCTCGCGCTTAGCGAAAAACCAAAGACTACTAATGTCGCGACGAAAGCAAAAGCAAAATCCAATGTGCCTCCTCCATCGTCTGATACGAAGATCAACGCGCCAACGCAGGCAGCCTGATTTCTTGCCTCCGCCTCACACCCTTCCCCTCTCCCAGCGCGACGCTTGGGGAGAGGGTGCGCTTTTTTTAAAGTTTTGGAATAACTAAGGCTCCCCCTTCTCCCCAACATCGTGGGAGAAGGGGCCAGGGGATGAGGCGGAAAAAACCTGCTACACTCTGCATCATGGACCCTATCCGCCATGCGAAAGCCGAGAAGCTTCGTGCGCTGAAACGCACGCCGTACGCGGCGAAGTTTTCTAGGACGCATACGATGAAAGCGGGACAGGAGAGTAAAGACGGAACACGGGTGAAAATCGCCGGGCGCGTCATGCTCTTTCGCGAAATGGGCAAACTGACATTTGCGACACTGCAGGATCACACCGGACGATTGCAGATTGCTTTCAAGGATGAAGAGCTTGGAAAAGACGAGTACAAGCTGCTCCAGAAGCTGATCGACCTCGGAGACATCATCGGAATCGAGGGTGTGCGATTCACAACGCAGAAAGGCGAGCCAACAATTCTTGTAAAAATGTGGACGATGCTCAGCAAAGCCCTCAGGCAACCGCCAGAGAAGTGGCATGGCATCAGCGACAGGGAAACGGCCTACAGGCAGCGCTATCTCGATCTTACGAGTAACAAAGAAGCCTTCGATCGGTTTGTCTTCCGTTCTAACTTCATCAAAGCAATGCGAGAGTTTTACTGGGCGGAAGGATTTACGGAAGTCGATCTCCCCGTCCTCGTGAACTCCGCCTCCGGCGCACTCGCTACTCCATTCACAACGCATCACGCAGCCCTGGATCTGGACGTGTATCTGCGTATTGCACTCGAGACACACCAGAAGGAATGTTTAATAGGAGGCTTCGACAGAACATTCGCTCTGGGTCCGGTTTTCCGAAATGAAGGCATGGACCCAAGTCATCTGCAGGAGTTCACGATGTGCGAACATTACGCATCGTACTGGGATTACGAAGACAACATGCGTTTCACAGAGAAAATGCTCGCTACACTTCTTACAAAGACTCTTGGAACGACAAAAGTGAAGATTCCGAATCGTGACGGAGCCCTGATCGAAGCGGATTTCGGAGGGAAGTGGCCTCGCCTTAGCATGCAGGAGGTGATCCTGAAGGACTCCGGTATCGACTACGATACGTGCGATACAGCTTCAGCCCTGAGGAAAGCCATAAAAGAGAAGAATATTCAGCTCGAAGTGGATATTACAAATCTCGGTCGCGGCAACCTGATCGATCAGCTCTATAAGAAAGTCAGCCGCCCGAAAATTGTCTCCCCGACGTTCATTACGAAGCACCCAATCGACCTTTCCCCTCTCGCACGCAGAAATGATGAGAACCCGATGATTACAGACCGCTTCCAGCTTGTCGTTGGCGGCTGGGAGATCGTGAATGCCTACAGTGAGCTTGTTGATCCTGTCGATCAGGCCGGAAGATTCGAATCCCAGTCCGAAGCAAAGAAGAAAGGCGACGCCGATGCGCATGGCAAAGACGACGAGTTCGTGGAGGCCTTGGAATACGGCTGTCCGCCCTGCTCCGGCTGGGGGATGGGCATAGACAGAATTGTGGCTTTGCTTACGGCACAGGAGAATCTGCGGGACGTTGTGTTATTTCCACTGATGAAGCCTGAGAAAAATGCCAAGGACAACGGGAATGAAAATTCCCAAATCCCAAGTCACAAGTCCCAAGTCCTTTCCAACTCTTCTATGCAAACTCCTGCCCTATCGACTGGCACGACCCATCTCCTCCAGCACGCCGACTACGGTCATCTCCTGCCTGCTGCACACGGACTGATCGAAGCACATGCCGATCAGACAAAAGCACATCTCGTCGCAACCGGTGCCGCAATGGAAGCGCTCGCAAAGAAGTTCGGAGGGGATACACAGACTTGGAAAGTGGCAGGCATGCTGCATGACTTGGACTGGGATTCTCTGCAGAAGGATGCCGAAAAACACTGTGGTACTACGCTGGAACAGATGCTTGCGACGATCAAAGCACCGGAAGAATTGCTCGGTGATATTCGTGCTCACTACGCGGAGATGTACGGTGAGAAGTATCCGCTGAATACGATGCTCCGGAAGTGTCTGTACTGCGTCGATGAGCTCACAGGCTTCATCATCGCCGTCACGAAAGTACGCCCGAGTAAAAAGATCGCCGAGGTGGAAGTAAAGAGTGTGACGAAGAAACTGAAAGACAAGACATTTGCAGCGCAGGTGAGTCGAGAGCAGATAGGAAAGTGTGAGGAACTGCTCGGCATGCCTCTTGAAGAAATGATCGGCATTACGCTGGAGGCGATGAAAACGGTGGCAGGGGAGTTGGGGCTATAAAGCTAACTCCCTCTCCTTCTGCGCCTCAACATTGAACGCAAGAAAATACCGATCAAGTGACTCCCCTGTCGATTGGTATTCATTATCACCGACAAAAAAATCACACATCACTTCACGTAGCCTGCAAAGCTCTTTCAGACGTTTTCGGTGCTTTGGGTCAGCAATTGTCAGATCAAGAAGTTCAAGACAGCGTTCGAGAGCTGACCACATGCGAGATTCGTCACCGGAAACTTTTCCCTTCAGTGCGCGTCCAAAGTCCGCACCGACATTCGCAAGCTGAAAGGCAAGCGTGAAGGTATGCCAGCGGCCGGAAGCAAGCTCTTCGTGGATGAAAGGTTTCGGCATGCAAATATGATACACCAACCGTCATGGTTCGAGACGCCCTACGGGGCTCCTCACCATGACAGATTGCCTTGATTGTCATGGTGAGGAGCATGAGCTTCAGCGAATGCGTCTCGAACCATGACAATGGCGCATTCTAAGAACATTTTGATTGCTATTATTCTAATAATAGTTTATAATATAATTTACTATGGCAAGATACAAACTGATAAAAGGGCTCGGACCCAGCGAAGAGAAAACCCCACTGGATGCACATAACAAAAAACGTCTTGAGTATAAAGTGAAGATGTATGCAAAGATTGCTACTGGTACCAAGGAGACCAAATCAGCATTCCAAATGCTCTTCCGTCCCTATAAGAATCCAGAAGGTAGTGTGCAATATCGTGGATTTAGCCATGAACAAATACTTGCAGCTGCCGCAACACTTGCTGCTGCAGAGAAAATCACAGTAGAACAGCACGAAGCCTATAAAAAGCTATTCGGCACACGAGGTTGAAACTGTGATGATGGGCTACGCAAGGATGTACTCCTTCTCCCGCTCCGGCATGACAATATCGATCGGCTTTGCGGCAACCGTGCGTTCGGCGAGCGCGAACATTGCCTTCTCTTCGCCATGGACGAGGAAGAGCTGTTTGACACCGGGAGTTGACTGAATGAAACGATCGAGATCGTTCTTATCGGCATGACCAGAGTACGCATTGATGTACTGGATCTCGGCTTTCTTTCGAATGACTTCATCGAAGATCTTCACGTCCTTCTGATCCGGGTCCAGAAGCCTCCTCCCGAGCGTATTCTCCGCCATATAACCGACCGCAAGAACGGTATTTCTTGGGTCTGCAAGTTCGTTCTTCAGATGATGGCGAATGCGGCCGGCTTCACACATGCCGGAGCCCGCCATGATGATCATCGGACCCGGTTTGCCGTTTAAGTCTTTGCTGTCGTCTATGGACTCGGTGTACGTCACGAGAGAGAACTGGAACGGGTTATGGGACTTGCTCAGGAAGTTATCGAACATGTCTTGGTCATAACACTCCGGATGTTTCTTAAAAATTTCCGTCACGCGAGATGCAAGCGGGGAGTCGATGATGATCGGGATCGCAGGAATTTCTTTTCTGTCCCACAGCATGTGGAGGTCATAGACGATTTCCTGCGTGCGCTCGAGTGAGAATGCGGGAATGAGAAGTTTTCCGCCGCGCGCGGCAGTCTTGATGATCACTTCCTTCAACTTATCTCTCGCCGTCGTTATCGCATCGTGCTCACGATCTCCGTATGTGCTCTCGCAAATCAGATAATCGACTGCGGGCATCGCCTCCGGATCTCTAATGATCGGCAGTGTGTTACGGCCGATATCACCGGAGAATCCAATGCGCATGACGCTGCCGTCCGCCTTCTCGACCTCGAGGAGCAACATGGCGGAGCCTAAAATATGACCTGCCTCGAAGAACTGGCAGGTGATCCCCGGTACGACCTGAAACTTCTCATGCAGATCGCGTCCGACGAATAATTCCATGCATTCTTCGGCGTCTTTCTGCGTGTAGAGAGGTCCGGCGGAGGGCATCATGGATTTATTCAGATGCTTCTTAAAGAATTCATCGTCTTTCTCCTGAATATAGGCACTGTCTTGGAGCATCACCGCACATAAATCCTGCGTTGCATGTGTTGAGTAGATCGGACCGGCGAAGCCGAGCTTGTAGAGAAGTGGCAACCTCGCAGCATGATCCGCATGCGCGTGACTTAACACCACGGCATCGATATCGGTTTTGGGCTTAAAATTGAATGTCGCATTCTTCTCTGCAGATTCTCTGCGACGACCTTGAAACATACCGCAGTCGAGGAGAATGCGCTTATCGCCGATTTGAATCTCGTGGCATGTTCCGGTGACTTCGCGAGCGGCACCATGGGAGATGAGTTTGATGTCCATGGCTGCGATTATGAACGGATGATGAAAAAATAGACAGTTATTTCTATTCCCGTAGCTGAGACGCCGCGTCTCAGATTCGGCGGCTCTCGCCGCCGTCTGCGATACGGTATCGCAGCTACGAATTTATAACCCAACCGACCGGAGCAAATCCTTCTTCTCCCCTGCTTTGAGGACTCGAACCGTTCCTACGGGCAATTTTTCATCGAGAAGCGTCATGATGCGCACGCGTTTCAGATCTTTCACGGTATAGCCGACATGCTGACACATGCGACGGATCTGTCTGTTCTTGCCTTCGGTCAGAATGATTCTGATCACGTTCGGTTTGATCTTCATGCACTGCAGCGGCTTGGTCATGTGTCCGTCCATCTCGAATCCAACTTCGATTTTCTTGCACGCCGAAGACTCGATCGGACGATCGAGGATCACTTCGTATTCTTTCTCATGCTGAAACGACGGGTGCGTAAGCCTGTAGGCAAGCACACCGTCATTCGTAAATAGCAGAAGCCCGGATGAATCTTTATCGAGCCTGCCGACGGGGAAGATTTTTCCTTGGAGATTTTTTGGTAGAACATCACGAACCGATGGAACGTAGGTGATTACGGAAGCGGCCTTTGTTGGTGGAGAGACACGGAGGAGTGGAGCAGAGAGGCGCGAGGGTGGAGTAGAGACGCGCGCACCGCGCGTCTCTACAAAATCGCCTTGGGAAGGATCTTTCTCGACATTCGTCGTCTCTACCCCTACCGGCTTATTCATCACGTAATAGAGCATTTCTATGCGATCCTGAAGTACCTTACCGTCGACCTCGATGCGATCTTCCTTCGGATCGGCTTTCTGCCCCAGCGTCGCAATTTTGCCATTTACTTTCACCAAACCGGCGAGGATGTATTCCTCAGCCTTCCTCCTCGACGCAATCCCGCGCGCGGAGAGGATTTTCTGGAGACGTTCAAGCATGCCGACACTCTACAGCAATACTAATTTCGTAGCGTTCGTTGCCCGCTTGGTTGATACCGTTCATCAAGAAGCAGAACAAACTGAACCTGCCGAGGAATCAAATCTGCTATTTCCGGTATCTCTCTCAATGAATCAACGTCATTCGGATGATTCAACTCCATAACATCATTTCCCGCAATACCGGAAACCATACCCTGGAGCCATTCGGGCGTCGGCTCACGCAGCGCATCTACAATCACTTCATCATCGAATACTTCGTTACCTCCATCTGGAATATGAGCATTCATAAAAACTAATGGAAGTTTCGAATGGCACCCGGACGCGCAAGTCTCAAAGAATCATCCGTATCCAAAGCTCCATCTTCATCGCTCTGTCTTCGCAGATGATTCATGAGCAATGAGTGCAACTGTTCCCGTACAGCCTTGTCGCCATCCCCAGCCTGCAACAAGCTATTTGCTCCATTAAGAAAACCAGGAAGAAATTCCGCTTTCAATTGACTTGCCTGTGTATGAACAGCAGGAGCCTTGGTCTGTAAATTTGCAAGTACTGATTCTTGTGCAGTTGATAATTTCATCATTGAATAGGTAAAAAAAGTTGAACAGATACTACTGAAAAAAATCCCTATGTCAAACAAGCCTCACATTTCAGGTTTCGCTTGCGCAGCAAAAAAGCCGCCGAAGGCAAGCTGCAGGTGGA
>CAZQYX010000010.1:22866-61967 GCA_964597665.1 uncultured Candidatus Peribacteria bacterium | reverse complement strand
ACCCCTAACCCCTCCCCCGAGGGGGGAGGGGAAACCTTCGTTCTCATCAAAACAGTGCTTCCTTCCCCGTCGGGGGAAGGATTGAGGATGGGGAAGTGTATGCAAATAAAAAACGGACCCGTGTGAGCGGAGTCCTCGGAGGCCGAAGCCACTAATGCAATTAGTATAGCAAAAATTAGGCTTAACGCAAAAAATGTTAAGGGATCATGCTTCTTGATCGAGCTTGTGTTTCGTTTCTCATTTGCGAAACGGGACTGGATGAAGGAAAAATTTCACCAGATTCTGCCATTCTCGTAAAAGCTGCATTGTCCAGACTTAATTTTTCACCTGTTTCAGTGTCCATGAAGAGTAAAAGATTAGCATATGACCCTGTGAACATGATTCTTCTTCCTGCATAGTTGAAAAAACCACCGCTTGGCATAGACGGAGGATAATCAGGCTGGGGGGAAATATGCGGTTCACCTTTGCCAAAACTGTAGTCAAATTCAGTGACCGACGTAGCAACAGCAGGATTAAAATCCAAGCAATCGTTTACAAAGTGCATCACCTGATCTGGGTGCATTCTCCCAGGAAGTGAATACGATACTTCTAATCTCCTTTTATTGAGATTAGGCAATCGAAGTACCCGAAGTGTGACCACTGCGTTCATGCTCTGCATTGATATTTGAAAATCTATCGGACTATGCAAATTACTTTTATCCGTGAAATCGTGCATTGTCTGTTCTGCTTTTAGAATATCATTTCCACCGTTAAATTCTATTCCTGATAATTTGCGAACAATATTCAAAAGAAATTGCTCTTCATTTTGTTCAAGTTGCTCCTTCAGCTCGAATGATTGAATTTGTTCAGGCATATTTTTATTATAACATATAATTACTCTATCCACAAGAGCATACTCTTCAAATAATCCGTTTCGGGGTGATAGATATTCACGGGATGATCGTACGCATGATGATGTCGCTGCAAAATCCGCACTGAGCGCTTCGCCTGCCGCGCGGCATGGAATACGATCGTCTGGAACATATCGGGCGTGATCTGATACGAACACGAGCACGTGAGCAGCAGTCCACCGGGCGGCAGAATTTCTAACGCTCCGCGATTCAGGTCCGTGTACGCATGCTTTGCCAGATCCAACTCGGTCTCGCGTTTCGCGAACGCAGGTGGATCGAGAATGATGAAATCGTATGCGCGAGGAGAGGGACGTCTACGCAAAAAGTCGAAGGCATCCTCGCAGTACATCGCGAACTGATCATCGCTGAAGCCGTTCAAAGCAGCGTGCTGCTTTCCTGTTTCAATTGCCTCGGAATCGTAATCGACCGAATCCGCGGCAAGAGCGCCCCCACTGAGTGCCGCAAGCGCAAACCCTCCGACGTAACTGCAGACATCCAGCACCGTGAGGCCGGCCGAACACTCAGAAACGAGGCTGCGCATCTCACGCTGATCGAGAAACAGTCCCGTCTTCTGGCTTCCGGACGGGGAAATCAGAAACTTCAGTCCCCGCTCGGTCACAGTAATCGTCTCGCAGCCTTTTCCTCTCACCCATCCCTCCCGATCCCCAAGCGCTTCTTTCTTTCTGGCGGAACCGGTGGATTTTTCATAGATGCCTTTGGGCTTGCGGAGCTCCATCAGCAAATCAAACAAAAAAACTTTGAGCTTATCCATGCCGACCGTCGTGAGCTGCACAATGAGATAGTCGCCGTACTGATCGACGATGAGACCCGGAATACTGTCCCCTTCCGCATTGATCAGGCGAATCGCATCGGTATCACGAAGAGATGGCAGATGATCGCGCAGCTCGATCGCCCGCTTCACCAAACGACGAAGCATCTCCATGGGATCTCCTTCTTCGAAGGCAAAAGCGCGAGCACAGAGGTACGAACGATTGTTGATCGTGGCGTAACACAGAAACCCGCCCTCGCTGCTTCTTACCTCGACGATCGATCCGTTGTCGCAAACAGGTGCAACCTGTACCGATGTCCGGTAGATCGCATGGTGGCGATTTTGGACATGGACTTCGGAGCCGAGCTTGAGGGTGAGGATGGGGTAGGCGCTTGGCATGAGACAAAAGGGTATCACAAAAAAAGGACCCCGAGGGGTCCTCTTTGGAGCTGCTTATTTGCAGCCACCGCTACAACCACCAGACATGAGAGATGTGGGAAAGAATAATGCTCACCCATATTAGTTTAGTACTGAACTAATTGTCAATAGTAATTTCATCACTTCTTTCATTGCTTTCGTAAGCCCTTTTCTGTACCGTAAACGCAGATGGTGGTGCTACTAGGCTACTGCTTTCTACTTTCTACTTCTTACCACCATATTTCATGGCTACAGGTACGATCAAGACAAAGACCGAAAAGGGTTTCGGTTTCATCACTCCAACCGATGGAGGCGCAGACGTGTTCTTTCACCTCAGCGCTTGCAACGGTCAGTTTGACAACCTTCAGGTTGGTCAGGCTGTTTCGTTCGAGATGGGCATGGGTCCGAAAGGTCCTAAGGCCGAGAACGTCATGGTTGATGGCGGCGGAAACGTTTCGATGGCTGCGTAATACGCAATCAAAACGATACGAAAAGGTCACCTACGGGTGACCTTTTTAAAATTCCAAAAAATTAAAAACCAAAATCCAATTGGAATTTGGCTTCTGGATTTTGGAATTTCATTAGAATGTATGTTTCCTCCCCACCGCATCCCGATGATACTTCCCAAACTCTGAAATTTTCATACACACATCATTCTTCACAACCGGACCATCCACGCAGAGCCGTATGCCCAGAGGATCGACAACGCAGTTCCCGCATAAACCAAAGCCACACTTCATGTATCTCTCGAGACTGAGCTGACTCTCGATCTTCCATTTCGCAGCGAGCTTGGAGACGGAGAGGAGCATTCTCTCCGGGCCACAGGCGAAGATCTGATCGATGAAGGGCTTCGACGTTGAGTGTTTTTTCTCTACGAGCTTCGCTTCAAGATTCTGGACGTTGAAGCCTGTAAAACCTTTTGAACCGTCGTCCGTTGCAATGTGCAATGTAGTTTTGCGGAGACCCGTGAATTCTTTTAGGTAGAGCAGATGCTCCTTGCCGCGTGCACCAACGAAGACTTCAAGTAAGCACCCATCCTTGATGGCTTCCAGAGCAGCGAAGTACATAGGGGCTGCGCCATAGCCGCCCGCAACGAGTGCGAGGCACTGCTTCGGCTTCCACTCATAAAACGTACCGAAGGGACCCCTCAGGCCGACCAGATCGCCTTTTTTCATGCCTGCAAGAACGCGCGTACTGTCACCGACAGCAAAGAACGTGACCTTCAGCTTCTTACCGTCGTCACTCGCAATGCTCATCGGAATTTCATCAATACCCGGAACCCAGACCATGATGAATTGCCCTGCCTTTGCCCCCAGAGACACATCGAAGGTAAACGTCTGCACCATCTCCGTTTCACGCCGAATATTGGCAATGGGATAGGTTCTCGGGAGCCGCGACTGGAGAGGAATAGTCATGAGTGGTGCATGCCTCCAATAAGTTCAGAAATATTTTTTACGCCGTTCTCCCCGCACCACTTTGCTATTTCATCACACACAAGCTTGAACACATGCTCGCCTCTGTCTGCGAGCGCCGTGCCGATGCCGATCAGCGTTGCTCCCGCGAGCATCAGTTCGATTGCATCTTCGCCTGTGAAGACACCTCCGGTACCGATGATCGGCAGTTTTCCCTCCGTTGCCTTATAGACATCGGCAATGCAGCGCACCGCAAGGGGTTTGATGGCATGCCCCGAGATGCCTCCGACTTTATTGGCAAGGATCGGCATGCGGGTTTTGAGGTCAATCGCCATGCCGGGGCCGGCTGTATTGATGACCGTGAATCCATCCGCGCCAGCGGAGGCGCACGAGAGTGCGATCGCCGCGATGCTGTCCGTGTTCGGTGAGAGTTTGATGAAGACAGGAGTCTTGCCACTCACGGCTTTCACGGCTTTCGTCACGGCTGCACTATCACCGATACTGCAGGCGAACGGACGACCGAATTCGTCTTCGATATTCGGACAGCTGATGTTCACCTCGAGAAAATCCGGCTTAAGCTCGAGAATGCGCTCTGCAGTTTTCGCGTAATTCTCGACCGATTCTGCAATGATATTCGCGATCAGCGGAACGGGCTTGTCCTTGTTGAAGCTGCCGATTTCTTCTCTCGCTTTCTCAACACCTGCATCAGGCACACCGACCGCGTTCAGGGTCCAATGGTCTGTTGAAATAATCGTCGGATTGTTATGACCTCTATGCTCTTTAAGCCACAGTGACTTCGTCGTCACCGCACCGACTCCGCATGTTGCTGCTCTCCTCCAGCTTGCAGCCGTAATCCCCCAGATACCGGAAGCAAGCACTGTGGGGTTTTCGAATCGGACCCCGAGGAGTGTCTGTGCAAGGTTCATCGGAGCTGATTGTACAGGAAAACCTACTGTACCGCTGCCTTCATAAACGCCGCAAATAGCGGATGCGGGCGGTGTGGCCTGCTCTTAAACTCCGGATGGAACTGGCTGCCGACCATGAACGGATGGTCTTTGATCTCGACGATCTCCATAAGGCCTGTTGGAGCCTGTCCCGAGCCTTGTCGAGGGAGCCATTCTCCTGAGAATACCAATCCTTTCTCTTCGAGACGCTTGCGGAAAGACTGATTGAACTCGTAGCGATGACGATGACGCTCGGAGATCGTATCGTCTTTCGAAAGCTGGCCTGCTGCTTTATAGGCTTCATATGCCTTCGTGCCCTTTTTCAGCTTGCACGTGTAGGCACCGAGCCGGAGTGTTCCACCTATACTTCTACCCTTGTGCTGGCCAGGCATAAAATGAACGACGTACTTCTCATGACCGAGCTTCTCTTTTTCATCGAATTCCTGACTCGTGATCTGAGGATCTTTGAGTGCTGCACGAGCGAACTCGATCGCGAGGATCTGTGAACCGAGACAGAGACCGAGATAGGGAACTTTCTCCGTGCGTGCGTAGTTTGCAGCAGCGATCTTGCCCTCGATGCCGCGACTTCCAAATCCGCTGGAGACAATAATGCCCGCGCAAGATTTCAGATCTTTCCATACTTTCACGTCTTTTTTTTCAAGCTTCTCGCTGTCGACCCAAACGATTTCGGCTTTGCGACCGTGAAACGCTGCAGCAGATTTTATCGATTCGATCTGACTGAGGTACGCATCATCCAGATGCGTGTACTTGCCCACAAGCGCGATGCGAATGGGTTTCACTGCCTGTTCATGACGCTTCTTGCCCGCTTCCCACTCGTGCATATCGGGCTTGAGTATGCCGAGACCAAGCTTCCTAGCGATCACATTGGCGATATCGTATTTTTGGAAATTCAGCGGTACATCGTAGATCGACTTCACGGTCTGCGCCGGAATAACGGCGTCACGCGAGACATCGCAGAAGCGGCTGATTTTATCCAGAAGCTCCGTCGGAATATCATAATCCGCTCTCGCGAGAATAAGATCGGGCTGGAGTCCGATGCGACGAAGCTCCCGAACCGAGAGCTGCGTTGGCTTTGTCTTTAGCTCCTTTGAACCTGCAAGATACGGCAGGAGTGTGAGATGCACGTGGAACACCCGGTCAGAACCGAGATCGGAACGCATCTGACGTATCGCTTCGAGGAACGGTTCGCCTTCGATATCGCCGACCGTGCCGCCAACTTCGACCATCATGATCTCAGCCTTGCTCTCCTTCGCGGCATTCTTCATCCAGTCCTTGATCGCATTCGTGATATGCGGAACGACCTGAATTGTTCCACCCAGGAAATCTCCCTTGCGTTCTTTCGCAAGCACCTCGGTGTAGATCCTGCCAGTCGTCACGGTACTGAGCCTGCTCATCGGCTCATCGATGAAACGCTCGTAGTGACCGAGATCCAGATCCGTCTCGGCACCGTCGTCCGTCACGAACACTTCGCCATGCTGAAACGGACTCATCGTACCGGGGTCGACATTCAGATAGGGATCGAGCTTCTGGACGAACACTTTAAAGCCACAGGCCTTCAGGATTGCACCAATGCTCGCGGTCGCGATCCCCTTCCCTAAAGAGCTACAGATACCACCTGTGACAATGATGAACTTCGGCGCGGTGATGCTCTTCTTTGAAACCATAAAATAAAAAAAGAATTCCTTGGGGGAACTCTTAGAAATATCAATGGCCCGCTGTGTATTCTACTCAGAAACGGGCTGAAGGCAAGAAAAATCATGGCGAAGTAGGGGCTGCCCGGATTTTAGTGGACAAGCGACTTCTTCACCTTCTTCACGCTTCTCGTCACTTCTTTAACCATCTGCTTCTTCGCCTTCGTCGCTACCTTCGTCGCATCTTTGACCTTTGCGGAGAGGAACTTCTGCACTTCGTCCTTGGCGGAATCGTAGTAGTTCTTCACGTACTTCTTGCCGTGCGCGATATGACTATCGAGATGATGCTCCTCCGCAAGCTGCTGGACTTCCTTCGCAACAGTCTGACCGTCCTTCGAAAGATGATGACCGAGAATTTTCGCAGCTGCCGTCGTGTCTTTTGCTTTCATCAGCTCTTCTCGTAGCTTGTTATTGCTGAAGACATATCCTGCAAGCGCACCGCCGAGAGAGCCGAGGAGGAAAGAGAGTTTTTTCATAGATGCTGAGGGGAAGAGTAGAAGGGAATCATACTACTCTCTGACGTAGGATGTCACGAAAAATTACTGAGTTCTTTTGCCGCGAACGGCCCTCACTCCGTCCCGCCGCCTCACTCTGTCGCTGCGGCGACATCTCTCTCCCTAAAAAATGGGAGAGAGAAAACTAAGGAATGATATTGAAAGAGTTCTATGTCGATCAAATCAGCGCACCCTTCTCCCTAAGCGCATCGGCGCTGGGAGAAGGGTTGGGGATGAGGCGCAGGCCTGGCTGTCATTTCGAAAATTTTATCCTCAGCGCCTTCAACTGCCCCTCCGTCAAAAACTTCTGTAGTGCACTATCGTCCGCAGCTATCGCATCATCCGCCGAGCCAAATTTTCTGATCAACTCATCACGCGTCTTCGGCCCGATGCTCGGTATTTGATCAAGCTTTGATTCGAAAAGCGCGGCGCCCACTCTCTTCTCACGCTTGAAATTCGCAAAACGATGCGCTTCGTCACGGAGTCGTTGAAGCAGAAATCGTGCAGGCGAATCTTTTTCCACGACGAGCGGCATCAGGCTTGCCGGAGTAAAAATTTCTTCCTCCCGCTTCGCGAGTGATGCGAGGGGAATCGTAAGCTTGAGTGCATTGAGCACTTCTTTTACCGCAGACAGCTGGCCTTTCCCGCCGTCAATCAGAAGAAGATCGGGATGGTCGGTGAAAGACTCATCGGGTTTCTGCTTCGAAACGATGTAGACGAGGATATGCCCTGGAGAAACGTCAGGGTGATGCTTGCCCCAATCATCAAGTTTTTTCTGCAAGACCGGAGGTGGAGTATGAACAGGCTGGAAGCCAAGTTCTCCGTAATAGTCGAGTAATGAATCTTTGGAAATATGCACATACACTTTTCCTTTCTTGATGGACTTCAGAAGACTGCGCACGAGAGCATGACCGAGTTTTTTCCCACGACACTCCTGCTTCACCCACACGGAACGAAGGCAAAGAATAGCGTCCGGATAGGGAAAGAGTCGGCAAAAACCGACAACCTCGTTTGCCTTTCTTGCGACAATATAATTCTTATAATGAATGGCATCGGAACCGATATCGTTCGGATTTGCCGCACTGATCTCTTCGATGAGCTTCTGCTCCGCCTTCTTCGCTTTTCCGATCACAATACCGTCGGCTTTGAAGCGTGCAAGAACGGAATCCAAGTCATCCGTCAGATACTTCAGCCTGCGCCGGAGCGTTTCCTTCAGTGACGCATAATCATCGATCCTGCCTTCGAGCACGGTCTTCATGTTGAAACTCCTGTAATGCTCTCTTTTTGGTTTACCATTGACGAAGACGACCATGCTTCCGACAGTAGCACTGCCACTTGAATGCGAGATATCGTAACACTCGATACGGCGCGGCTTTTCGGGTAATGCAAGCAATGTCTGCAAGTCCGTGAGGGATTCCTCCACTTTGCGTGCTTCGGACTCGAACGCCGCAAACTGCTGATCCACTTTCTCCTGCGCATTCCGCTCGGCAATCTCGAGAAGCTTGGATTTCCTCCCTCGCTCGGGCATGACGATTGTCACCTTCTTTCCCTGCTTTTCGCTCAGCCACTGCTGAAGGGAGGGTGCATCTTCGGGCAGTGCCCGCACAATCACGATATCGGGCAAGTCATCCGTCTGTTCGTAGTACTGCGGCAGGAACTGCTCCAGAGCACCGGAGGCGCTCTCTGCGTCACCTGAGAGCGGGAACGCAACCTGCTCGATCAGCTTTCCTTCACGCTGCCGCAGAAGTACCACCTGAATTTTTCCGTACTTCAGCGCGATACCGAAGACATCGAGATCCTGACCGAACGGATCGGAGACCGCCTGCTTCTCTTCCAGATTCCCAATGAAGCGGAGCGCATCACGGAGACGTGCTGCCGCCTCGAATTTCCTCTCAGCAACGGCCGCGTTCATTCTCTCTTTCGCCATACGCTTCACCGAAGCGAAATTGCCGCGGAAGAAACTGACGATAGCGTCGATGCGCGTTCGATACTCCGCTCCGGAAAGAGCACCGATGCACAGCCCGCAACATTTGAAAATCTGATAATCCAAACAGGGCGAATCGTGGGGAAGAGATTTGTCCGGATGACTATTCAGAAGATCAAGAGATTTCCGGCACGCCCGATATTTAAGAATGCCATCCAGCAGATCCAATGCATGTTCCGTGTCCCGTGCACCGAGGAACGGACCGAAGTACCGTGCACCATCACGCTGCAAATGACGAACGATATCGACACGGGGATAGGGGTCTTTGAGAGAGATACGAACGTAGACGTAACCTTTATCGTCTTTCAGAAGCACGTTGTACTTCGGCTGCAGCTCCTTGATGAGATTGCTCTCGAGGATCAGTGCTTCCATCTCGCTTCGAACCACCGTCACCTCGAAGTCCTGAATCTGACGGACCATAATCTCGGTCCATGCGGAACGTTTGATGCCGTCTTGAACATAGCCCTGCATCCGGTTCTTCAGATTCTTCGCTTTGCCCACATACATCACTTTTCCGTGTGCATCGAGCCACCGATACACCCCCGGTTCTTTCGGAACTTTGGCAACTCGTTTCCGGAGTGCAGTACGCTGAGTATCTTTCTTCTCTTTCATGAGATAATCCTACCGTATACTCATAGCTCATGTCTCAAGGCTCACCACTTGTCACGGCCATCGTCCTGAACTTCCGGTCTCCGAAAGACACGATGCGCTGCATCGAGGCCCTGAAGGACCAAACGATTGCGGAGAAGATTTCGATCCTCGTTGTCGACAATCATTCCGACGATGAATCGATCGGATGGTTTCGCGCGCGACTAAAGAGCGACACAGCGATACGCATTATTGAGCAGCGGTCGAATACCGGATACGGGCGAGGAAATAATGCCGCACTGCACTACGTACGAAGCGAATTTGTCCTGATCATCAATCCCGATAATACGCTGCCAAGTGGCGGCATCGAACGCATGCTTGAGTCACTCCAGAAACGCACCGACACTGGAATTGTCGGACCCGCACTCGTCTATCCGAATGGGGGCATTCGCTCGTCTGCGCGCAGGTTCCCGCACATTCTCGACCTGTGCCGGAAGCGCCTCTTCCCAGAAGCATGGCAGAAGAACTATGAACAGTGGTTGAAGACAATCGAGAACAAAAACGAGGTGGAGGTCGACTGGCTTGTCGGTGCCTGTCTCCTGATGAGGACGGATCTGCTTCGGTCTCTTGGAGGCTTCGACCCTCGCTTCTTCCTCTTCTTCGAAGACATCGACCTCTGCAGGCGCGTCCACCTGCTCGGGAAAAAAGTTCTCTATCTTCCAAATGTTCACGTTCTTGACCGCAGGAATCGCCTCAGCGGGTCCAGCGTCCTCTCCCTCCTCGTACGCAGAATGACGTGGATACATCTGATGAGTGCTATGAAGTATTTTTGGAAGTGGCGCGCTTGACCAACCTCAAAACCATGTCTAGAGTGTCTCGGCTATGAACAAAGAGACGATCACACTATTGGTAAATCCACGCGAAGCAGCCGCAAATATCGGTCTGCTGCGCAAGGCAGGCAATGTGCCGGGCGTGATCTACGGAGGGAAAACGAAGAACGTGAGCATTCAGTGTTCGATGAAAGATTTACATACTGTCTATGTGAAGGCGGGTGAAAATACACTCGTCGAGGTCACCTTGGACGGAAAAAAGATCCCGTGCCTCATCCATGCCATCAGCTTCAATCCTGTCTCAGACAAAGAGGAGCATGTGGATCTCTACGCCGTGGACATGACCAAGAAGGTTACGACGCACGTTCCGATTGTCGTGGAAGGCGAGTCTCCCGCGGTAAAAACGCTCGGCGGCGTGCTCGTCACTGTTCACGATGAGATCGAAGTCTCTTGTCTCCCGAGCGATATCCCTCACAGTTTCGTCGTCAATATCGGAGTGCTTGAGAACTTCCGTGATTCCATCACCGTTGCCAAAGTCACGGTTCCAAAGGGTGTCACGATCAAGTCCGCACCCGAGATGGTCCTCGTCACCGTACAGGAACCGCGTAAGGAAGAAGTCGTCGAAGTGGTTACCGCTCCGGTCGAGGGTGCAGTTGCAGCGGACGGTACGGCTGCTCCGGCTGCCGATGGTGCTCCTGGTGCTGCTCCTGCCGCCGGTGCTGCAGCAGCAGGAAAGACCGATGACAAAGCGACGGGGAAGGATAAGGCAGCGAAGAAATAAATTCCAAAAAATTAAAAGCCAAATTCCAAGTTGAAACAGTTGTTTTGGATTTTGATTTTTGGCTTTTGGAATTTCAGCCCCTTCTACTCTGCCCTACGCCTTGCCGCCATATGCGCTTTGCCTCTCCCGCTATGCATTTCCTTGTACTTCTTGACCTGATCTTCAAGCTTCTCGACACAACTATCGACCGCCTCGAGCACCTGATTCTTCCTCGACTCCACGCGAAGGATTTCCTTCGGCAATCGGATCGTGATCATCACCTTCACCTGATCGCGGTCTTTCTTCGTGTCCCTGCGCTCCGCTTCGACTCTGATCACTGATCCTTCATCCTTCAGAAACTTGCAGTACGTTGCGAGCTTCCCGAGTTTCCTCGCGAGGAGGATAAGTTCATCAGAGTTATAGGAAATTCCTCGTTCGAAGTGTTCGACCTGCATGGAGAGAATTGGGGAAAACGGAGGAAGGATAGCAGACACTGGATAAGAGCTCAAAGATTGCCATACCGTGATGTGAGCCGCAGCGAACACCTACTGCTGGCACTTTCAAAAAACGCCTAATTGAGGTATAATGATGAGAATATTTAGTTCTCAACTATTCTATGAGTGCAGAAGGTAAAAATTTAGAAACACTGCAGGGAGGAATCCGTGAACAATTGGAAAAAGCAAGAGAGGGAGCTGACCGTGAGGCATTGAAAAAAATTCAGGAAGTACTGGAAGCAAACGGAGAAACAATGGATTCAAAACAGATAGCTGGTGCGCTCGGACTTATTCAGGACCTGCAGCGTATTGATGCAAAAAATCCGGAAGCTTCCAACAAACTTATCACTGCCATCTATGAAATGGTTGTGAATGGCAAAGAGATACCAAAGCCAGGCAGTAAAGAATTGGCAGCAATCGCAATGGTGTCTCCGGAAATAGGAAAATTCCAGGGAATGGCAGATAAAGTATCAACGACGATCACCGATCTCAAAAACAAAATGAGCGTCTTCGGCTCAGACTTATTCAAGCAATTGGAAGGACTATTGGGACCGAACTCGACTCTGGGGAAGGTCTTCGGGATGCTTAAGAACTCCACAGGATCGGTTGCGATCTACGTTCAAAAAACATTGAAGAGCGATGGGAAGAGCCTCGTCAATACAAACGCAAACAAAGTGGCCCTTGCTCTCGAGCCCATGATCAAGAATGCTCAAACAATTCTAAAAAATACGAGTTATGACATTACTGATCATCTCAAAGCCATGTTGGTTGAAGCCAATATGGACAAACCAAATCTTGCACTACAAGATTTCGTCGAAGCAAGTAAGAACGTATTGAATCGATACAGGAAGGAGGCTGCTCCACCTGCCGCTCTTGCTTCAACTCCTGCAACACAGACACCGACAACGACTCCAGGTACTCCCGCTGCCCAAGTACAATCCTAAGCCCCTTCAAAAACACCATGACTTCTCCAAATACACCACGCAAAAATCCCGAACAAAATCCTGAAGCACTCAAAGAAAGTGTACGGCAATCTACTGCCATGGATTTGCGTGAGTACGCACTCAGCTTGAATCTTGAAAAGGAAATTCCAAAGAATTCGGGAGTACTGAATGTCAAAGATGGAACGTACTCACCTGCAAAAAACGCTGAGTGACACTCTGCAAGAATGCAGTAGACTGAGGCACTGACATGGCGCTCTCCTACTCCCAGCTTTCGACGTACCGCCGCTGCCCAAAGCAGTACGAGTTCACAGCGGTCAAAAAAATACCGCGAAGGATCAGCAGCGGGGAGAGCTTCGGTTCGAGCATTCACAATACGCTGAAGCGGTGGGGTGAGCTGGAGATCCTGCTGCAACAAGATGCTCCGCTCAAAAAACAGTTGAAACTCTTCGCAGAACATGAGGATGAGGTCATCAAAAAAATACCACTCGAACTGGCAACGCTTCTTGGGATGTTCAGGGAGTGCTTCATCGCAGAAGGTTATGAGAATCGTGCCGCGATGGATAGCGGCTTGCTCCGCGGTGAATCTGTCCTCCGGAAGTTCTTTGACTGGTGGAAAAGAGAGAAACGAACCGTTGTCAGCGTGGAGTCCAGTTTCAAACTCGAGATCGGACCAGTGGTCCTCTCGGGTCGCTTCGACCGCATCGAGAGAAGTGAAGGTGGACTTGTCATCATTGACTATAAAACAAGTGATCCGAGGTCACAGGAGAGTGTCGATAACGATCTCCAGCTGTCGATCTATGCACTTGCCGCAAGCAAAGAAGGAGAGAAGGTCGACTGCTTACGCCTCCTGTTTCTGGGTGAAGACGAGGTCATCGAACGAAAGACGAGTCGCAACGAGTCGCAACTGAAGGATGCAATCACGGCGATACGACTGCTGAATGAAGGCATCGAAGGTAAAGATTTCAAAGCGACACCGACGAGAGAGAAGTGCAGGGGATGTCCGTATAGAGAGATATGCACTTCGGCACTACGGTAAAAATCCAAAGGACAAAATTCCAAATTCCAGAAACCAAATACCAATAGGTGTATTACCTCTTGGAGTTTGGTTTTTATTTTTTTTGCTTTTTATAAAGCCACTCCCGCAAAGCCCCTAAGTGCCGCGCCCACAAAATACGCAACGGTCGCACACACCGCTCCGATGAAGAGAATCTCCAGCGGTCCCCTAAACATACGCTCACGCGTCACAGCGCTTCTCAGAAGCCCAACTAGAAGGAGGGCAACACCCGTTGCAACGATGGTCACAACAAACCGAGACTCGGTCGCGATTGGCAGAAGATACGGAGTGATCGGAATCATCCCAAAGAGCACGAATGCAGCAAACGTCACGATTCCGTGCAAAGGCGCATGATCGCTATCTGTCGGCGTCAACCCGTTCTCTTCGATCATCATCGTGTCGACCCAAACTTTCTTGTCAGCGGTGATCACCCGAGTCACCGTCTCAAGATCGGCTCCGCGGAATCCCTTTGCTCTGTAGATCTCGCGTATTTCCTCGCGCTCGATCTCCGGAATCTCCTCAATTTCCTGATATTCTTCTTTAAGAATCCGATGATAGTTGTCACGCTTGGATCTGCTCGAGAGAAAATTCCCAAGTCCCATCGAAAGACCGTCTGCAAGCACGTTGGCGAGCCCAAGCACGACGACGACCGATGCACTGAGCTCCGCACCATTCACACCGGAGACGATCGCGAAGGTCGTCACGATGCCGTCATTCGCTCCGTAGACGATATCGTGAATGTACGGACCGAACGTCCTGCCATGAATCTCACTGGCTTTGTGTTCCTGCAACGCCTTCGTGAGTGCGGCTTGATCCATTATTTCGGCAAATGTTTCTTGCTTGAGTAGTTCTCCATATCCCGAAGCTTCACGACGGATGAATCGAGATCGGGACGAAAACGTTTGAGGACCTCGATGTTAGATTCCTTGATGAAGATTCCGTCGATCGTGGACTTCAGCACTTTTGTAAGGGTGGCGGGCATATGCTTTTTGATCTCTGACAGCAGTCTTGAAGGGGCTGAAAGATAGACCGATTCAATCCCCTGCTGACCGACGAGTGCCGTCATACGATCGACGATCATTATTGCGAAATCGCGGAGCCGATTCTCCTCCGCATGATGCTCTTCTCCGACTCCCGACATCATGCCTCCTTTCCCAAAGGAAGAAGGTGAAGGTTGAGAGTCCTGCCTATCCGTATGGACAAGCTCCTTGGAGTCCACGCCTTCTTTTTCAAGAAGCGTGTGTCCGCCCACATCGATGAAACGACAGTGATGCGAATCGCAAACGATCAAAAGAGTCGGACTGACAATATCCGGCATGGCATCGGGGAGCTTGGTTGGATGAGACATGGATTGAATGGGGGAACTGACACTTCATTGTTGGGCAAACGGGGAAAATTCACAATCAAATTGTGAATGGTGAATGGTGAATGTAGAATAAGAAAAGAAAATGGCCCCATCGTCTAATGGCTAGGACACTTGGTTCTCATCCAGGAAATCGGAGTTCGATCCTCCGTGGGGCTGCCAACTTGGTTACAATAAGAAACATGACTAAAAGCAATCTCCAATGCCCTGATTGCACAGAGAAAGGCTTGGTGCCGTTCCGAATATTTGCGAGGAAAGAAAAACCAACCATATTACAGCAATATTGCAGTAAGTGTGATTTTCCATTTTCAAAAAGCCAGCGACTAATTATTACTGAAATACCGCCACTTCCTAGGAAGAAAAGGATCATCTATTTAGATCAAAATGTTCTAAGTCAATTTGTGCGATTTTTGCACCCAAATCCACTAACTAAATTAGATACAAAGGTCGAACAGAGAGCCAAAACCCTGTTTTCCAAAATAGATTTCCTTAGAAAGGCTCAATGTATCGTTTGTCCTTATTCTTGGGATCATCGTAGAGAATCCGTAGTAGCGAAGACACTAACCAATCAATCTTTCAGAGACTTGATGAGAATGTATACATATCTCTCAAACAACATTCGCATCATGGACAATTTAGAACTTCAGAGATGGCAGGTTTTAATATTCGCAAAAGCATGGTTAGGAGATAGGAATTTTGAGCAATTGGATTTCTATTTTGAGGGTGTATTTGGTGCGAATCCTCACAATTGGTTTTGGCATCCCGCCAGAGAACCATTTAGCTATATCGTTTTAGAAGATGAAGCAGAGGAAGTGGATGAAATAAATACCTCTACACGAGAGAGGGTTTTAGAAATTTATAGAAAATGGAAAACAACGCCCGAAGAACAAATTATTAATGACGAGTCTTTAGCTTTTAGAGAGGCCATTGTTAAGGGATACAGGGCGAGTATTGTTAAACGTTTATCTCTAATACCAGGTTTACCATTTCCTAAAGATTTAGATGTCGGAAAACTGTTTACTTTGAATGAAGCACATAGACGTATGTTATGGGATCTGCAGAAAATGTTTGCAGAGCAGGATAGCAAAAAGCCCTTTGATGCCGAATTCTTTAGAGAGATTGATCTTGCGCCACTGGCATCAACTCCGGAAAAATTTATGAGCATCACAGAGAGGGTACTCGGTTTACCTATTCGCTTCTTCCCTCAGATAGTGCAAATGTTCGAGAGCGAGGAATTTCGGAAATATTTACCCTCACTCAATAATGAAACGATAATGAATGCATATCTGGGAAAAGTCACAAAAGGAAGGAAGGGCGATATCGAGAAAGGTGAAATGACAGATATTAACCGTATTGCTTACGTTATGCCTTACTGTGATGCCATTGTTACCGATGAATTTTGGTATAAGGGCTTTAAAAAGAAGGACTTATTAGCGGAAAGAATACCGACCAACTGTAAGTTCTTCTGCTTACCTCGACACGAAGAATTCGTTGCTTACTTGGATGAAATTGAAAAGGAATATGCTGATCAGATCAGCTTGTCTCAAAGCTTGCTAGGTGATTTATCTCCAAGTCTAGATTTATTTTAAAAGATGATTCAATCCAGAAAGTTCGAATCATCTCTACTAAGGGCTACCAATTACAAATTCATGGGAAAGCGATAGCAGTAGTCCAATCTGCATTGAATCTGCCAAGAAGATCGGCGGTCTCGTCTTTTTTGTGCATTTTCTGGAAACGAGAGAGTTTCTTTGTTCCCAAGTCTTTGAGTGAATGACCGAAGTGGAAGTATTCTGTACCATTTACGATAATAAATCTGTCATGAAACGTCTCGCTAAATCTAATCTCAAATTTTGGTAGGATATTGTGGATCTTAGACAATTCACAAACATATTCCTTTTGATACTTTGGTGCAGTCAGCACTTTCACAGATGTCGTATTGGGAACGACTGTTAATAGCTGCAATGCAGAGGCAGCAGTTAGATAGGGATCAATCAATATTAATTCACGACTGGCACTTTTGAGAATGGAGGCAAGATCGAAGGCGGTGCCAGTTGTAATGAGTGCCGAAGAACCGATCTCTCCATTTACATGAATATTCGGTGCATCGCCCTGGATTATCTTGAATATTTCTGAGTGAATAACGCTTTCCTCTATTAATACATCCAGGCGCATAGAGCCAAAGGTAATTTTCCATCGCATGGCAGCAACAAGAGTAAGTCGCACTTCTTCCTTATCACATCCCGGTATAGTTAATTTTAAATAAGCATCTCCTATTTTTGTTTCCTGATCATCAAACATTAAGACGCTAATAGTCACATCCGCCCTTGGAAATCCCTGCCTTACCGTACCCTCGATCACAATGTGTGAGTCAAAAACATACGGCGACGTGTTGATAGCAATTCGATTCGACGGAATATAGCCTGACAAATTGAGCTTCCCAAATGCCCCTTCAGAAACATCGTCGCAGAAGAAGATACGATGGATAGTAATGGGGAGATTAGGAGTCATCGAATGGAAATTATTGTAGTGGAGGCATCATAGACATAGAAGGGATAAAGTACATTCCTCTGCCCTTTCAAGCCAAAAGTTCGAATCATCTCTACGAAGGACTGCCATAAATACAAAACTTAACACCCCAACAGATTCTGCTGATGAAAGAAGAAGCATCCAACAAATATTATGACCAAAAGAATGAATGCAGCATTTTTTTCTTTGAAATGTCCTAAAACGATCAGTAGCAACCACAAGCCACAAAATCGAATTCGCTTGATCCCAAGCATGTTTATTTCCTCTCATACATATTCAGTGGTTCTTCCCTTTGCCAAAACAAAAATCTAAGGGTAGTATACCCCTACCCCCTACCCCTTCATGCTATGAGAAGCGACGCCAAGAAGAAAACACTCGATGCAATCAAGCGACTGGAAGGCCTCACGGTGAAACTACGCAAGGAAGTGGAGGAAGATGTCTACTGCGCGCAGATCCTCGAACTCGCCCTTGCGATGCAAGGTCACTTGAAGCACATCCAATCTGCCGTCCTCGAATCGCACCTCCACACTTGTGCCGAGAAGAAACTTGCTTCACCTAAAGACAAAGAAGCATTCATCGCCGAAGTCCTCAATGTTGTCGGACTCTCCCGACGTTCATGATTCGATACGCTCACCACAAGTCCCCCCCCCCCATTCTATGACCACCACCGTCTCCATCCCCGGCTTGCACTGCGCGAGCTGCGCTGCACTCATTAAAGATATCAGCAGCGAATTCCCGTCGATCAAGAACATTGACATAGATATTGATACAAAGGTGGTCACTTTTGAGCACGATGAACGTCTTGATCTACAGCAATGGACAAAAGAAATCGAAGCACTCGGTGATGCTTATAAAGTTCTTCCCACCTGATCTCTATGCCTTCCCAAACAATCCTCTCCGTCACCGGCATGCACTGCGCGAGCTGCGCTGCGATCATCACGAGCAAACTGAAGAAAACCCCGGGCGTTGCAGAAGCGAATGTGAACTACGGCTCGAGCAAGGCAACGATCGTCTATGACGAGAAAACGGTCGATATTCCTGCGCTCATCGAGCGTATCAAGGCAGCCGGATACGGTGCGCAGATCGCATCGACCGTTGACCGTGACGAAGAGAAGAGTCGTAAAGCGGAAGAGATAGCAACCTATCGAGAAAAATTCTCTTGGGGGATCGTTCTAAGCCTGCCGATGCTCTATTTCATGACGGGAACCTTCCTGCCTTTTCTGCCATTCATCGATGCGGTCACTCCTTGGATGGGCATCGTCTCTCTGATCCTCGCAACGCCTGTGCAATTCTGGCTCGGAGCGGGCTTCTATCACAGTGCGTGGTCCGCACTCCGCGTTCGCACGTTCAATATGGACAGCCTGATCGCGATCGGCACATCGACCGCTTATTTCTATAGTCTCTGGAATATCGCCGTTCATTGGAGCAATGAAGGAACACCTCTGGGAGCACATGAAGATCTCTACTTCGAAGTCTCCGCCCTCCTCATCACATTCGTGCTCCTCGGAAAATGGCTGGAAGCGAGAGCGAAAGGCGCAACAAGTGAGGCAATTCAGAAACTGATGGGATTGCAGGCAAAAACGGCACGTATTCTCAGAAATGGCACTACCGTCGATATTCCCGTCGAAGAAGTGAAAGCTGGAGATATTGTCATCGTCAGACCGGGAGAAAAAATCCCCGTCGACGGTATCGTGACGAAAGGTCTGACGTCCATCGACGAATCCATGCTGACAGGCGAGAGTATCCCCGTGGAGAAGAAAGAAGGCGATCACGTCTTCGGAGCAACGATGAACGCTCATGGCAGCATCGAATTCCGAGCCGAGAAAGTCGGATCCGAAACGGCGCTCGCGCAGATCATTCGCTTCGTGGAAGACGCACAGGGAAGCAAAGCTCCGATTCAGGATTTCGCAGACTTGGTCTCCGCATGGTTTGTGCCCGCCGTGATCGGCATCGCTATCGCAACACTTGTCATTTGGCTGCTACTTGGAGCAACGCTGCCTTTTTCACTCCTTGCGTTCGTCTCGGTCATCGTCATCGCCTGTCCTTGCGCGCTCGGACTCGCGACTCCGACGGCCATCATGGTTGCAACGGGGAAAGGCGCGGAACTGGGTATCCTCATCCGTGGTGGGGAACCGCTGGAAGCCGCGAAGAAGATCGATACGATTGTGTTTGATAAGACTGGAACACTGACGAAAGGGAAGCCGGAGGTAACGGACGTTATGGTTGTAAAAACACGTTCCGGTGAGGATGGAGAGACGCCCCAGCGGGGCGTCTCTACCGCAAGCGACATCTTGCGAATTGCCGCATCACTCGAACAAGGTTCGGAGCATTCACTTGCGGAGAGCATCGTTACTCATGCAAAAGCGAAGAGTGTCGCTCTGTCTGCAAGCGAGCACTTTATGGCTATTCCCGGTCACGGTATCGAAGGAACGATTGAAGGAACAAAATATTTCTTCGGCAACAGGAAGCTTATGGAAAAATTCAGGATTGATACGAAAGCAATCGAGAGCCAATTGCAAACTCTGGAGGAACAAGGAAAAACAGCGATGATCCTGAGTGATTTAACGAATGTCCTTGGCATCATCGCCGTTGCCGATACCGTGAAAGAAACATCGAAAGAAGCAATCGATCGTCTGAAAAATATGGGCATCGCCGTCTACATGATCACAGGAGACAACAAGCGAACCGCACTTGCGATCGCCAAAAGTGTCAGCATCGAGCATGTTCTTGCAGAGGTTCTACCTGAGCAAAAAGCAGCTGAAATAAAGAAATTACAGGAGCAAGGTAAACATGTAGCTATGGTCGGCGACGGCATCAACGACAGTCCGGCTCTCGCGCAGGCGAATCTCGGCATCGCGATGGGCAGTGGAACGGATATCGCGATGGAAACAGGCGGCATTGTTTTAGTGAAAAATGATCTTCGAGACACGGTAACGGCAATCAAACTCAGTCGTGCAACGGTCTCGAAAATCAAACAGAACATGTTCTTCGCGCTCTTCTTCAACGTGATCGGTATTCCAATTGCAACGCGAGCATTCGTGAGTTTCGGACTTGTGTTGCGACCGGAGCTTGCAGGACTCGCCATGGCATTCAGCTCCGTCTCGGTCGTCACGAACTCGCTGCTCCTGAAAGGTTTCCATCCGACGAAGAGAAATTTGATTTCGGACATCGCACCGTACGTCATGACGATAGGATTCACGGTGCTGTTCTTCCTGTTTGCAAAGATAAGCTCCTAATTTCCTCCCCACATATCTCATGCGTATCACATTTCTTCCCATCCTCATCGGCACAGTCTTCCTTGTAGCTTGTTCCCCTAATATGCCTAGTGGCGGCATGCAGCATGGGAACGGCATGATGGGTAACGATCAGGATGGAATGATGCAGGGATCTTTCCTTCCCGCAATCGATAAGGACATCAGCCAGCTACCCGAAGCCAAGCCCACAACTATTCTTGATGTACAGGATGGCGATACGATCACTCTCAATCCCGAAATAGTGCGTACCACGATCAACGGGAAGAGTTTCGCAATCTACGCCTATAACGGTCAGTTCCCCGGACCCACGCTTAAGGTGAAGCAGGGATCGACGTTCACGGTGAATGTCACAAACAACATTGATGTACCGACGACGATCCACTGGCATGGAATCCGGTTGGATAACAGATTCGACGGAACGGCAGGCCTGACACAGGATGCCATCGAGCCGGGAGAAAGTTTCCAGTACACCGTAACAGTGCCGGATGAAGGCATGTTCTGGTATCACCCGCATGTCCGCGAAGATCTGCAGCAGGACATGGGTCTCTACGGCAACCTCTGGGTCACGCCGAAAGACACGGCCGCCTATAGCCCCGTGGACAACGAGCAAGTGCTGATGCTCGATGATATGCTTCTTGTGAACGGCTTGCCTGTGCCCTACGGAGGAAAAGAAGCCGACCATGCGCTCATGGGACGGTTCGGAAATACGATGCTTGTAAACGGAAAAACGAACTATGATTTGGCGGTGTCGCGTGGTTCCACCGTTCGCTTCTATCTCACGAACGCTGCAAACACCAGAACCTTCAATGTGCGCTTTGGGGATGCCAAAATGAAAATCATTGGCGGGGATGCGGGGAGGAAAGAACGCGAGGAGTTCATCGATTCCGTCATTCTCTCGCCATCGGAACGAGCCATTGCGGAAGTGCAATTCGCACAAACGGGAACATACCGCATCGAAAGCGTAAGTCCAGCGAAGACGTGGCTCCTCGGAACAGTGACGGCAGGTGGCGGCACAACGGCACAGGATTCCTTTACGTCACTCTCTGAGAATGCCGATGTTCAAGAAGATATCGCCGCATATCGCCCGTACTTCGATAAACCTGTGGACAAGACGATCCATCTGTCGGTCGCGTCGATGCCGGCACGCATGATGGGCAAGGGGAACGCTGGAGGCATGCAGCACGGTGGAGGGCATGGCGATAGCACTGCGGCAACGGAAGATCAGAGCGGCATGGATTCGACAGGCTCACCACAGGTCGAGTGGGAAGATCCCATGCCACAAGTCAACGTCATGTCGACGAAGCACAATACGCAGTGGAAATTGATCGATGGGGAATCGGGCAAGGAAAATATGAATATCAACTATCAATTCAAGGTCGGCGATAAGATTAAAATTCGTATCGTAAATGACGAGGAAGGCGATGGTTCCGACCATCCCATGCAGCACCCGATCCACTTCCACGGACAGCGATTCCTTGTGCTTGCAGTGAATGGAGAACGCAATGAGAACCTCGTCTGGAAGGACACGGTGCTGGTCCCGAAGGACGCAACGGTCGACATCCTCCTCGACGTCACAAACCCCGGCGACTGGATGATCCACTGCCATATCGCAGAGCACCTGAGCAACGGCATGATGGGGATGTTTTCCGTGGAATAACTGCTCTTTCTTCCTTCATTTTCTTCCCGCTAATTTTTTCCTTCATCCTTATGCCTCCCACAACCGACTACAGCTTCACAGCCACGTTCCCGCTCTCTCTTCCTGAGATGGAAAAGCATGTGCGTGCTGCGCTCGAAAAGGAACATTTCGGCATTATTATGGAAATCGACATTCAGGCGACACTGAAGAAGAAGCTCAATATCGAGCATCCACCACACAAGATCCTCGGGGCATGCAATCCGCAGATGGCGCATGCGGCATTAGAAGACAATCCCGATGTCGCGCTCGCTCTGCCCTGCAACGTCGTGCTGTATGAGAAGGAGAGAGGAACCACAACCGTCTCCGCGATGCTTCCTTCCGTAGCGCTCAAGCCCTTTAAAGGACTTCATGTACAGGAGAGTGCATGCAAAGCCGAAGAAGCTTTGGAAAATGTTTTTGATAATATTTGCCACTTACATCCGCATCATTCCCACAAGCACTCATGAAATCTTGCTACCGCGTTCGTTGGCTCTACATTTTCCTCGTGGGACTGCTCGCTCTGCTTTTTCTCGCGTACTTCTTCCAGTGGGCTGCCCTGCTCAGTATTCTGCCGTGGTTATTCATTCTGGCCTGTCCACTCATGCATTTAATGGGAGGGCATGGAGGTCACATTCACGATTCTCGATCTCACAATAAATCCAAAGAGACAGTTGCAAAATAGAATTTTTTACTTATAATATCTTCCAAATGAATCTCTCTCGACTGACCGCAGGACTGCTCACCCTCTCTCTTTGTATGGGTGTTCTGATGATCGGTGCTTTTCATGGGGAACGAGGAATCGCACCGGAAGCAGACCATGCTTCGGCGCACGTTGACAGCATAGTAGTCGACGATGAAGCAGTTGCACTTCACTCCGCAGACGCGGAAAGCAGTTGCCATGTGAATGCGCAGCAAGCGGTCATCGCTCAGGTGCCCGCACAAAGCACGTATCATGTCCAAATTGGTAATCTTGTTGCCACCAGAATACTAATGAATGGCGAAAGTCGAACATACGATTCACATGCATTTATCGGAAGAAATCCTCCATTGTTTGAGCACGCCTCATTGTTTGCGGCGACGGTCTCGATGAGGATCTAAATTATTTTCGTACCTTCATAAGCGCACCGCAGGGTGTTGCTTATGCTGCGTATTTTTTATTTCCCTTCATTTTCTTTTATGAAAATTTATCTGAAACACCTTACTCCTCTCCTTCTGACAGTCGCGCTCGTCGGCTGTGCAGGTACAAGTGCCACAACGCAAAAGGCTGACGATACAGAGCCAGCTACTGCTGTTTCCTCTACAGGCGCAGCATCGTCCGATGATCATCATGAGGGAGAAACCAATGTGCAGCCCCATGATGATTCCGCTGCCGAGCCCGCTGATCATGTAGACGATCCGAATGAGCCTGCTCACGGTCATTCCTCATCCCACGACGACACCAACAGACCGCCTCACCGCGATTGATATTTCTTTCCTCCACTTACTATGACCATAGAATCTTTTCTTTCCATCCCTAGGCAAGCCTGGGAAAAACGTCCTCCCGCTCTTCGTTTTCTTCATCTCAAAACAGCCTCCGCTGTTGCCGCATTCGGCATCACCGGCATCTTCATTACCTTTGTTATCGCCCAAGGCAATGCCAACGCGAGTGCCGGACATGAGGGAGGTCACGATGAAGAATCTACAGTAAGCGGGGGAACCTCCAGCTTCCCTATTGTCACCGTCGAACAGCCAAAGAGCGCCGATAAAGTCCAAGTGACGATAGAGGCTGCAGGACAGGTCTTCGCTGAGCAACAAGCGGATCTCTACCCATCACAAGATGGGGTTATTCAATCACTTTCCGTAAACCTCGGAAGTCGTGTTCGGCAAGGACAAGTCCTTGCGACACTGCGAGCCGATCAGAGCCAGCAGCAATTGATCGCTGAGATTGCATTCAAACAGAAAGAACTCGAGATCGCCAAGAAGCGGTCCTTGCTGACGATCGACTCCCACCTCCGCACGACGGAAGAGGAACGCGAAGCGGAACTCAACCGTATTGATGCCGAGATCGCGGGACTGCAAGAGGTCAAAAAACAGACACTGCAATCCATGCGCAATGCCTCATTCGATCTTCTTGAGAGCGTAAATGAAATGCTCTTCACGCGTTCCGATGGCATCGCCGATTACCTCAATACCAGTGCCTACGACTATTACAGGCGACCGGAAGTTTTCCCAGGCTTTGGAAGCGATTTCTCCGTTCGTGAAAAATTTGAACACAAACTTCTCGCATTGAAGAAGATACTCAAGACAGAAACATCCGAACCGATCGAGATCGCTTCCCTTGCAACGGCAATCGGTCAGGAAGCACGTCAGATATCGCTTCGGATCTCCGAAACGCCGGCTTTTCCCGGTCATGAAGTGGATCGCATTCGAAAAGAAATCGGCGATGTCACGGATCATCTTTCGGAATCAAGAACGGAACTGGCAAAGAGCACCTCCGATCTTGCTTCTCTGGAAGCGGAGAAGAGGAAGATCCGTGCAACCACGGAAAGGGAAATCGTCGATGTGAAAGGAGGAAAGCAGAATGCCGATCTGGATGCCGAAATCATCGCAGCAGAGATTGTGCGTCTGCAGCAGCAAGTGGGTGCAGGTCGAACCATCGTCGCTCCCTTTTCAGGCATCATTACCAAAAGATTCGTGAATGCCGGAGAGAGCGTGACACTCGAGAAGCCTGTCTTCAATGTGATCGATGACAGCAAAAAGTACATCCGTTTCAATATTTCCGAAGCGGATCTTCCGTTCGTGAAGGTTGGCACGACCGTCACCTTCTCGCCGACATCGGCACCGTCCGAGAAATTCACTGCCATCATCAAGCGCATCGCACAGTCCGTTGATCCCGATTCGAGAACGATCCAAGTGGAGGCAGATGTCCTAGCGCAGGATAATACCGATCGTGTGTTGGCGCAGATGACAATCCGAGTGCAGATTCCCGTGACGCAAGACCCTTCACTCCTTGTTATTCCCGAAGCCGCGCTGCAGTTAAGCAAAGATTCCCACACTGTTTGGATTGTAAAGACTGATGTGACTGCTGAAGCGAAGAAGATTGAGGTTTTGTTCGTACATAGCGGGTACGCCTACGTGAAGTCGGGCATCACCGCAAAAGACTGGATCATCGTGAAATCACCGGTTGAACTATCGACCGGTCTTGCTATCGATACCAAGCAGCTTTGATACCCCCTTCCTCTATGAATCTTTTTGATCGCATCGTTCGCTCTGTACTGACAAACCGCATCCTTGTGCTGGTAGCGGCGTCAGGACTGCTTTTCTACGGTACGTATGTCACGGTGACATCCCCCGTGGATATCCTCCCTGATCTAAACCGTCCCACAGTGACCATCTTCTCGGAAGCAGAGGGACTCGCGACCGAGGAAGTGGAAACACTCGTGACGTTCCCCATCGAGTCCGTGATGAACGGGGCTCCAGACGTGGAGAGAGTACGCTCCATCTCCTCCGCCGGTTTATCGCTCGTCTTCGTCGAATTTGACTGGGGAAAGGACATCTACCTCGCCCGCCAGATCGTAAGCGAGAAGCTGCAAGCGATTGCCTTTCCCGAAGGAGTGGATTCGAAATTGGGACCTATTTCTTCCATCATGGGAGAAATACAGTTGATCGGACTCTCCAGCAAGGCCGAGGACCCCGATCTTCGGGAACTACGGACACTGGCCGACTGGACTGTGCGCCCGAAGCTGCTGACCGTACCGGGAGTTGCGTCAGTGACGATCCTCGGCGGGGAAATTCAAGAGTATCAAATCAAAGTGGATCCCGTGAAGCTCGCGAACCTTCAGATGACAATCACCGAATTGGAGGAGAAACTTCAGGCGATTACAGAAAATAAGAGCGGTGGGTTCATTTCTACTGATGCACTAGAGTACCCGATTCGCATTATTGGCCGCAGCGCCGATCTGGATGTGCTTGGAAGCACGGTTATCGCTGAGCATGAGGGAACCCTCGTCTATCTTCGGGATGTGGCGCACATCCGCAAGGCAGCGCAGGTCGCGCCACGCGGGGATGCCAGCATCAACGGAAGACGGGGAGTCCTGCTGAGCATCACAAAACAACCGGGGGTCAATACCGTGGAGCTGACCGAGCGTGTTGAGGTGGCGCTAGAGGAACTTCATACCAGTCTTGGCAAAGACATTGAGATTCTCACTGACCTCTTCAAGCAGGAAAAATTCATTGAGAACGGCATTGAGAACGTCATGGGCGCAACACGCGATGCCGCAATCTTCGTGATTATCATTCTCATCCTCTTCCTTGGAAACTTCCGTGCCATCGGTATCACACTGACCGCGCTTCCTTTCTCCTTCGTCACAGCCATTCTTATTCTGCGAACGTTTGGCATCGATATTAACGTGATGACGCTCGGTGGCCTTGCCGTTGCCGTTGGTGAATTGGTGGATGATGCCCTTGTCGATGTCGAAAACATTATTCGATGGCTGCGGGAAAATAAAAAACGTGCAATACCGCTCTCCAACTATGAAATCGTTGTGAGGGCAAGCTCTGAAGTGAGAGGGTCGATTGTATTTTCAACGGTGATCATTGTTCTCGTTTTCCTTCCTCTCTTCGCACTCTCCAACATCGAAGGCCGGCTGCTCGCTCCGCTCGGACTTGCCTACATCGTGTCGCTGATCTGTTCCATGATTGTGGCAATGACGATCACGGTGATCCTTTCCTTCTACTTCTTACCGGGGTCCAAACTTATTAAAGAAGAAAAGGAGACATGGCTTGTCCGCTTCATCAAACGGAAAGTTGAACCTATTATCCGTTGGAATATCCATCATCCTCAGGTCGGTCTTACTGTCATTGCTGTTTCCATCGTGATGACTGGACTGATGATGATGCAGGCAGGAAAAGATTTTCTACCGCCCTTTAATGAAGGCACGCTCACGATCGGGGTTTCGCTTCCGCCGGGGACTTCCTTGAATCAATCGAATGAACTGGGCACGCGAATAGAAAAAGCCATTTTACAGGTCGAAGGCATCAAATCGGTCGCCCGTCGCACGGGACGCGCCGAAGACGATGAACATGCCAACGGAGTGAACGCATCGGAGATGGAAGTGGATATAGACGTCAATGCGGAGAAAGACGAGGTTATTGCTGCCATCAAGGAAAAACTTGCCGAGATAAACCTGCAGGGAGCGAACGTGAGCATCGGGCAGCCAATTTCCCATCGTATCGAACATATCCTCTCCGGTGTCCGTGCGCCGCTCGTGATCAAGCTCTTTGGCTCGGATTTGGAAGAACTCAATACCTACGCCGAAAAGATACGCGGCATGCTTGTCACTATTCCGGGAACACTCAATCCCGTGGTCGAACAGGAAGTGAAAATTCCGCAGATTGCGATTACTCCCAATCGAGATCGTGCGGCGCAGAACGGATTTGTCTTCGGTGAACTCACGGACATGCTGGAGGTACAACTTGCGGGAGAGAAGATCGGCCAAATTCTCGAAGGGTCGCGTTCTTTTCCGCTTGTCTTACGCCTTGATGAACAGTCCCTGCAAGACCCAAAGCAGATCGGCAGTTTGCTGATCCGTTCACCTCGCGGGACGACCGTGCCGCTCTCCGCAATCGCAGATATAAGCGTGAGCGAAGGCCGCAACAGCATCAGCCACGACAACGGGCAAAGGCGTATTGTCATCTCGTCCGGCATTCTTGATGGAGACAGCGTGACAATCATCGAGACACTGAAAGGGAGGATCGAAAAGGAGCTGAAACTGCCGCAAGGGTACTTCCTCAGTTACGAGGGAACCTACCAGAGCCAGCAGGAGTCCTCTCGTAATCTGGCGATTTTCAGTTTCCTTTCATTCCTTGGCATCGTCGCAGCACTCTACTTCAAGTTTCGGTCTTTCTCGTTCGTCTTACAGGTGCTGATCATCATTCCAGTCACCTATCTCGGTGCAATGACCGCGATCTTCCTGACGGGCAATGTCATCGACCTTGCGCACCTTGTGGGACTTATCTCTCTGCTCGGTCTGGCCGCCAGAAATGGTCTCCTACTCATCGAGCACTGGGTGCATAAGGCTACGGTGGATGGTATTCCATTCAGTGAAGATCTGATCGTCATGGGTTCTCTCAATCGTATTACGCCTATGCTGATGACATCACTGACGGCAATGCTCGCGCTCATTCCGCTTATCCTTGGTGCAGGTGAACCGGGGAAGGAAATCCTGCATCCGCTGGCTGTCACGATGTTTGGTGGACTACTGGTGTCATTGATTGTGGAAATGGTTGTGCACCCCGGACTCTTCTACCTTCTCGGCAGAAAAGCGCTTCTACGTGCGGCGGCAAAGTACAAACAGGAGCTTGAATCTGTGCGGCAAGAAAAAGCGGGAGTATCATAGGAATACTTCCTTCCTCCCGACCCCCTATGAAAAAAATTCTGATCAGCATTGGTGCAGTGGTCGTTATAGCAATCGCTTGGTTTCTTCTCTCGCCAATCTTCTTCGATACCGTCGTCAATGAGGAGCTTCCGTCATCTCTGTCCGGACTCTCCGACACGGAGAAAATGCAGATTGAAGCGATAGAGTCTCTTACGCAGGAAGACGTACAGGCAATGCCCGAAGCGCAGCGCATGGAAGCGAAAAGAGTAATGGAAGAGCTTGGACAGAAGATGCCGGAAACAATTGCAGATGAGCCGATGGCACCTCAGCTAACGATTGCAATGCAAGGCACATTCAAGGATGCGGACAACTTCCATCGCGGGTCAGGCACAGCCTCCGTCTTCACCTTGCCGGACGGAAAGCAAATTCTCCGTTTTGAAAATTTCTCTGTGACCAATGGTCCAGCTCTCAGCGTCTACCTTGTTCGCAGCGCTGATGGCAATGTTGATGCCGGTTTCCTCGACCTTGGCAAGTTGAAAGGAAACAAGGGCAATCAGAACTATGAGATCCCTGCGGGCACCGACCTCCGTGAGTACGGAAGCGTGATTATCTGGTGTGTACCCTTCAAGGTGACATTCACAACGGCAACCCTGCAGTAGAGCGGATCAGTGATGGTATCCCCTGCCCTCGAGAATTGTATGTGCTCTATACAGCTGCTCAAGAAACATCAGCTTGCAGAGCTCATGTGGCAGCGTCATCTTGCTGAGTGCAATGATCTTCTTCGCTGATTTCCTGATTCGATCATCGACGCCGTACGCACCTCCAAGCACAAACGTGAGTGCTTCCCCGATATCGCGTTTCTTGCCTATCCACTCTGCAAATTCTTTTGAGGTCATCTCCTGTCCAAGTTCATCGAGCAGTACAACCGTTCCTGATGTTTTTTCGAATGCCTGAAAAGTGCGCTCATGTTCGTCTTTCGCTTCTCCAGATGACAGAACACGCTCTGAGAAATCGCATGAATGCGAGAGGCGTTCGGCAAATACTTCACAACCGTCCTTGATCCACGGAGTTTTGATCTTGCCGACGGAGAGGAGGGAAATGCGATGCAAGGAAAGGTTTGGTAGGTTTGGTACGTTAGGTAAGTCTGGTAGGTACAAGCCACCACCCACCTCCCAAACATACCGAACCTACCCTACCTACCACACCTTATCTCCGCTGCAGCAGCGCCACCAACTCTATATGCGCTGTATGCGGGAACATGTCGACCGGCTGCACCGTTCTAAGCTCGTACCCGTTCTTCAGAAACTCTCCGAGATCCCTGCTGAATGTCGCAACGTTGCATGAGACATAGACGACTTTCTCTGCTCTGTGCGTAATAACGGCAGAGAGTGCCTGTGGATGGAGCCCCACACGCGGAGGGTCCACGACGATGCAATTGAACTTATACTTTCCCCCGGCTTTCAGCTGCTGATTCAGCACCTGCTCCGCTTTGCCTTTATAGAAGCTGATATTGGCGATGCGATTCATCCCCGCACTTCGGAGCGCATCGTCGATGGCAGAAGGGTGCGCTTCGACACCAACGACTTTCTCGCAGAATCTCGCAAGGTACTGACCGATCGTTCCCATGCCGCAGTACGCATCCAACACCGTATCGCGACTATGGAGATCCGCGGCGGCGGCGATCGCCGAATAGAGCTTCTCTGCCGCGAGCGTATTGGTCTGGAAAAAGGAGAACGGCGAGATCTGAAATGTGAGATCGAAGAGCCTCTCGGTGATGAATGGCTCTCCGACAAGCGTATGGATCTTCGGTTCCTCCGGCTTGTCATTCAGGCCGAAGTGCTCCACGACGAGAAGAGACTTCAAGCCCGGTCTGCCGCCGAAACCGAGGAACTTTTGAAAGAGCGGCTCCAGTTCCTTCTTCCTCGCCTGCACGATGAAACAGATCATTTGCTCTTCAGTGTGTATACCGCGGCGGAGGATGAGGTTTCGAAGCATCCCGCGGTGCGTCTTCGGGTTGTAGACGGAAAGTTTATTTTTTTCCATGAATTTTCTGACATCGGCAAGCAGCACGGGGAGGCGCTCATCGTAGAGATGACACTCGGTGATGGGGAGGATCGTGGCCCACTCCCCTGCCTGATGGAAACCGATGCTTGGATTTTCGTCGAAATAGATGCGCTGCGGTTTGCCACCGGGAGTTTTTGGCGGCTTGTCCTCGTGACGCATCGTGCTAAAACCGAACGTCAACTCGAGCTTATTGCGGTAATTGAAGACCTGCGGACTCGGGATGATCTTGAGCACGCGACCTGCGAGTGTACGACGAATAGACTCATCAACCGGCGTGAGATGCGTGAGAGTCTCTCTGATGATGTCTTCCTTGTACTGAATCTGCTTATTGTAAGCGAGATTCTGCCAGACACATCCACCGCACGTACCAAAATGAGGGCATTTCGCCTGGATTTCATCTTTTGATCTGAGAATCACTTTCTCGACCTTCGCTTCCAGATACTTCTCGTGCTTCTTCGTGATCACAATCGATACCTTCTGCCCAGGGATGCCATTAGCGATGAAAACAGGCATACCCTGCAAGGTCGCAAAAGCGGCTCCGCCTTGGGCGAATTTCTCGATGACGAGCGTATGGCTTTGTCCCGGCTGCAGAGGGACTTCCTGATCACTTGACATAAAATAAATTATATAGTATAAATACGTACTTTCAACTGCTGTATTCACCTCACTCTTCCTATCCGCAGGCCAGAAAATAGAACCGGAGCAGTGCAAACTGCGGTACTCACGCTCGGTTTCTTCTTTACAGTCACTATTCTACCACTCTCAGCAAATGCTGCAAGCGTCTCCTCAGGATATGGAAAGAACGGAAGAACGGTCGTCATCCCAAAACATGCCGCAGCCCTGCTTCTACCAGTACTGAATCAGAAGGACATTCTCCCGAGGCATCGTATACTCGCTGACCGCGTCCTCCGTGCACTACCCTCTTCCTGCAAAGACAATCTGAAAAACTTCTACGTCAATTACGAGAAGAATCCGGAAAACAGAGGGCTCGGCGGAGAGTCGACGATGATCGTGACAGGCAACGTCCCGGATGAAGAATTTATGGCGCTCATCATTCATGAATGCGGACACATTACGGATTTGGGCGGACTACGCGGCACGGACCGAAAGCAACCGACTGCTTTCTTCGATGGCACTCTGTCGATCTACGGTGACGACCGGAGTGTCGCCTTCTACGCGATCAGCTGGCTCACTCCGCATATGATGCAGCCGAATATGGATGACAGCGATTTCGTCTCGGGGTACGCGAAGACGGATCCGTTCGAAGACTTTGCCGAATCGTTCGCCTATTACGCACTGCAGCAGAGGGAATTTGCAAAACTTGCGGAGAAAAATTCAATCCTGAAAGCGAAGTATGACTTCATGGAGCAGGTCGTCTTCGGAGAAGTGCCGACACTCGCAAGCGGCAAGCATGTCCGCGGCAAGCGTGCACCGTGGGATGTGACGAAGCTACCATATGTTTGGCATGCGAAGAGATAGTAATCAAATACTATGGAACTCCATATTTCCGATCTCCATTTGGGCGTTGAAAACCGTGAAGAGACGAGAATAACTCTTGCAAAAGTTGCTCAATTCTTGGACCAAAACAAGAGTATTGAACGCGTAATCCTGAATGGAGATGGCATTGCGGGATACCTGCAAAGGAGCAACCCTGATTGGCAAAGCGTGAAGGATGCAATGTTTGAACCTCTCGGTGACTATCTCAGTGATGAGGACAGCCGAGTGGAATTCGCATACCTACTCGGAAACTGTGACAATCCTCATCACTCAGCAGAATTCGGGTTGCAAGATAAGAGAGGTGACAGATATACCGATCATAAGAATGGTGTGCTGACGTTCCATGGGCATCAACTCGAGCCAAACAAACAATTACTCATCGCTGATGCAGTACTCCATGCCGTAGGATCCATCTCAGTTTCAGGGCGTAACGCTCTTGAAAAAATTCTTCCAGGGCATCTCTTTGACAGAAGCACATCAATGGAATTGATGAAGCTCTGTATCAAGAATGATCCTGCTGTTCACTCGAAGCTACACACACTGGATAGTACGACGCATCAATCAAATACCGCGTTGAATTCTAGAATCGACATCGTTTTAAAGCGCATGCCTTGGATTCAAAAACTGAAAGATCGCTTTATTCTCGATGTCCTCAAAGATGTCTACCTACGCTCATTAATCACTCTCTCGTCAGCACTCGTCGAGGAAGGAGTCATCGAAAAACCACACACCATTTCGTTTGGACATATACATAGCCCGGACTGCATGTATTCGGCTGAAGAACTTCGCAAGCGTGGGATCTCTGCGACCCATATGCCAGAGTATGTTGTAAACACTGGCACGGGTGTGCCACTCCTTCAGGAAAACGGAGGTACGAACCAGGCACACTTTGTCGTTATTGATAATGCAGGCAATCCATCTCTCTGGCGTTCCTTCGATGCCTCCCATCCCGATCGTCCACCATATAAAGTACGCTGATAGAACAATTTCTTTGCACGAGCAAAGAAAGGACATATCATCGAAGTATGCGTCGTACTCTCCTCCTCGCCGCGTGGCTTGCGACCGACATCGTCCTCTTCGTCGGTGCATACGTGTGCGCCTATTTCCTGCGCGTCGGATTTATTCTCTCGAGCGATTTCCCGCTCGATCGGTACGTGCAGGCCGTCCTCGTTATTTCCCCTATCTGGGTCGGCGTGATGATCGGACTCGGCATCTTTAGGCTCACAAGAGTGCAGTCGAGCAAACGCAATATCTTGCATCTCCTCTTCGCCTGCGTCATGGGCCTCTCGCTCTTCACGCTCGGGTACTACTTCCTCTTCGGACAATTCTTCAGCCGCTTGCTCTTAGTCTATGCCGGAGCACTGAGCTTCGTCCTCACGACAATCTGGCATCTCTCCTTTGACCAGTGGCAGCGAAGAATCCTCAGAAAGGACCCGCCAGCGTATCCGATCCTGATTGTCGGCATCAACAGAGAAACCGAGAGGTTCATCCGGCTCCTCAATGAGAAGCAATCCCCCTTCAAGCCTATCGGAGTGCTCGATAGTCAGGGCTCGCCGCTGAAAGAAGTGGCCGGAGTTTCCGTTCTCGGCAAACTGAATATTCTCGAAGAGGTCATCAAGACGAAGAAGCCTACCCACCTCGTGCAGTGCAGCAATCTGGAACATACGATTAATCTGATGAGCGTGTGCCGCCAGCACAAGATGACGTACATGATGTTGCCGTCTGTTCTCGGCATTGTAGGGCAACAGGAAAAACCGACAAACATTGAAGGACAGGCAATGATAACTGTCGAATAGCTGGTTCGCGGAAGATATGGATCTTCCGCTACGCTACTGTCGTGCGTTGTTTTATTTTAGCCGGCGGATTTGCAACACGTCTCTGGCCCCTCAGCGAGAGAAGGGCAAAGCCTTTGCTACCGCTCGCAGGAAAACCACTGCTTACGTACGTCGTCGAGAGCGTACCAAAAGATATTGCGATCACCGTCAGCACGAATGCGGTGTTCGCAGAAGAAATGAATACATGGGCGAAGACAATCAGAGATCGGAACATCAACGTCACTGTCGAAGATGCGGGGCACGAAGGAGAGAAACTGGGCGCACTCGGTGCAATAGCGAAGTGGCTGAAAGAAGAGAAGATCGACGATGATGTGCTCCTGATCGCCGGAGACAACTATGTCGGTTGTTCTATGGAAAAATTCCTTGCAGCAGCGAAGACTCATCCGCTGATTGCGGCACATGACATTGGAGAAACCGAACTTGCGAAGCAGTTTGGAACCGTCATCATCGGAGAGCATGAAAACGTCACGTCATTCGAAGAAAAACCTCTCAAGCCGAAATCCACCTTCGTTTCGACCGGCTGGTGGTGGCTGCCGAAAAGCTCGCTGCATGTGCTTACAGAGCATGCAATCAAGCATCCAGACAATGTCGGTGGGCTCTTCGAGGAATTTTTGAAACGCGGCATGACCGTCGATTCGTTCGTCTTTACGGAGCCTTGGCACGATATCGGATCGTTTGAATCCTATCTTCGTCTGCACCGAGAAATCGTCAACGGAAAAACGCTCTGCGATGCATCGTCGACGATCAGTGCTGATTCCAACCTGCATGGCAGCAACGCGATTGGACCGAACGTAAGGATTGAGAAAAGCATCGTCACCGATTGCATGATCTTTGGGCACTCTACAATTACAGACTGCGTACTGGAGCGCTGCATTCTTGATGAGGGATGCACGCTTCAGGGAGTAGATTTGACGGACAAGATGTTGAGAGCAAATACGGTTTTGCAGATGAATTGATGAAATGAAGAAAATTCCAAAATCCAAATATCAAATTCCAATCGAATTCATGACAACTTGGAATTTTTTTTTGGAATTTGGATTTTCCATTGCGACGATTCAGTCCTATTCCCTTTGCACTCTTTTTGTGCCGAAGCTACACTTCCCCGCACATGAAAAAGAGCCTTCTGGTCGTCCTTGGCATTGCACTGACACTCGCTGCATGCGGCGGTGAGCAGAAGGTCGTACGGAAAATGGAGATTCGCGCGTCCGATTCGTCGAAGGTGAGAACGCTCCTCGAAGCAACGGAGCGCGTCATGGAAAGACGTTTTGCTTCTCTAAAGCTCCTAAACGCACGTGCGAGTGTGGTACCCCTCGACACGAAGAGTGCCATGCTCACACTGACGCTCCCGGATAGCGAAACGGCAGAGAGATTTGAAGCGATCCTGTCCGCACCATTCACATTTGATGTCCGCATTGAAAAGCCGAAGGAGAAACTGAAGAAGGATGATCCGGACGAGATTGAATGGATCCCTACGGCACTCACCGGATCGAGCCTGAGCTGGGTACAGGCAATCGGCAACAAGAACACGGGAAGAGTGTCTCTTGAACTGCAATTTACAGAAAAAGGCCAGAGCCTGCTGCAATCACTTTTCCGAGAGAATGTCGGAAAGAATATCGGCATCTTCGTGCGCGATGCCATGATGTCGACGTTCAGCATCAGCAGTCCCGATGTCGGCAGTTCCATCATGATCGGTGGCGTTCCGTCTGCCAGTATTGCCGAAGTATTTTCCGATGATGTAAATGTAGGCCTCTTTGTTAGCTTTACGAATCCCTAAAAAATATTATTTAGGAGTGATTTGCACTACACTCCATTCCCGAGCATCCTCTCCCTCTCTCCTCTCTCATGGCTTCCTCCGACAAGCGTTCCTCATTCTGGCCGACGGTTACGATCATCGCGGGTATCTTCTGCGCAATCATCGCCCTGCCCGACTCGTGGAAAACCCACTTCCCAAGCTTCCTCCAGCAATCCGTCCATCTCGGGCTGGATCTCGCCGGCGGCACTCAGCTGGATTTCCGCATTTCGGAAGATGAGATTGTCGCGCGCAAAGAAGAACTGAAGAAGGAAATTGTCGCGCTGAAAGGAGCAGACGAAACAAAGGAAATCGCTGCCAAGCAGTTTGAACTCCAGAACGTGGAGCAGCAGCATGCAACCCTTGTGGAAGCAATCCGGACCGTCCTCGAGCGTCGCATCAACGGACTCGGAGTCAGCGAGGCAACCATCACTCCTTCGTACTTTGGAAGCGAGAAACATCTGCTCGTAGAATGCCCCGGCATCATCGATGTCGATAAATGCATCGCAACCGTCGGCAAGACGATTCAGCTGGAATTCAAAGAGCAGTTCAGCGGTGCCACACTTGAATTTGAGAACAAGATGAGAGGGAAAGCGGAGCAGGTCTTTCTAGCAGTCACTACGGGAACGGGTAACCTGCAAGTCTACGGTCAGGATTTGAGTTCCACCCTCGGCGTTACGTACTTCGACGCAAGGCCGCTCTTCATCAGCAGCCTGCCGAAAGGACTCGAAGCTCTAGCGAAGCGCAAGGCAACTGATCCGGTACTCAAGACAGAAGCAACGATCCAGTCGACGGGTCAGGATGAAAACGGACAGCAAATCGTAAGAGACATCAAAGGTATCTACCTCACAAAACTGATCACGGATCCAGCACCGGCTGAAAGACCACTCACAGACCCCAGAGAAGCATACGATGAACTGGCACTGACACTGACGGAGGGAAGCGTTGTGAAGAAAGACGTCGTGGACATTGCAGAGGCCCCGCAGGAGATACGTTCCGTTCTGCAGACGATGACCATCGGCTCGGAAGAAACTGTCTCTCTCCCGAATGGCAAGGCCGGCATTCTCTTCCTTGCCGGTCGCACGGAAGGCACCGAGCAGATGACCGCAAGTCATATTTTGATCCAGTACACAGGCGCTGATCGGGCAGACGTTACGGTGAAGCGGACGAAAGAAGAGGCAAAAACACTGATCGAGAGTATCCAGAAGCAACTCGCTGCAGGTGCAAACTTCCAGTCACTTGCAAAGAAGGTCTCCGATGGACCCTCGAAGACACTCGCGGGCTCTCTCGGCGTCATCCAGCGCGGACAGATGGTGGAAACCTTCGAGAAAGCCGCTTTCGCTCTCACGCAGGGTCAACTCAGCGATATTGTTGAGACGCCGTTCGGCTTTCATATCATCAGAGCGGATACTGCTTTGAATACGTCTCCCGCTCAGGTGAGTTTTGCATTCCTGAGTTTCAAAGGTGATCTTGAGAAGGCGAAGGAGTTGCTTGCGACCGTCGAGAAAGGCGAAGTGAAACGCATGGAGAATCAGATCGTCATTCGAAGCATCTTCTTCTCTCTCGAACCAACGGGCTGGAGAGACACCGAACTGAACGGACGAAGATTTCGGTCCGCATCGGTCTCTTTTGACCCCATCACGAATATCCCCGTCGTGCAGATCCAGTTCGATGAAGAGGGAGGAAAACTCTTCCAAGAGCTGACGAAACGAAATATCGGCAAGCCCATCGCAATCTTCGTCGGAGGTGAGATGGTCTCGGCACCCACGGTGCAGAATGAAATCATCGGAGGCAACGCCGTCATCACAGGCAGTCGGGACGTGAAGGAAGCACAGACCCTTGCGCAAGATCTTAATACCGGTGCCATCCCTGCGCCCATCTACCTCTCCGGACAGAGCACGATCGAAGCGACGCTCGGCAGCAGCGCTCTCAAGCAGTCGGTGAGGGCTGCGGCGGTCGGTCTTTTGATCCTCTGCTTCTTCCTGATCCTCATCTACCGTGTTCTCGGAGTCCTCGCGAGCATGGCGCTGATCTTCTACGTGATCCTCGTGATCGCTTCGATGAAGCTCCCGATCGGTCTGATCTCAAATCAGTACGTCGTGCTCTCGCTTGCCGGTATCGCCGGCATCATCCTCAGTATGGGTATGGCAGTCGACGCGAATATCCTCGCCTTTGAGCGCGTGAAGGAAGAATTACGAAAAGGAAAAATGCTCAAGACTGCGGTGGAAACGGGCTTCCAGAAAGCATGGCCGAGTGTGAGAGACGGCAATACGTCGACGCTCATCACCTGCATGATCCTCTTCACCATCGGCACGAGCATTATTCGCGGCTTCGCCGTCACGCTGATGATCGGTATCGTCATCTCGCTCTTCACTGCGATCGTCGTCTCGCGCTATCTCTGCCGCAAAATCGCCATGTCTCCCCTTGCCGAGAGACTGGAACTGTTTGGGGTGAAGAAGGAGAAAACGACCGAGGTGTAGGAATCAGGTGACGGTGATGATGTGATGGTCCACTGCATACAGTATCCGATACGGCCAAACACGTAATGATCGAAGTCCCTTATATTCTCCTTCAAGCATTTTGCCTGCCATGGGATTCTCCCGAAGGACATCAAAAGCGATGAGAATGCGCTGTTGATCTTTTCTCGGAAGAGCCAATAGTTCTTTCTCTGCCTTCTTTTTAAGTTCAACAATATACATAATCAGGCTTTGAGCCTCTTTCGTACGACATCCAAACTCACTGTATTTTTATGAATCTTGCCTGATTTCATATCCTTCATGACCTCATCGAGATCTTTTACAAGCTCAGGATCAGACCTTATTTCCATCGTTTCCTGCCATCCTTCATATTCTTCAAACGACATGACAACCACCTTTGGTATGCCTTCATGCGTGATCGCCACGGCAACTCCAGGATGCTGTGCTTCGTCAATCACGGCGTAGAATGTCTTTCTTGCCTGTGTTGCTGTCATGAACTTGTTCATGCGTACATTGTAGCGTACGCATCAAGAAAGCGCAAGCAGATGCTATACTAGCCGTATGGACTCGATTCTTCTGAGCAATATTGCGGTCCGGACCCGTATCGGTGTTCCGGATAACGAACGGAAAACCCCGCAGGACATTCTCATTACGATCGAGCTTTTTCATCCTCTAGTGTCCACTGCTACAAGTGACACTCTCGGTGAAGGCATTGATTACGCGGAAATCACGGCTGACATTGTCTCTCTTGCGGGCACTGAACGAAAAACAATCGAACGTTTCGCAGAGGATATCGCCTCTGCCATCCTTCAAAAATTTAAACCGCAGGGAGGTATGCGTGTCACCGTGACGAAGAAACCGATGCTTCCTCTTGAATCGGCCTCTGTTACGATCCAAAGGCCATAGAAACCGTCTACGTCGGAATCGGCTCGAACATCGATCCTGAGTCAAATCTAAGGGCTGCAACTGCCAT
>CAZQYX010000010.1:0-22766 GCA_964597665.1 uncultured Candidatus Peribacteria bacterium | reverse complement strand
TCGGAATCGGCTCGAACATCGATCCTGAGTCAAATCTAAGGGCTGCAACTGCCATGCTTCGTACAGCCTTTCCAAGTATCCGCTTCTCTTCAGTCTACAGATCAACACCACTCGAGATGAAGAAGCAGGATGCATTTTTGAACGCCGCTGCAGTTTTTGATACGTTGCTCACCCCCGAACAGGTTAGAAAAAAAATGCAGACAATCGAGAAGAAGCTGAAGAAGAAAACTCCAGTGCGCTTCGGACCACGCACCATCGACTTGGATCTCCTGCTTTTTGGAAATGAAATCAGGCTCGAAGACGAACTGACAATCCCCCATCTTCGCCTGCATGCTCGCCGCTTCGTCTTAGAGCCGCTGCTCGATCTCGGTGCGGGTGATCTTGTACATCCTGGGTTTGAGCGGAAGCTGAAGTCGTATATGAAGGAAGTGGAGGGGCAGAAATGTCGGAAAACCAAGTTGCTACTCTAATTTTTTAGCGAAGGACACTTCGAGCCAAGCATAAGATCATCAGTTGAACGACCAAGTGTTTCTCTTATTTGTTGAGCTCTCCGAACAATAACTGGCATCTCTTTTGCTGCATCGAACGGTGGAATGGATGGTGAGTAATCGAGGCTCACTCTTGTCTCAGCAGGAGCAGATCCAGTCATAAAAAATGGGGAAAGTACGTTCACTTTCTTTAATCTATCGTCCATTGTCAAATTTTCTCCTGAGCGCAATGCTATACTCCTCTCCCATTATGGAAAATCTCTACAAAACCCTCCTGAAGAAAATTGGCGAAGATACGACACGTCCGGGGCTCAAGCGCACACCGAAACGCTGCAGTGAAGCCATGCAATTTCTCACGTCGGGCTACGACCTCGATCTCAAGAACATCGTCAACGGCGCGCTGTTTCCGGCCGACACCGACGGGATGATCATCGTCAAAGACATCGAATGCTACTCACTCTGCGAACACCATCTACTACCGTTCTCGGGGAAAGTGCATGTTGGCTACATCCCAAGCAAGCATGTCATCGGACTCAGCAAAATACCGCGCATTATCGATATGTTCGCGCGCCGTCTCCAGACGCAGGAGCGCCTCGGTCAGGAGATCTGCAATGCGCTGCAGGAAGTATTGAAGCCGATCGGTATCGGCGTGGTCATCGAAGCGAGCCACTTCTGCATGATGATGCGCGGAGTCGAGAAGCAGCACTCGGTCGCGGTCACCAGTTCCGTTGCGGGAAGTTTTAAGCGGGATGCGAGGACGAGGCAGGAGTTTCTGGATTTGATCCGGTGAGTCATGGTTCGAGACGCACTGAGGTGCTCCTCACCATGACAGTGAGTATGCATTGTCATGCTGAGGAGCGTGAGCATCGGCGAACGCGTCTCGAAGCATCACGCTGCAAGCACAACCTGTGCCTCTTGCTCCTGAGGAAGTTTTCCTTGCTCTTCGGCTATTCGTTGCACTGCCTCCTCCGACATACCGATTGCGCTAGCCTGAGCACGCATCTGGTCGAGGGTGATCGAAGGCTGCATCCTCCAGATTTCCTCCTGCAGATTCTTGCCGACATTCGCCCCTCCTTTCCGAGTATAACTGCGTACCTTCTCCGCACCAATCTCCTCAACGAGATCGGCACCCTCGAGATACGTTTTTCTGGGCAGACCTGCTCGACGACGTCCTAACTGATGGGAAACTCCCGATACCACATCACCTTCTACGACCGTTGTCGGACCGTGGAACTTGCCCTTCGCATCGATGACCGCAAGGGTGCCAACGGCCTTCGGGTCTTGCCCTGCATGCCCCACAACTTCACTGTCCTCATGCAGTACCGTATCCAGCGTATCACGCGTGTTTGCAGTGATCTGATCCGGATTCAGTTGATCGCGGCGCAAGACAGATTCTTTCGAGCCAAGTTTATTTTGACCAAGGACGCCGCTACCAAGATTGTCCTGCACGGCGATATTGTCATGCGCACCTGATTCCGTCGCCTGATCAACGGATTCACTAATCTTCTTCATCCGCTCTCCAATCTCCCCCTCCGAACCAACTTGGCTGAGGAGACTATGAACATCCCTTCGTACATCTCCGACTGTTTTTGCTTCGGCAAGCTTGTGTTCATACAAGGTGTCCGCAATCTCTGCTCCTCCAAGTTCTTTCAATGCCGATGCTGTAGGTGCTTCGTTTTGCATGCACCAAGTATCAATGGATTCTGAAAAGAGAAAACCAAAGAACGATACGAACTCATCGATGGCTCAAAAAACATTGGATGGAAGCCAAGAAAAGGACGGTGTTGAAGTGATGCTTCGAGACCCTTCGAGAACCTCAGGGCAGGCTCAGCTCGCTGAGGCTCGCGCTCCTCAGCATGACAGTTCAAGAGTCTGTCATGGTGAGGAGCTCCGCAGAGCGTCTCGAACCGTGACACAGCAGCATGCATTTTTCAGAGATTTCCTAGAACTTCCAAAGGAACCGATTAAACTGCCACGCCGACGCATCGTTTACAAACGGTGCACCCTGCTCGGAGGGCTCCACAGCATTGAAGTCATTGGGATACCAATCGAGAGGAATGGAGACAACGTCGCCAAGATAGGGGCTTGCGACCTTCAGGATCTCCGTATGCGGCAGCTGGTCTGGCACCAGCACTCCTTCCTTCGGATTCTTGATCATCCAGATCACGGCACCAAGGACAGCGGCGGCAACCTGCAACGTCGTCGCATTCTGATCCGGCACCAGCTTATTGGCCTCCTCGATCCCGAGGATGCTGCCCGTCCACCACGACTTGAATTCGTGACCCATGATGAGAACCCCGAGCTCGTCGGTGCCACTGACGATGTCGTCATTCATGATCCTAAACTTCCCCTGCATCTTATAGTGATTCGCGCGAAGGGCATGCAGTGAAGCGACGGCCGCTAAGCACGGTGAGTACGCATAGTGCACCGTCGGTCGGTAGATCGCCTTATCCTTATCCCAAACCGTGAGTGCGTCCGACATGGTGAACGCTTCGCCGTGACGCACAACCATCCCGAGGATCTCGTCACTCGGCACGCGTGACCTGACGAACGTGTTGATGCCGAAGCGCGAGAGGCAGATCTGGTTCTTCGGTCCCGTCTCATGCTGGTGCGCATCGGGAGGCAACACCTGCTCGTGCGTCCCCCATCCCATTTCGGCCGGAGACGTTCCTTCTTCGAAGAAGCCTTCGACACTCCACGTATTTAAGAACTCGTCGTAGGTATTCGGTTCATTGCTCACCTGCGTGTCGATCTCGCTGATGTGGATGACCTTCACCCCAAGGAGCTGCGCGAGCACATTGAATGACTGCGATGCTACCGCCTGCTCGATTGCTTCTCTCTGGGCACCATTGCCATTTGCAGTGCCGGTGCCATTGGCGCTCGGAGTGCCATTGCCGTTTTTGCCTTTCTTCCCGATGACTTTCTTTGCGATATCGAGAAGACCCATCTTCGTGAAGTGTGAGACGAGTCCGGGGTTCGCACCGTGTTCCAAAATCGCCGTCGGACCCTTCACTTTCCATCCTGCGATCATTTTGCGAATCGCCATGTGACGAACGTAGAGCGTTCTGTCCGTGACTTTTGTCGTCTTGATGTACGGATCCCAGAGCTCCGTCGAGGTATTCACGTAGGTGACTCCGTGCTCATGACACCATGTCAGTAGTTCGACGGTATCGATGTTCCATGCGAGGTCGATGATCATGTCGCCGGCAGTGACGTACTTCGCAAGTTGTTCACCATATGTTTCTTGCATGATGCGCTCACGGATGAACTGCACGCCTTCGACGAGCACCGTCGAAAGCGCCTCACGGCAATCCGCCATGTCGATCACGGTGATATTCTCAGTGGGCATGCTGAGATGCTTCAGGAGGAGCGGCAGAACGCACCTGGATACGCCTCCGGCACCGATGACGAGGATCTTTCCGGCAAACACAACTTTTCTCATAGCGCAGAATGTAGCAGGTGCATCCCCGCAACACCAGAAAAATTTCCGGTGAATTTATTTCACCTTCCGGTAGTCAATGAACGTGAATGAAAATTCATGCTCGGCATCTTTCGGATGCTCCTCTCTCGAAACTTCTTTCCACTCTGAAAAATGTATCGGAGGAAGGAAGACATCGCCGTCGATTGTCGCATGCACGCGTGTCAAATACAGACGGTCCGCAAGCGGAGCGCTCATCTGGAAGAGCTGCGATCCGCCGATGACGAAGGCTTCTTCGCTGCCTTTCACAAGTGCCAGAGCGGCACTCAGAGAGTTTGCGAGTTGTGTTCCAGTCGGAGCAACTTCGAGAGTTTCCGACACAACAATATTGATCCGGTCGGGCAAAACGCGACCAATCGACTCGAATGTCTTCCTGCCCATAATGATGGGATGCCCCCTCGTCAGTGCCTTGAATCTTCTCAGATCATCTGGCAGATGCCACGGGAGCTGATTATTTTTCCCGATCACATTGTTCTCTGAAGCGGCGACGATCAATGAAAGCAACATGCGCTCAGTCTACCACGCTCACCAGCGCGCCCTTCCAGGGCGCGACGCGGCCAGCAGCCTTCGCTAAAGCTACGGCCGCCAAGGGATGGCCATGCTGATTACTCCACAAAGAAATCAATCAATATTTGCAGATACATTTTTCCCGAATAAGAGAACATAGATTCTCCCACGGAATAAAACGACTTGGTGACCCTCCAATTCCCAATCTTTTACCATCTCACGAGTTTGTTCATCTTCAATGCAATCACGCTCTGAAACACTAAAAGCATAACTCTCCCTTAGCGTGCGTGGAACAGAATGAGATCCAGTCATATGGAGATTATATCATACCGCTATCGGTGCCTTAATCGCCTCATGCGGGTCATATCCTTCGATCACAATATCCTCAAACACAAAATCAAAAATATTCTTCCTCTCAGGATTCAACTTCAACGTAGGCAACATTCTTGGCTCCCTTGAAAGCTGCAGCTTCGTCTGTTCCAAATGATTCAAATACAGATGCGCATCGCCAAGCGTGTGCACGAACTCTCCGACCTGTAATCCCGTCACCTGCGCGATCATATGCGTAAGCAATGCGTACGATGCGATATTGAACGGCACCCCGAGAAAGATATCTGCGCTGCGCTGATAGAGCTGACAGGACAACGTACCCTTCGACTCTCCCGCTGAGGCGGGCTCGCTCAGGGTGGATTTCGCTGGCGGCGAAACCCAGAACTGGAAAAGGCAGTGACACGGCGGCAGTGCCATTTTTTCGATGAACGGAACATTCCAAGCCGAAACAATCAGCCGCCTCGAATTCGGATTTTTCTTAATCTGCTCGATCACATTCGTGATCTGGTCGACTGTCTTGCCGTCCGCTCCCTGCCAACTGCGCCACTGAGCGCCATACACTGGACCAAGATTGCCATCCTTGTCGGCCCACTCGTCCCAAATAGAAACACCATTGTCTTTGAGATACTTGATATTCGTCTCCCCTTTCAAAAACCAGAGAAGTTCATGAAAAATTGAACGAGTATGCAGCTTCTTGGTCGTGAGCAGCGGAAAGCCCTTCTGCAGGTCGAACCGCATCTGATAGCCGAACACGGAGAGTGTTCCCGTTCCCGTTCTATCGTCTTTCTTCGACCCATGATCGAGAACGTGCTGCAGAAGGTCGAGATATTGGCGCATGAGGAAACTATACCATTATCCGGAGTGATGTTTTCTTCCGGAATCCTCTGGACAACAATCTTTGGATGATATACTATAATATAGTATCTTTTCTTAGTACTTCTATGACTACCATCACCGTCCCTCTCACCGAAGAACTCTCCCATTTGATTGATGAACTTCTGAAGCGCGGCATCGGAGCGAACAAAGCTGATCTCATCAGACAAGCACTCCGAAAATTCGGAGAAGACCAAGCTGTCGCTGATGTTCTCGAAGCACATAAGGAGCCAAGGCTGAAGGGATCTCTTCGCGACTTGGCAAAAGCACTCTGAACATGCCGCAGATTCTGTACACTCCAAAATTCGTACGGCAGTGGAAGAAGCTGGAAATTGATCTTCAGGATGAAGTCGAACGAACTCTTGCGATACTTCGAAAAGATCCAAAGACACCCTCTTTAAAAGTTCACAAACTGACAGGCGCATTGAAGGGATTTCTCAGCTGCTCCGTGAACTACCGCTATCGAATTGTTTTCGAATGGGACAATGTAAAAACAATCGCCGTACTCTCTGTCGGCGACCATGATATCTATCGCTAATCGAAGACCGTTTCTGCTATCTATATGGCTGCATTGCGCCATACTCCATCCATGTACAAAGACCGATTTGCCGTCACAAAAGAACGCCTGAAGGCCCGGGGCCTCATTCTTCGAGTTATTGCCGGCACTGCGATTTGGATGATGGTGTTCCCGACGATCCTGATCCACGCTGCACTGTGGCTCTACCAAGAAATCTATTTCTCGGTCTACGACATTCCCAAAATGCGATTTCGAGACTTTCTGATTATGGACCGTCAGAAGCTTTCAAAACTGACATGGGGGCAGAAACTTGCCTGCGCATTCTGTGCATACACCAATGCCGTCGCTGCCTGGTTCAAAGCCGTCTCTAACCAAACCGAGGTCTATTCCTGCGCGATCAAACACAGTGTCTTTAAGGAGGGACAGGAATATCAGAAGGATTTTTTTGAGTATGATACGTTTCGGTAAAGACCCCGTAGCTGAGACGCAGCGTCTCAGAATCGGCGGCACTCGCCGCCGTCTGCGATACGGTATCGCAGCTACGGCAGACACCTCTCTGGACGTGCGCTCTGCACCTTCATAGCAGCATACGTCGGTCCGTATGCATTGTTCGCACTCCAGACCGTGAAACCGCAAACACCTGCGTCAGCGACAGCCTTCATCTGATCTTGCATGTTCTTCTTCGTCACTCCGTACCCCTGTATCCACGGACGGAGTTTCCTGCTTTGTTCCGGACCCAAAAGTTCTTGGTATCCCGTCAGCGTTCGATGCACCAAAAAATACATGCGACTGCCGGAATCGGTACGAGGATTGTAGTACGCATTCGTAGAGAATGTTGCCGGATAGGCCATCGGGGAAATGATATCCACAAGCGGCGCAAAGCGGACGACATCTTGGCCGAGTGTTGCGACATTTTGGTCGTACTGCCATCCAAGAATGGCAAACGTCGAAAGTCCGAGCTTGGTCTTTGGTCCGCAACGATCGATGGTCTCACGTGCGGCACGGATGAACGCTTCGAGGCGGTCCGCCTTTTCCTGACCAGAAAATACTTTCAGTGCGCCAAATTCCGCCGTCGAGAAACGAATGTAATCCAAATTGATTTCATCGATGCCACTCCCCGCAAGCTCGCAAAGAACTTCCATGTTGTAACGGATCGCCGTCTCATCACTCGGATCCACCCAATCCTGGCTGAGAACTTTTCCCGTCTTCGGGTCCTTGATGCGCGTCTCCGGTACTTTCCTCGTGATCCCCGCATCTTTGATCGCAACGAAGCGACCGATGGTATAGAGCCCCTTCTCCTTTGTCAGAGCAAGAATCTCCGAAAGTTCGTAGATCGATTTCACGAGACCTATGTCATTGGCCATCGGAGCTGCCGAATGAAAAAGCACTGATGCTCCCTTCACATCGAAGACGAGTGCGGAGCCGCTTGCCGCCAGAAGTTCGTCGAAGGTATGCAGAAGAAAGTCCCGATCGGCAATACTGCTCGCAGTCAAGAAGACTCCTGTCTTGTTATCACCGCGAATCTCTTCCTGAACAGGAGCAACAGGCTCCAAAACTGCACCGGAAAAAGCCGGTACGACTTCTGCGACTGAACCAGAATCAGCCAAAGGAAGCAGGTTGCTTTCAGCATCCTCGACCGATTCCTCCTCTGCCGCTGCATGATAGGTCTCCGGCACAACGTCGGGAAGCTCAGGAAGATGCCGATCGGTCAGATCGTAATCGAAGCTGAACGCTGCTCCCGCAAGCATGACGATGAGGGAGAGCTTGAAGAGCGGCAATCGTACGGCTGCTCCTCCGAAGCTGAAGATATGTACGGGTGTTTCGATCGTCCTCTCCTCGCCGGAACTAAGGTCAGTGACTTTCGTACAAGGAAGATCGCCTGCAATGTGGCTGCCGAGTACCTGTTCGGCACCAAGAATCACTTTCAAGCGTTCGGCCGAAATTTCCGGGGAATCTGACATGGGAATTGATATTTGTTTTTCGTTGTATTGTAGCAGAAAAACAGGTTTTTCTCAATGATATGGAAGGAGCCCGCCTTACGGCAGGCCCCGGTGCGATTGCCTCCTTCCTTGGAGGCTACTTTCCTGACAGCCAGGCGACGAACCCGACTATTGCGGCAAATCCGCAGATCGTAAGGGCCAGACCGACCCATACGCGATCCATCGCGACGTAGCGAGCTTCCTCCTGAGGAGTGTTGGGTGGCGGCTCATCCATGAGCTCTTCGTCATCAAAATTCTTTTGCAGTGGCTGAGACACAGAACACCTCCGATCAAGTGAAAGGGCAAAGACAAACGCAATAATTATTATAATAATATTTCCATATTAGTCAAATATTATTTCAAAGCGAACTTCTACCGATTCTGGTACATTCCTGCAACATCATTCCTTGCCCAGGTGGCGAAATGGCAGACGCACTACCTTGAGGTGGTAGCGGGAGCAATCCCGTGGAGGTTCGAGTCCTCTCCTGGGCACCATTCGACTCAGCACTGTGGTGCTTCGATCATGGTAATTCACTAAATTTTGTGTTATAATATTCATATGGAAAAGGAGTTATCGTTGGAGGCTCAGAAGGCTGCACTCGCCGCAGAACTGAAGCTTGAAATGCTTGATGCGGCTTCGTACATTGCAGAAGATCGCGATAAGGAAACAGCTACAAAAATCCGAGAGATCTATGCAAAATGGTACCGTGGACTCACGGGAATCCATCCTGATGATCGCGATGAATTCCGCGAAGCATTAATTCACGTTCGTGACGGTGGCGGAGTCCCTGTCAAAGACTTGATCGAAAGATTTAATCGCAGATGATGACTGATTGAACGTATTGTTGATAGGCATTTTTCAGCCTCTTCGTGACTGGTCCAACCTTTCCTGAACCGATTTTTTTACCGTTGATGGAAATAATCGGAATGATCTCCCGAATACGATTCGTGAGAAATACTTCATCGCTCGAAGCGATCAGTGAATGCTTGAAATCTCTGATCGTCACCGGAATCCCGAGGCTTCGGGCAAGTTTGAGTACCAGTCTGCGTGTGAGCCCGCGAAGAATCCGATTCTTTGGCGTAAGAAGGCGTCCATTTCGGACAACAAACACATTGCTCGTCACCCCCTCGCGGACAAATCCTCGTTGGTCGATACCGATAACTTCTTGCACACCCTTTTTCTTCGCCTCTTTCGCCGCAAGAATAAGATTCTGAAGTCCGAGAGTTTTTATTGCAGGCAACGACCTCTCGAGGCGCATCGTGCAAGCACTGTGTCCCTGCAGGAGACTCTTGCCTGCCCTCAGCCGCTCGCAGGTGATGACCACGGTCGGATGCCTCCCACGCGAAAAATCCCGACCCTGTGCACCACGCGTGATCGTAATTCGCACGCGTGCATCAGCCAGTTTGTTTCGCTTCACCGTTTCCGAAAACCAATTGCCAATCGCAGGAAGACCCTGTGGTAAGGGTATCTCCATCGCCTTTGCAGAATCTGCAATACGCTTGAGATGCAGTGGCAGCTCGAAAAGCACGCCATCGTAGACCCGAAGCGTATCGTAGAACCCGTCGGCATAGAGAAAGCCATGATCCAGAACGGAAACAACGGCTTTCGTTTCGTCTTTGAAGAGACCGTTGAGGCAGAAGAGCATGGGGAGAGGATAGCAAGACACAAGCCAAAGCCCTACATCGAGTGATGCAGGGCTTTTTGGTGGCTCCTTTCTGAAGGGTGAATGTGAAATGAACATTGCGATTATTCGAAACCGTAGGCAGTGGTGACAATTTCCAGAGCACTCGCGCCACCCCAAACGGCGATATCTTGTTCGCCGAAGAGTTGTAACGAGTGACCGGGATTTCCACGACGAGGATACTCTGTTCCGCTGAACTCTTCAGTCCATTGGATCTCGCGGGTCAACGGATCGATGACGAGATTGGAAGGCTCGTGATGCCAATGCTCGCCGCCATCCGCTCCCATGCTGTAGAAGGTCCAACCACAGGCTTCCGCCAAGTGGAACTGGACCCTCTTGAGATCCCTCAACTCGACCCAGTTCGCCCAGGTAAAGTTCGAGGGTTTGTACCCGCACAGGCGCAGATGTTCCTGGAGAATCGTGCTCGCAGCCAGCGCTTTCCGATAGATATCGAAGTTGGCGCTGTTTTCCAGGAAGTCGAATGCGGACATGAACCCCGGCCAATCGAAGGGCGTAATGGCCTTCAGAATCCCTTGGGAGAGAATCATCAGGTCCACTGCGCCGCCGCCGGCGTGAGCATTGCACTCCCACACCAGCGTTCCCCGGCCGGCCGCTCGTCCGATACGCGCATTGCAACACGCAATGACGTATTCGTACAAAGCGCCCGACACGTTGTCTTCGGTCGCACCGTCGGTCATCTTGTCCGCTGCGTACTGACGGGCACCTTCGAGAATCGCCGGAATTTGTCGGAGTTCAGCAATGAGAGTTGCATAGGCTCCGTCCTTGATCACTTTGACCCAGGAAAACACCCCGTCAGCTCTCATGGAACAACCGATGAATTCCGCGATGCGGCGGTCGTTGGCGACATCATCAGTCGTGAGACTGATCATCGCCATTTGTTCCAGCAGCTTCTCGGAATATCCAAGCCACTGGCGCTCTCCCGACCGGTATGCATCGAGGCCCACGAACACGAGTTGTCCACCGCTCACTTGTCGCAATACGCTGTCAGCCAATGAGACCGACCGCGCTGCGGCTTCGCGGAGTACGAACGCATTGTTCTTCAAGCCCCCTCCGAGTCTTCGTCGATTTCTCTGCCCTGTGTAGGGGCAGAACCCGTCATAATCGGCTCGGAGTTCGATCGACGGTGTCGCGAATGGCGACGGATTAGTCCGGAGAGTTCTCATCTCCCGATATCCGCAGTCATCCCCGAACTTCCTCCCCGGCAATGCCGGGTTGTCCCGGATAGCAATGGGTTTTTTCATCCATGTTTCCAGAAGATCACGAGTCGCAGTCATTGTCTTGCTCCTTACAGTTCGAGTTTTGAAACACGTCTTTCCACATCCACCGATGGTGTGAAAAGAACCAATAGTAATTATATCATATTTTTGCTATTTAGCAACTATTTCCCATACTTTCCTCAATCTAATTTCTCGTTGAGAGGAAGCCAAAAACTCATCAAGCAACCAGCTTGCTCCGCAGTCCCGTGGCGGAAAATATCTCTTCAGGCGTAATCGACAGCAGCTCCGGATCGCGCTGCTTTTCGGAATAGAGCACCGTATAAATCTCCGGGAGCATCGGCGCCATCATTTCGGCAAGAGTCACACGCTTGCTGAGGGCGACGTAGTGATCGAAACTGGTGTCCCCTTCATCAAGAATCATATCGAAACCGTTCGCCGGAACCGTATTGCCGGTCGCGGTACGGAGGTACGCGAGCACGAGACCGTCGCCACCGAGCTCCTTGGTCTGTACGGGGACGATTGCCTCCGCTTCAGCTGTTTCCCCGATATCGAGAAGAAGCAGTCTCCACGCTTCTTTACAGAGCGTGAGATCATGCACCTGACAGAAGCCTCCCAGACACTTCATGCCGTAGTAGAGAGAGACCATGAGATAGCACGTAAGCATACTCGGCAAAACCTTTTTCGCACGCAACGCTTCTCCAAGCGCCTCTGATGTGAGTGCGATATCGATGAGACCGTCCTTCGAGACAAGCCTGCCGTCCTGAAGAAGAAGTCGCACACGGTGCGCTTTGTCATCGAAGCCCCAGAAGAGGAAAGTCCCCCAGTCATTCTCCTCCGAAAAAGCACCGGGAATGCCGTCGAAATACCGAAGGAGTAGCGGCCACAGCGTCGCATCGAAAAGCACGCGATGCATGAGTGATTTTTTGTTCGAGAAGTGATGGCGAAGAAGCGTCTGGGTCACGAGTGTTTCGATATCAAGGTAGATGAGATCCGGAACCTTGTGACTCTGTATGCCGGTATGACCTTTTGGATCATGGAAAAGTTTCGGCCAATATTTATAATTGATCCTCGTGAGCTGCGAACAGAAGTTGCTGGCATGAAGTACCTCCTCGGCTCCGAGAAGTTCCTCCATCACCGCAAGAATTTTCTCTGATTTCCCATGAGCGAGCACACCCGCGCGATCCTTCTTGAGGATCTCATTTTCGGCTTTGGTCAGGTCTTCCCTTGTATAAGGCTTGCAACCGTAGACCACCGACATTTTAAATTTGTCCGCAATCACCGGAAGCTTAATGAGATTCGTAGAACCGTTGATCCCTCCATTGAAGAGAATGCCACGCGCGAAGCCCGAAAGATTATTGACCGACACAGTCGCGAATGAGAATGCGATCATGTAGTTGATCTCGGGATCCGGATGCTCGTAGAGAGGAATGCCCGAGATGATCTCCGCATTCAGGAAGAACGGATGCTGGTTGATGGTGTGATGATCGGCAGTCGACACGAGTGGAAGCTTTGTGAGCTGACGTGCAACACCCTTTCCAACCTCGGGACCGAGACGACCCGTCACAAGTTCTTCGACGACGGAAATCAGCTCAGGCTTCCGTTCATCCAGTCCCGGAGCGGGATTCACGTCCATGAAATCTTCGCTGTATTGCGAAAGGATTTTCCCGCCGTGTTTTTGTATGATCTCTCCCAAAATCGGTCGCCTTCTCCAGATAGCACTCTTCAACTTCTCCATGACAGCGAAGACCTGAGCCGGCGATCTCTGCGTAGGGGGAGTGGGGTGGGGTTCCATAGAAATTTTCGTAGCGCGTACGAAAATATGTGACAAATATTCTAGCACTTTTATGGTATCCAAAAAATACTCTAGAATTCTGTCAATCCAAGCCTGTATCAGCCAAAAATCTTCAGTAAACGCTGCCTGTCTTCTTTTTTGATATCGAGCTTGGAGACAAACGCACGGAGATCCGCAGCGGAAATCTGCTGACCCCTCGATAACGTCTTCATTTGTTCGTACGCATCAGCCATTCCATTCTTCCGCATGACGGTCTGAATCATCTCGGTCATCACCTCGGGATGAGCGGCAAGCTCGGCTTTGAGCATCGCCGTATCGACCGACAATTTTGATAAGCCTTTCCTGAGAGATGTAAGAGCGAGGACGTGATACCCAAACGCAACGCCGATATTACGCTGGACGGTTGAATCAGAAAGATCACGCTGCAGCCGACTGATCGGAAGCTTCTGCGCGAAGTGATCGAAGAGTGCGGAGCTGAGGCCCAGATTGCCTTCCGCATTTTCGAAATCGATCGGATTTACTTTATGCGGCATCGTCGAAGAACCGACTTCGCCTTTCACCGTGCTCTGCTTGAACACTCCTCTCGAGATATACATCCAGACATCGCGACTGAGCCCAAGAAGAATCGTATTGATACGAATCAGAAGATGACTGAGCTCTGCAATATCATCGTGCGGATTGATCTGTGTCGTATGCTCCAATGGTTCCATGCCGAGAGACGCAACAAATCGTGCTCCGAAAGATTCCCAATCGACAGCAGGATACGCAGCGCGGTGGGCGGAATAATTCCCGACGGCTCCGCCGAACTTGCCCTGCATGGCAAACATTTGAAGCATGTCGATCTGGCGCTGCAATCGATCCGCAAACACCATGATCTCTTTTCCAAGTGTTGTCGGTGTTGCCGGTTGTCCGTGCGTGAGGCTGAGCATAGCGATCGATACGTTTTTTTTGGCCATTGCAGACAGTGTGGAATAAACCTCATCCAAGTGTGGAAGAATGACTCCTCTGAGTGCGCTATTGATGAGGAAGCCGTACGCAAGATTATTGACATCCTCACTTGTAAGCGCGAAGTGAATGAACTCCGTCTTGAAGTTTTTCCCAAGATCTTTTTGCAGCCGCTCACGCAAATAATACTCGACCGCCTTCACATCATGATTCGTCGTCGTCTCGATTGTACGTACGGCATCCGCCTCTTTCTCTCCAAACGATTCCACGATTTTCTTCATTGCTGACTTCTCTTTCTCGCTGAAAGGCTTCAGTTCCGGTATGCCTTTCTCCTCACCCAGAGCGATGAGGTAGCGAAGCTCGACCATGATCCTCGCTCTGATCAATGCATCTTCGGTGAAGAACTCGCGCAGGACATCTACTTTGGAAGCGTAGCGACCGTCGAGCGGAGAGAGGGGCTGCATTGGGAGAGAGTATAGCAAATTTTAGTGCTATTGCATAAAGAAAAGAGTATGTCATAATAATGACATGAGTCAGAACCAAATACGCAACGGAGAGAACTGCCATCATTGCGCTTACAATGAGGTATGTCTAAAGCAAGATGCGATGCTTGACGCCATGCACCAGCTCGGTGAAAAAGAAATGCGGGAATTCCTTGAGAGTCATCCGGATGCAAGCAAACTGCGACGACTGATTTTTATGCTGTTTGCGGTCTGAAAATAATACAGAAACACGCGGGAAGAAATCCCGCTCCTGTTGAAAATTTTAGATTGCTAGAGACGCGCGAACCGCTCGTCTCTACTCGGGCTTTTCTACTGTTTGCGGAGTTCCTCATGACTCACGATATCGAGCAGTTTGATAAGCTTTAGTTCTTCATCAATCGAATAGAGCAGCAACTCATCCTGACTGAGATGCAGCTCCCGAATGCCCTGTTTATTGCCTTTCAATGCGTGGTCACGCCATCTCGTCCCAAGTATAAATAGTGAACGATCATCGTGAAGAGCCAAGAGATCAATGACTTCTCTCGCTGCTTCCGAGATAAACTTCCTACCTCCTTTGAAATACTTGTTCGCCGCTTTTTGAAAACGCTTTGATGGAAGAATCGTGTAGTTCATCGCTTGAGAATATCATCGAAGAGATCCTTCGAAGAGCTGTATCCCTTTGTTTTTCCTTTACGATAGAGACGACTCAGCTCCAAGGATTCTTTTTCAAGAGTTTGCATATATCCCTGCGGATACTGACTGACACCGATATGCACAGTGCCTTGGACAAATGCATTCAGAAGAAGATGGACAACAGAACTAAAGTTAAGACCTGTTTTCTCAGCTTCCTTTATGACTTTCTTATGAAGAGCGAGGTCGAGGCGAATGGTGGTGGGATGTTTGGACATGGATCAATTGTATATCAAATATACTACAAAAACAATACATTCTATCAGCTTCTCCATCGACGAAGAATCAATGCAATTTTACGCCATTGGCACAGAGCAGAGGCTCATGTGTTTCTGCGAGAGCATGAAGCCTCTCGAGGATATGCTGATATTTTTCTTCCCATTGTCGCTCGAATTCTTCAGGAGTTGTAGACATCAGTTTCGCCCATGAATTTCGGGCACTTGCGGATATTTTTATAGCAAACGTACCGGGCTCTTCTTTTGCCTGTTCGCGAGATGCAGCTTCATCTTGATCGAGCGCAGCATCGATTCTTGCTCTTCTCGCCGCAACTTCATCATCTTCGAAAGACATAGGTGAAGAATATAGCACAATGCATCGGAAAGTGTTGTAGAGACGCAAAATTTTGCGTCTCTACTGCTCTACCTCATCGACTATTTTCTCCTACTTCTCCCTCTTCTTTCCCTCAAAAATCTCCAAAAATTCTTCAAGGCTCATCGTCTCTATCTCCATCAGCTTCTCGACAATCGTTTCCATCTTCGTGCGATTTGCTTCGATGAATCCTTTTGCCCGTACGTACTGAGCGGCAATCGTTCGCTGCACGAATCCATCGATCTTCTTGGCTGCGTCTTCGGAGTAATTTCGCGTCATTCCGAGATCGACTCCAAGTGCCGCCGAGCCCTGACGTTCGCCGTAACTGACGATCCCGAGCTCCTCGGCATCCATGCCATAACGCATCGCCATAGAACGGGCGATTGCCGATGCGCGCTCGATATCGTTGCTTGCACCGGTCGTGATCTCGTTGAAGACGATCTCTTCGGCTGCACGTCCTCCAAGCAATCCGCAAATTTCATCGAGGAATTTCTGCCTCGTCGTCGTGTACTGATCCTCTTTGGGCAGGAACCATGTGACACCGAGTGCAAACCCGCGAGAGATAATGCTGATCTTGTGGAGAGGATCCGACTCTTCGCAGAGGTGCCCGACGATCGCATGACCGACCTCGTGATACGCAGTAATCTTCTTCTCCTTCTCGTTGATCTTCCTGGAACGCTTCTCGGTCCCGAGGGCCACTTTCTCGACAGCTTCGACGATATCGCTTTGGGAAACAACTTTCATCTTATGCTTCGCTGCAAAGATCGCAGCCTCGTTCATGATATTTTCGAGATCGGCTCCGGTGAGGCCCACCGTCTGCTTCGCGATGACTTCGAGGTCGATATTCTTGCCCATCTTCTTGTTTCTGGCATGGACCTCCAGAATAAGTTTGCGAGCAACCAGATCGGGCTTGTCGATGAAGACTCTCCGATCGAAACGACCCGGACGAAGGAGCGCAGCATCCAGCACATCCGGACGGTTCGTCGCTGCCATCACGATGACTTTCGTATCCTTATCGAACCCGTCCATTTCGGTGAGAATCTGGTTGAGGGTCTGCTCGCGCTCGTCATGTCCGCCGCCAAAGCCCGCTCCACCGCGCTGCCTGCCGACCGCATCGATCTCATCGATAAAGATGATGCACGGAGCATTGCGCTTCGCCTTCAGGAACAAATCGCGAACGCGACTGGCACCGACTCCCACGAACATCTCGACGAATTCCGAACCGGAAATGGAGAAGAACGGCACGCCCGCCTCACCGGCAACGGCACGCGCAAGAAGCGTCTTTCCCGTTCCCGGAGCACCAACGAGAAGCGCTCCTCGCGGAATTTTCGCACCGATCGCGGTGTACTTCTTCGGGCTCTTTAAGAAATCGACGATTTCCTCCAGTTCGTTCTTCGCCTCGTCGCAGCCTGCGACATCTTTGAACGTCGTCTTGATATCCCTTGCATCGGCAACACGCGCGCGTGACTTGCCGAAAGACATCGCTGAAGACTGGCTCCGTGCAATCGAACGGAAGACCCACAGGCCGAGTGCGATCATGAGGATGAAGAAGACAAGATCGCCAAGATGAGACTTGAAGAAACTTTTAAGCTCGATATTGTCGACTCTGACGGGTGTGGGATTCTTCGGATCATTCCATCCGAGGGTACCGATGCTGTCACCGAGTTCCTTGTAGGACTGAACATAAGTTCCCGAATCCGTTTTGGCATAGACATTGCTACCGCGAATGAGAATCTCGGTAAACTTTCCTTCGGAGTAGTTCTTCGTAATCTCACTGAGCGGCACTTCTTTGGCACTCGTCAGTTTCTCATCCTCACTGCGCTCGGGTGCAGACATATAGTAGACAGAGCTCAGGATGAGGAAGATCAGGAGCAAGGCCGAAAAAACCTGATTCTGACGTCTCTGCGGTGGAAGGAGACTGGGTGTTGCCATACGTAAGAGGAGTGTAGCTTGTGACGTACGAAAGTCCAAAAAAATACAAGCCAAGCTGCCTCTCTCAAAGCCCTCATCCTGTCACTGCGGCGACATCTCTCTCCAGCAACAGCCCTCATCCTCGATCCTTCTCCAGCGATCTGGAGAAGGACGCACTGTTTTACAGATCACAAACTCTGATTCTTCAAAACCTGAGTCACCCCAATCGTTGGAGGTCGAGAGGTGAGGGCGTCAAAAAAAGACGACCTCATCGGCCGCCTTCTTCTCTGATGAAAAGCGATTTACTGAGCCGCTTCGGACGACGATGCGGCCTGCGGAGTGAGTTGAACGGGAACGACATCGAGAATGATGTCTCTGTCCGGATCGTAGAGGATCGCGCGAGTCGGAGTGACGATGAGGTTGTCTCCGTTCTTCGCATCCTTGTAGAACTCGTTCCTCGACTTGAGCGTCTCGACATCGACGATGGTCGCAACAGTCGGCTCGACATCACTTGGAACAATGATGTGCTTCCTGACCTTGTCGACAATCTCCTTGGCTGCCGCAACGTTCTGCGGATCGTTGCCGGTCTGCAGCTGCTCCATTTGCACCGTGAGTTTCTTAAGCTCGGTGGCAAGCTGGACACGCTTCGTGTAGTTCACGTAAGCGAGGATCGCAAGTGCGACAACGAGAAAGATACTGAGTAATTTCCTTGAACCGGCTGAAGATGGACTCATAGAAACAGTGGGGAAAGGTCAAAAAATAGAGATTGGCTCGAATTGTATGTGAAAGCAGAGGTGTTTGCAAATACTGTGGCAGAAAAGATTGCCCCGCCTCATCCACTAACCCTCTCTCAAACGCCAACTTCTTTCTCCTATTCTTCACTCAGACTCGTGTCTGTGGGAAGAGAGACATCGGTTTCTGTTTCCGTATCTGCTTCCGGATTGGCAATGGGTTCCCCAGGAGAATCGGAGAGGACCGGATCCTCGCTGGAAACAGGATCGTCAGATGTTGCTTCATCGTCCGAAACTGGATCTTCCGGCACTGTTTCCGTTGCTTCATCGGCTGCAGAATCGCTCTCTGAAACTTCCGAAGATTCAGGTGATACTTCTGTTTCATCGATGATCACTTCCTCCTCGATTGCATCCTCTTGCTGCAATTCCGCAGGTGCGCTTTCCCCCTGAATCACCGAAATACGGTATCCCTCCGGAATCGTCAGGATTGCCGGATCGTGATTGGGGTTATAGACAAAACTGATAGAGAGATCCGGGTGATCCCATACCGAGTCACTGTGATAGCGACTGCAACTGTACGGCAGCCCGTCGCCGTCGAGCATCGGACGTCCCTGGATACAACCGTTCCAGATTGGATCACTTGAGACAGGCTGACCGAGAACATTCACCGGGAACGGAATGACAGTTTCTGCGGCCGTGCCCGACGTTCGATTCGGGTCTCTTGAGGAGATTGCGAGCCACGTGAATGTCGTGTCTTCCTCAGCAGGATCTTTGAGCTCGAGAGTGAAGCCTGACTGCGTGCGATTTCTGATGCGCCACGAACCGAAGTTATCCGAAGTGGCAGTGACAATCGGGGTATGGAGGAAGCTTCCGGAGAACGAGACCGTTACTCCTGTTCCATCTTTTTGAATCACCGCAACACCGGCCTGTCTGCCGCTCAGTGAGAATTCGCCGCGTACCTCGACGTCGCCGAAGAACGTCGCAAGACCGGAGATCGTGACGGAACCGAGAATCTTTAGTGATCCCGGTTGCACGAGAGAACCGATTTCGATTGCGGAACCGGAGACACTCAGAATTGAGAATTGAGAATTGAGAATTGAGAATTCATTTGCAACAAGCATTGGTCCGTTGAGGCGGAATGGACCTGTAATGGTTGCTCCGCTTTCCACCTCGAGAGCTGCAGCATGCAATATTCCACCTGAAGCAATAGAGAGCCCTGCAGTTGTATTCGAGACAATCGTCAGCGGGAGCGATGCGCCTGAAAGGTGCTTCTCGATTGCAACGGAGATGCGTGTGTCGAGATCGAGTGATTCGATTTCCGAAGCGATGGCAGTCGCAAGTGATCCAGAGATGCTGAACTGCGTCGCCGACGCTGCGATCATTCGCTTCACCTCATCGCCGATCTGCATCGATGCAATCGTATCGAGCACTTTCTGACCTACCGCATCGACGGTCATCGACGAATTGCGGCGGGAGATAAGAACGTTGATCGTCGGGAGGAGATCTGAAGAACCTTCGAATGCTTCGAGTGCGACACCGACAGTGGACTCCCCTGCTCTGGCCTTACGGACGAAGCCGGGTTGCGATGCCGATGTCAGACTGTCACCGGACCGAATTGCACCCGCCTCGGCGCTGACACGAGCCGGCACCTGACCGATGAGACCGATGAGGAAGTATCCGCGCCTTGCCATCGCTTCTCTGCTGAAGCCTTCGGTACCCGGAATCGTATTGCCGATGTACGCCGGACGGGTCGAGACGATACCCATGACATTAGGATCGGCATCGCGTGCGCAACGAAGCACACTGTTGTCTCTGGTGATATCGATGCACACCGTCTCCCCGAGCTTCAATCGATCAGTGGATTTGAACCACTCGGCATAGTCCGCACCCTGACTGTTGAAGGTACCGGATGTGAAGACCGAACCGGAGGCATTAATACGGAAAACCGTCTTGCCGGTTCCTCCGACATTCGATTTGATCGTGAAGACGTCAGTAGAACCGTTTGTATATTTCGTATCGAGCAGAATCCCCGAACCAAAGGTGCCCATCGTCTCTACCCTTAGGGCTCCGGAGCTCGTGAGAAGATCGCGCGCATGGAGGATTGTGCCCGAGTCATTGGTGATACCAAGCAGTCTCGCATCGAGCGTCTGTACGGCCTTCGTGAGAACCGCCGTGAGCTGCATGTATTTCACACCTTCGATCTCGCCAGCGGAGTTATAGGTCGCAAGCATCGGATCGATCGCAGCGACTTCCTCAGCGATGAAACCGATATCGCGTTCATCCCTTCCCTTCCACTTGAAGTTGACAGGGCGCATCTGGCGGAGTGTCGAGAGACCGATGCCGAGATCCGCGACGTCTTCCTTGTAGCGGAGGCTTGAGGAACAAGCCGAGAGCATGCCGGTTGAAGAGCGACAAACCGTGGTGGCGGTCGCCACACCGTACACCTTGATGCCGAGTGTATTTTGGATCACAAGATTGCCGGACAGTGCGAGTGTTCCTGTATTCGTTCGCTGGAGTGAAGTATCGAAGCTTCCACGATATCCGAACATGATCGCAGGAGCTTTGAAACTGCGGCGTGCACTATCGAGTGCAAGAAGTGGATGAACTGAGCCGGTGTTACTCGACATGAGGTACGCACCGGTATTATTCGCCTTCTGTTCCATGACGATGGCACCGGAGCCGATCGCAATCGACTGCTGTACAGCGAGGAAGCCGCTGCTCGTCAGTGCTCTCATTGCGAAGAGACTGGTACCCGAGCCCATGCCGACGATCTCGAGAGCGGTGTTCGGTGCAGTGGATTTCCCAATACCGAGCTTGCCGAGGAAATAACTGTTACCGCTCATGATCGTGAGTGCTGCTCCGGAGATGGTTGCTCGGGTAGAGATATTTCCTTTCGTGAGAAGAGCACCGGAGATGTTCGCATTACCCGAGACGATCAACGTCTCTCCCGAGAGGTTCCCCTTCACGGTCACACTCGACTTGAACATCGCAGCACCGGAATGAGAGGACACACCTGAGACAATGAGGTTTTGGCCGGACATCGTGGCTTTGATGATCACATTCGATTTGAACATCGCAGAGCCAGAGTGAGAAGACACACCCGAAACGATCAGTGTTTCACCGGAGAGATTTCCTTTGACGGTGAGAGAGCTCTTGAATACTGCCGCACCAGAGTGAGAGGAGACGCCGGAGACGATCAGATTGCTTCCGGAGATGGTTCCTTTGGAGAGGATGGAGCCGGTGGAACGGAGAGTGTTCACCCAGGCGGCTTGCTTGATGTCGAGAGCGACAGCGGCATTGGCGTAGTTGATGACGAGAGCGCCGGTCATGGTGTCGCCATTGGCATTCACGAAGCGGGAGTCGGTGATCTGGATCACCCCGCCCGTATTGACGGAGGGAGGAGCGGAACCGCCTCCAGTTTGGTCAGAAGCACAGGCAAACTTGCCGGTCGAGTTGTTGTAGATAAGCTTGGAAGTGGTTGTGTTGCTGCAGTCTCCGAGACCAAAACCGAAGACAGAGGCACCCGAGAGAGTCGCTTTCGTTGCAAAATTTCCCTTGATGATGAGGGCTCCGGAGATTGCGGCATTGTTCGCAATCTGGAGCGTCTGACCCGATAAGGTTCCTTTCACGATCAGATTATTCTTGAAGGTGGAAGATCCGGAGAAGGAGGAGACGCCAGAGACGATGAGGTTCACTCCGGAGAGGGTGCCTTTGGAAATGATGAATCCAGATGCAGTGAGACCCGCATCCTGAATACGCGCTCTATATGATCCGTTCGTAATAAAGTGAATGGTATTCGCCGTACTACCGCCAAGAATACCTGTATCGGTATCACTTACGAATGAGAATGTAGGAGTAGAGAGAGAACCCTGAAGATGTATTGTAGGTCCTCTTGTGACCTGAGTATCGAATACATTCTCTTTAAACTGCCAAAGTGCACCACCCGCTGTCAAACGAAGCTCGTTCGCATTATAGTGTCCAATTCCTGTATCTGTATCACCGGCAAAAGTAAGGCGTGCATTACTGCTGTCTGCCAATGTAACGGTACCGCCAGCATAGAGAGTGGAAGTAAGGTAGAGAGAGGCCCCGGACATCGCTCCTTCGACGGTGAGAGTTCCACTCGAGGTGAGAGTCTTCTCCGCGTGGAGGATTGAACCGGAGAGAGAGTTCAAGATTCTGACGGTGGTGCCAGAGAAGGTGTCAGAGAGTCTGAAGTTTGTTCCGTTTGTGGTGAGACCTTGTCCTGCTGTGTAGGTGGTGTTTGTGTCGGTGTCAGAGCCGCAGGAGAAGCGTCCGGTGGTGGAATCCCAGAGGAGTTTACTGGTTCCTGCGATGTCACAGTCGGTGAGGCCTGCTCCATTGAGGGAAGTGGCAACGTAGAGAGTTGCTCCACTGATGGTGCCTTCGACGGTGAGCGTTCCGGAGGAAGTGAGAGTTTTCTCAGCGTGGAGGATAGAACCGGAGAGAGAGGAGAGAATTTTGACAGTGGTGCCAGAGAAGGTGTCAGAGAGTCTGAAGTTTGTTCCGTTTGTGGT
>CAZQYX010000009.1:0-63060 GCA_964597665.1 uncultured Candidatus Peribacteria bacterium | reverse complement strand
TGGAGCGGGTGAACGGAATCGAACCGTCGTCACCAGGTTGGAAACCTGGGGTAATAACCATTATACGACACCCGCAAAGAGCAGCCGGAGTAGAATACTGCGAAAGAGGATGCGTGAAAAGAGGGTGAGTGTTCTCAGGTCAACCAGAATGCCAGAAAGAACCGCGCACTCCCGACAATCATCCGAATACCAAAACCGGCGAAGACGAGAGCGAAGAACTTAAAGAGAAGCGGCATGATGCGCGGAGAAGACAGCAAGCGTTTGAAGAAAGAGAAGATGCACGCCATCAGGAATGTGGAGAGGAACCATCCGGCTTCGAAGAAGACGAGGAACAGGTACTGACCGTAGGGAAGAAGTGTGCCGAGCCTTACGGCATCCGGCACGCACGCCGTTAACCAGTACGTCCAGAGCATCCCGTTGCAAAGAATCATCAGTGCCAGCGTGCGAAGAGTGAAGCTCGCTTTGCCCTCGAGTGACACGGTTCGTATATGCCAAACCGAGAACGCAATACGGAGCAAAATGACGGCACCGACAACCGACAGAGCTTGGAACATGGTGCCGCTCGGCGAAATCCCCGCCATCAGCACGAGGGCAAAGAGACGCACGAGCGTTTCGATGAGCATTGCGAAGAGCAGAACACGCATGCTCCGGAGGAAATTCGTTTCCACGATCTCTGTGAAGATCGTCGTGAGGACCGGCCCGGGGATCGCTCCCCCGACGAAGCCAAGTGTCAGTGCACCGATGAGAATGGAAGTGGAAGAATGCATCATGACGACAGTTGACCAAACCCCATCAACTATGTAAATCTGGCGGTCAGTTTCGCCACTTCTTGAGCAATACCATGACTGATCTCCAGCCACTCCTCGAGCAAATCGGGCTCAACCATCACGAGAGCACTGTCTACCTCGCACTCCTGCAAATGGGAGAACAGCCTGCATCCGTACTTGGCAGGCAAACGAAGATCCCTCGCAGTACCGTTCGGGGAACACTGGAGAAGCTCTGCGAGCGCGGGATCGTGAGAAAGCTCTACAAGAGAAACACTCAGTACTACAGCTGCGAAAAACCGGAATCTCTCCTCAAACATCTCCAAGAGCGTATCGAAGCAGAGCATGTCTCCATCGAAAGTCTCGAGAAATCCATGCCCCATCTGAGATCCCTCTGGAAGAAAGACAGTGTGATTCCAAAAGTGAAATTCTTCGAAGGAAGCAACGGTGTCATTGAAGCTTTTAACCATAGTCTCTTCGTCGAGGACATCGAAGAGATCCTCTTCTTCACCTCCTATCAATTCATCGACAATCGCCTGATTCTCAAGAACGATGACGATTTCTACATCCCGCTCCGTATCAAGAAAAAAATCAGCATGCGTGTGCTCGTCGGAAAGACACATCATGAGCGGAAGAAGTACAACGACCCAAAGGAACTGCGGCAAAGGCGCTCCATTCCCGCAAAGTACGCATTACCCGGCAATATCCACATCTACGGGAACTTCGTTGTCTACTTCTCCGTGAGTGAGAAAGAGAAAATGGCCGTGCTCATCGAGAGCAGCATGATGGCGGATACGATGAGAGCGCTGTTTGAGTTCATGTGGGAGGAGTGCCGGTAGACCCGAAATAATTGACAAAAATTATAAAAAATTTATAGTATTATTCGTTCTTTCAAAACAGTGCGAGCCCTCGCGTCTCTGCCTCTTTGAAGAGATAGAGAGTCGCGGGCTCATGGTGAGCTTTCGTATAGTCCGAAGTACTTAAGGAGAAAATAGCATGTCGAAAAACACGAAAAAACCGGAAGACCAGACAATCCTTGGAGGATGGTGGGAGCATTGGTACCTGTTCGTGATACCAATTGTTTTCGCCGCCCTTATGAGCTTGCTCACTCAGTACAGAGCAAGTCAGAAAAGTGCAGCAAGCCAAAAACAAGACCTCCACGTTCATGGACAAAAGGAGTGAAAGCTCCAACGTCCGCGACATGCCGGTCTGCCTGAGGAATCAGGTAGGCCGGAAGTCTGTATTTGCGTATATGATCTAATTAGTATATAATAGTAAGAGTACAAACATCCACATCCCCCTTCTCTGTATGAAGATTACTCTTCAGAAGTACCGAAAGTATTTGGTTCCTGGTGCTCTAGCACTTGGCGTGATTGGAATCGCCACGCTCCAAACGATGCACGAGGTTCGTCTCACCGGAGATCTCGTTGGAGTATGCGGGATGAAGCAACCGATCACCTGTCGGATTACCCAGTCAATGCAAAATAAAGATTTTAAAGCTATGGAACGTCCGAATTTCGGATGTGAAAAGAGTAGAGCTCGATTTCTCTTGATTCCACCGCCAAATACATCGAATTCACTGGTGGGTACCATCACACGTTCAGGAACATGCGCATCTTTTCCGGATCCGGGTCTAATAAGTTTTTCCACCTCAACGGTTACGACAGCGACGAATACGAAAGGGAAGTTTGTGAAAAAAATCCTAGATTTCTTCCCCGCAAGCTCTTTCCCAAATCTCGATCGGAGCGTGATATTCCCAGGGGAAATCAGTTGGGCGAGTAATCCGATCAAAACGATACCTTCCATTCCGGGATCTCCCGTTGCTTTCGTGACTCTCGGCGGAGTTGGCTCTCTCTATTCCTGTACGGTCCCAAGCAATGCAACATGTATCGAACCTGTCTGTGGGAATAGTATAACGGAAACTAATGAAGAGTGTGATGATGGGAACCAACTTGCCACTGACTCATGCAATAACTGCAAACTTTCTGTGTGCCGCAATGGAATACAAGAGGGCACTGAACAGTGTGATGATGGGAACCAAATTGATGCGGACTCCTGTACGAATTCCTGCATTATTCCTGTCTGTAGAAACGGAGTAAAAGAGGGAGCCGAACAGTGTGATGACGGAAACCAGATCGATACGGATGCTTGTAGCAATAGTTGTAACACCCCTATCTGTGGAGACAGCATCCTGAATCAGGCATCGGAGCAGTGTGATGATGGGAACCAAATTGCCACTGACTCATGCAATAACTGCAAACTTCCTGTATGTCGTAATGGAGTACAAGAGGGCACTGAACAGTGTGATGACGGGAACCAGATCGATACGGATGCTTGTTCTAATGCTTGCAAAACTCCCGTGTGCGGCAATGGAACAGTTGAGCACGGTGAGTCGTGCGATGACAACAATGTAGCAATCGGTGACGGTTGCAGCAGTACCTGTACGGTTGAACCACATTTTACGTGCACAATGGCAAACCCAAGCGTGTGCACCGATGATGTATCTTCTCGTCTGAGCATCAGTGATTTCAGGCCTGTCTCGGGATCGAGCGTGACTGCCGAGTCTCTTTCGATCGGTTTTGTCTTTGGCGATGGAGTACGTTTGTCTTGGAAATACACTGATACGCGTGCAGGTGCTCGTGATGATTTCCTGTATACGCAAGTGGAGATCACCGATGCCTCCGGCGAACCGGAAATTCCTCACTTCTCAAGACCGATAGAAGATTTCAATGGATTTCTGGACGACAGCGATTACGGCACAACTATCTATTGGCGTATCCGACCAGTCTTCAGTGGTCAAAATGGAGAAGAGGTATTCGGGACATTCTCTCCGATACAAAGTTTTATCCCTCTCAGGCGTTCAGAATTCGCAGCGCAGGTAGGCTACGCAACAGGTGATTATCCAAACTCTATCGCTGTAGGAGATCTGAATGGCGATGGGAAAGCAGATATTGCCGTAGCAAATCAAGGCAACAGTTCTGTTGTCTCGACCGTTTCAGTATTGCTCAGTAACAACAATGGCACCTTCGAACCAAAGGTAGATTATCCCACAGGAAATAATCCACGATCTGTGGCTATCGGAGATCTGAATGGTGATGGCAAAGCTGATCTTGCGGTTACAAACCAAGGATTAGTAAGTGCTACAGGGGGAACTGTCTCTGTTCTGCTCAACAATGGCAATGGTACTTTTGCAGTCAAAAAAGATTATCAAGCAGGTTCGGGTCCATGGTCTGTTGCCATTGGAGATCTGAATGGCGACGGAAAAGAAGACCTTGCAGTCGGGGGTCAGAATAGTTATGTTTCTATCTACCTCAATAACAACAATATCACCTTCCAGCCGAAGGTGGATTACCTTGTAGAAGGTGGTGCTCAGTCTCTTAAAATCGGAGATCTGAATAACGATGGCAGAGCAGACCTCGCAATGGCCTCCATCCGTTCCCTTTCAGTTATGCTCAATAACGGCAATGGTAATTTTTCCAAGACGTATTATACATTGGGTTCAAATTATACATCATCGGTTGCCATCGGAGATCTGAATGGTGATGGCAAACTCGATATTGCAATCACAAATGCATTAGGCAATCACAACGGTATCGTCATAAACTCCTTCCTCGTTTCAATCTTCCTGAATAACGGGAATGGTACTTTTGCAACAAAAGTTGATTATCCAACAGGAATTAGTCCTTCCTCCGTTGCAATTGGAGACTTGAACGGTGATACCAAGCTAGATCTTGCGATAGCAAGCCTAGGCAACAACTCGTTTTCAGTCTTCTTGAATAACGGGAACGGTACCTTTCCAACAAAAGTTAATTACCCAATTGGCAGCGGTGTCGACTCTATTACAATTGCCGATCTGAATGGCGATGGAAAAATGGATATTGCCGTTGTCGGCCAAGGAAATGCTACTCTTTTTGTTTTGCTGCATAACTAGAAAAGCAGCTGTGCTCTCCTACAAAGACTCCTCGGGAGTCTTTTTTTACAGATGCTCTATTTTCTTCTTCTCCTCATGATACTCGTCATCCAGATTCACCTCCCAGAGATTCGATTTGTCCGTCCGTCCTGAGACAATGTTATCCACCGCAAACATGGCAGTGAGCATGCTGTGATCCTGATTGTTATAGCGGTGCATGCCATTTCTGCCGATCAAAAATAGATTCGGGATCTTCTCAACGTACTCACGCACGACCGGAAGCTGCGTGTAACTCCCGATGTATGCAGGATAGGCTTTCGGCATGCGAAGCACACAGCCATCGAGCACATCTTCCCGCTTGATCATCGCGATCTTCTCCATCTCAGTAATGCCAAGCTCGATCAAGTTCTTATCTTCCATCACCCATAGATCCCCTCCTTCGTTCACGAAATACTCGAGTCCGATCCAGATGGAATTTTTGCGGTCACTCACCATATACGGACTCCAGTTGTTGAAGATCTGCACACGACCAACCCGCACGCCACCCTCTTGGATGTAAATCCAGTTATCGGGAACATCACTCTGAGGCTTCTTGCCCTTCTCCTCGACATGCAATTTCTTCAGGAGCAATCCGACGGTGAGGAAATCCCTGTACTGCAGACCTTCTGCCACTTCGATGACTTTGGCGTCCGGACGAGGATGCATCATACCGAATAAGTGTTTGATCGGCATCGTCGAGAAGAAGTAATCGCAGGCGATTTCTTCCGTCTTTCCTGTCTCAATATGCTCGATCGTCACACTGCTCACGCGTCCGTCCTTCAAGTGAACTCCGACGACACGCGTTTTCATCCGCACCTCGCCACCGCAGGCACGAAGCTGTTCCGTCACCTTCTCCCACATCTGCCCCGGACCGAACTTCGGGTAGAAGAACCGCGTAATGAGACTGGTCTCCCGCTGTTCCTGTTTCTTCTTGAAATCGCTGCTTAAGAGATCCTTCACGGCGTGAATGACGGCGCGCTTCAGGGAGAGCCCCTTCACGCGCTGCGCGCCCCAGTCAGCCCGAATCTGGCTGCAGGGCACGCCCCAGACTTTCTCGGTATAGGCTTCGAAGAACGTCGCGTAGAGCCTGTCGCCGAAACGGTTTTTGTAGAAAGCATCGAGATAGGTCTCGTCTTTCAGAGGAAAGAAATGTCGCCAAATATACGAACAGCCGATGAGAAACGTATTGAAGAATCCCAGACGCCGCGCGACCGACAAGGTGATGCCGATGGGGTACTGGAAAAAGTTTTTTCGGTAGAAGATACGCGAGACTCTCGGGCGTTGGAGCATAACATCATCATCCGTCTCAGGGTCGGGAGCACCTTTTTTTTCCACTTCCGGAGCACAACCTTTACACAAATATTCAACAATCGCTTCCGCCGCATATTCTATCTCATGTCCCTTTTCCACTGTGTCCGCCGCCGGTTTCCCTTGCCGCGGCAGAATATTGAACCACCACTTCATAACGCGATCGCTCTTCGAGAAAAAGCGATGTCCGCCGATGTCGATGCGATTGCCTTTATAATTATAGGTCTGCGCGATGCCGCCGATCGCATCGGTCGACTCGAAAACGATCGGATGAATATCAGTTCTCTTCATCAGCTCGTAGGCTGCTGTTAACCCTGCAGGGCCAGCTCCGGCGATGATGGCGATTTTTTGAGGCATGCGGGAGGAGGATAGCATGAAATAGCGCTGGGAGAGGGGTCAGGGGTGGGGGTCGCTAAAATACTGCGAGTTCTGCCTCCATGGGCACTGGCTCTTTCTTGAAAATAAACAAATACGAGAACGTGTAATTCACAACCGCCGTGACCCCAATTGCAAGAACCTTGGCACCATACGTCATTTCAAGCGTGGAGACACCGTAGGCTTGAGCAAGAGAAAGCGGCAAGATGAAATGAGCACCAAATAAGTAGAACGATGAGGAAAGAATGTAACTCAGAACAAATGTGAATGAGTAGACGAGAATGAAGCGCTTGCTCTGTCTGCGTGTGTTCTGATCCGACACTCTAAATGTCACATTGCGGTTGAAGAAGAATACAAACAAAGACGGAAGGCCTCCGGAGAAGATATACGCAATGACGGGACTGACATGCATCCTGCCGACCAAAACATAGAGAACGGAAAACTCGATCGCAGCACCGATCAGACCGCACAGAATAAACTTGGTGGCCTGTTTGAAATGCCGATGGAGACGCTTGCGAATCTTATTCACTGTGAGAAATTATAGCTATCTACATGGAAAAACCAAATTCCAGAAGCCAAATTCCAAGAGTATTAGATTTGGAATTTGGTTTTTATTTTTTGGAATTTACCACAATGGAATTGCGTCCAGAACGTCACTGCGCACTTCTAAAACTACTTTCCCTTCGCCTTCCACCCCTCATACGTCTTCTTCAGGCCCTCCTGAAGCGGTGTCCATGGAAACTCTCTGAGGCTTTTGTGCATGGGAAGCACGGGAATCGTGCGCTTGCCTTCGGGTCTGGTGGGATCGAAAACAATCTTTAAATCGGGCTTCACAAGATCGCAAATCATCGTTGCCAACGTCGAAACCGTGATGACCTCGGACGGCAACACATACTGAATGCCAGAGAGCTTCTCATCCATAAGACGAAACACGGCAGCGATGAGATCCGGAGCATAGAGGAACACACGTTCCTGCGCCCCGGTACCCCAGACTGTCAGTATCGGATCTTTCTCGGCTTTCACCATGAGAGACGGGATGACATTCCCTTCCTCCGAAAACGTATCGCGCTCCCCGTAGACCCCAACCGGTCGCACGATCAGAAGCGGAAATTTATACTGTCTTGCAGCCGTGAGCCACAGCGTTTCCGAAACCGCTTTGCCAAGAACATATCCGTCTGTCGAAGACTCCTGCGCAAGACGAATGACGTCGATCTCAGGTGGAATATTGGCAGAACTGAAGAGCGTCACGCCGGCATGAGGATAGTCTTTCAGTGCTTTGAGAAGTGCGAGCGACATTTCGATGTTCGACAGAAGGACATCGGCACCGTGATCGTGATGAAACTCGACATTCCTCCGATGCGAAGCCATATGGAACACGTGATCGACTCCCGTAATCAGCTTCCTGCAGTACTCTTCATCCCGAAGATCTCCTTCGACCCATTCGATCTTCGCTCGAAGCTTGGAAAGAGAACGGTAATTCTCACTGCGAATCGGAACACGAACGATCGCGCCACGTTCAAGGAGCGCCTCGACGAGCATACTGCCGATGAATCCAGTGCCGCCGGTGACCACGACTCTCTTGTCCTTCCAGTTGATCATGGAGAACACACTACGCAAGAAAATTCCAAATTCCAAATATCAAATTCCAACTGGAATTTATTTTTTTGAATTTAGATCTTTCTCTTCCAGTTTCTCAGTACATCGATACACCCTGTTCTCCCCAATGGTCCGCTCCAAAGGACACATCAAAAGCATATCCGCAGAAAGATCGGTTTCACTAATAATGAGATCAACATTGAATTTCTCCAGCATTTTCTTCCGTCCGATCGTTCCGGATTCCAGACGCCGTAATAGATCCTGATGAAAGACGAATGCGCGCGGATCGTGAGTGCAATCCGTAGGAGTAGCAGGGTCGAGGAGACGGCAAGCCGTTCTCGTACGAGCCGAAAGATTGCCGGCATACAACCCAAATACCCAGCTGAAGAGCGGATCTCCTTCTTCCCGCACGATCGGGAACAGTGATTTCTCGAGGAGAAAACGATCCGTGAGCTCCTCGTCACTCGCGGGCTCGAAGTGTGCGTACTGATTGAAGACGACGGAATGGGAAGAGACGACGGGAACGAGGTTAGCAACCTCGATGGGTGCCAGAATCACCTTGTGTCCCGGTTCGGAAGCAAGCCATGTCATCAGCGGTTCATACACCTTCGATGCTTCATTCACTGCAGGGCGCTGCTGCATTGCGATGCGTGCCAAAGGCAACAAGGAGAACGTCACGATGAGCACTGCAAGAGCTCTGCGAAGACGAAGCGGAACAGGAACAAGCGAAAGAATGACCGTCATCCACAGAAGGCGAAGAAAAATTTCGGCAGGCACGGCAAAGTACAGACCGAACACAAGATCGACTCCCGAGACAATCGATTGATTCAAACAGAGCAGAGTCGCGATCAGCAAAACCGAAAGACCATCCATCATCGGATGCTCGGCAATCAGTTGCCGTTTTCTCAGTCCAAACAATACTGCAAGCGACACCCCAATCTTCATCTGCAACATCGGTGCGGCAGGCAGATGACTTGGAATCATCCCAAGTCTCCTGTAGGTATCCGCAAGAACATCAGCAGACAATCCTGAGGTGATGAGGAGCTTCAGGACGAAGGCGGCGAAGAGCGGAACGGTTGTGAGCAGAAGACGCGTGAAAATCCTCCGTCTCTCAAACCGCACAAAGACATAGGAATGGAAGGCAATGCACATCTCGGCAACAATCAAGAGTTCTGCATACAGAACGTGAACGAAGACAAGCACTGCAGTGCATAGTCCCTGCAGGACCCACACTCTTTTCGAAGGACGAATATTGCCGAAGAGAAAAGCACCCGTAGCGAAGAGAAAAAGAGGGACACTGATCTGCGGATTGATGCTTCGCTGCCACCCAATGGCAGAAAGCGAGAAGAGCGCCATCAGTGCAGTATCGAACAGAGAAAAACCGAGAAGAGAGAGCGAAGTGAAGAGAATGAGCACGCCGAGGAACGGAAAAAGGACATCGCCGATCAGAATTGCCATCGTAAAATCGGTGTCGAAGAAACGAATCAAAGAACCTTGCAGAAGCGGTGCATAGGTCGAAACATTCGGATCCGACTGATGTTCCTGAAGCGACGTATTCCCGAGATTGAATAGTCCGTCGGCGACGTCTCTGATCATGGCAAAGTAATGGGCTTCGTCGGCGCTGACATTGTCAAAACCAAGATCGAAAAATGTCAGACGACCCTGAGAGAATTCCCGAATCGACGAAGCATTCAGCACGAGCGTGAATGCGCACGCGACGATACAACCGATGAGAAAGCGATATGCGATCCCAAAACGGCCGAAGGGAAGAGGCTCTGCAGGCATGAATATCTTTTAGCGGAACAAGAATGATTGATACACATTCCACTTCTTCAAGCGGTACAGAATCGAAACACCAAGCACGCCGAAGCCGTACTGAACGGACCGAAGGAAATTGATGGACGATGCTTCTTTGAAATACTTCGTCGGGCAGGAGACTTCACCGAGCAAAAAATCTTTCTGAAGAATCTGCGCAAGAATCTGATTGTCGAAGATGAAATCCTCGGAATTGTTCAAAAAAGAAACAGATTCAAGCACCTCCCGCGAGTATGCCCTGTAACCGGTGTGGTACTCAGAGAGCTTCGCACCGAGCAGGAAATTCTGGAGAAGTGTGAGTATGCGATTACTGACATATTTCCAGTAGGGCATCCCACCTCTCAGAGCATGGCCACCGAGGATGCGCGATGCGACGATGGCATCGTAGGGACCGTCGACAATCATCGAGCACATGGGAAGGATGAGATGCGGATCGTATTGATAATCGGGATGCAGCATGACGACAACATCGGCATTCCGATCGAGAGCGGTCTTGTAACAGGTTTTCTGATTACCACCGTATCCGCGATTCTTGTCATGAACGATCGTCGTGATCCCGAGTGCAGCTGCCTTCGCCGCCGTGTCGTCTCTGCTGCAATCGTCAACGAGAATCACCTCATCGACAATGTCCTTTGGAATATCTCTATAGGTATCTTCCAGCGTTTTCCCCGCGTTGTAGGCGGGCATGACAACGATGATGCGTTTTCCGTGCAACACGACACAAGTGTACAGTATTCTCATGACCGAACGCACCCGCACCTTCATCCACCTGCTGATCGTATTCGTCCTCAGTGTGTCATTCAGCCTGCCACAAGTCTTTTTTTATTTGAGAGCATCAGAGCCAGTGCTTCTGAAAATAACCACGACGGATGACGGTCACTATCTTGCGCGCGTCAAAGCTGCGCTTCTTGGAAGAACGGAGGAGGTCAGAAACGGTGTCACTGGAGGTTCTCCTGCTGCAGACGGCAGTGCTCCGGCACTTGTCGAACTGATTGTCGGCACTGCATTCTCGTGGACGAGTCTCAAAGCACCGCAGGTGATGTTTCTTCTGACGATTTTGCTGACACCGTGGGTTTTTCTCCTGCTGCTCAATCTCCTTCGATCGTTTGTTCCATGGAGCACCGCACTTCTAGGATCGATCCTGTACGTCACCGTATTTCTCAGTGCACTGCAGAAACCTGTGAACATGTCACTCTCCCTTCCGATTTCCATCGCGACAATCTTCGTTCTGTGGAAGAATTGGCTGAAACCACGAACGTGGTCCACGGTACTCACGGGCATCCTGCTCGGCATTCTTCCCCAAGTGTATTTCTGGAGCTGGACATACATTTGGAGTTTATTCGGGTGGCTTTTTGTCCTGCATTGCGCCTACACGCCAGCCTCTGCGCTCAAATCAAAACGAACGAACGCTTTGTTCATAAGCAGCGTCATCGCAGGCATCGTGTCCCTCCCCTTTATCATTGATCTCGTTTCATCTTTCAGCGCTGGTGGAATCTTCACCGAGACGGCTTTCCGAAGCACCATCATCCACTCACGCGGCGTAGAATCCATTCCGCGTGCGATTCTGATTGCGATTCTTGTTTTCTGTTCGATCCTTCTCGCACGGAAGACGAAAAGAGACATAGAACGCTGGCTTCTCCCCCTCGCAGCAATACTCGGCATTGCAACGGCGATGTATCAGAACCTGATCCACGGGATCATCTTCAGTTTCTCGAGCCACTTCTATCCTTTTGTTTGTCTCTCTGCACTCTTCGTCGGCGTCTGGGCATGGTCGATCCCCTCTCTTCCGCGTGCACGTATCCTCACAGGACTTGCAAGCATTTTTCTGATCTTCGGTCTATGGGATTTCCGCTCGGTATGGTCGGTACTCGCCGGCAACTACTACGTTCGGGATATCGCGCATCTGCGTCCTGCGATCGAGATTCTCGATGATGGACATCGCCAAACAGTCCTCAGCGACAAAGTCTCCTCGCACATGGTGACTTCATGGACCGACGATGACGTTGTCTTCACAGCGTACGTAAAACACATGCTCGTCAGCAACCGCGAATATGCCGAACGATACTGCCTCTCGGAACTGTTCTCACCAAACGGACCGGATCTCGAGTGGCTTGCATCGGAAGTCGTCGAGACAAAAGCGAAGGACCTCATTGCTGCGAAGAAAACTGAATGGCAAGAAATCTGCGCTCCTGTATTGAAAGAACCAGAGAAATTTCTCACAAAATATAATGTGAAGTGGTTGCTATGGAACGAGCGACTGCATCCGGAATGGAAAAATATTCGCTTCTTCCATGAGGTCCAAAGAGGAAATGGATGGAGCTTGTGGGAATTAGACTAACGATGTCAGCTGACGTAGACTCGCACCCACATTCCTTTTTTATGTCACTTCATTGCAATTTCTGCGAAGCCGATGTCCCATGTGTGCAGCTTTTTCATGCAAAAGAAGGCGATGCTGTTCCGAAGAAGTACCGTATTACAGAAGAAGAGCACAGTACGTGTTGGGACATCTGGCGATGCCGGACATGCGGACTCACGTTCTCGGACTGCCGATTGTCACCCGAGTCGATTCAAGATCTCTATGTCACGATGGAAGATGCCGTGTACGAACGTGAAGATTTTACAAGGCGACTGACATTCAAAAGAGGGCTCAGTCTTCTGGAGTCCTGCATGCTCCCTGCACAATCGAAAGGGCTGATGCTGGATATAGGATGTGCAACCGGAGGATTTTTGCAAGAAGCAAAAGATCGCGGATGGCAGGTCGAAGGAGTCGATCTCTCGCACTGGGCGGTATCGAGAGCACATGAACGTGGCATTCCAGCCGTTCACAGAGGAACCATCCACACACTCCCAGGCCTTGAAGGAAGATTCGATGCCGTGACAATGCTGGACTACATCGAACATGACCCGGATACGAGCCGACTGATCGGCGCTGTTGAAAAAGTGATGCGAAAAGGCGGCTGCCTGTATATCACCACTCCCGATATCGGCAGCTTTGTCGCAAGACTACTGGGACGTCGCTGGTGGGGCATCAATCCATTGCACCTCTACTACTTCTCCCGCTCGTCACTGAGGAAGATGCTCGAGAAACACGGCTTCGAAGTTGTTTTGATGCGTTCCTATACGAGAGTCTTCACTCTCGGATACTGGGCAAGCAGACTGGAACACTTTCATCCAGCACTTGCGCTTATTGTTGGGACACCCTTCAAATGGCTCCATATGAGCAACTGGCCAGTCCCGCTGAATCTTGGCGATATGATGGAAGTGGTTGCGAGGAAGAAGTAGATCATGGTTCGAGACGCACTGCGGTGCTCCTCACCATGACAATTCAACGAACCCATCGATATAGTACAAACCCCGTCCCGCTTGCCTGAGGTACAAGACGAAGTTCCGGATACATCTTCATATTCCAATCCGGAAGTTCAGCAGAGTTCCAGAGTACATGCGTCACGCCATACTTCTCCAGATACTGACCGGGGTCATTCCGAACGCGACTGCATGCTTCACTCACAAGCGTCCGTTCTTTCTCACGCATCTCAGCAGAAGTAAGGATCGGATTGTATTCCATATAGAGTGATCTGTGTGCGTCCGGCATTGCAGGAGAGAACAGATAACTAACGCAGTACCGTTCTGCCATATCACTGTCGCTGATGAAGAGAAAACGCGAGTGCGTCGTATAGACGATACCGTCATCGGTCCACGCCGTAACCACTCTCCCTGTTGTCATATCGGTGAGCACAGTCTCCCGCTCCCCTCCTTGTAAGAATGTAATCACAGGAAGCAGGTGTTGGTCGGCAAAATTTGGAGGAGTCGGAACAAAGAACTTGTACCCAGGCAGATAATCGACCGCAGCACCCGCAAGAAACAATGCTGTGATGGACAGAATCAGAGATTTCCTGATGCGATCAAGAGGAACGCTCAGTGCAAAGCATCCGGCAATCAATGTCGAAATCATGAGGAACGGATAAAAGTGCGAACTGAACATCAGAAGTTTTCCATGAAGCACGTTCTGATGCATCGCTGCGACAATTCCGAAAAGAAATACGAGAACCCATGTGTAGCGACTACTATTTTTGAATCTGGGAAACAGCGAAAGAATCAACAATGTCTGAAGCACAAGAAGAACAGAACGAATCGGTGATTCCACGCCTCTCGTATTCACAAAATCCGAGCGCATAAAGACCTCTGCTCCAAGAGGTCCCTTCAGCGTGAACAGCACGCGCCAGACAACGGGCAAAGAGAGGAGGAGCAAGACGGCAACAATTGGAAGTAGACGTAGAAATCGTTTCTTGATTGCATCGTCCGAACGCGTGAACAGAAGAAAAAGGGCTGCAAAGAAACACACGCCCCATACATAGGTCCACGACCAGAAGTAGACGTATGGAAGAAGTGCAAGAAAAAGCCCGGAAATAATTGCCCGGACAACTGTCGGATGACGGGAGAAATCGATAAATGAAAGCAGTGCCAGAAGTGTAAGAACAAGACTCCACCCCGGATGCACGACTCGCGACACAACATGCAGAAGAACGAAGTAGTACGTAGAAGCCACGAGAAGCGACAATCGATGCGAGAAACCCAGAAGAAAGAAGAGTGCAAAGAACAGATAAAAAGACACTCCTGTAAGAATTGCACTAATGATGATCGCAAGCGGTGGAGCGGAGAGACCTGTCCACGAAAGCAGCGTACCGACTGCCGCTTCCATACCTGCATCCTGCATACCTGTAATCCCGCTGCCGACAGGCGTAATCCCATTTCCCGCCTCCTCCGGATGTCCGGTGAGAGCGCGCTCAAATCGGCTGTAGTAATTGCCAAAGTCTTTGTCGCGGATCACTGTGAATCCCTGAAAAGAAGGATGGAATGTGTGCAGCACGTACGGGAAAATTGCGAGAAGCGAGAACGCGATCGCGAAGAGGAGAACGATTTGACGATGGCGAGGGAGGAGTGTTGTGGACATGGGAAATATGAGGGAGTGTAACAGAGAAGAGGTGCGATAGGAGTAGAGACGCAAAATTTTGCGTCTCTACACTGCGCTGTTTTCAGCCCGAACTCCCCTGTACAATCCACGCATGCTTCAGAAATCCGAAACACCTGTCATCTGTATCGTCGGCCTTGGGTACGTCGGTCTACCGCTTGCGGCGGCGTTCGGACGAACGGGCTGGAAGACGTACGGATACGATATCAATAAGAAGCGCATTGAGACGCTGAAGAACGGGGAGGACTGGACGCATGAACTGACGTCTGAGCAACTGAAGAATACGCAAATCGAGTACTCATCGGATCCAGAGGTGATCGGCAAATCAAATACGATCATCGTTGCAGTACCGACTCCCGTTGATGACGTGAACGAACCGGATCTCTCGCCACTCGAGCTTTCGAGTGCGGCAATCGGCAAATATCTGAAGAAGGGAACGGTCGTCGTCTACGAAGCAACTGTCTATCCCGGAGTAACCGAAGATATCTGTGCTCCAATCCTCGAAAAAGAGTCCGGCCTCGTCTGCGGTAAAGATTTTACCGTCGGATATTCGCCGGAACGCATTAACCCGGGTGACAAAGAACACACCGTCGACAAGATCATCAAGATCGTTGCGGGACAAGACTCAGAGACGACTGAGTGGCTGGCGAAAGTGTACGGAAAAATCGTGACGGCAGGCATTCATCAGGCACCGAATATCCGTGTTGCGGAACTCGCGAAAGCACTCGAGAACACGCAGCGTGACATCAATATCGCACTGATGAATGAAATCGCACGCTTCTGCGATAGACTCGGCATCCGTACGAGCGATGTACTGAAAGCCGCCGGCACGAAGTGGAACTTCCTGAAATTCTCACCGGGCTTAGTTGGAGGTCACTGCATCGGCGTCGATCCGTACTATCTCGTGCATAAGGCAAAAGAACTCGGGATGCACACCGAAGTGATCAGTGCCGGACGAAAGATGAACGATACGATGTCGACCTTCATCGAGCGGCAGATCACGAAGAAGCTTGCGGAGCGTGGTGTTTCGCCACTTGGCGCGAGGATCCTCGTCCTCGGGCTGACGTTTAAAGAGAACATTCCGGATACCAGAAACTCGAAAATTCACGATGTGATCCGAAAGCTTGCAGAGTCCGGCTGCACGGTCTCCGCGCATGATCCAGAACTTACAAAGGAGCAAGTGAAAGCTCTTGGCTTTGAGTACGGATCGATGAAAGACGGTCCTTTCGACGTGATCGTCGCAGGAGTGCCGCATGCGGAGTACGTTCGAACACTGAAAGAGAAAGACTTCATCAGCGCACTCAAGAAGACAGGCATCTTCTACGATCTCAAGTCGATGTGGAATGAGGAAAAATTCAAAGAGAGCGATATCGCGTACCTCGCGCTATGAACGGAGTACTCAAGCGTTTCTGGCCGATCGCGCTGCTGGCTCTCGCGCTGACCCTTTCGGTTGCAATGAATATTCGAAACTATGACTGGAACCTTACATCGGTTTTTCATATGGACGATGTGCTGCATCAGAGCCAACCGATGCCGAAGGAATTCGTGATCCTCAAGGTTCCAAGTTACGACGGTGCCCAGTACTACCAAATCGCGAGGAACATGCCTGTGATTTTCAGTCCTGCGAGATGGCATGAACTGACGGAAAAAAATCCAGGCTCATATGCCTATCAGCGCTTTCTCCTGGCATTTGCAGCCTATGTTCTTTCATTCGGAAACGAATCCGCTCTCCCGTTTGCATTTGTCCTGATCAACATCGTCTCACTACTCGGAGCCGCATTCTTGATGCTGCGACGCAACAAGAATCACGCACTTTCCGCCCTCGCGCTCGGCCTCTGTCCGGCTGCAATGGTCGCAATGCACTTCACGCTCGCGGAACCGCTGACGATTCTTCTCATCACAGCGACACTGCTCAGAATAGAGAAGCAGAAGAAAATCGATTGGCTGACAGTGCTTCTACTGTCACTTGTCGTTCTTGCGCGTGAAGTGAATATTCTGCTGATCGGATTTTTGATCGGCTACTCACTCCTGAAGAAAAAACCGATCGATGCGGCAAAACTTCTTATTCCTGTTCTGTCGTTTTTGGCACTTCACAGCCTCATCTACATTATCTTCGGAAATATCCCCTTCCTCATGAGTGCTGCTGCGCATCAGTTCCCCGGACGTGCCGCCTTCGATGTCCTGATCGGAAATCGCGGATACAACCAATACACACTCTCGTCGGTCGCACTTCTTCTGGGCTTCGTGATTCCCTGTCTACTTTGGACGGGACGAGACATCGTGAAGACAAGGTCACTGGAACTCTTCCCCTGTGGTGCTTTCTGCTTCCTGTGCCTAATGCTCATCATGCCCGATTACATCTGGGGATCGATCACAAGTATCGGACGCGTGATCACACCCGTCTATCCACTGACAATTCTTGCGCTCGCGAAACGGGATACTGTCGTTAGCAAACTACTGACAACATCAATACTGTTGCTTGGAATAGGCACATCGATCGGTCTTGCATTGCAGGTGCATCCGTTCGGGGTTGCCTAAAGATATTGCACATAATCCGTCATGGGTGTACGTTCGTACTACCAAGCACGGGGGCCGTGGCCAGGCAGCGTACCAAACTCGACATTTTGGTACTGGGGTTCGATTCCCCCACGGTCCACCAGCTCGGAATTTTGTAACAAAAAAACCACCCCGTTAAGGGGTGGGATTCGTTTCGCCCAAAAGGGCGTACCAAACTCGACGTAACCAGTATAGCAAATCCATATTTTTCGTCAATCTTTTTCGCTATGCTTTCACTCACATGCCGCTCTTAACTGTCCTCGTCCCTATCTACAACGAAGAGCGAACGCTCGCGGAGGTAATGCATGCACTGAGTGCGGCTCTGCCGGAGAGTGAGATCGTCTATATCGACGACGGATCGAAAGACGGATCGCTTCAGATCCTGCAGCGGGAAAAGAGGCCAGAAGACATCGTCGTCACGAAACAGAACGGCGGAAAAGGGTCAGCGATTCGAGAAGGACTGAAACACGCAACTGGCGAGTACTGCGTGATTCAAGATGCTGATCTTGAGTATGACCCCAAAGAAATTCTGACGCTGCTGAAAGAAGCGCAAGCACACCCGAGGAGTATCGTCTTCGGCTCAAGATTCCTCGCAAAGAATCCGAATATCTACTCGCTGTATCTTCTGGGCAATAAAACACTCACAGGGATCATCAATATCCTCTTCGGGGGACATCTCACGGACTCGTATACATGCTATAAACTCTTCCCGACAAACATTCTCCGAAGCCTTCCACTCACCGCACGAGGGTTCGAGCTCGAGGCGGAGCTTGCGGCGTACCCGCTGAAGTTCGGACATGAGATCCGCGAATGCGCGATCACGTACAAGCCGAGAACGTTCGAAGAGGGAAAGAAGATTAACGGGAAGGATGCTGTAAAGGGAATACTGACGATGCTCAAAATACGATTCCAATGAAGCATCGAATACGTTAGGCTCCTCGCCACCAATGCAAACTCTCCCCTTCGTCCATCCCACCTCCAAAACTCCTCTCGTTCGCGAGGGAAACGGATACCGGTGCCAAAAAACGAACGAATTTTTCCCCGATCAACACGGTGTCCCCTCTTTTGTTGCTGCGGATCTCGCAAGCCACATGGATGAAGAACGTACGGGGCTCATCAACACAGTGAAGACTTTGCTCCGGAAATCGCCGAAGCTCTATGTCTTCTTAATCTTCATGATCAGCCCGGTCTGCTTCACCGGAGTATCGGCAAAACGCTTCCTCCGTCGCTACCAGAAAGGCGCTCTGATGCTCAATATCGGATCGGGAGTTCATAGACCGCATCCGGATATCATCAATACCGACATTTTCTATTACAAAGAAGTCGACCTCGTTGCAAATGCAGAAGAGCTTCCACTTCCGGATGGCTCGGTCGACGGCATCCTCTGCGAAAGCCTCCTCGAACACGTTCCGCATCCGGGAAAGATCGTCGCAGAGATGTATCGCGTACTGAAGCCAGGTGGAGCCATGTACATCGTGATCCCCTTCGTCTATCCGTTCCACGCCTGCCCCAATGATTTCTATCGCTGGTCGATCACAGGACTTCGAGAACTCCTGAAGGCGGGAGAGATAGAAGATATCGGCGTGCGAGCAGGAGCTAGCTCTGCCCTCATGGGACAACTCTGCACATGGTTCTCGATTGTCTTCTCCTTCGGATGGGAACCCCTCTACAACGTCCTGTGTCTGCTCACGCCACTCGTGTTCTTTCCGGTGAAATTTCTGGACCTCCTCTTCGGGTGGTACCCGACGGCAATTCATGGCGCAGGGCAGTTCTATGCGATAGCGAGGAAGAGGTAGAAAATAGGAAAAGGAAAAATCCAAATGCCAAAACCCAAATTCCAAGGTGCAGTGAAACATATTGGAATTTGGTTTTTGAATTTTGGAATTTATACTTTCAAGCATCTGCATCTGCTAAACTCTTCTCGTGTCCGACTCCCCTCTCCACCGCCTCAGTATCGTCATCCCTGTCTACCAGGGAGAGAAGACACTTCCTATACTGATGCGCGAGATCGAACCTCTGACTACTGAGAAGCAAACACAAAGCGGGCGACGCTTCTCTGTCACCGAAGTGGTGCTTGTGCACGACTGCGGACCCGACAATTCCGACCGAGTCCTCGAAGAACTTGCGAAGAAGTATTCATTCGTGAGACCCGTCTGGCTCTCGAAAAATTACGGACAACATCCGGCAACACTCGCCGGCATGGCGAGCTCGACCGGGGACTTTGTCATTACGATGGACGAAGACGGACAGCAAAATCCTCTAGACATTGCATCCATGCTGGACACGGCAATCGAAGAGAATGCACAACTGGTCTACGCGGAGCCGAAGAACCCGCCTCCGCATGGCTTCTTCCGGAACCTTCTCAGTACAGGTGCAAAGAAACTTGCATCGGTGCTGCTCAGTAATCCCGAAGTGATGTATTTCAACAGCTTCCGCCTCGTCGACGGCGAGACGGCAAGAAGCCTCGCAGCGTACTGCGGCAGCGGCGTCTTCCTCGACGTCGCACTCTTCTGGATCACAGCACAAACGGCGCACTGCAAAGTGACGCTTCGACCGGAAATGGGTCGCCCATCGGGGTATTCTCTCGGGAAGCTCCTCAAGCATTTCTGGCAACTACTACTAACGTCCGGCACAAAGCCTCTTCGGCTCATCACACTCATGGGCTTTGGATCAGTCTTTCTCGCGATCCTCATTACGATCTACACACTCTGGGTTAAGTTCCATCTCGAAGTCCCTGTCCAAGGCTGGGCATCCATCGTTATCGTCGTCGCATTCTTCTCGGGGTGCATTCTCACGGCTCTCGGAATCATCGCGGAGTATCTGGCCGTGACGATGACTATCGTCATGGGAAAACCCCTCTACGCAGTCTCGACGAAGCCCGTACGCTTCCAGAAGCCATGAGACACATTTGGATCCTCGGCGGAGGAGGTCTCCTCGGTTCCGCAACGAAGAAGGCACTTGACGGTGAGCAAGACATCACTCTCTTCAGCGAACCTAAAGCTCTACGATGGACTGAAAACACAATCCTTCAGCAGCAGCTCAGCCAAGCAATCGAAGCCTTTGCACACACCATTGGAACAAATGAGTCATGGGAACTGCATTGGATGGCGGGGCGAAGCATCATGAGTAGCAGCAAAGCGGAACTCGAAGAGGAGACAGATATACTCTCGTTCCTGCTCGAAAGAATTGGGTCTCACAAAGCGATGCAAGAAACCGAAGGAACGATTGTCTTCGCAAGCTCCGCCGGCGGCATATACGCAGGATCGACCGAAGAAACGATCTGCGAAGCATCGACCGTTTCCCCACTCTCTCCCTACGGAGAAGAGAAGCTACAGCAGGAAAAGCTCATTCAAACATGGGTAAAAGCACATCCAAAAACATCAGTTCTGATCGCACGACTCTCAACGCTGTACGGACCGAATCAATCCCGAGGAAAAAAGCAGGGACTACTCACGCACATCGCTCGCAGCATTCTGCAGAAAAAACCTGTGGAAATTTTCGTGCCCTTCGATACAATCCGCGACTATATTCACGTGCGGGATGCAGCCTTAGAGATTCTGCGATGCCTACAACAAGTACGGGGAAGCGGTTCGATTATCACAAAAATCATTGCATCGGAGGAACCGACGACGATTGCGCAGATCATCCAGTTGTTTCAGCACGCGCTGCGGATACGACCGCGCATCATCACGAGCAGCAATCCGAGGAGCAGTCACTACGCTCGTCGCATATGTTTTCGGTCGACTGTTCTCGCGGAAGAAAGAAGCAGAAAACGAACGAGTCTGCTGTGTGGCATTGCGGAGATACTTGCAAGCGAGCGCCTTACGATGGCAAAAGGAACTAATTGTTCCTCAATTCAACAACAGTAAACTGAGCGTCGTCATAGACCTCTTTTCCAATTGCCCTGACCGCACGCACCGCAGACGTTTCTTTGTCTGCTTTCTCGATAACCAGAATATCTAACCGATAGAGTTTCAGTTTCTGATCAAGCGAGAGCGCGTAGTACCGACGGTACTCACTTGCTGCATCACGAACTTCCGCATCCGGAATCGCACGCATATCTTTAGCAGCTTCCCGATAATAAATCGCATGCAGCGCACTACTGAGATCCAAACGCAGATCGGTCGGCAGTCGCTTATCAGCGTCATCCGGGGTGATGTCATTCATCCATAAGCGAAAAAAGAATCCATCCTGAGCACGCTCACGAGAAACAAGAAAGAGGTTCGCATAGAGCGTTGCATACACATCCGCTGAGGTATAGATCGGAACATAATCATCGATGAAGCCTTCGCTTGCACCGGCAACGACAATCCCCGGCTTCGTATGCTGACGCAGGAAAGAAAACAGATCAGAGGTTTTCTGCAACTCACCCCACTGCTGCCGTTGCACCTGATAGATATCCCATTGCTGAAAAAACCCGAAGATCACCGAAAAAAGACCGACGGCAAACAGCAGAGAGGCGAAAACGCGCGGTTGCAGAAACTTACGAATCCAAACAAAAACAGAAATCAGCAGCACAATGCTCGCAGCAGGTTGAATGAAGTACCAGTGATAGTGATGCGACACGAGAGCCGAACCGGTAATTATCTGCTGATTGAGAGCAATCAGACCGCCAATAGCAAGAACAGGAAGTAGTGGCCATGATTTCGTAAAGTAACGACGCGTCACTATTGAGAGTGGCAAAAAGAGAAGAACCCAAGCGCCAAGGACAAGATGTCTCGAAGGAACGAGCCCCTGTCTCATTGCAGACTCCGCATACCACGGGTGAAGCATTGTACCGAATATATGAAAGAGGTACGGAAGTCCTCCGAGAAAAAGAATGAAGAAATAAAACAACAAGTCACGCTGACGCTGCCTATCGAATCTGAAGAAAAAATAAAGGAGCAACAGAAAAGCAATCACTCCCATATACGTCCATGCGTACACATAGGAATAAAGCATCAGAAGCGTTGTAAATGCAGCAATAGCAACTTTCCACGTCCTTCGCTCCTGCATCCATGAAGAGAGAATCCAGAGTGTTGTAAAAAAGAGGAACACCGGCCACTGCGGATTAATCGGACGCGCAAAGCGGAGGAAGCCCGGTGACAGTTCACCCCGAAGAATCGCAAAGAGATCCCATGGAGCATTGAGTAATGCATTCGCGAAGAGAAGCACGGAGACCGAAGCCAGAGATATCCACGGCATGCTTGTCATCGATGCAAACGCACCGACCATTGCGATGGTTAGGAGAAATGCAAAAAGACCCTTGCAGAGAACGAACGCACTCACAGGATCTATTGAAAGTATGCGACCAATGGTTGAAACAACGAGTTCCGGAAGAGGCGGTTGCACTGACGGCGTATCTTTCAGATCTGCGTAGTATGCGTTACCAAGTGAAGGAAAACCGTCAGCGACATCCCGAACGCGCGCCGCGTAATAATTCTCGGCATCCGTTCCCATGATCTCGATGCCGCGAAAGGGGTACTCTGCATCGAATCGCTGCAGTGCATGGGGAAGGAGAACTGCTGCTGAAAATAGAAAACCAAGCGTAATGGTGGCCAGAGGGAAGTGGAAACGACTCGAATGCACAATGATACAAGTCTACAAGGAAAAGCCTGAAGAATGCATGTCACTGTCATGGTTCGAGACGCTCTGAGGAGCTCCTCACCATGACAGTTATCTGTATTGTCATGCTGAGGAGCGCGAGCATCAGCGAGTGCGTCTCGAAGCATGCCCTTGAGCAGTAGGCTAAATCCATATTAAATAGACGCAATATCTATGTGTAGCATCTGCGGAATGACATCGGGAGAAGGCGTCGAAAAGATGATCGATGCACAGGAGCACCGTGCGCCTGATGAATCGGGTGTTTTTCGTGATGGCGATCTGTCACTCGGCATGGGACGTCTCAAGATCATCGATCTCAAGTCTCCCGGACTCGCTCCCTACCGCGAAGATCACTTCGTGCTCTGCTACAACGGAGAGATTTATAATTATCTGGAACTCAAAAAAGAACTGCAGAAGCACGGCTGGATCTTCACAACGACATCAGACACCGAAGTGCTTCTTAAATCCTACCGACAGTGGGGAACCAAAATGTTCGACAAATTGAACGGCATGTTCGCCTGCGCAATCTATGACAGCAAGAAGAAGACGCTCCTCCTCGCACGTGATATCTGCGGAGAAAAACCACTCTACTATTATAAGAAGGGCAAGCGATTGGTCTTCGCTTCCGAAGCAAAAGCACTCGCAAAAGTTCTGCCGCTCGAGAAACGGGAAGACGATTTCTTCGAAGCATTCCAACACTGCTTTCTCACCACTCTCTGGAAGAACGTGTACGAAATTCCGCCGGCTCACTACATGCTGATGGACACCGAAACAGGTGATAGCAAAATCGTCGAATACTGGAAGTTTCAGCCGCACGACATTGTACTGAAGACTGCGGATGAGGAACTTGAAAGTCTCATCAAAGATGCGGTGAAGCTCCGGATCCGAAGCGATGTGCCGATCGGACTCTACTTCTCCGGCGGCATCGACTCGTCGATCCTCTCAAAACTCCATACGTTCGACCATCAGTACTACTTCGACAGCGGAAAGCCCGAGCTCAGGAAAGAATTCTTCAAGAAAATCCCGACGATTCTCAAGCATCTGGATTTCCCTGTCGGATCCTTCGGCTTCTTCGGCATGTGGAAACTGGCAGAGGCAGCCTCGAGAAATGTGAAAGTGATTCTCTCCGGCGAAGGCGCGGACGAACTCTTCGGCGGTTACGTGCGCTACCTCCCGGTCGCGCGAGAATATGCCCTACGGAAGCAATTCCCCTCCTACGACTACCTCTTTGGCAAGCACTTCGGTACCCCTGACTACGTCGGCGATTTCGCTCGCCTCACCTGCCGCAACGACAAATATTTCGAATTGGTTCGGGAAAAACTGAAACCGTACTTCGAAATGTTCCCTGATCCTGTGAATGCCATGGGCTTTGCAGACTTCAAGCTGGTCTTCCCGAGTCTGCTCCAGATGGGTGACCGGATGGCAGGTGCATTCGGCATCGAGAATCGGTGCCCATTCCTCGATCGGCGGATTCTGGAATTTGCTTTCAGCTTGCCCGTACAGTGCAAAATAGATAACCTTGAGCAGAAGGTGATCCTTCGGCGTCTTGCTGCGAAATATGGCCTCAAAGGCGCACTCAATATGGAGAAACGAGGCATGTCACTTCCCTACAACAAGTGGAAGAAAGAGCCCGGATGGGACCGCACACATTACTTCCGCTTTCTGAAGAACACATGGAACAAGCTCTATCGATGACATTGAAAGGAAAGAAGGTGCTCGTCACCGGTGCATCGGGCTTTATTGCTTCTCACCTCATCCCAAGACTTCTGGGAGAAGGAGCTTCCGTCACAGGCATCGATCGACTGCCATGCAGACTGCTGCAACCGTCGGAAAACTTCGCATTCATTCAGAAAGACATCGAGAATCTTGAAAGCGTCGAAGGAATGGACGCTGTCGTCCACCTTGCATTCGAGACGAGTATCCCAGGCTGTATGAAAGATCCCATTGGAACCACGTACAACAACGTCGATCTTGGAGTAAAAATGCTTGAACTTAGTAAGCAGGCAGGGGTGAAGAAATTTCTCTACCCGTCGACGGCATCTCTGTACGGCAACCAGCCTCTCCCGTGGCACGAAGGACTCCCGGCATTCCCGAATGAACCCTACTCCCTTCAGAAATACACGATGGAGCGGTTCCTACGGTACTACGCCGATAACGGTTTGCCGACGGTGATTTTCCGACTCTTCCAGGTCTTTGGCGAGAATCAAAGACAGGATCAAGTCCTCGCAAAGTTCTACCAGTGCCGAAAGGAAGGGAAACCGATTCCCGTGACCCAAACGGCAGCGACAGGAGGCGGAAGTGCTAGGCGCGACTTCGTGTACGCAGGGGATATCGCAGAAGCGTTTTGCATGGCGCTTGCAAACGACAACGTCGGCAAAGGCGAAATTATCAATATCGCCTCAGGCTATAACTATACGATCCGTGAAATTGCAGAGATCGTGAGCGACAAGATCGAGACGATCCCCCGTCGCAGCTTCGATCTCGATGAGCATCTCGCAGATGTCAGCCGAGCAAAAGAACTGCTGGGCTGGAAAATCAAGACCGATGTCAAAACATGGCTTCACTCCTATCTGAAAACTCTATGATCGTTCACCAGACATATTGCAGGATGTGCGGCTCGAAGGACGTGAAGATGGTGCTCGATCTGCACGATCAACCTCAGGCGAATCTCAATATCAAGCCGGGAAGCTGGATCAAGCAACCTGAAACCATGTATCCGCTGCAACTGTATTTCTGTGAAGGCTGCAACCTGGTGCAACTCCTCGACGACGTATCCAAAGAAGAGCTTTTCTCAGAGTACCAATTCGTTTCATCGGGTGTCGGCAACACCCCCGTGCACTTTCAAGAGTACGCAAAATTCGTGACGGAGACGTTCCTGAAGCCCGGTGACCTCATCATCGAAGTCGGCGGCAACGACGGCGTACTCCTTGGGGAAATCAAAGGCATGAAGACGCTGAATATCGAACCTGCGCAGAATATTGCACCAATGTCTCGCGCACGCGGCGTCGAGACGATCAATGACTTCTTCACGAGCAAACTTGCAGCGCAAGTTGTAAAGACCCACGGTAAAGCAAAAGTCGTCATGGGCAATAACTCGATTCCGCATATCGGAGCGCAAGCCGACGTGATGAAAGGCTTTAAGGAACTCATTGCAGACGACGGTGTCGGCATCATCCAAGCGCACTACCTCGGATATATCTTCGACACACTCGGTTACGGCGACGTCTACCACGAGCACATGTCGTACTACGCGATTCGCCCTCTCATAGAGTTTTACAAACAATTCGATCTAGAAATTTTTGATTACGAGATGCTCCCATTCCAAGGCGTCTCGATCCGTATCTTCTTCGGTCACAAGGGTCATCATCCGGTACATCCGCGTGTAGCAGAACTCGCAAAAGAAGAGCTCGCAAAAGGTTGGGACAAGCTCGAAACGTATCAGAAGCTTGCGAAAGACGTCGAGAAGTCGAAGAACAAACTCGTAAAAACACTGACGGAACTAAAAGCACAGGGCAAGCGTATCGCAGCGTACGGAGCAGCCGCAAAAGGAGTGCCGATTCTGAACTATGCAGGCATCACGCACGAGATCATCGATTTCTGCGTCGACGGACTGCCGCAGAAACAAGGGCTCTGCATGCCGATGTCGCATATTCCGATCATTTCTCCGGAAGAAGCCAGAAAGCGTGACGTGGATTATTACCTTCTGCTCGCGTGGAGTTTTCGTGATCACATTGCGGGAAAAGAGAAGGAATTCATCGCAAAGGGAGGCAAGTTCATCATGCCGATCGGAGACATTGAGATTTTCTAAATCCAATAATCGTAAGCAGTACTTTCATTGACATTTTATAGTAATAAATGTATATTATTATTTGTATGATTGAAGACCCACTCTCTGAAAGCAATCAGCAAGAAGACGTTTCTGAAGCAGAAATGAGTACAGGTTCGTTGAATCATATCGACAAACTTTCTGGGGATGCAGATGATACGCAAACTCGAGTACGCACTGTTCTCGCTAGTATAAGCAACAAACAACAACTGGAAACTCTCTTGAATGAATTTCAGTATACGGCTGACGCCGTCAGAATGATTCGGGAAAATTTGCCCACAGGAGAGGGACGAGCACTCGTACTAGATTTTGCAGCAGACATTCTTGTAGATACTTGGGAACGTGATCCGAGTAAAGCAGGTGCAATGGCAACACTTCTCAGCCAAACATGGAAGGACTGGCAACCGGACGCAATGATGACGATGGTGCTTGTTGAGATGTGTGATGAGGCAATGCGTATGAACAACACTGCAATGGTCGCCGTCGTTCAACCGGCAGCGTATGTACTCGGTGCTCTTGGGCAACATGAGTTCTATGGAGAGTGGCTACGCACCACGACGATGGAGGAGCGGTGGCGCAAAGCCGATTTCGATCGCAATAAAATATACTATGCATCTCCCGATGGAACACCGCGCGAACATCAGCTCGCGGCGATCGAGCGTCACCTCGATGACCCGAATCGCACCGGTCTTCTTCTTGCAGCACATGACATAGGACTACTCTTCCAGATCGGCGTGGAACACATCGCTGAAGGGCTCCCAAATAATGACCCTGAAGTACAGCGTGCGAATTTTTTACTTGCACGTATCGTCAGAATCCTTGAAGAACATCAGCAAGACGAGCTTGTAGCGTATATTCGACAATATCGAACAACCTAAGTAAGCTTTCCTTGTGTCCTCAGAAAACAAGAGTGGCATCTTCGGCATGATCATGACCTACAACTGCGGTGCGTTTCTGGAGCACACGTATAGCATCCTTCCGAAAGAGCTCTTCGACCACATTGTCATCGTCGATGACGAATCGACAGATGACAGTGAAGAAGTAGCAAAGCGCCTCGGCATCCCCTTCTACAAACATCCCCACGGTGGCTACGGCACGAATTTGAAGTTTGGACTGAAGAAGTGCAGTGAACTCGGCGCGAACGTCATCGTCGAGATCCACGGTGACGGACAATTTACGTCTTCCATCCCCGACGCACTCGTACAAATGAAGCAGGGTGCGGATCTGGTGCTTGGCAATCGCTTCTACGATCTCCTTCAGCCTCGCAGAGACGGCATGTCGTGGATTCGCTACATCGGAAACTCACTTCTGTCTGGACTTGGAGGCATTGTCCTCGGCACAAGACCGCAGGATCTCTTCACCGGATTCCGCGTCTACAGCAAGCGTCTCGCCGAGTGTAGTGATTTCTCCGTGACCTCAGACGATTATTTCTTCAGCTTCGAGATCATTGCCATGGCACGGTTTGCAAACCTCAAGATAACGCATGTGCCGGCACGCTCATTCTATAACCAAGCACATACGTCGATCAGTCTCTGGAAAGGCTTTCTAGAGATTGCACAGACACCATACACACTCATGCTGTATCTGCTCGCAAAAATCGGGATCAGACTTGGGATATTCAGATCGAGGATCGTCAGGCTACCGACGTGATCTCCATTTCGACAACACCCAGTCGTACCCAACCGCAGAAAGTACCGCGTAGCAGAAGATGATCGGAAGCAGATACCTCGGTGTTGCGTCCGTCAAACTAAAGATAACCGTACAATAGAAAATCAGAAGCAGAAAAATTGCATACTCAGGTCTACGGAAGGAGGAAATTGCAAAGAGACAACCGATATACAGAATCACCATCGAGAGAGCCGCAAGCGCGTTATACACAAATCCCCAACCGTTTACGTAGGGCAGATGGAACTCAATCACATCAAATACTGAGAACCAAAGATAGTATGGAAAGAACTGAAGAATCTTCGCTTTTCCGCCTGCTGCTATCATCGCGGGAGTCTCGCTGCTCAGTCGACCGCTGTCGACGAGTCCATGCATAACACCGTTGAACGAACATTGCTTCGATCTCCCTTCCCAATTTCTGGAAATGTATTCGGCCCAGAGACAGCGCAGTGGCTCGAGCCCGCGAATATGCTCCGCCTGCTCCCCTCTCACATAGATCATGATTGCCGTGCGCTCGGGAGCAGCAATGCGAAAGCCATTGCCCTGCAGCAAATTGCGCCCTGCCCAAAGCACAATAAAGACGTACGGGATAAGAATGACCACGCCCAGATAGCGCTTCGGCATGGGAAGAAGCCATGCAAGCGGAATCAGAAAAATCGGGAAAAAGAGGAATGGAATGTATGTGAGTAAGAGCGATCCAAGCAGTACTCCGCTCAGTGTCGCGGCAAAAAAAGATGGTGCTCTCTGCAGTCGCAGGAACGAGAGAGCAAAGAAAAGCGCAAGAATGAGAGCAAAGTTCTCGCGATACGCGCTGAACACCGTGTGATACACCGACGGAAGCAGTACAAACAGGATGAGGAGCATCGATGCAATCCGTTCTCTCGGAACATGACGACGGAGTTCGGTCACAAAAAGAAGTATCGCAAAAAGCGTCAGGATTCCCTGCATCAAGAAAATGCCAAGACGATTCTCCAGTCCAAAAATTCGGTACACCACTGCGAGAAAAACGCTGTATCCCGGTTCCCGCTCGAAGAAAGGATGAATACCATCGGTCGAGTACATTCCATCCGTTACGAGATGAATCGCTGCTGCATTGTAATCACCCGGATCGTGGGAGAATGTTTCGGACGCGGGAACAGAGAGACGACCGGGGGCGAGGAATACCCAAAGAGAAACAAAGAGAAATGAAGCAGTGACGGCAGTTTTTCTAAAAGACATAGGGGCAGCATAGCATTTTTGTTGTACTCTTCTCCCATGCAAGAGAAGCAATCCGCTTGGGACTGGCAATGGCAGAGAATGAAAAACAGCAGTGAATGGCTCTTTTGGGATTGGATTGCTCCAAACACCAAAGAAACGTTTACAGGGAAAGATGTCCTCGACTGTGGCTGCGGGGGCGGACAGCATCTTGCGACCGTCGCTCCGTACTGCAAAAGCATTCTTGGAGTGGACTTGAATGCAGGAGAAAGTGCAAAGAAAAATACAGCACACCTTCCGAATGTGACCGTGCAGGAAGCGGATATCGCACAGATGGATCTCGGGCGGACGTTCGACGTCGTCTACTCGATCGGCGTCCTTCATCACACGGATGATCCCACAAAGTCTTTCCAGAATATTGCTCGTCACTGCGCGCAAGGTGGACGAGTGATCGTCTGGGTGTACGCATATGAAGGCAATGCGCTGAATAGGTGGATGGTAGAACCGCTCAAAAGTCTGATCGTCCACCATCTTCCGAGAACGATCGTACGCCTCATCGCACACATACTGACCGTGCTGGTCTATGTCCCCGTGTACACCGTTTACTTGCTTCCCGTTCGCTTCCTCCCCTACTACGAATACTTCCAAAACTGGCGAAAACTGACGTATGAGCAGAATATCTTGAACGTCTTCGACAAGCTGAATGCACCGCAGACACATTTCTTGAAAAAAGAAGCTCTGCGATCTTGGTTCAATACAGAGCAATTCACCGATGTGAGCATTACACCATATAGGGGTGTCAGCTGGAGAGGAAGCGGCACGAAAAAGTGAGGTAGGTTGGGTAAGTTTAGTAGGTTTGGTAGGTAATGTAGTTTTGAGGAAATTTTTACCTACCCTACCTACCAAACCTACCGCACCTCCCCCACCTCTCGCTATACTTCCTCCATGTGTGGCATTACCGGTTTCACAGGCGAAGATCAGGCACGAATCGACCGGATGACGAATGCGCTCGTACACCGAGGACCGGACGGTAATAGAACGCTCGTAACACACGGTGTGTCCCTTGGACATGCGCGACTCGCGATTCTGGATCCGAGTCCCGCCGGCGATCAGCCGATGTGGAACGAAGCAAAAACAGTTGTCATTGTCTATAACGGTGAAATCTTCAATTATCGTGAACTGAAAGCTGCAGAGCATATGAACTGCAGAACGGGAACGGATACTGAAGTGATCCTGAAACTGTATGAGAAGTATGGGATCGATTGCGTGAAACTGCTTCGCGGGATGTTCGCTTTCGGTCTCTACGATACAAGAACGAAGACATGGCATTTGGCGCGCGACGGCAGCGGCATCAAGCCGCTTTTTTTGTCTACCGTTGATGGAAATCTGCACTTCGCTTCGGAGATGCGATCACTCATGGTCGGTCTTCCGAAAAAGCCTGCACTGAATCTGCGTACACTGTCACAGTACCTACGTCTGCAGTACGTCCCCGGACCCGAGACACTGTGCGAGGGCATTTGTTCACTCCCACGAGGAACGATCCTCACGTGGAAAGACGGGAAAGAAACCCGCAAGCACTTCGATACTGCAATCACCCCTCCCGTCTACGGATCGAAGCAGGAATTCAGTGAAAATTTTCCTGAGCTTATGGACCTATGCGTGAGGGATCATCTCGTCTCGGATAAACCGCTCGGAATATTCTTAAGCGGCGGCATGGACTCGTCGATTGTCCTGCATCACATGAATAACCATGCGGCAAAACCGATCAAAACATTCACGGTTCGGTTCGATGCAAGGGACGATGAAGACAAAACGCGTTTCAACCGTGATGCGGAGATGGCAAAACTGACTTCAGAGCACTACGAAACGGACCATCATGAGATTCTGCTGACTGCTGAGGAATGCCGAAAAGTTTACAGAGACTGCGCACGCGCATCCGATCAGCCAAATGCGGACTCAGTCGCCATGGCGCAGTACGTGATGGCGCGTGAGGCGAAGAAACATGTCGATGTTGTCCTCAGCGGTGCAGGAGGTGATGAGCTTTTTGGTGGATACCCTCGCTACCGCATCGCACGCATACTGAATGCACTGCGATTTGTCCCGTCCGGAATACGTTCACTCGCAGGCGGACTTCTCGGCTATCCAAAAGATGTGCTTGCGATGCAGCCGGGACCAGCACTTGCAGAACGCCTGCTAAGTCGACCCGTGAAGGAATTGATGTCAATTGTCCGTGAAGATTGGCTTGATCCAACACAAACAACATCTCTCTTCCATGAACGATTTGCAGATCTTACATCCGACCCAGTGCGAAACTTCATGGAATTCGACCGCGACCTGTGGCTCGTCGATGAGTCGCTTCGCTTAACCGATGCCATGACCATGGCAAGCGGACTCGAGTGCCGCGTCCCCTTCTTAGATCCACTCGTGATCGCCGCGTCCCATGCAACGAAGAGCAGTTGGCATGTGGGATACGGAAGAACAAAGGCGCTGCTCAAGGACACGTACTACCCACTGCTCCCCGCTCACCTCCAAACGCTCACGAAAGCTTCGTTCTATCCGCCACTCGCAAAATGGCTTCGACGTGAATGCACGCCGCTTGCGGAGGAAATGCTTGAAGGGAAACGGATGAGAGAGTTCTTCGACATTGAAAAAGTCCGTCAGATCTACAGTGACCATAAAAATCACGTACGTTATGGTCTGCACACACTCAGCTCACTCATCCAGCTCCATCATTGGTTTGAGACAGTGTATGACGCGTAAAAAACACGGCTCTGGCATTTAGCATAGAAGGATACGTACAAATTGTACCCACCCTTTTCAAGTTTAGAATGACTTTTTCGCATTCTCAATAATCTCCTGCAATCCACAAGAATAGGTATACTTTCCCCATGTCCAGAAAAGAAGATCAGCAGCAGTCATCACGTTACCTAGTAAACGGAAGCGAGAACGAATATATGGATGAAGCAAAGACTGTTCTCAAAAACAAGAAAGGCATCACCGATTTGCATGCACTCTATATCGAAGAGGAAAAAGCGCTCGCAAGAGCCTATGAATTACTGCTCAACGAAGTGCGATCGGAGACTCCTATCACTTCGGAACTGATCCTGCATGCGCACGAACGAATATTCTCGAATCTCTACGATTGGGCGGGACGATGGAGAACCGTAACGATCAGCAAACCGGGTGTAACATGGCCGCCACCGGATTATCTGGATGCAGCAATGCATTCATTTGAGGATAAAATCCTGTCGAAATACCCAGCAACTGGACTCAAAACCGATGCAAATTTCTGCGAGGCTATCGGAAAGATCCAAGGCGAATTCCTCGCAATTCATCCGTTTCGTGAAGGAAATGCACGAACCATCAAACTGCTGACGAACTTGCTTTCGGTACAGACCGGAAGATTACCTCTCGTCTACGATGCGTCTGATGCGGGAAGGGGTCGCTACATCGAAGCAGCAAAAGCAGCCATACTTCAAAACTACGATCCAATGATCATCGTCATGAGAGACGCGCTCAACGCTTCGAGGAAACCTTCCTGATTTCTTCCAAACATTCTCTCTTCGTCGTTTTTGTAAATCGAGGCAAACCTTCGATCACACTGTCTCTCTCGACAGTTGCGAGAATAATTTCGTGACGCGCTTCATCGTTACGTAACGCGGGAGAAAATTGCCTGAGAGAGATACCTTTACCGAATGTCATGGTCCTATTATAACATATATTTGATGCATTTTTCAGAGTTTTCCAAGATAATCCTCCTCCTTCGACTCCAGCACCCATTTCGTAAACGTCGTGAGATCCGGCGCTTTTCGAATATCATCGAGAGTGCGAACACGCAGAATGGCATCCTGAGCAATCGAACCGCTCTTCTTCGTCGGTGCGATTTCGCACGAGGTAAACGGAAGCGTGCGACATTGGAAGAGTGCATGCGCATGACGACGTGCAAGACCGGTTTCAGTCTCTGATAAGGCTGGAAACGTATGAATTGTACGCATTTTTTCGAGATACTCCTCGCGTGAAGACGAATCATTCGTAAAACCAAGTCCCGAATAACGCCCTGTACCCGCTGTAAAGACAGGAATACCAAAGCACGGTGCCTCGATGCCGATCGTACCCCGAACGGTAATGCAATAATCCGTGAATGAGAAGAACGAGTACGTGCTGATGTCGATCTCAGGAGGAACAATCTTGATATGCGGAGGTAATTCGCCAATTCCCGCCTGAATCGCAATGGCGTCTCGCGCGGCAGCCGAAGGACCAAGCTGCTTCACCTTCCAGACATAATCCGGATGCAGCTTGATCAGCCAGTTCACATTCGTATTCTTCACAGCCACTCTGACAGTCTCGACAAGCCACTGCTCGTAATCGACAAACAGGTTATTGCCGAAGAAGAACGTCGCATCCCAGAGGACGTGGGAGAAGATGACAGCCGTCTTCTTCTTCGGATCAAGCCCTAGCTGCGCCCTGCACTCGTCGGGGGTCTTGAGTTGTTTATCAGTGAGCAGAAACTTCCGATTGAACCAAGAGCCGTTCTCATAACCGGACTTTAACTCAAGCATGAATTGCTCTTCTTGGTCGCGACTCCAAGGCATCTGCTTCACTCGTGCCCAACTGGTCTGAGAGAGAGAAAAAGGATGACTGAATCTATTCCCCGCTGAATAACGACGCATCACGAGCCGATCCGACTGATGTCCATGATGGTACTGGATCACATCCAAATTTTTGGCGATTGCTGCATCGAAAATTTCTCCGTACGGTGTGTAGCCCTTCTCGAGAAAAAGAACCGCATCAGGGCTCCTGGCTTCAAAGAAGTGACATGCTGCATCGGCTGTATGCACCGATCGCACAAAGCAATTACGAATCATCTGTTGAACCGCAGGATCATCGAATGCCGCACTACCGGTTTTCAGCTGGCGAAGAACAGTCGAGAGAACATTGCGACCAACATTGATTCCACGGTACGTGAAATTGAAGAGTGTCTGAAATGTCAGAGGGGAAGGCAACAGTGCAAAGATCTCCTCATCACGCTTTCCGCTCTCTGCTGAGGAAAGCTCATCATCAAAGAACAGAAAATCCTGGGCTCCGAGAGCCCTCAGATATCGTTGCGTCCATGTGCAGGAACGCATGGTGAGTACCAAAGGCTTTGCTCCCCGAAGAAGCATCGCGGCTGCGATGACACCATCCATTTTTCCTCTCGCCTCCCAATCGGAGAATCCTACGAAGAGAACACGCTTCCCCGCCTGCGGCAGTGCGGAAATTTCGCGCCGAAGTCCCGCAAAACGATAGGAAAATAGCAGGTAGTTCCCGTACCGAATGAACGAATGCCAAAACTTTTTGGGATGCAGGAGAAGATGCCGAAGAGTGGTGAAGGAGACAGCCATTGAGCGCTGCGCAGCAGCGAAAGCTACTGTGCCTGCTGCAAGATCATTTCCGCAAGACGAAGATCGAATGCATCGTCAATATCGACCGATCGTTCTTTCGGCATCAGTAATGCGCGCGTATCCCCTGAGTAGAAACCTTTGGCCTTCTTCAAAAAATCAGTACGAATCGCAAGCACCGCCGGACCGTTTCTGGCATAGAGACGTTGTTTATGCTGACGAAGGAGTGGGGACTGCTGGTCACCGTAGGGATGAAGTTTCCCGTCCTCCAGTCGCATGAGCGAACCGGGAACAAACTGATGCGGTACCTCGACGACACTGACGACCGTATCGGCACCGGTTTTCTGAAGAAGCGAGACGGCATCATCGATATCCTTCGAAGTCCTCAACGGAGAGGTGGGCTGCAGAAGAACGAGTATTTCCGGCTCCTGTCCGCTTTTTTTGAACTCTGCAAGCATATGAAGGAGTACGTCGATCATCGGTGTTCCGTCGTCCGCCAATTCCTTCGGACGCAGAAAAGGAACTTCGATGCCAAATCCAATTGCCACATCGGCAATCTTTTTGTCATCGGTGCTGACAATCACCCGCGTGAGCATTGTCGACTGTTTCGCCGCCTCGCACGTGTACTGCAGAAGAGGTTTTCCATGAAGTAAGACAAGATTCTTGCCGGGAATGCCCTTCGATCCGCCACGTGCAGGAATCAGACCGAGAATCGTCATGATTATTTGCGAAGGAGAACATTCCGAAGGAAGTTGAACTTTGCCTTCAGCATCAAGCCCCATGAGGACGGACTGAGAAGCAAAATGCACTTGAGCTGGAAGAATAATTGCCACTGATGTCTCCGAAGCAGGAGAATCAGAAGCTCGGGCATGAGCTTGCGTCGCTGTTGGTAATCCGAACCGAGAACCACTCCAAATGCCCTCTGTGCGCACCGATACGCTTCATCCGGCTCTCCGATTCGCTGATACAGCTCGCAGAGCTTCATCAGGAAACGATGCCTATTGACTCGTGTTTGATCAGTCATCAGCACATTCATGATGCGACTGAGAATGATGTCGGCGTTGCTCTTGTCACCCCTCTCGATCAGAGAAGTTGCTTCCTTGATTGCCTCATCAAGCCCCGGCTTGAAAGCAACAGAAGTAGACGTATGCTCAAACGGTGCACGGATAATGAGTGAATTACTGCGTAGTCCTCGTCTCTCCGCAATACCGTCACGGAGATCTGTCGATCGAATATCTCGCTCAAGCTCACCAAGAAGCTGTGCGTCGATCTTCTCTCTCGCAAGCCAGTCGAGCATGAATGTCGCTTCTGAACTGGATTCCCTCCGATCCCAATGCGCAATGTCCTGCACGATGATCGTGCCACGAACGCGGGGAAAGACCTCTGAGGTAAACCACTTCGCAAACCAGTCGGTGTGGCAACTGTCGATCAGAAGGAACTGAATTTCTCCCGGTACGGTCTTCGCTGTCTCTCTTGCATCACCGATATGCAGCTGAAAGCGTGAAAGATCACATAAGTCGCATTGATTGCCCTTCACCGTCTCCTCCATCGGACGTCCGAACATGTGCGTCAGAATATCGAACGAGTGCAGAGTTCCTTTCTTATTCTTCGTCAAAGCAGCAAGAATGTAGTTTGTAGACCATCCTGCATTCGGAGAGATCTCGAAGACAGTCTCGGGCTGACCTTCACGAATCAGCATGTACATCATCTCACCTTCGATGTCTCCGAACGTCGTGAGGTATCCCGCTTTCTGCATCGGATAGAACTTCTTTCGAAGAGCACGACTGAGAACAGAGAGTTCATCGTGATACTTTTTGTAGAGAGCGCGTGCGTCTATGGGCATGAGATGAGGGTTAGGGTTAGGGTTAGGGTTAGGGTTAGAAAACTAGTACTGAATCCGCTTCTGAACAGTGAGTGGGCATGATGCCAGAATCGCTGCGATTTTCCTGCCCGCATCACCGTCTCCATAGAGAGGATTCGCATCGTATCGCCCGTGCTTCAGTTGAGTTTTCACAGCTTTTAGAATGTCCTTGCTGTTATAACCACAATTGAGAATGTTCTTGCTGTGGTCTCTCCCCGTCTGACGCGTACCGATATTCACCGCAGGAGTCCCAAGGAAACTGCCCTCACGTATCGCAGCACTGCTATTTCCGATCATGCATGCCGTATGCATCATCAGTGGAATAAACGTGGAGAGCGGCAAATTCTTATAGAAACGGATGTACCCGTGTTCATGCTTCTCTCTGAACTTGCGCATGCCGCGAGCAATATCTTCAGACCCGGCATCGGCATTGGGCCAGAGCATCACGGTCGGCATCTTCAGAGTCTCGATCACCGTAAGAGTTTCCTGAATCTGTTTCTCTCCGTCTCCGAATTCCGTCGTTACCGGATGCTGCATGACAAGAAGAAACTGTTTCGTAAAATCGATGGAACCTCCGACACCTTCTTTCCTCAGGAGCGACTTGTCGGTGGTGTCCCTGTACTTCTTTGCGATCTCATCGACGATATCCATACGCGGACAACCCACCATGTGCACCGACTTTGGATCTTCTCCCATACGAATGATGCGCTTTGCAGCGTTGTGGTTTGCCGGAAAATGGAGGTGCGCGAGCTTCGTGACGGCATGACGAATACTCTCATCGATCGTTCCGGATACCTCTCCTCCCATCGTATGCGCAAGCGGAATATTCATGTACGTTGCAGCAATTGCGGTTGCAAGCGTCTCGAAGCGATCCCCGACAGTCACAACAATATCGGGCCGAAGGCGATCGAACACCGTCGCAAGTTCCAGAAGACCAAGTCCGGTCGACTTCGCCATCGTCAGAGGGGTCTCGCCCTCCACAAGCATGTGGACCGTTGCATCGGGCACAAAACCATCAACTTCCATCACCTGTACGACGGCACCGTACCGATCGAGGAGTGCAGAGGCACCAACGACCAGCTGGAGCTTCAGTTTCGGGTGTTTCTTCACGGCTGCCATGACACTCTTGATGGAGCTGTAATTCGCTCTGGAGCCAACGACGACGCAGATTTTACGCATGGACGGATCCTACAAGCACTCTGTGAATAAGTGAATGGTGAACTGTTCAAACAAGATCTTCATCCTGCAACACTGTATCGGCAGGAATAGCCTTCTTTGTACTGCGTCCAAGCACCTCGTCAAATTTTCGTGCCGGAATTCCTGTCCCTGGTTTCTTGATCCCGATCATCGCCTCAGTGATCGTTACCCCTTTCTTGATGGCTTGCAAAGACACAACGCTCTTCTCAAAAATTTCCTTCATCTGCGTCATTCTCTTTGCGTCCTTGAGTACTTTTGACGCAAGCATCTCCTCGATCGCACGAATACCTTTCACCATATCGGTGAATTCAAGAGGCTCAAGAGAGTGCTTGGCATCACTGCCGTACATCGTCCGGCTGAAGGTCAGGTGCTTTTCGATGACACTCGCACCGAGAGTGACCGCCGCAAATGGTGCATAGGTCGTAAGCGTATGATCAGATAAACCCACCGGACATTTATATCGCTTCTTCATCTCCGAAAGAACATTCAATCCGACTTGATCGTAGGGACACGGGTACTCCGAAGTGCACTGTAAAAGAACAACGTCACTGTGCACTTCGCGAATTGTTTTTACCGCTTCATCAAGCTCTTCAAAGCTACTCATTCCTGAAGAAAGTATCACCTGCTTCTTTGTCTTTGCAATTCTCTTGAGCATCGGGATATTCGTGATTTCCCCCGAAGGAATTTTGTACCTCTGCATTCCGATTTTTTCTAGTAATTCAACTGCTTCGACTGAGAAAGGCGAAGACAGAAACTCGATCTTCAGTTTGTCAGCATGCGCTTTCAACGCCTTCCACTGAGGCAAAGAAAATCCCGTACGCTTGAAATACTCGAATCTCGGTTCGCCCGTGAAGTAGGGTGGCTGTGGTGCATTTTTGATCGTCTCCGCCTCCGCGATGTGGGTCTGAAATTTCACGGCATCGGCACCACATTCCTTCGCAAGTCCGATAAGCTTCATCGCATTGCCGAAGCTGCCGTCATGAACGGAGCCGATTTCAGCGATAATGAAGATCGGAGAAGCCATACGGCTGAAGTATAGCACTTGCGTGAGCAAGATACGGGTAATACAGTGACTCCATGCCCTCCTTCCTTCACAAAGTTGCCGATTCCGTGGTCAAACGCATTCGCAGATCACCGTTCTACTACGAACGGTACAATAATACGTTGGATTTTACGATGAACAGAATGTACACACGGTATTCGAAAGAGTGCAGAGCCGCTTATATCGCAAAACATGGAATCATGGATCTGCCCCCGTCTCCGCTCTGCAAGAACGGTGCAATGCTTGTTAAAGGTGCGTTGCCGGCTGCGAAAGCAATCGCCTGTACCGAAAAAATCACCGGATTGATCGAGAAGAAGGATCCCCGAGTCGAACAATCCAAGAAAGACAGTCTCTCGCTCCATATCAGCGACCCAATCATGACGCTGGGGACTGATATCCTCGATGTCCTGCGAAATCCCGCAGTGCACCAGAGTCTTCTCGCGTACTTCCGGAGCCATTATCGCATCTACTGGGTCACGAGTTACCGTTCGCTCCCGACGACGGCAGCAGTATCAGGCTCGTGGCTCTGGCATTCGGATTCCTTTCCGCCTCATACCTGCAAAATGTTCCTGCACCTCACGAAGGCGACCGGAGATACCGGAGCAACGGATTTCATGAATCTCGAAGACACGATGATGTACCGCCGTGCCGGATATTTCGGCCAGTTCCGAAACGAGCGCCATGCTGAACTGCAGAATTTCGCCAAAGATCACAACCTGCCTTATCGTCCATTTCACCTCGATGCGGCTCCGGGCGACGTATCAATCCTTGACGTCAATTTCTTCCACCGAGCCGTCACACCCCGTGCAGCCTTCCGTGACATCGTATCGTTCTTCTTCGTACCGAACCCAATCCACTGGGAAGAGCAACTGAAGCTCGAGGGAGTGGAGAATATCAGCAAGAGAGCCGCCATTCTCCCGAAAGATCCGCACCCAGGCGTTGCCATTGCTGCAAAAGGAGAGGCAAGGATGATGTAATTAGGAAAGCATGGACAACGCCTTCTGATGGAGAGTGCCGTTCGTTGCAACGAGTGCCGACGGCTTCCTCGAAAGAGGCTTCCCCTGCATATCCGTCACTTTTCCTCCCGCTTCCTCCACGAGGAGTGCAGGAGCTGCAATATCCCAAATCTTCCCAAGACGCAAAACAGCAACAAGTGCCGTACCACGTGCGATACGTGTCATGCCAAACGGTCCTTCGCCGAGAAAACGAAACCGACAACCTGCTTCTTGAAACGCCTTGATGTCTCTCATGGTTTCTTGAAACTGCAAATTCCTGTTTCCGTCGCCCAGAAAGACGCTCCCTTCAAGCGAATTGGCTTTCGAGACGCGTATCCGCTTTCCGTTCAGGAATGCTCCTTTTCTCTTCTCAGCAACAAAACATTCATCGAACATCGGGAACTCGCAGATGGAGAAAATCGTCTCACCCTCCCTCTGCAGCGCAAGGAGAATCCCAAAGATCGGAATGCCTGCAAGAAAATTGTGTGTGCCATCGAGCGGATCAAGAATCCATCGGTAACCGCTCGTTCCAGACGTTTCCCCGCTCTCCTCAGAAAGAACTGCATCCTGAGGAAAAGATTTCCTGAGCATACGGAGAATCCTCTTCTCGCTACCGTGATCAGCCGCACTGACCATGGTGCCATCCGCTTTCTTCGTTCCCGTGTGACCTCTGCGAAATTCTTTCTTCAGAAAAAGTGATGCTTCTCTCACTGCCAGAATGGCTACGTTTTTTCTTTGCATAGACGAATTACTGTAACCACCCGGCAAAATCCTGCAGGAACTGCTCCACGACTTCATCGGTCTTATAGTGGGAAATCATCGCAGGGAAGAACTTTGGAGGAACGGTGACGATGTGCGCACCTGCGTTTGCCGCACCCATAATATCTGTGACAGTTCGCATACTTCCGGCGATGATACGGGTGTCTGGATACGATCGATCGAAGAGAGCTCTTGTCTCTTTCACAACACTCGCCGGATCGAAATCTTTCTCTTCGAGACGTCCCTCGCTAAGGTACGCCTTTTTCTCGTCAGCATGTTTCTGAGTCCCTCCGTCACGGATACGTCCCCAGAAGAGACTGACGAAATGAGCACCGGCGGCAGCGGCCATCACGGCCTGAGAAACACTCATGGCACACGTACAGTTCACTTTGATGCCTTCGGACTTCAGTGCGCTGATCACCGCGAGTTCATCCCATCCGACCTGTACTTTAATCGCAAGCTCCGGGTACTTGAATGTCTTCATGAACTGCCTCGCCTGCTTGAGGATCTCCTCCGGATCCGTAGAAAAGACTTCCACGGACAGAGAAATGCCCGGCTGATACTTCTTGATGAGATCGACGATCTTCCCGATGTGCTCCTCGAATTTCGCCTTCGGTTCCTTTGCAAGGAGAGACGGATTCGTCGTCAAGCCGCGTACGAAACCACGTTTGAGCGTTTCTTCGATATCCTGCAAGTTTGCGGTGTCGACGAAGATATTCATGCGCGGGGGGAGGAAATGCCGGCTTCCTGTTCGATTCTTTGCTTCAGGGAAGAAGCAAGCAAATGATGAAGAACGACATGAAATCCTTCGACGAGAGGGGTGGAATTCGCAGGAACAACAATCGGAACATGCACGAGTCCTTTCATCGCCCCGCCGTCAAAGCCGATGAGACCGATAGTCTTGCCACCAAGATCGTTGACGTACTGTAACCCCTGAAGGAGATTTTGGGACCACGCTCCTGCCTTGTCCTTGCCTGCTCCACCATGGACGCTGATACCGATACAGACGTCCCCCTCCACCGCAAACGTTTTGAGCTGCTCGAGGTAAACAGCATCCCATCCGCGATCGTTCACAAGTGCACTCGTCAGTGGCACATTGTCGAAGAGACTGACTGCCTTCACCCGCTTCGTATGGGGTGAGAGCGTGCACTGCACGAGATCAGCGGCAAAATGCGTCGCGGTTGATGCAGACCCGCCGTTTCCGATAATGAAGATCGTTTTCTCGTTTTTCCATGCATCAAATAAAACATCGACGGCCTCTTCAATTTCCTTGAGGGAAATCGAATCGCAAATGTCTTTGATTGCGCCAAAAAATTGCTGGATGGTGTCGATTGTTTTCACCAAAACAGGGTATGGATTCTGAGTGCCAAAGTCAATCATTCAGGCTGCTTGAGCCTTGTAACCTGCTTCAATAAGTTTGATCACCTCCACCGCATCCCTCGCGGTGAGTCCGATATCTTTCTTCTGCTCAATCGATTCGATGAATTCATTCCATGAATTCTTGAGTGCGACGTCCGGCTTCCCTGGTTCCGACGGGAACTCGAAGATCTGCTCTTTTGGCATATCCCTACCACGGTTCTGCTCGCCCTGGATAAGACGTTCAAGTCCATACTGACCGCCTAACGCATCAGCAATGAGATAGCCGTTCTTCCCGTAGAGCTCCAAGCGGAAGGTCTTCTTCCAGAGCGTCCAGCTTGCGTGGAGCTGTGCGATCTGACCGCGCTTGTTCTTAAGAAGTACGAACGCATTGTCTTCCATCGGCGCAATCGGCATGAAGGCGGTTTCGAGAAACGTCGCCTGCGAGGTAAAGGGCCCGAGGAACCAGTTCGCAAGATCGAGAAGATGCGATCCTTGGTCATGCAGCTCCCCTCCGCCGGAAATTTCTTTCTTGCAGTACCACTCATCTTCATAGCCTGCACGACCTCCGTGACCATAAATCGCCTTCATGAACATCAGCTCGCCTATCTCCCCTGCTTCCACTTTCTGCTTCGCGAGTGCAACCGCAGGATGGAGGCGGATATTGAAATTCACACGGTACCGAAGGCCTCTTTTCTTCGCGATCTCCACGCCTTTCTGGATTTCGACGGACGAAATTCCCCCCGGCTTCTCGCAAAAGACATGCTTCCCGCGCTCCAGTGCTGCTTGCGCTACCTGTGTGAGAAGAACGTGCGGTGTGGCAACAACAACTGCATCGACATCGTCACGCTCCAATACCTCTTCGTAACCGGTGCATGCAGCGCACGCATACTGCTTGGCAAACGCCTCCGCCTTCTCCTTGTCCAAGTGACACACGACACTCACGCATGACTTTGAGTGCTCAGCCGCAACCTGGGTCCACCTCTTGCCCATACCACCGATACCGATGACACCGATACGAAGTTTTTGCATTAATAAAAGAATGAATGTGGCGAAAGTATAGGGATCAGGCATCTCCTGAACAACTCGACCCTTATACAACCGATTTCCCCATCGTAACGTACTGCACATCAGTATGCGCAAAGTTGACCTGCCCAAGAACCCCAAGCGGATCGATGATGAGAGAAGTCTTCATGGCCTTCTTCAACTTGGAGACATCCAGATCGGCAAACTCATCCCAATTACTGAGAATCAGCAACGCGTCGGCACCGGCAAGAGCCTTGTAACGATCGGAAACGACTGTGACCTTCAAATCTGGCGATAATTTAGCTGCCGGATCGTAGACAGTCAGCTCTGCACGCTCTGCAAAATCGCGAATGACTTTCAGACTCGGAGCTCCGTGCAGAGAATCCGTATTCTTCTTGTATGATAAGCCCCAAATTGCGATCTTCGGAGAAGAATTTTTTGTGAAAATCATCGATTCAATTTTCTTCTTGAGCCACTCATACCGAGCTGCACTTTCGTTTTGGATAAGATCGATAAGCGCATTGGAGACTTTATGTGTTTTTGCCAAACGCGTAAGCGCGACAAGATCTCGTTCCAGATGCCCTCCGGAGAAACCAACTCCGGGTTGAATATATGCAAAAGGGCCTACGCGCTTATCGAGGCGTAATGCAGTAATGACATCTTTCATATCGGCTCCGCTGACTTCACACAAATTTGAAATGGCATTGGCAAAGGTGACTGTCGTCGCAAGATACACATTCATCGCAGATTTTGTAATCTCCGCACTTTCATAATTCATCGAAAGAACAGGGCAATCGAACGCCTGCAGAAGACGAAGCACCGCATCGGACATCGGCTCCGCAGGAGTGGCTTCATAACCGATAGTGATCCGTCCTGGATGCAAAAACCTCGCGACAGCATCGCCAACAACGAGAACGTCGACCCAATAATAGAGACGGAAAGTAAGATCCGGACGTTCTGTGTGAATCTTTTTTTGTAGTGCGCGCGTGAAACCGACGGGTACCTGACTTTTGAACAGGATACTGCAACCGTTCTTCAAATGCGGAATCATCGCGTCAATCAGTGCATGCACACGATGAAGATCCATCTCATTCTCTTCGGTAATGATGGTATCCTCCGCGAAAATAATCCTGTCACATGACGCAAGTTGTGAAAAATCCAACGTAAACTTCATGGAACTTGCATGCGTTCGAAAGAGTTCGGGAAGCAATGGTTCCGGATACAAGCAATCTCCATTCTGAAGACGAGACACTGTTGCTGCTGCACTGTCCACGCCAAGCACGGTGAACCCAAGTGACGCTAGTCCGCCTGATACCGTGACTCCAAGATGCGATAAGCCAACGACGCCGATGGGTGCCGTATCCGTTATCATGGTTTTGTAGAACGCTTCTTCTTTCCCCTGCTCTGATCGTAGGAAGATCTGATAAGACTCTGGATGGTCCGGAGAAGCATGTCACGATCCACCGTCGTCTTGTTCGCGATAATTCCGCACGATAATGCAGATGCAGTGGCACCCAAGAAACCGCTGAGGATTTTTGGAAGACCGAGATGAATCCCAAGAGCAGAGAGAGCCAGATACGCATCTCCTGCACCGATGTTGTCGATCACATTCGTGGAAAGTGCGGGGATGACAGTGGAACCCTTTTGATCCTTCAGAAGAACTCCAAGGGCTCCAAGCGTAACAGCCACGGTCTTCACACGCATGGTATTCATGATTTTTTCCGTCAGACGTTCCGGAGTGGAGTGTTTGTCATGCAATGCGAGCCTCATTTCAGGCTGTGAGATACTCACGTAATCGGCACGCGGGTACTTCGTAATGAGATTGAATCCAAAGTTCATACTATTCGTCTGCGTATTGACAGCCAGAAATTGCGGGAGAGACGTCACTGCACGAATGACTGCCTCTGTCAGCATCCCAAGTCCGTAGTCGGTCACAATGACAACGTCGTATCCGGATGCAATACGTTTCAGCCGTTTCTCAATCTTCTTTTCAAGAACAGAAGACATCGGCGACTCATTGATACGATACAATCCGAAGTACTTTCGCATGCGGATCTTCGTCGATTTTTCGACGAGATAGGGTTCATTATTCACGTAGCGCTCATTGACGACCGTCGGAGCATCGTCTCGATAAAAAAACTCCGGACGAATATTGGATTTGAGATGCTTTCGAATAAACGATTCCTGTCGCTTCTCCTCAATGTGATTCTGATGCCCAAGTACACTGGCAATACCAACATGATCGCAGAATCCTGCCACGGTGTTGGCTACCGCTAAAGACCCACCGGCAAATGTTTCGGAAGCCAGTACCTTCACACGCGGAATCTCTTCCTTCACGGACCTGCCGAGGAAGTTGGAATAATGATAGACATCGAGGATGGCATCGCCAACGATAAGAACGCGAAGCTTCTTCATCTTGGCGAAAATGTCGATGAAGGTCTCACCCGAAGAGTGTGTGCGAATGGTATCGAGACACGCGCGGACGGATTCGGGAAGTTCTGAAAAATGATCGTTGAGGAGCGCCGTCGAGCTGAAGGTCACCGGATCATGGGTGAAATGCATACGACCTCCGTGTCTCTCGACCAAAGCTTTCTCCCGCGCAGTCGGATGGCCCTTCTCATGTTCCTTTCCCTCGTAATCAGCCCCCTTGGCGAAGATCGACGGTCGAATCACCACAATAGCTTCCTCGGATGATTCATGGGGATCGATCGCCACTCCATCGATGCACGAGAGAGCGGCAATGGATTCGGCACGAAGGCGATCTTTGAATACGGGTTTACCCATGCCCTTTTTCACAAACGAATCTGCAGTCACAGTGACAAACAGAATATCCCCAAGTCTTTTTGCCGCTTCGAAATACCGGATGTGTCCTGGATGCATCAGATCAAACGTACCGTGACACTGAACAACAATTTTTCCTTGACTCCTATACTTCTTCGCCAGTTTCCCAAGCGCATCAAGCGCATGAATTTTCGCAAACATAAAAAAGAAAGGAAATGCAGCTCCAAGGAACTCTACCATGAGAAGAGATACAATAGAATACTGCATTGCATTCGTTCATCTAGTATCTTAGAGTCCATCTGCTTTATTCTCATCGCTCTCATGGAAACAGCGACAAATAGTAGAAAACCAACGAGCAACCGAGGCTTTTTGGTAGGTTTCCTACAAGCCTTACATCTTGCGGAGTTTGCTCTACGCTTCCGAAACTTTTTATTTCAATTCCTTCTTGTGGATGCCATTCGTTCAACAGTGACAGGACTGCGGTACTTCTATTTCGTTGTGATCCTAAGGCGTTTGAAGACATTGGACCCGAAGACTGGAAACGTCATTGCAAGAGCCGTTTCGCATAATCAGAGAAATATGACAGGCGTGCGGGGTTTCGCAGTCACCCGCTCAAACTTGCTCGTCCATCCACTATCAGCGATTCGTATCAGCAAATCGCTTCCGATCCTATCCATCGGACCACGCACCGAGGGAGAGATTTTGAATCTAATGGGGTTGGGGTTTCGCAACGTCCGAGGTTTAGATCTTATTTCCTACTCGCCATGGATCGAACTCGGTGACATGCATGCGTTGCCATACAAGGATAATGAATTTTCGGTCGTCATTATGGGATGGGTCCTCGCGTACAGCAGTAACAGAAACAAAGCCGCACTTGAAGCCGTGAGAGTAGTTCGCGATGGCGGCATCATCGCAGTGGGCGCAGCATCAGATCGTTCCGAGGAAAGAGCGAAGTTACCCGGTCTCCCGAGTCCGCAGACATTGGGGGAACTGCTTGGCTACTTCGATCCCCATGTTGGTCATCTATACTTTGCGCACGATTTTCCTTCATTCCCGACCGTGAAACGATGTAATTTGTTGGCTCTATTCTCCGTCAAAAAATCACCCAATGGTCCACAGACTGACCCGCTGAGTGCATCAACATCCGTATGAAGATACGTGAAACTCTCTATCGCTTTCTGGGGGCCGCAATCGTTTCAACTTTGGAGATCGTGCGCGTGCCACTCTTTCTCTATCGACGGAGAAAACAGATACAACAAAATGAATTTCTTTATCTCTACTACAATCACAGCTTCGGGCACACTGTCATCCAACTCGATTTCCTCTCACGCCTCTACTTTCCTCACCGTATCAGTGTTCTTTGGGTTGTTCACCCTTCGACGAATCCCTACATGTTCGACTGCTTCTCACAAAGCATCGACGTCATACCCCTCCCGCAAATCTTGGGGAAATGGAGTGTCGCTTTCACGGGAACAAGCGAGCGAATCATGCGTTTCTACGTCCATCTGATTGCGGGGTGGTCGAAGCGACTTCACGTCATCGATAGACTGACTGTGTACAACACTCTCTCTCTTGCCCACAATTCGCTTCGCTTTGGTAATGAAGAAAGTGACAAGATTGAACTCAGTCACGATCATACCGGGTACTGCCGACTCGTCGAATCCGGCATCGGTCAAGCTCCCGTACTCCCGAAACTCCTTCTTACACGCTGTCAGGACGCGATACGATCGCATTCCTCAAACTTTTTTGACAAACCCTTCGTCACGCTGCTGCTCAGGGAAAAGGGCGTGGGAAAAGGTATGATCACCAAATTCAGATCAGCCGGTCCGCATCAGAACTATCGAAATGCAGTTTCCTGGCTGACACAGAACGGCTACCACGTTGTTGGAACCGGTGAGACGCGTCATGAAGTTTTTCGTGATATTCCCGGGTACTTTTCGCTCGAGAACATCGACCTGCCGCTTTCCCTGCTCAATGTCTATCTTCTTTCCGAGTGCCGGCTGTTCATCGGACAAATGTCGGGCGGGTACATGTTGCCATCCTCCCGGAATATTCTCTGCCTGATCACGGATGCCTTATCTCACAGACTTGCAACATTCCGCAGAGACAATATCCTCCTGTTCAAGCATCTGCGTCAGCGCGACACGGGGAAATTTCTATCACTCGTCGATATCTACCGCGATCATCGGGATCTTGCACTCGGTTACCATTTCAAGAAGAAGAATATCGACATTGTCCCGAATACTCCTGAAGAAATTCTTTCAGCCGTGCAGGAGTGTATTGCAATTATTGAAGGGAAATTCACTCCCACGGAAGAAGAGAAAGAGCTGATCGAGCTTTTTCACCAATTCCCATTTGAAGGAATGCACTTGAAGTTCCTGAGAAATCGGACAACCCTCCAGACCTTGCGCGATTTACGTCAACAAGGTTTACTATGATTCGATGCTGCGCGCATACGATCCACTGCTTCTTTCAAGGTGCTAGCCAAGGAAGCAGGAGTAAAATCCTAGAGTTCTGTCACTCCCCAATCTCACACTCCCATCAGACCATCCATGAGTAAGGTTCTTATCCTCGGCGCAGGATTCAGCGGAGCAACTGCCGCATATCTTCTCGAAAAAAAAGGGCATGACGTGACCGTACTCGAAGGCGATGCCACCCCTGGCGGAGGCACCTGGACTCGTTTTTATGGAGGTCATCCCTACACGTTCGGTCCTCGAATTTTCTTCACGCGAGATGAAGAGGTCATCGACCATATGAAGAGCATGGTGAAGATGCGAACATTTTTTACGAAATCATGGACCTATGTGGAATCTGATCAACAATTCCACAACTATCCGATCCAAGAAGCCGATCTCGTTCTCATGAAGGACTACAAGAAGATTGCAATGGAAATCAAGAAAACAAAAAAGAAAACTCCTTCCGTCGAAAATTTTGAAGCCTACTGGCTTGATGCCATCGGGCCAACGCTCTACGAGAAATTCGTCAACCACTACTCGAAGAAAATGTGGGGTGTTGATTCGAATAAAGAACTTGTTGCAGATTTCGAATGGGTGAACCGCGGTACGCCGATCCGCACCAAGGATAACCGCCTCTATACCGATCAATTTCAGGGGTATCCCGAGAATATCAATGGATACAATCCGTATTTTGAAAAGGCACTGAAACATGTAAAAACGCTGTTTGGCTGCTATATAAAAAGCTTCGACGCGGAAAAAAGGATCGTGCATACCACGAAAGGAGATTTCACCGCAGACATCATCATCAACACGATTCATGTTGATACTCTGTTCTCCAATGCGTACGGAAAACTCCGTTACTGTGGACGGGATTTTCTGAAGGTGATGCTCCCGATCGAACAAGCGTTGCCCAAAGAGATGACGTGGATCCACTACAGCGGTGAAGAGTCATTCACGCGCATTACGGAATTTAAGAAAATCACCAATCACCGATCTCCTCATACACTCCTTGGTATTGAGATTCCCTCGAAGAACGGACGATACTATCCGGTCCAGAGCCCACCTGAACTCCGACGATATGAACAGTATCAAACGCTCTACCCGAAAAATTTCTTCTCGATCGGTAGGCTTGGAACATTCAAGTATAAAGGTATCGTCGATGCCATTCGAGAATCGTTGGATCTTGCAAAACAACTATGAAAACGCGATGTCTTGTCACCGGTGGCGCAGGATTCATTGGTTCACATATCGTGGAACGATTACTGCGCGAAGGCTACGACGTCACCGTACTCGACAATCTATCGACCGGAGAACGAGTGAATGTTCCAGTATCCTGCCGTTTCGTCGAAGGCGATATCATGCATCCCGAACATATCGAAGATGCCTGTTTGGATGCTGAATACATTTTCCACGCTGCAGCTCTCCCTCGCATTCAGCCCTCTTTCGATGACCCTGTGTTGCACGAAGAAGTGAATGTGCTTGGAACCGTTCATGTGTTACTCGCAGCACGAAAACATAATATAAAAAAATTCGTGTTCTCAAGCTCGGGAGCATGCTACGGAACCCCGACGGAACTCCCCACAAGCGAGAAAGCAACGATCTCATGCCTGAGCCCCTACGCACTCCAGAAATATGCAGCGGAGCAATACTGCCTTCTTCTCGGACAAAGATGGGATATTCCCGTAGTCGCTCTACGGTATTTTAATGTCTACGGACCCCGTTCCTTCAATCCGAAAAATCCATTCAATGCCTATTCTTCGGTAGTTGGCGTGTTCCATCATCAGCATCAAACCGGTCAGACGCTGACCATTACGGGTGACGGAGAACAATCCCGTGACTTCGTCCATGTCCACGACGTTGCAGAAGGTAACCTGCGCGCAGCATTCTCCGCTGCACGAGATACAATCTGCAACATCGGTTGCGGAAAAAACTACACCGTCAATGAAATCGCAGGCATGTTCTCAGGCAAGAGCACACATATTCCAGAGAGAGCAGGAGAAGCAAGGGTGACACTCGCGGATATTCGTCACACTCAGAAAACACTTGGCTGGACTCCAAAAATCTCCCTCGAAGAAGGAATAAAGATGCTTGAAGCTTGATGATGCTTACTCCTTCGGCACGCAGATGAACGATTGCGCCATATTCGTCGAAACAAACGGCTCGAATGTCCATGAAGGATTCTCTTCCTGAAATTCACGAAATGCGCGGCGTTCACCTTTGTCAGGATCTCCCCAGAAAGCGTTCCACTCATCGAAGACGATCACCGTACCTCGCTGGAGAAAAGGAACAATAAACTGCAAGACAGGAACAGTCGAAGCGTACAAATCGCAATCGACGTACACGACGGCAGCTTTCGTAGGCAAAAGCTTCTGCTGAAGCTCTGAAGTAAGAGTTGTATCGTAGAAGCCCTTCACAGTGCTAAATTTTTCAAGCGGAATCCCATGATTGAGAAGGCAGGAAATAAACTTCTGCTCATCCATGCTCGATTTTCCTTTCTTCCAAATTTCCTGTCTGTCAATATCCTGAATCTCCGGAAAACCTTCGAAAGAGTCAAACGCAATGAACTTCCACTCAGGAAAAATCCAGTGAAAATTGTCCCAAGCAAGACGCATCGTCACCGCACTACAGCAGCCGAATTCCATATAATATCCATCGATCGGTCTGTTAACAAACGCATAGTTGGAAATGCTCAACATCAGTTTCTCGTGATTATCGATATGGAACTTCCAATACTTCTCACGTTGGACTCGGCGCCTCTTCTCGGCTTGAAAAGAAATTCCCTTCTGCTTCGCGACAAGCCAAATCCGCACATTCACCGGTATCAGGGAAATAAACGGTCGAAGGATTTGCTTCAGAAACCGATTCATAGCGAGGGGAGGAAAACTTTATCTTTTAGATCGCCAAGAAAAGGTCCTTGTTTCACGCTGATGCACTGCATATCCTCGAGAACACGTACTGAATGTGCTCCATGAACAAGAAGAATTGCATCACCCGTGCGGAGAATAACTTCATGAAATTTTTCTCCTGTCTCTGTGAAGAAATCGACCGCAACGACCCCTCGCTGCACGACGAACATCTGCTGCATATCCGTAATAGAACGATCTTGAGAATGATGCGTGTGTGCAGGCTCGATAAACCCTGCAGTATGAGCAAGTAATCCAAATTGCATCGACGACGATGCCGGAGAAAAGAACGTTGTCTTCTCTACGGATGTCCCTGCCCACAGAATTTCTGCATAGCGAACGCCGTTTCTTTCAATCACTTCAAAAGCCATCGCAGGAAGTATAGCGAAGCAGAAGAAACGAAGGAATCTTTTACGAGAAGGAAAGCTGCTTCTGTTCTACCGTTTCCTTCAGAATTTTTTCAAGGTTCCCTCCCACAATAGCAGGCGTAAAAGATGACTCATACGTCTCTCGCCCGGCTCGACGCAGTGCTGTATTGAGGGATGCTTCGGTCGCTGCACGTACCAAAAGCTTCCCCGCCTCTTTGGGATCATCAATCAACACGCAATTCTCCATATGTTCGAGCTCAGGAATCGCCTCTTTACTTTGGACGTGAGCGACGAGACAAAGACCTGATGCCCACGCAACAAGATGCCGAGTGTTCGCTGCTCTGAGCGGTCCTGCATTATTGAAGAGGCAGAACAGATCCGCAGACTGAAGTTCACTTTCAAGATCGGCAACGAAACCATGTCTGACAATATTCGGTTGCTTTAGAAGACGCTTGATCTCCGGAAACGGTTCGCCACCGCCGATGATATGCACCTCAAATGGACGACCGACCATTGATTCTCTGAGGGAGGGCATTACATCTCGCAGAAGATAGCGGAGACCGTACGTACTGCCGGTACGATCCAAATATCCGACGTGCCCAATAATTTTGATCGGACCGCTCCTGCGCTCTCTCTCGATCGGCTTTCCTGAATCCACCCATGTATTTCCGACGTAGAAGGAATGAGCATGTCCATGAGCACGATAAAAATCGCTGTTGCGTGCGGTGATATTGGCAATCGAATCAACCCCCTGCATAAGCCTAAGATGCGCTTTACGAAAAAGTGCAATACGCAGAATTCGATCCAACCGCCCGACAAGACCGAACATACCGGTGGTCTTTACAGCGTGAAAAAGTGCGTAATCTTTTACTGAACGCGCAAGTGAAGGCTCGTAATCGATATCGCCGTGATACGCAACGCGCGGCAGAGTGTTCAGCCCATGTGTTGCAGCGACGCCTTGCGTACACCAAAGCGGCAGAATGACATCAGGTGCTGCTGCTTGAATATGGGAAGATATTTCCTTCCGTAGGAGTGAACCGGGATAGAAATATTCAATGGCGTACTCGGGGTTGAAAAATAATCGCAGAGTCCGAAACCGCTTCACGTCACGTTGAAGATGACCGGCAACGAACAGTGGTGGTGGTACGTCGATGCCGCTCTCTCGAAGTTGCTTCGTTTCTTTTTCCTCCTCGTCACTCAAGTGCGAAATTTTTCTTGATTGATCAAAAAGATATTGAAGGACAATCTGATGTCCACGGGACCGAAGCTCCTCGAGAAGAGCGCGAGTCACAACGTGCAAAGCGGTGACCCCTGGCATGCCGTGAGATCGAAACGGAACAGCGCTCGTGAGAAGAAAAATTTTCATGAGAGTGGAACGGGGATATCGATCCATGTTTTCTTCGCTGCAGATACAAATACAGTATCAAGTAAGAGCTGCGCACGCAGACCGTCGGCAAACGATGGACGAACCGACGGATTGTTTTTCTCCACTGCTTTGATAAAACGCGATGCAAGAGACAGAAATGCGGGAATCCGACCGTCTGTAAACTTTTTGTCCGACCATGAGGGCACTTCGATCTCACGGTGCTTTCCGTCACGTACTTCACTCAGCGTAAACGTCTCCCACTCACCCGGTCGAAGCGAATTTCGAAGAACTAGTGTCCCACGCTCGCCATGAAACGTGAGCACATGACCCTTTCCATCTTGAGCAACATTGCTGATAACAACAGTCGCTGTGATTCCCTTTTGTAATTTCATCGTAAGATGCGCGGTATTCTCTGCTGTGATGTCGTGTACGAAGCCACTCTGATCAAATCGTCTCATAGGAGTGACGATGAGATCTGCCGTAAGTGAAGAAACCGAACCACAAAACCATTCGAGGTAGTGCAAACTGTGAATACCTAGTGCTCGCATCACGCCACCCTGCTCTTTATCACAGTTCCATGACCAAGGTCGCTTCGGGTCCAACCACGAAGAAGACGTCCATTCTATCGATACCGATTGCAACGCACCAAGCTCACCGCTATCAAGAATTTCCTTCGCTTTTTGCCAAGCGGGAAACTCCGGAAATTCAAAATCAACCATAGCAACAATATTGGCTTTTTTTGCTGCCAGTACCATACGCTCTACTTCGTGCGCTTTCAGAGCAAGCGGCTTCTCGCAGAGCACGGATTTTCCTTTCGCGATTGCAGCAAGCACTACCTCCGGATGCAGTGCCGCAGGCAGCGCAACACTCACTGCATCAATATCAGTACACTCGACCAGCTCCTGCCAGGATGCAAACGCGCGTATGCCAAACTTTTCCGCTGCAGCTTTGACATGAGCGGGATCGCGCGAAGCAATGCCGACAACCTGCACTCCCTCGATCTCCCTGAAAGCAGGGACATGAACGAGTGACCCAAAACCGGTTCCGATGACGCCAATGCGAATCATGAATGCACTCGTGGAAACGTATTTTTCTCAGCTTCAGACATGATACAGACAAGCTCTTTAAATTTTACTTTGGGTGTCCATCCAAGCTCTTTTTTTGCTTTTGAAGGATCACCGAGAAGGTCATTTACCTCCGTCGGACGGAAGTAACGCGGATCGATGCAGATGAGCGTGCGACCTGACTTCTTGTCCTTCCCGACTTCCTTTACTCCGATGCCCTCCCACACAAGATCGAATCCAAAATATGCACATGCCTCGGCAATAAATTCCCGAACAGAATGCGTTTCTCCGGTCGCAAGAATATAATCACCTGGAACAGGAGCCTGGAGCATGCGCCACATACCTTCGACGTACTCCGGTGCATAGCCCCAGTCGCGCTTCGCATCGAGGTTGCCAAGATATAAAATTTCATCGTGACCAGCGGCAAGCTTACTGAGTCCGCGAACAATCTTTCGCGTTACGAACGTCTCCCCTCGCCGAGGCGATTCGTGGTTAAAAAGAATCCCATTCACAGCAAACATATCGTAAGACTCCCGGTAGTTCACGGTCATCCAGTACGAAAAAATTTTTGCGCAGGCATACGGCGACGAAGGACGAAACGGCGTCGCCTCACTAATCGGCAAAACAGGAGCATTACCGAACATTTCGCTGCTCGCTGCGTTATAGAACTTGGTCGGAATCTTCGCATCGCGAATCGCTTCGAGCAGACGCAGCGTTCCAACACCTGTCACATCCGCCGTATATTCGGGAATCTCGAAGCTGACACGCACATGGCTCTGTGCACCAAGATGATAGATCTCCTGTGGTCGAATCTCTGTCAAGAGTCTGTGCAAGTTACTGCCATCCGAAAGATCTCCATAGTGTCGAAATAATTTCACTCCAGATGTGTGAGGATCCTGGTAGAGATGCTCGATCCTCGATTGGACGACGGAACTCGTTCGCCGAATGATACCGTGTACCTCATAACCCTTCGAAAGCAGGAGCTCAGCCAAGTAGGATCCATCCTGTCCACTAATGCCGGTGATGAGGGCTCGAGGAGGAGCAGAAGGCGACATTGCTTGGTACTGTATCGTATGAAGAGGCAATAGAAAATGTACTTACGAGAACATCTGCTCCTGCCACAACCGATAGAACAGCCCCTCTTTCTTGAGGAGCTCCTCATGAGTGCCTTCCTCGACGCACGTTCCTTGATCGATCACCACGATCTTCTGTGCATTTTTAATCGTTGAAAGCCGATGTGCGATCACAATCGCTGTTTTCCCACGAATCACCTCGTCGATCGCTTCCTGCACGAGTTTCTCCGTTTCGGAATCGAGTGAGCTTGTTGCTTCATCAAGAATAAGAATGTCTGCCTTCTTGAGCAGTGCTCTTGCAATCGACACCCGCTGCTTCTCTCCTCCGGAGAGCTTCACGCCCCGGTCACCAACCAGCGTATCGAGACCCTGAGGAAGGAGTTTCACATACTCTTCAAGCCTTGCCCGTCTTACGGCTTCCATCAATTCCTTCTCCGTGACCTTCTCCTGTCCGTACACGATATTGCTGCGAAGTGTGTCATGGAGCAGAAGCGTATCCTGACTTACGACCGCCATATGAGCGCGAAGGGAAGTGGAAGTGAACGAACGAAGATCCTTCCCGTCGAGAAAAATAGCATCCGAAGGACAATCGTAGAACCGGAGGAGCAGATTGATAATCGTCGTCTTGCCCGCACCGGTCGGACCGACGAGAGCCGTCACTGCATTTTTTGCTACGACAAACGACAGACCACTGAGAATCTTGCGATCGGCCGCATAGAAAAAATCAAGCTGCTTGAACTCGATGGAGTTCTGGAGTCCGAGAAATTTCTTCGACCCTTCAGGGACAATAAATTTACCATCCGGTTCAAAAACACTCAGCACTTCCTTCACCTGTCCGCTCGCGTGCGCAAGATTGCTCTGGAATCCTGAAAACACACCGAACTTATTCGCAATATTGAGGATGAGGTAAAAATAGACAAGGAAAGATGGAGCACTAGTTCCCCCTTCGATAACGAGCAAGTACAACATGCCCGAGAGAAGGAGCAATGCGGCAAAGAGAGTAATCGTTTCCTGCAGAGGTCCGATGAGCTGCTTTAAGACACTTGTCCGATACTCCAGTTTCGCGCGATCATCACTGATATCGGTGTAATGCTGACGTTCCAGCTCTTCGGTATTGAAAGCCTTCACGAGTGAAATCGTCGAGAGAATCTCGATAACCTTCTTCCCCGAATCACTTGCTCTCTCAACACTCAGACGAGACATGCGACGGATGACAACGATAAGACGTTGAACGCCGAAGTGCAGTACGATGAACAGGGGGATGCACACCAGCGTCAACTTCCAAGAAATCGCAGACATCACAATCAGATATGCGGTGACGGAAAAAACCGCGTGAAAGAAGCGATCGATATTCAGGAGAGGGGTCAATGCCTCGGTTGTGAACTGCGAGAGCACGATGCTGTGATGTCCTACGTTCGTCTGATCAAAATACAGTTTTCCGAAACCCAAGTATGCATTGAACACCTGCTTCCGTAGATGATGCACCGTCCGCGTCCCAAGGTATGACATGCTGACGGACGCGGAGTACCGAAGAATGTTCTTAAGCAGAATTACACAGACAAAGACGCCGATCAGCACGAGGAACAGCATCTTGTCGCTCGAGGTGATACTGAGAGGCAGAAACTCGATCAGGCGTCCAAGAACCGGCACTGACTTGATGAAACTGTAATCCTTACTGAGGAAACCGCTGAGCATCGGTATCAGTAGACCCATGCCGAATCCTTCAAATGTCGCGGCACCGATCGAAAGAAGAATAGGAACGGTGAAATACCCCGGATGGATGTGAATTTTTTTGAGAAGAGCGAGGATGGAACGGACGGTGGTGAGCTCGTTAGCCATACAGACGATAGCTTGTGGGTTTTGGTGAGGAAAAACAATGGGAAAGAAGGGAAAGGCAATAAAATCCAAATGCTAAAAATCAAATTCCAAGCTGGCATTGGATCTTTTGGAATTTGTTCTTTGGAATTTGGAATTTCCATCACTATGCTTTGTGCGGTTACTCCCTTCAGTGTCTTCCTCTACACTCCTCCCATGATCGTCACTCAACCCGACCGCTATCTTCTGAATGAACAAATCGCACGGTATGCGAAAAAACTGAGCGGTGACCTGCTCGATGTCGGCTGCGGACGATGCCGGCGTTATGACGTGCTCTTCAAGCATGTGAAATCCTACCGCACGCTCGATCGCGATACGGACTGGAAACCCGACCTCGTCGGCTCTGCGGAAGCGATCCCACTGCAAGACAAAAGTATCGACAGCATCCTCTGCACGCAGGTGTTCGAGCACCTGCCGCATCCGTGGATTGCGATCAAGGAGCTCTTCCGCGTTCTCAAGCCCGGCGGCTACTGTCTCTTCACCGTTCCGCAAACGAATGAACTGCATGAAGAACCGCACGATTATTTTCGCTATACGAGTTACGGACTTCGCAGTCTCTTCACCGAAGCCGGCTTCACCGTGGAAGCAATGGATCAGCGCGGGAAGTATCACTGCATGATGATGCAGATCAGGATCCGTCACCTGATTAACACATGGAAACCGTATGAGAATAAACTTGCGATGTGGATCCTCTGCCCCCTCTCGATTGTCCTCAACAAGTATGCAATCTGGAGAGATGGGATCTCGACGAGTCCCGCAGTCGCCCTGCATACAATCGGATGGTGTGTGCTCGCCAAGAAATCATGATTATCCTCCAGCTCACTGACGACCTCCCTCCTGCCGTCCTCGGCGGATCGGGACGCATAGCATTCGAAACAAGTCTCGGGCTTTCCCGTCTCGGGCATGACGTTCACATTCTGACTGCGGGAGCGTGCGGAAATTTTCCCGATATCAAAGACGGTGTGCATATTCACACGATTCCTCCGGTCCCCCGCAGATGGGCGCATTATCGAAGTGTTTTTTCTGCGCAGCGAAAGCGAGAGGTAATGTCAGTCATCGAAAAAGTGAAACCGGATCTCATCCACGCACACGGGCTTGCGTGGCAACTAGGCTACCTCTGGATCAAGTCGGCAAGCGAAAGCGGCATTCCTGTGATCTACACAGCGCACGGCGTGATGACTGCCGCGTACGGAAAAATCCTCGAAGATATGCCTCATCACTGGTTGCAGGACCTCCGTCGCATGCGATGGGAATACAATCCGTTTCGAAATTTTCTTATCAAGAGAGCACTTTCTCACTGCAAGAAAATCATCTGTGTCAGCGATGCCCTGAAAAATTTTCTTGCGACAACAGGACTTCAGAATCTGACGACGATACGGAACGGTATTGATCTGAATTTCTGGAAAGAACAAATATCAAAAGAGGAAGCACACACACAGCTCGGAATTCCAAACACGAAAACGGTATTTTTATTTGCAGGCCGTATCGGGCATGACAAAGGATCAACAGCACTCGATGCCGCACTCCCGGAGGATGCACTGCTGATTGTCGCAGGCGATACGCGCGCGGGTGCATTCGGTCGAATCAAGAATCAGGTGCGCTGCTACGAGAACCAGTCAGCAGAGCAGATGCGCATCCTCTATGCGGCATGCGACGCTGCCGTTGTGCCCTCGATCTACTTGGATCCCTTCCCGACTGTCTGTCTCGAAGCCATGGCATGCTCGCGCCCTGTGATCGCCACCTGTTTCGGAGGCTCGAAAGAAGCTGTTGTCGATGCTGAAACCGGCTGGATCGTGAATCCGAATGACTGCGAGAAACTACGGGAAACACTGCAGTGGTGTATGGCGCACCGCGAGGAATGCGAAGCAGTTGGAAAGAACGCGCGAATGCATATGGAAAAGAATTTCTCGATTGAGAGGTATGTGAGAGAGGTGATGGGGGTGTATGAAGAGAAAAACCAAAAAATAAAAACCAAATTCCAGTAAGACTCAGAACTCTTGGAATTTGGTTTTTGGAATTTGGAATTTTCCTGTCTTCTACTTTTTAATAATGAGCTGCTCATACATCTCGCAGTATTTCTCAGCTATCGTCTTCCACGAACATTCTTTCTGCACGAATTCCATCGCTTGCTGACCTTTAGCCATCAGCGGTGAAGGATTTTCTAGAAACGCAATAATCGCATCAACAAGAGGCTGCAGACGTTCTGCAGGCAAACGATCAGGCGGACCGTAGGTGCAGGCTTCGCTGTCGTAGATGCGTACCAACTCGCCATACCGACTGTCTGAACCAAGCAGATCAATCAGTCCTCCGACTCTGCTCGCGATAATCGGCTTGCCCATTCCCATCGCCTCGATGCATGCAATACTCCGAGCTTCCGCGCTTGAAGGTACAACAATCAAGTCAGTGTGTTGATAGTACGAAGGCAGCGTCTCGTTGCCGCGCTTCCCGAGCAGAGTGACATGATTCTGGAGACCAAATTCTTGAACTAATTCCCGGATGAATGCTTCCACGCGTCCTTCACCGATTGCGAAGTAATGAAAATCGCTACGCGTCTTTTTGACAAGTGCGAGCGCCTGCACAAAAATATGGATGCCGTTTTTGGGAACGAGCCGACGCACACTCAGAATCTTCTTCGTACCGGATGGCACGCTCGAAAATTCAGGTGGAACAGGAAGCGAGGAATCCGGCGAAAATATCTTCGCATCATAACCATTACTGACGAGCGTAATTTTTTCGCGGGGAACGAACGCAGCTGTGAGATCGAAAATCTCATCACTCGTCGCCGTGAGATGCGTCGCGGCCTTCATCGACACATGCTGACAGATTTTGATGAGAAGCGAATTGAGAAACGTAGAACCAGCCTCAGGCACAATGCCTTTCCCTTGCTGAGATAAAAGCATCGGTTTGCCGCGAAGACGGGCGATGACACCAGCGATTGCAGCAATTCGAAACGAGTACTGACAGTGGACGATATCCGACATTCCGATCAGTCTCCAGAGTGTTCTCCAGTGCGCGAAGAGTCCCCTCGGTAAAAAGGACCAACGAAGTCTCACGATTCCTTCTTCATCATCGGTCATTTGCAGCGTATTCGTGAACACGGTGACCTCATGTCCGAGTGCGCGAAGTTCCCTCCGGAGGTTATAGACGCATACTTCCGCACCGCCGATATGGGGAAAGAAATCTTCGCAGGTGAGAAGGACACGCTTCATGCGACCGAACGGAAGTGTTTTTCATGTTGTTTCAGCCACTCGTAGGTGAAGAGAAGTTGCCGATCGAAATCGATCACCGGAGCGTAGCCCAGTTCCTTCACCGTCACGGAGACATCCGCACATCTGCTTCTGATACTGTCCCACGGACGAAACGGTTTCATGCTGATCCCCGCTTTGCTCCCTGTAAGTGCATTGATCTTGTTTGCAAGCTCGACAATCGTGATCTCGTGACCCGAACCGATATTGTAAATTTTGCCGCTTGCGGAAGATTTCTCGGCAGCGAGGAGAGTCCCCTGCACCGTATTGTCGACGAAATTGAAATCGCGCGAGGTCTTTTCATCACCCGTAACCTCGAGAACCTGCCCGTTCATGGCACGCATGAAGAAATTCGGAATGACATTGCGATATCGCCCGGGGAGCTCGCCCGGACCGAAGGAATTGAAGTACCGGAGAATCGTCGTATTCAGTCCGTGATGCTCGTGATAGAAACCCGTGAGATACTCACCGTGCAACTTATTGATGGCGTACGGCGTATCGAGGTGAAAATCCTTCGTATCGACATCGTATGTTTTGGAATTACCGTAGACGCAGGATGACGATGCGAAGACGAACTTCTTCACGTTCGCCTTCCTCGAGTACTCCAGCACTTTCGCGGTACCCAGACTGTTCACTTCGCAATCGATAATGGGGTGCTCCAGCGAGCTCTGGTGAGCGAAGTTTGCCGCAAGATGGAAGACGATATCTTGCGGTCTATCCAGAAGCGCCTGACGGAGACACTCGTCACTGACAATGGAACGGCGGAGGTGCGTGACGCGCGGATCGGCAATGATATCGAGGGAAAGATCCGGCGCACTCGAACTGAAATCATCGATGATCGTCAGGCTCGAGACGCCGCGCTGCAATACCGCACGGGAGAGTGCGGAACCGATGGCCCCGAGTCCGCCTGTGATGAGCACATTAGCGTTCTTGAACATAATAGAGACACTGTACACGTGCAGACGCGCCGAGAGTAGAAAATTTGATGGGTAAGAAACGAAATTCCAGAAACCAGAAACCAAAATCCAAGTTGCAGTACAACATATTGGAATTTGATTTTTGGATTTTGGAATTTCATACGGAACACTGATTCCTCATCTCAGCTTGTAGATCTTCAGCAGCGTCGAGTTCATCCTCTCAATCGTAAATACCGGCGAGAGCGGCAAAAAGGCATACTGACCGGCTTCCGAGTACCTCGTGAAGAACATCACGTACGTGGATTTCTCGGAACACTCGAAGGTGAAATCTTCGCGCCACACATACCAAGTCGTAAGAATTCCCGCAGTCGGCACGCAGATCACGGGGTTATGGTCGGCATGATCGATCAGCCAATCGATCCCCTGCTTATAGGTTGCACCCCAATATTCGATCTGGAAGGTGTGATCCAGATCCGAAGGAATGAACAGACGCACCAATTCGTTCCGATACGATCCTTCGAAGGGATGCAGAATCGTCACTTCGTGCAGGAGAGAACCGAAGACAATGATCAGCGCAGCGCATGCAAAGACTATTGGTTTTTTGCCCGATCGCAGGAGAAAGCTGAGGAACGCATCAAATCCAACCGCAGCAAGGATCATCATGGCGGGAAGACAGAAGAAAAACTGACGAATCCCGTCGTAACGAACGAGTCCCGGCTTCATGCTGACAATCATAGGAAAAACCGCCCAGAGAAGAACAAAGAGGAATTCGGCTTTTTTTGACGATGCAAAAGACCGGAGAGCAATCACGCCTCCGAAAATGAGCATCACAAGAGTCACCACCGGCATCGTGCTCAAAAACTCGAACAGAATGTAGTACCAAGGCAACCGTGCTCCCGTGTATTCCGTACCGAAAAACAGGACCTTGCCCGGCCAGAAGTCATGTGTGAAAAACATGACCGACCTCGGAATCAGCAAAAGATCTCCCCATGCGGACGGCCATGCGACGATCGCACCGATCACGATTGCAAACATGATGAGTATCATCGTGAGCAGTGCCTGCTTGCGGGATGCAACCGTCTTTTCTCTGGAGAAACACCAGAGGAGATAGCTGCAACCGAACACTGGGAGCATGAGCAGCGCGTTTATTTTGATCGCAATGGAGAGGCCGAGGAGAAACCCCGTCAGGCAGAATAACGAGCGCTTCGACGTTCGGAGAGCATGCAAAAAAACAAACGACGTCAGGAGTACCGCCGTCATCAGCGGAATATCCTTGGGATTGTAATGAGCGTGCGCAAGGAATGCCGGAAAGAAGACGAAGAAAAGCACCGACAGGAATGCGACCCGCCTTCCGCCGAACGTCTTCGCGAGTAAGAAAAGAAGTCCGATAGCAATACTCGCCGAGAAGAGATTCAGGATATGATTCGCAGCGACGAATGAGAGAAGATGCAGCGAAAAGAGTTTCTCCGACAGCAGGTAATTGACGAAGTAGTAGACGGGACCGTAGTGGATGCCATGACCCGGCATGACCTCGAGGAAGCGGCGCTCGCCCGTGCGGAGGAAGATGTAGAAAATCTTGCCCCAATTTCTGTGGAGCGGTTCATCCCACGAGACACCGTAGTCGTTGATGAAGGAGAATTGAACGAGAAAAAAAACGAGTGCCAGAACGATGGCAATGAAGATTGATGAATGCCGTTTGAGAATTATTGAACTGCGTGAAAGAAATTGTGACATCGAGAAATATGATATCACGCAAGGTTACGTTACTTATGCTGAACGCTCCCCCACCCCCTAACCC
>CAZQYX010000008.1:33515-63253 GCA_964597665.1 uncultured Candidatus Peribacteria bacterium | reverse complement strand
TTACGCAGCCGTTTGCCGTGGGTCTAAACCCACTCGACTTGCATGTGTTAGGCGCGCCGCTAGCGTTCACTCTGAGCCAGGATCAAACTCTTCGAAAAGAGATTTGCCTCCGACACGAATGTCAGAGATAGCTCTTAATAACTAGCGCATCGATTTTTTAGAGAGGGCGATGCATCCTCTTTATTTTCAAAGAAAATAGTTGTGGACTAACTTTTCTCTACTACACGATGCTGTGAAGGAGCTTGTGCTGTCGAGCGTCTAAGCTCCTCTTTCGAAGAGACTTCATACCAGCCATTACGAACGTACTGGTGTACTCACAGCCGAGCCATCTTAGGAGTGAGGGTAGGGGTCGTCAAGTATGATATTGAGAAAATTATTCTTGAAATGGCAAAGCGGGATTTGACTTATTTAGATTTAAATCTATAATATTAATATGAAGCCAGAAATCTTAATTCGTGAGCATCCTTTGGCATCAGGCTTTCTGCAGACAGAGCATTCTGAGAGTGTGGATATTGTAAATTTGATCAACCAGCCGGAATTACTCGAAAGTTTGACATTGATACAGCTGCAGGCACTCTTGGCGCGCAGCGGCTTTCATGAATCCACTACAACTATGTATGGCAGCAATCTTGCGGTCAGCACTACAATGTATGCATCAAACTTCGTAACAAGAGACTCCAAGTTGGTGCAGCTCGAAGTGGATAAGGCAGGGAGGTACTCACTCTGTGTCATTATAGAAGATACGAATGCGGCAGAGCAGCGAGATCTTGCATTGCAACAAGCCTATCGCAATAGGGCAAATACCATTTTTTTGCTTGATGATAGGGTCGGAATGATCGAGTCACCTACGGACGGATGGTCGGGTACAAGAATCAGTGACACTGTTGTCGCACTCTTATCGCAAGTATTTGATGAAAGTGCAGATTGCAGAAATCCTGTTCCACTCGAGGAGTATCTTAAACAGCAGCAGTAGGCATAACGCTTCTTGTCTTATCAGTGGTAGGCTTTTTCATGTGCGTCGGTTTCTTCCACACATCGTTTCAGTACTTTCACTCTGTCTAATTGTATTCCTTCTGCTGCAGCTTCAAAACCCCGTCGCTCTCGACGACGGCCTCCGGCATTTTGCAATGGCGCGATTGATGATGGAGCAGGGTATTGGCAACGCCGATTGGAGTCAGTTTTTCTCGTACGGTTATTTTGCGCATTACAGTGTCGATCCGTGGTTCCTCTCGAACCTCGCATTCATCCCGCTCCTCCCTCTCGGCCCCGTCCTCGCGCTGAAGATATTTGCGATCGTCTCGATCGTGCTGCTCATCACTTCCTTCTTCTATGCATTCCACTCGTTTCGGACTCCTCCTCTCGTCGCTGCAATCGCTATCGGTCTTCTCCTTTTCTTCGAACCTACTTTTTTCTATCGTCTTCTTCTCGGAAGACCATTTGCACTTGTCACTCCGCTTGCGGTTGTGACCCTTGTTGCTGCACTGCGGAAGCAGTCGATTCTTCTCTGCATCGCTCTTGCATTGAGTGTGCTTCTCTCACAAGTTTTCCTCTTCCCGCTCCTGATCGCTCTTGTATGCGTTGTCTGGCGGCTAAGCCTTCGGGAGTGGCGGGAGGCGAATAAGCTTTTTTCATGGTCTCTTCTCGGTGTTTTTCTCGGGTTTTTCTTTCATCCTCATTCTCAGGCGTATTTCTTCTACATGTTCGATACATTCGCACATATTCCGTTTATTGCGGGGATGCAGTTCGGCCCCGAGATGCACTCGGGACTCTTTGTCTCGGTGAGAGTAGGTGTCATGCTTGCGGTGATTATTCTTCTTCATGGTGGATTGATACGGAAGAAGATGACATGGCGCGAATATCAGGAGAAAGGTCTCTCGCTCTTATCATTTCTCACTCTCTTCTTTCTCACTCTCTTTTTCCTCTGGGCACGTGCGATCGATTTTCTCTGGCCGATCACCATTCTTCTTCTCGTACGTTTACTCTCGGTTTGCCCCGGACTTTTCACGGAGACGCTTCGTTGCATCACTCCGAAGAAATTCGTACTCTCTCCGATAATTGGGATCGTGACGATTCTTCTTCTTTGCAGTTCATCATTCTCCGCTGTTGCGAAGTCGTTGATTATGAATGATCACGAGCGTGTGTTGTCCGTCTATACGAATGCACTCTCGTCGATTTCAAGCGAGAGCAAGGTGCTGAATGTCGATTGGCATTTCTTCATGGGGGCGGTGGTCGTGCGTCCGGATCTTCAGTACGCAACCGGTATTGATCCGTCGTATACATATTTGGATAATCCAGAAGCTCTTACATTGCTTGCGGGATTGAACACGCAGAAATTTCAGATGTCTCCCACGACTGAGGAAATTCGTATGTGGTTACAGGAGATCATGATGCTGTATCCCTCAGACACTCTCGTGCTGTTTCGGAAAGGACATGAAGCGTTCATTCAGCAGCTTGAGACAGGCCTGCGGATGAAGGATGTGTCGGGGAGTAAGGAGGTGGCGGTGTTTTCGTTGAAAGCGGATAGCGAGTAGTGAAGGATATGCCACTTGGGGCGAAGATTTTCTGAAATTACCGATACACATCATGGTCTCCTACAGCGAGCAGGACGACTGATTTCTTCATTTCGAATCCGAAGACGATGCGATATTGATAATTGATGGAGAAGCTCCATCGTCCTTCCAGTGCTCCTTTTAATTTATGCGTGTGAAACGTCGGGTTTGTATGATTCTCACGGAACAGCGCAATCCGTTCTTTTACTTCCTGTTGCAACGCAGGAGGCAATTTTTGCAACTGACGGATGAAGCCCGGCTTGTATGCGATATCCAACATGGTTCAGATGCGTTTCAGAAGATCATCGAGGTCACCATGCAGTGTTGGCTCGCGCTCTGCTCGGAGCACATCTTCGACGGCTTGCTGTTCGATATAAAGGCGAAGAGCTTCGCGCATTGCGGTTGCCTTATTCGGTGCCTTGCCTTGCTTGACCAGTGTTTCCAGAGCCTTGAGTAGGTCGCCTGGGAGAGGAACAGAGAGGGTCGTCATAGAATATATGATAAAATAATATGATAATATCATACACTGAGAATTGGTTAGAAGCAAGGACATTCATGGTTTTGATTTCTGCCAAAGCAACTTGACTAGGCTTCTTTGTTTCGCGTACAGTCTCGCCGCTTTGCTTCCCCTCCCGCATTCGCGAGACGGGTTTACCCACAAGCTCTATGCCTACCCTCGTTCCTAGTTCCGAAGACGTACGTGTCTACGAATTTGCCGTGATGATCCGTCCTGATCTCGACCAGAAAGCAGAATCGATGCTGATTACCGAAGTCGAGGCGATTTTTACCGAGGCGAAAGGCAAGCTCCTCTTTAAGGATCCTTGGAGCAAGCGCGGACTTGCCTATAAGATCGGCGGTTTCAATGAAGCCAAGTTCGTCATCTACTACTACGAACTTCCGCCTGCCTCCGTTCGTGAGATCGATCATCAGATGCGTCTCCTGAAAGGAGTGCTCCGTCATTTGATGGTGATCCCTCCGAAAGGCTACGAAGCGGTGAGTCACGAATCGATCTACCTCGATTGGATGAAGAACCGTGAAACGATCGCCGATGTTCGTGCTCGCAAGCGTGAGGAAAAGACGAAGCAAACGGTCGTCGATCAGGCGAAGCGAGCTTCCAAGCGCCTCGAAACGAAGACGAAGGAAGCACCGAAGAAAGTTCTCGAGATGCAGGATCTCGACTCTCAACTCGATAAACTTATTTCCGACAGCGATCTGAAACTGTAAACTTCCAACTTTTCACTTTCCACTTATCACTATGGCCATCCAGCAAAAAATCAAGCATGACATTCAGAAGAACTGCCCGTTCGACAGAGACGGGGTCAAGTACTTCGACTACAAGGACTACCCGACACTCAAGCAGTACATCGATTACTTCGGGAACATCCGCAATCGCTACTACACGGGTATCTGTCTCAAGCACCAGAAGATGCTGAAGAACGGCATCGAGAGAGCGAGGTTTCTCGGGATGCTGGCGTATAGGAAATAGGCTTACTCTCGCTTGCGAGAACCTCTTTTCATTGATGCTTTCTGTTTATCCATTCTTCTTGCATGAGGACAGCGTTGATCGTTTCGGATAGTACAATATGCATTGTTCTCTCGTTGCCGGTGACATCCCCAATTCTCTTTCGTACAAGATAGGTTAATAACAGGCCATGCTGTATGATATCGTCTTCTGTAAGAACTCTAGAATCAACAGTTGGCAATTTTAGCCTGGCAGCTTTATAGATTTGTGAAACTTGCAACGGCTGTGATGTTTCTTGAGAGAGCGTCATAATAAATAGTGCGACAGTATGCCGATTTTTCTTTATCTTGCAACAAATAATACTCCCTGCGCTATAGTAGCGCAGCTATGTCTGGTCACAGCAAATGGCATAACATCCGGGTCAAGAAAACCGCAACGGACGCGAAGCGCGGCAAGACGTACACGAAGTACGCGCGCCTCATCGAGATTGCTTCGCGTGAGGGAGGAGGAGATCCGACGAGCAATATCCGGCTCCGGGCACTCATCGATTCCGCAAAGTCCGAGAGTGTGCCGAATGCGAACATCGATCGTGCGATTCAGAAAGGAACGGGTGCGCTGAAGGGTGATGCGATGCAGGAGGTGACATACGAAGCGTATGGACCAAGCGGCAGTGCGTTCATTGTCGAGTGTCTCACTGACAACAAGAACCGTACGCTCTCGAATGTGAAGATGATTCTCAGTAAGAACGGCGGACATTTTGCGGCGAACGGTTCGGTGCTGTGGATGTTCGAGCGGAAGGGAGTGGTTCTTGCAAAAGGATCCGCAGGCGTTTCAGGCCTTGATGAAGCTCTTGAATTGCAATTGATCGAAGCGGGTGCGGATGACATACAGGAACATGAAGCACAGATACGCGTGCTGAGTGACAGTCATGTATGGAGTGCTATTCGTGATGTATTGAAATCAAAAAACTTTGAGATCGACTCGGCAGGGCTGCAGTACATCGCGAAGCAGACGGCACCTGTCGATGGAGGTGCCATGACGAAAGTCGATGCACTCATCGAAGCGCTTGAAGAAGATGACGATGTATCCGAAGTGCATACGAATGCGGTAAACACGTAGGCTGCCCTGTATTTTCTTGGTATTTTTATGATGTACCTTAAAAGTATGTCTATGAATCTCGTTCATCGTGATGTTCTTGCCGATGCGATGGCTCTCAGCAAGCTTCATGATGAACTTGCCGACCGTCTTCACGGTCTCGATGCGACGCTTGCCGGGTCAATCAGAGAGCTGGAAATTCTGTATCTTTCTCACTATGAACGTTTGATGCAGCATCCCACAGATGATGAGGTTGTAGTCCGAGCACACCAACTTCTTACTCGACGATTGGAACTGCTTATTGCACATGCGAAAGAAGTGAAAAGCCTTCCCGTGGAGCAACTCTGGAAGGTCTGATGATTGTGTATAATAAGCGTTCACTATGCGTGCCTTCGCAGCACTTTTTTCGGCTTTGTGGCGATACGCCGGCTCCGACCGGAAGACCGTCACGCTCTACATGCTTCTCTTCGTTCTCGGGAACGCCGTGTGGCTCTTCGAGCCCTACGTCGTAGGAAAAATCCTCAATGCGGTGCAGCAATCTGGAACTGATCCTCATGCGGTTCCATCGATCCTACGGTCGCTTGCGATGCTCGTCTTGCTCTCGGCTGGATTCTGGCTTTTTCATGGACCGGCACGGGTTCTGGAACGGACGAATGCGTTCCGCGTACGCAGGGCGCTCAAAGCACATCTGTTCTCGGTGATCACGGCCCTCCCTGTTCAGTGGCATAAGAACCATCACTCCGGCCAGACCATCAACCGGATTTCCAAAGCGACAGGTGCGCTCTTCAATTTTACGCAGGACGGATACCAGCTGATCGAGATGATCATCAGGCCGCTTGGCGCTCTGGTCGCTCTGACGATTCTCTTTCCGGCTGCCGCCCTCATCGCTGTTCTCTCAATGTCTTCCGCCTGCATTGCAGTGTTCCTCTTCGATCGCATCCTCCTGCCGCTCTACGACCGCATCAATGAGAAGGAACATGCGGTCGCATCGGTGCTCCATGACTACATTACGAATATCACGACCGTCATCACGCTTCGTCTCGAGAAACTGACGCAGACCGAACTCTATAGGCGCATGACGAACTACTTTCCAATCTACCGCCGCGAGTGTCGTATCAATGAAGTGAAGTGGTTCATCGCGACGATGGCGATTTCGGTCACGACGGCGTTGATTCTCGGAGGCTATGCCGTTTTCGTCCTCAAGGCAGGCGCAGTCCCGCTGATCGGCACGTTCTTCATGCTCTACGAGTACCTCCAGAGAATCGGCGGAGCGTTCTACATGTTCGCATGGAAGTACAGTCAGGTCGTCTCGCAGTACGCTGATCTGCGATCGATCGATCCTATCCTGCAGGCGGATTTGGCCGACAAGCATGTGGATTGCTCCATCAACTCGGCATGGCGGACTATTGAGATTCGAAATCTCGATTTTACCTACAAAGATGAAGAGCGTTCCACGCATCATCTGAAGGATGTCTCGATGACACTGCGACGAGGTCAGCGGATTGCGCTGGTTGGCGAGAGTGGCAGCGGCAAATCGACACTCATGTCTCTCATTCGCGGTCTGCATGACGCGGATAAGGGAGCGATTCTCTGTGACGGTCAGGTGCTTCCGCACGGCCTGAAAGATGTCGGGTCCACCGTCACACTCATCCCGCAGGAGCCCGAGATCTTCGAGAATACGATCGAGTACAACATCACGCTCGATACCGATCAGGAGGCGAGTGAAGTAGAGGAAGACATTGAACTCGCAAGGTTTGCATCGGTGGTTTCAAGACTGCCCCAGGGCCTACAGACAAATACTGCCGAGAAAGGCGTGAACTTAAGTGGAGGGGAGAAGCAGCGACTCGCACTCGCACGCGGATTCTTCGCAGCCAAACAAAGCTCAATCATTCTGCTCGATGAACCAACAAGTTCGGTCGATCCCGTGAACGAACGGCACATCTACGAGAATATGATCAGGAGGTTTTCTGACTGTTGCATCGTGTCATCGCTTCACAAGCGTTATCTCCTGCCTCTCTTCGATTACGTGTACGTGTTCGATGCGGGGAAGATCGTCGATGAAGGGACACCCGAAGAGGTGGGGCCGAGACTCAAGAAATAACTTTTATCAATGGGAGCAGCATGCTTCCTGCGTGTAGCGAGAATTATCAATTGTTAGTCATCCACTTTTCGATGTTGTTTTTCTCAGGCTTTCCCTCACTTCACGTATGAGGCATGTTATCGGCAGGAAGAGAAATTTCATCGATTCATCGACATCTCTTGCGGAGAGAAATTTCACGTCTCTCGTGCGTTGCAGCCAATCATCCTTATCATGTTGATAGCCATCATAGAGACGTCGAAGAAATGGCTTATTTGCCGCAGGCTCTATTTTTTCTACCATATGCGACACAGGCTATATATGTTCAATATTCCCTGCAAGTTTTTACTCAAACGTAAACATCACACTCTCCTCCGCCGTATTGAAGTACTGATCCGTGACGACCACTTTGAAGGTGTGATTTCCCGTGCGTTCGACGGTTCTCGGAACACGTACGCTGCCAATGTAGGGTGGAGCATCGAAACTTCTGAGGGGTTTATCGTCAACGTAGAATTGCACCGTCTTCACTGAGGAGGCCGAGGATACGGTGAGGATGGGCGTGAAGGCCGGATAACCGACAGCTTCTCCCGAGAGCGGAGAAGAAATGGAAACAGATGGTTTCTCTCCGCGCCCCGGAGTAAGTGCCGGGTCACACTCTGCTGTCGGGGCAACCGGAAGCGGGAGAAGCGAACCCGAGTGATCGGGTGCGGCGTTCCAGAGTTCCATTTGCTTCGTCGTCCAATTTTGCAGATCCGTTTCCCACGTAGGCCAGCGACTCGGGAGCTCGCTTCTTGGAATGAAGAACATTTGTTCTTCGATCGCTTCACTCGGACAGGCGGGGGAAGAGAGGAGCCCGGTCACTCTGTCGATCTTTAGTTTGATGCAAGCGGGATCCTGCTCCGATGGAGTCTGTTCTTCGAGGAACAGGTCGGCACTCTGCAGGGTCGGAGGCGTACACGATGAGGCGAGCTTCCCCGATAAACGGGAGAGCAGAGGACGGGTGATGCCGCTAGGCAGGACAAACCCGACCTTCGTATCTTTCAGTTTCCGGTGCGCCTGCACCATGAAGTCGTGCCAAATCGGGGCTGCCGTCGTCAGTCCATCCGCCTTATCGAAGAGCGACTGACTTGTTGCATTGCCCGCCCATACACCGGCGATCAGATTCGGCGTGAAGCCCATTGTCCATGTGCTCTCCGGACGCCGAAGCGTGCAATTTTTCTTCGTGTCCCTTTCCAGACACTTGTTGCTGGTTCCGGTTTTTGCAGCCGCTGCGTAGCTCGGTACCGACAGAATGGATTGCCAGTACTCATTTGGTCTCGCGGAGACATCGCTGATCACCGATGTGACCTGTGCAGTGACGCGTGCATCGATCACCTGCCTCGGGAGTTCCTGTTTTGCGAGGTAGTGAATATTACCGTCCTTGTCGGTGATTTTCAGGAGTCCGGTCATGGGTCTGAACATTCCGCTATCCGCAATGGTCGCGTAGCCCTGAACCATTTCAATGAGCGGTACTTCTGCGGCACCGATACCGAGCGGCCATCCGTAATCAAAATCAGGATTTGTTTTCCTTGTGGCAGCCTTCTGCTCTGCAGGAGTAGTGATCCCCATGCGTGTTGCAAGTGAGAGGAGAGGCTCTTCCCCGCCGCCGAGGAAGAACGCTTTGATTGCGGGAATATTTCTGGATCCTCCGAGAGCCTTTCGTATGGTCGTGAGCCCCCAGAAGGTTCCATCGTAGTTACTCGGTTGATCCTCTCCGAACTTCGTCGGGATGTCGTAGATCACGGAACCCGGACCGAATCCGGCTTCGAATGCGTTCAGATATGTGAAGACTTTGAAGCTCGACCCCGGCTGTCTTGGAGAAGCTGCCATGTCGATCTTGCCCTCGTGCTCCTCATCGGAATAATCCGCATTGCCGACGTACGCGAGGATTTCCCGCGTGACCGGCGAGAGCGCGACGAGTGCGATATTGTTGGCACCGAAACGTTTTCGTACGTCATCTCTATGCGCAGTCACCACTTTTTCTGCGATCTCCTGCAGCGTCCAGTCGAGTGTCGTCGTGATGCGAAACCCTCCCTGTTCCAAAATAGCTTCATCGATGCCGAGAAGTTCCTCCACCTTCTTTTGGATGTCGAGCACGAAGTGAGGGGCTCTGATATTTTGGCGAAAGGGTGCGAAGGTCATCGTCTTCAGTTCGGTGAGCGCCTTGTTATGCTCGTCGAGACTGATCATTTTTTGATCCAACATATTCTTCAGCACCTGATCCGTTCGTCCTCCCACGTAGACTCGGACACTGCCGCTTCCCACTGCCTGACCGAGGATGCCGATTCGTACCTCGGCATCGGGGATGTCTGCAGCGGACGTGATCGAACCTGCGAGAATCTTCGCTTTGATCTTCGGGGAAACATCGGTGTATCGGTGATCCCCGTAGGGGCTGAAGTACGATGGTCTTTGCAGCAGTCCTGCAAGCACTGCGGCTTGCGAAAGACTTAAGTCCTTCGCTCCGATGCCGAAGTAGTTTCTTGCTGCCTGTTCAATGCCGTAGGCATTGCTCCCGAACGGTATCCAGTTCAAGTAGAGTTCGAGGAGACCCTCTTTGTCGTACTGGGTCTCCAGTTCGCAGGCGAGCATCAGCTCACGCACTTTCCGGAGGAGCGATCGCTTTCGCCCGACCAGTGCGTTCTTCGCAAACTGTTGCGTCAGCGTCGATCCGCCGGAACGCACGAAGAAGCTGGGTGCGATCTGGCTGAGGGCTGCACGCACGAATCCAATGACATCGAAGCAACTGCTGCGCTCCAGGAAGCGTTCGTCTTCGATGGCGATCGTTGCCTTTTTTGCAAACGGACTGATTTCTGTGCCGCTGACGTACGTGCGGTCTTGTTCCGAAAAAAGCCTGTAGAGCTCGACGTTATTTCGATCCAGGATTACCGTACTTTGCGATGGAAACATCGTTGCAGGATCGTCGATATTCGGCAGCGTGAACCAGAGGATAGCGAGTGTGAGCATGCCGATGCAGAAGAGTCCTGCGAAAATCTTGATCGCGATCATCTTCCACTCCTGTTTCTTTCTTGGGGCAGCGAACCACTGACGGATTTTCTGCATACGGATTTTTATTGCTTTCCCTAGCGCAGGAATCCTGGCTTTCACAGGCCTGCGTATTCTTCCTCCACCTTCGCCGACGGATCGCTTCGAGAAACCGAGATCGTGCATGGACAGTGAAGTGTAGAGTGCATAGGCGTTTGGCTCAATTCTATTCAAATTTCCCCCCAGTTGTGCTATAATGATGAGATGCAGAAACGTCTGATCATTGCCGCGCTCTTACTCATTGTTCCCCTTACCGTGCTTGCCGCACCTTCTCCCGCAGGCTGCATCGGGGATGGAGCAGGGGGAAGCCAAGTTTGTATCAATACCGGTGTAGATAGTACGATCCCCACTGTTTTGCAGGGATTCGTGAATGTCCTCTTTGGCTGGGCGGCTCTTGTTGCCACGGCACTCTTTCTGCTCGGGTCCATTCTGATGGTGGGATCGGGAGGAGAGGAGAAATTCCTTGCGTCAGGAAAAGCAATCATGAAATCGTCAATGATCGGTTTTGCGATTGTGCTCAGTTCATGGCTGATCCTCAGTACCGTTATTTACTTCATCATTTCCTGATTCCGTTTCTGCTATACTAAATATTACCATGCATCAACTTTCCCGCGATCAGATCGAGCAAATATTCCTTCAGGCCGAACAGCTGAAATTCGATGGGAAGTACGACGAGGCACTGACCGTGCTTGAGGAACTTCTTGTCGTGGACCCCGACAACGTTACGGCACTCGAGGAGCTTGCCGACAATGAACTGAGTCTCGGGCAGTATGAACGTGCACGCGTCGCGGCGAGCCGGGCACTGGCACTGGACGGAAAAAGTTACACGGCTCACTACATTCTTGGTTTCATCGCATCGCATTTTGAGGATTGGAATGCTTCCATCGAGAAACTGAAAACCGCCAATGCCCTTGAGCAGAACAACCCCGAGATTCTCCGGTGCCTCGGGTGGTCACTTTTTTCTTCGGGCAAGATCGTCGAAGGCATGGTGACACTCGAACGCGCGCTCAATCTTGAGGAGCAAAATCCTCTCATTCTTTGCGATCTGGGTGTCGTGTACCTGCAATCGAAGAACTTTCAGAAATCGAAATCACTCCTCAGACGTGCCCTCGATCTTGATCCAATGAGTGTCAGGGTTCGCGAATGCCTCGACATGGTCGAGAGGATCGAGAAGCACGTTGTCTAAATTCCAAAAGCCAAAAACCAAATTCCAAGTAAATGTGGAGGATCTTGGATCTTGGATCTTGGATTTTGTTTTTTGGATTTTTCTCATTTTGGTTTTTAACCTTCCGCAGCTTCGCTATACTTCTCCCCATGCTGTTCAGCATGGAGATGTCATTGGCTTTACGAAGAGGAATAGCGCGCGGGGCAGCCAATGTGGTTCGCGAGTCCGGCTGGGGAACGGCGCTCGGATCCTTATTCGGCGTGCTTTTCCTTGGGCAGGTGCTTCTCCTTCTCGTGTTCGGAGTGCAGGGAGGCCTCCGGCTTCTTCAGGAGCAGACCGATTTGCGTCTCCAGATTCTCGATTCTGCAACAGACAGCCAGATTCAGGATCTCTTTCAGAATATCCGCCAGCTTCCCTATGTCGAAGACACGGTCTACATCACCCGCGAGCAGGCGTACGAACGTCAGAAGCAGCGTGACCCCGATCTTGTGACCTTCCTTGAAAAATTTGGCATCGACAATCCGTTTCCCGAGACGATCGGCGTCCGTCTGAAGGCTCTCGCCGATTATTCGACTTTCGTCCGGTTCCTGCGGCAACCCGTGTTCACCAAAGTCGTGAATCCGGAATTCCTCTCGCAGACGACCGACCAGGAAGAGCAGGTCTACAGGCTCATCGAGGCCGTGAGAAGCGGGGAGTACATTCTCTTCTTCATCGTCGCGCTCCTCATCGTTGCCATTCTCTTCGTCGTTGTGGAGTTGGTTCGCCGCCGAGTTCTCAGTAAACGGGAAGAACTCTTCGTCGAGCAGCTCGTTGGTGCAGACAGGCTGACGATCCTCATTCCTTTCTGCACGGAAATGTTCTGTCTTCTCGGTCTTGCGCTGCTCTTCTCGATGATTCTCACAAGCATCGTACTCTTCCTTCTTCCTCTCTTCTTGCCGGCACTCGGTCCGGAAGGACTCTTCAGTGTGTGGTCCATCACGACGACAAAGGGCATTGTCTCGTCTCTCCTGTGGCTCCTACCACTTCAGATCTTCGGCATTCTGCTGCTTGCGATTCTCGGGACGATGCTTGCTCTCCGCAACGAAACATCCATGCAGCTTCTCCCGCTTCTTCCGTCATAAACTTGCCGAAGACTTGGACAGATCAGGCGATCGTACTCAGAACGTATAACGTGGGAGAGACCGATCGTTTCTGCCTTCTGCTTACTGAGCATCACGGCCGCATTGCTGCGCGTGCAAACGGCGTGCGCCGACTTCTCAGCCGTCGTGGAAGTGGTCTCCTCCCTCTCCACCACGTCAGTGTCGTCTGCGAAAACCACTCCTTCGGTCTCTCGATTGCATCGGCATCGGTTCTCGATTCCAATGCAAGTGTCTGGAAGAATCCGCATGCATTCTCCTGCGCACAGCAGGGGATTGAATTGCTTCTCAAGCTTACGGAGGAAGGATTGCCTGTCCCGCATATCTTTGATCTGACCTGCGAATTCGTTGCGGCGTGCTCTCTGTCTGCTCCGACATCCCTGCCCCCCGTGTTCACCTTGAAACTTCTTTCGATGCTCGGCCTCTGTCCTTCCCTCACGCATTCATCGGTTGATCATCGTCCGTTTCGATTGGGTGAATCCGTTGTATTCTCACGGCAGCGCGGAGGACTCACGAGCCTTTCGGATGATCCTTCGGGGCTGCGTCTCTCCTCATCCATGCTCGATTTTTTCCGTACAGTCGAAAGTCTTCCTCTTCCGGAACTTTCCAGATCCACCTTCGAGTGTTTGCCTGAGCTTCTCGCATTCACTCACTCACTGACGGGAAGCCAGCTTGGGCTTTCGCTCAGGACTCCGGAGGTCAGTCTTGCCATGTCCTCCGGTGTCACCCCGAGCTGAAATGTTATTGGCCTTGCTTCATAGACCGAGAACGTGGAATCGAGAGTCGCCCCCGATCCCTCCTTTACGATCTTCCTGTACCACATCGCCTTCATGCCGTCGTGCGCCTCTCCGGCTTTCCGCTTCTCGCCGACGGGGATCTCGGTTGTGTAGGAGATTTTTTCTCCGGTCGGAGCCCTCTGGCGATCGGTGATGTAGGGTCCGAAGATCTCGGTTTTCCTTCCATCGTTCGTTCCGTAGTAGATGAAGAAGGCACGACTCTGATCGTCGACAAACGTTTGCATCAGGAGTGCCCCCGGAGTGTCATTGAGAAACTTTATATCCACATTCGGAGGGTACACGGTAGCGTCGGTTCCCTGTGGACTGTAGTAACTGACGGCATAACTGTGGTTCTTCCGCTTCAAAATCGGCATTCCGTACTCCCATGGTCCGCGGTATGCGGTGGTACTCACCTGGCACAGTCCTCCTCCGTAATCCGGGATCGTCGTTTCTCCTTGAATCACCAGTTCTTTCCGGTACCCCGTTCGCTCATTGACGGGACCGAGCGTTTCGTCGAAGGAGAAGACCGATCCCCTTGGAATCAGGTGACCGTTGAAACGAGCCACCCCAACGCCGATATTGTGACGGCGATTCACCGGTGATTTTGCAAAGACCGATTCACCGATCGTGACGACTTCCTTGATGCCGAGGTTTCTCAGTTCCGGATCGTTCACGGTGATCTCGGGTTGGGTTTCGATGATGGGCAGACTCACTGTCTGGATCTCATTCTCTAGCGCGGTTCTGGTCAGTGCCGCGGCGAGCGGAAGATCAACTTTTCTGCCCGTCAAACCTCTCCCGTCAAACGTGATGCTTCCGGTTGACGATCTACGAATCGTCACCGTTCCCGCATTACGATCGAGTACCGATCCTATGGACCGGTCGATCGTCGTTGCGATGACTTCCTCATTCCAGTCCAGCGAGCGTTCTCTCGTCCAGTTTGGCTCGATGACGGTGTTCTTCCCGCATGTGAGAAATCTCGCAGGGGGGATTGCCTCAACTCCCTGAAAGAACCATCGCTCCGTAGGTTGTTTCCATTCCGGATGTGCACCAACCGGAATCGTAAAGAGATGATGCTGATAGGTAAACGTGATTGCCGAGGGAGCGGCGTGCACGGTCCCCGGTATCAGTGTGATGACACCGATGACGAGAAGTCCGAGTATGGAAGGAAGGCGCATCGACATGCGTGCATTGTACAGGCAGAAGAGTTCTTTCCTCATCGATTGGAGCATCGTTGCTTACAGTCTCCAGTATCTTTCAGTGATCGCACTGTTCGCCGATAAGTCGTCCCAGTACGTTCTATCCATACGATCCTCCGATTGCTCGGCGAAGAACGCCTGCAGATATCGCACGCCTGCCCGCAGTGGCGGCTCTTTTCGCATGAGTATCGAGAGAGTCGGGGAATCGCTCAGCAGCATCGAAGCAGTCGTTGCCTGATCTTCGTCCACTCCGGCATATTTTCCGTAGGCACTGGCGTATCCGAAGGGCCTATCTTGCAGATGGAGGTTCTGCTGCAGCGCGCGAAGGCCCGACAGAGATTCGATCCCATCGGGGGGAGTCGTCCCGAATTTCGCACGAAGCCAGCGTTCGTTATCATCCGGGAGACTGAGAAATGCATCGGCTACGTGCCAGAGCTCATGGTGCAGAACCTCTTCATCGCCCGTGATCCCTATTGCATCATCGCCGATGAGAAACCCCGCTGCGCGTATGTTTCCGTAGCGCCATTGATCGAAGAGATGCACTGTCCGGATGCCGATTCTTGCGATGTAGAATGGAGGATATTTCGCGAGCCACGTACCGAGTGCAGTCAGATGGATTTCAATGTCTTGCGGCGCATACGCTACGGCACGCAGGCCGAATCGTTGCTCGATGGATGAAACCTCGAATACGCGAATGTCGAAGTTGTATCTTCTTTTGAGCTTCGATTTCAGAGTCTCGATTCGCGCCAATTGTTCGGGAGTGACGAAATTCTCCGGAGGAATATCGGGAGGAAGCGAAGGAAGCAATGCTGCACCGATTCCGCCGAGCGGCTGAACTCGTTCATGCGGTGCCCATGGATTTTCCGTCCATGGTACTTCATGACTGCGTTCAAGAGATAACATGGTTGCAAGCATCGCCAGGAGAAGGACGATGACCGCTGCGCCGATATGCACTCGCCATTGGTGATTATGGCGGAGAGGAACCATATCATTGTCTGCTTGTTGTCATTTCATCCAGCGCCCGATTGACGAGGAGATCCGCTCTCGTATTCTTCTCTCTCGGTATATAGACGAACGAAACGTGCGGTAAACGACTCTTCAGTTCGTTAATTTCCTGGATGAGCGGGGTGAACGTTGCCATCTTCACGCGGTATTCGCCGTTGAGTTGCTTCACGACGAGTTCGGAATCGAGGTGGCAGATTAAGTGGTTCGGATGAAACTCCTCCGCGATCTTGAGGCCCGTGATGAGTGCCTTGTACTCCGCAATATTATTCGTCTCGACACCGATACACTCACCGTACTCGCGGATGACTGCATTCTTCAGAGGATCGAAGAGTACGCATCCCACCGCTGCCTGTCCGGGGTTTCCCCGTGAGCCTCCGTCCGAGAACAGATGCAGCGTGCCGCCGATTGCCTGTGGCTCTGGCGTGTCGGAAGGCACATGCGTATCGAGTGCTTTCGTGAGGATGTTCGCGACGAAAAGATTTCGGTCATCGGTATCCGGGAAAACGGCAGCAAGCTTTTTTTGGAGGGCAAGAGGCAGGCGCATGGAGGAAGTATAGCGGAGAGTATGTAGTAAGAAGTAAGTAGTACGTAGTAAGAATTGCATGCAAAACCTGCGTATGAGGCTTGCCGTACTTCTTACTACTTACTTCTTACTACTTGTGCGCAAGCACAATTTCCACCCGCACACCCGCACGTTTCCTCGATATCCAGCTTAAATTTTCCTTCTCGAAAATCCACCGTCGATCCTCCGATACGCCATAAAGTTTCGGGTGACGCGATGAGCGAAACATTCTTGACGCCGTTGCAGACGAACCTGCGATCGGTGCTCATCGGTTTCTTCGTGAATTCCATGCAGAAACCGCCGTGAGTTTCCGCTGTCACACGCAAACAGACACTTTTTTTCTTCTCCTGCCGTCCAATCGATTGCAACGCTTTCGCTGCTGCTTTCGTGAGAGTGATCGTGTCAGGTTTTGCAGGAGCACTGTCAAGAAGTTCTTGGATATCGGTCACCATATTTTCAATATCAACCTCGGTGAGACCATGGCTTCTCGCTCCGGACGCCAGAGAGTCCATCGTATTGAATGCACACTGAAAGCAGTGGAGGCCGTATGCGGCAAGAATATCGGCGGCTTTCTCGTGAAGTGCGATGATATCCAGAACATTCATGTCTGCATGCACGACAGCTCTCGCTCGCTTCCGATCTCCTGTGTGTTTGATTTTTCTCTTGGCAGTAGGCTTCGATTGTCGTGTGCGCTTCATGCATACAGTCTATACTTTTCTCATGAAGATTCTACGCACGTGTACCCTCGTTCTTCTTCCGTTCATTGCGCTTGCGCTTGGCTGGCAGCTGGGAGCGACGTATCAGATGAGGCATCTTCAGACTGAGCAGGAGCGTATCAGCAGTCTCTTCACGGTTGGCAGCGGCAGCGGTCAGACCGTCCAGTCCGACCCCGAGAAGGAGGTCGATATCTCACTTCTTTGGAGTGTATGGAGGCTTCTCAGCCGTCATTACGTGTCCCCAGAGAAACTGGAAACGAGGACGATGGTCTATGGCGCCGTCAGCGGACTCGTCTCCGCCATCGGCGATCCGTATACGCTCTTCATGACGCCGCAGGATATGAAGGTCTTCGAGAATGCGCTCAGCGGGACACTGGAAGGCATCGGTGCGCAGCTCGACTTGAAAGAAGGACAAGTAACAGTCGTTGCCCCACTCAAGGGCTCTCCTGCCGAGAAGGCGGGTCTTCGAACGCATGACATTATTATCAGCGTGGATGGGAAGTCGCTTGAAGGCATGAGTCTTGAAGGCGTTGTCTCCCTCATCCGCGGCCCGAAAGAAACCACGGTGACGCTGTCGGTGCTGCGCGAATCTTCTCCTGCTCCGATTCTCATTACAGTGATGCGCGATGCGATTCATATTCCGAGCGTCGAGTCCAAAGTGATTGCGACTGCAAGCGGGTCTCTTGGATACGTTGCACTGAACCAGTTTGGCGATGACTCTGTCGCCGAACTCAAGAAGGCGATTCTAGAATTCCCGGCAAAAGATCTGAAGGGCGTGGTGCTCGATCTTCGTTTCAACGGCGGCGGGTACCTCGAAGGGGCCACCGACATCGTGTCGATGTTCCTGAAATCAGGAACAGTCGTAACGGTTGCAAGGCGCGACACCGAACCAGAGGTCTACCGCGTGAATGGTTCCCCGATTCTGCCGGATATCCCTCTCGTCGTTCTCATCAACGGCGGATCTGCGAGTGCGTCGGAGATCACGGCAGGAGCGCTTCAGGATAGTAAGCGCGCAACGATCATCGGAACGCAGAGCTTCGGCAAAGGCACCGTGCAGGAGATTATCGAACTTCCCGGAGGCTCAAGTCTTCGCGTGACGACCGCGCACTGGCTCACACCTTCAGGGCATGATCTTGGAAAGAAAGGCGTGATGCCGGATATCGTGGTAGACAGAACAGTTGAACAGTACGAACAGGCGTATGACCCACAGTTGCTTGCGGCGGAGGCGTGGCTCACTGTTCGTCGAGATGTCACTTCAGGGCAAAAGACGGGGACGGGGAGCGTAAAATAAGTTTCTTTCACGAAAGAAGTGTGCCGTCTTCCCATGTTTCCCTTCGCGTATTTACCGGATCAATCAGCGTCGCAATTTCTAATGCGACCGATTGTGGCAATTCTTCGGTTGTTCTTCTGCAGCTATTGTTTCCTGTGGCACGAATAGAGTTTCCCTGAAGAATATTCCAGATTTGATTTCTTACATTTACAGGGAACATATCCAATAGCGGCTCTATCAGGTTTCCATTCCATTCTCTATATACAGAATGCACTCTTTTTGGGCTCCAATGAGCGCTGCTATCAATCAATGTTGGAGGTTCTAGATTGTTCACCATGGCAAAAAATAAAAAGTAGGGACGGATTCTGGCGATTTTTATAGGTAAGTCAAACTTTTTATCTATCTGCGAAACATCTTCGCTTTCGATTGCTTAATATGTGAAAAGCTCCTCTGCCTTAAAGAATCTCTTCACCTCAACCTCTGCAGTCTCTTTGCTATCGCTCGCGTGTGCGACGTTGATCATCACGTCTTTTCCGAAGGTTGCACGGAGCGTTCCGGGAGCGGCCTTGCGGCTGTCGGTTACTCCGAGCATATCGCGCATTTTGAGAACAATGTCATCGCCTTCAAGGACGAGGGCGATCACCGGAACAGAGCTCATGAATTTCTCGATCTCGGGATAGAACGGCTTATCCGCAACGTGCGCATAATGTTCTTTCAGGATTGCCGGCGTGAGCTGCATCATCTTGCAGCCTCTGATGATGAATCCTGCCTCTTCGAAGCGCGTAATCACTTTTCCGCAGAACTTGCCGGAGACGGCGTCGGGTTTTAAGAGGATGAGTGTGCGTTCCATAGTCGTTTGTGCGAAAAAGTAGTTGGGTATATTTAACAGGAGAGAGGGAGTTTTGACAACTGTAGGCTCTCTTTTCTCTATTCATTGATCATCTTCGCAATTCTCAACTTTGTTAATGCAAAGAGTTCATCGAAGTCTTTTGCTTGTCTGAATTCATGAGGTGCAAAAATGGATACATGAGTTTCATCTGGATTGTCAGATTCTGTAGCAGATTTCTGATGCTTCCATATGACATAGTCATCCGCTCCCTGCGGTCCGGAGAGTTTCGCTCCTATTGCTTCCAAATCTTTTGTCATAGCATCGAGAAAGGACCCCCATTCCTGCTGAAATTGTTGACTCGGTTCCTCAGGATTTCCTGCCATCACAAGATCAAAGTTTTGGAGTGGACCAATTTCGTGTTTTGCGACTTCCCGGAGAAAGACCCAAATGAAATGTTTCCCGATCAATACAGGAATTTCACCACTACCATTTTTTCTATGAAAATCCTCTGTTGCAAGTGCATTATGGTGTTTAAAGCACTGGCGTAATCGTGATGCCAGATGTTCTTTCCGAATCTCCGGATTTTTGGGCATATCGATTTTTTAGCCTGAGAATAGCCTGCTCTAAGATCTGTTCATCCTGTGTTCCTTCTGCAGCTTCCATTAACTATATTATATATTAAACTCATTATTTAGTCAAGTATCTCTCGTTTCCCTTACGAAATCAATTCCTCCAGTTTCTTCTCATCTTTCTCCTTCCCGATCACCACAAGCCTGAGCCTGTCGGTTGTGAGGAGTTTCTTACTGAGTGAGTTTATCTGATCGACCGTCACTTTCTCCACTTCTTCGAAGTATGCAGGCAGGTCGCGCGTTTTCGGATAGAGCAATTGCTGCTTTCCGAAGAAATGCGCGCGCTCCTCACTGTCTTCCATCGAGAGAGTGATTTTTCCTTTCAAAAAATCTTTCGCGCGTCGAAGTTCGTCTTTCGAGATGCCGTCTTTCGCGCAAACCTCATATTCGTGACGAATGGCGGAAATGGCTTCATGGAGCCGAGATTGGTCGACTCCCGCACGTGTTGAGAGGATGCCGGTATCCAGATAGTTATCCGTTGAGGTGGAAATGTAATAGCAGAGGCCGCGGGCTTCGCGGATATTCAAAAACATTCTGGAGCTCATCGAGCCGCCGAGGATTGCCGACAGCAGCTTGAGTGCGAAGTGATCGCTATCAAGCGAAGAGACAGCTTCGACACCGAGCACCAGATGCGCTTGTTCCGTAAGCTTGCTCGTCAATGCAATGCGATTTCCTGTATGTGGCTTCACGGCAACGAAATCCTGTTTCTTCTTTCCGCCGATCGCTCCGAAGTACTCCTGTCCAAGCTCCTCTGCCTGCTTGTCATCGATCTTTCCTGCGAACGTCGCGACGAGATTGTCCGGCGTATAGAGCTCGTCTTTATGTTTCTGGAAATCCGCCTGCGTCACGCTTCGGATCAACTCTTCCGTTCCGATCGTGTCCCATCCGAGTGGCTGGTCGCCGTAGACTAGGCTTTCAAAATTCCAGCCTGCCTGATACATCGGCGTGTCCTGGTACATGCGGTACTCCTCGATGATCACGCCGCGTTCCTTCTCGATCTCTTCCGTCGGAAACCGCGCATGCAGGAGCATGTCGGAGAGGACGGAACACGCAAGGTGCACGTGCTCGGCTGCGATCTTCACGTAGTAGCCCGCGTACTCTTTCCCCGTGAATGCGTTGAAGCTTCCGCCGACCGCATCGATAGCCCTACTCACCTCGGCCGCCGTTTTGTATTTCTTTCCACCCTTGAAGAACATGTGCTCCAGAAAGTGACTGATGCCTCGCGTCTTCTGGACTTCGTAGCGAGAACCGGCCCCTGCGAAGATCAGAACTGTGACACTCTCGGTTCCGGTTGTCGGTGCGGTAAGGACAGGGAGGCCGGAGGGGAGTTTTGCAAGGCTGAACATGAATTGTGGTGAGTACAGGAAAAGCAGACGAATGGTAGAGAAGGTTTGGAAAGTATAGAAGGGAAAATCTCCTTCCATACGTTCTGCACTTTCCATACCTTCTTTACTTCTCTATCCACCTCCCCTTCATCACAAAATTTTCCTGCGGATTCCTCTGCCTCGGTGCTCTCTCCCGCTCCTGCAGAGCTTCGGACAGGACTGCTGGAGCGGCAGGATAGCCGATGGCGATCATCGAACCGGGTTCAAAGTCAGCTGGAACGCCGAGAGCCTTGTTTGCACCTGCTGCATCGAAACCGGCCATCTGATGGGAATTGAGCCCCATGGAGGTTGCCTGCAGCGTGAGCAGTGCGCTTGCCGCTCCGAGGTCATGCATGGAGTGCCTGTTCGGTGTGCCGTTTCTGGCGAACGTTTTCTTTGTGAAGCTGATGATCAGGAGACCGGCATTCTTTGCCCAATTGTTTCCCTCTACGATGAGCGATTCCAGTGCCTCACGATCTTTGTCGCCTTTCGATGCATAGATATAGCGCCAAGGCTGCTCGTTATAGGAGCTTTGGGCCCACCGTGCGGCCTCGAAGAGCGACTTGATCATTTCTTCTTTGAGAGGAGCAGGTTCGAATGCCAAAGAACTCCATCTCTTCTCAATGATGTCCAGAATGGGTGCATCGGTCGGTGTAGGTTTAGCGTGGTATTCCATACGAATGAAAGGGGGAGGAGACAGGAATAGTTTAGATCTTAACTAATTGTGTGGCCGTACCACAAGTTCAGACGGACGAAGGTGCTTCGGCAGTCAGCAGATAGCCTTGACGCTACGCGTGAGTATTCTGTACCCTCCTTTGGCTTTATGCTCGGAAAGTTACGTTGGCGTCGGCGTCTCAGAGTGCACGGGTACCTCAAACGTTCTGCAACAAAGAACGGTCGTAGGGTGCTTAGAAAGCGCCGTGCGCAGGGGAGGAAAAGAATTTCCGTCCAGAAGAAGGTAAAATAGGATCACAAATTTCTATGAAAGGGAGCGGCATGCTTGCCGCGGTTTGATGTACACTATGTGTATGAACGCTCTTCGTCGCGCTTCGGCTTTTGTCTTCTATCTCCTCGGCACGCTGACGATTCTTTCGATTGCGCTTGTTCAGCGCGAGATATTCGTTGCTCCTCTCTCGCAATTTCTTACAGTTGTTGATCTCCCTCTCTTGCTTTCCGCCATGCTCCTTGGAGGCAGCACGCTCGTATCGAGTCTCAGTCGTGAGAAGACGTCTATTGCTCTGTCACTGTTCGTATTCATCCCTCTTCTCGCCGTTTTCGGATTTTTTGCATGGGTCAACTTTTCGATGCCGTTTGTGGAGGTGTAGGTGCTTAGCTCCTCGGTATCTCCACCCCCTTCTCCTCCACTCCCAGCTTCTTATTTACATACCTTGCCGCGACGAAGAGGTAGTCGCTCAGGCGATTGATAATGACGATGATGGCTTTCGTGATGGCTTCGGTTTCATCGAGTTCCACGATTAGTCTCTCGGCTCGCCTACACACGGTGCGTGCCAGGTGCAGATGTGCTCCAAGCGAGCTACCGCCGGGCAGGATAAAACGCGTGAGCGGAGGCAGTGATTCTTCGAGTGCGTCGATCCATTCTTCCATTTGCTTCACCGGCTCTTCGTTCATTCGTAAAATTTTTGCAGAACTTTCGAGAGGTGTGGCTAGGTCGGCACCGATTTGGAACAGCAGTGATTGGATTTGTTCTATCTGTGCAGGAAGCGGCTCAGGGAGATTTTTTTCGGATGCAATCACTCCGAGACATGCGTTCAGCTCATCGAGTGTGCCGTAGGCATGCAGACGAAGGGCCGCTTTCGAGAGACGTTGCCCGCCGAAGAGCCCCGTTTTTCCTTTATCGCCTGTGCGAGTGTAAATTTTCATGTTATTTCTTTAATTCAACAAGAACTTTTTCATGGATCTTCTCAACTTCTTCCTGTGTCAGAGTCCGATCCTGTGCGCGGTACGTGAATCGGAGCGTGAGAGTCCTGAGTAGTTCTTTCTCATACAGATTCACGATTGTTACTTCCTGAAGCAGAGGATCGATCTTCCTGAGGGAACTCGATAATGTCTCGTATGTTCTCTTCTCCGTGAGTGATACGGTTTCATCGAAGATAACTGCCGGAAAGACGGGGATCGGCTTCGCTATTGTGACGGCTGAGGGGATCGCGAATAAACGGTGGAAACCGAGTGTCACGACTGCGGTCCTTTCGGGCAGTCTCAGTGAGCGAATCAGAGCGGGATGCAGCTCGAAGAGATGTCCGACGAGTGTTCCGTGGACCAGAATCTCGGCACTCCTTCCGGTGTGAGCAACCCCGTTCATCGGTACCGTGCCTTTACGAACGGTCGCATCGTATCCGGCAGCGTTGAGTGCACGGAGAATATCGGCTTTTGCGATGAGGAGAGGAGCATCTTTCATCGTTGTCTTACCGTGTGCAAGTACGGCGAATGCGAGGCCGGAATGTTCGTCATTTTTGCGGAACACGTTACCTGCTTCGTATACTTTCAGGATTGATCCATCCATATTCTTCAGTTCTCTTGCAGCAGTTTCGATGAGCGACGGTAGCAGAGCAGGGCGCATGAGAGACAATTCTTCCCCGATCGGGTTCTCGAGAGCGACGGCGTCATCCGGATGCAGGTTCCATCGCTTCAGTTGTGCTGGGCTTGTGAATGCGAGATGCAGCATCTCGATGGCACCTGACTGCGAGAGAGAATCGCGTATCGCATGGAGACGCGTATCGCGCTCGGGGGGCTCTATGGAGGCATCGGGCATGAGAGGGCTGATGTTTGCGTATCCATAGATGCGTGCAGCTTCCTCTGCGATGTCCTGCGCGTGGGACAAGTCTCTGCGCCAGACGGGGGTGGTGACGATGAGGGAATCTTTTGCAGATTTTTTCACGGTACAACCGAGGTCGCTGAGAATCTTTTTTATTGTCGCTTCGGGGATCGTTGCACCGATAAATTTCTGTAGTTTCTCTGTTCCGATCTTGATTATTTTCGGTTTCTCTTGGTTACCCCACGTCACGAGTTTCGATGCTACTTGAGCGTCTTTCGAGAGCATGAGAAAAAGCTGAACAGCTCGCATCAGGCCTTTCTCTGACGTGTATGGCATCACGCCTTTCTCGTAGACGGTTGCTGCATCTGTTCTATGTCCCATCTGTATCACCGTCTTTCGCACGGACATCGGATCGATGATGCCTGCCTGGAGGAAGATCCTGCGTGTGGAATTTTTCGTCGAGGTCCGCAGACCTCCCATCACGCCGAACAGGTCGAAGATTCCGGAATCATCACTGATCACAATTGTCCCTTCGGGTAGGGCTCTCTCGGCATTGTCGAGGGTACGCATCTTCTCGCCTGTCAGACTTTTTCTGATACGCAATTCTCCTTTGAAATCCGAGACATCGAATGCGTGGAGAGGCATGCCTGTCTCCATCAGCACATAGTTCGTGATATCGACGATGAGATTGATGGCTCTCCAACCGCATGAAGCGAGTCTCTTCTGCATCCAGAGTGGCGATGCTTCGACGCTTGAGAGAAGAATTTCGCAACCGTTGTAGTAGGGAATAATCTTTGGTACCTCGTTTTTGAGCGTAAAGGATGGAGCAGTTTTCGGGAATGTTACCTTTGGGAGTGCGGGTTCCTTCTTCCACTTCGCGAGACCCATTGCAACCAGCTCTCTCGCAACACCGAGATGCGAGAAGAGATCGGGTCGGTTTGTAATCGCATGATTGTCGATATGAAAAATGACGTCAGTGAGACCAAGTGCTTCAGCGAGAGGGACACCGACTGTATATTCCCCGCGAGTCAGATCGGCGATCGGCCTCGCGCCTTCTTCAGGTTTCGCAGGGAACAGTGTCTCGATTCCCACTTCTTCCGCGGCACAGATCATTCCTTCGCTGTCTTCGCCGCGGATCTTCACCTTCTGCAGTGTCACAAGTTCTTTGCCACCCGCTTTCACAGTCGCTCCGACATGTGCGAAGGCAACGAGCATCCCCTGCTTGAGATTTGTGCCTCCGCAGACGACGTGTTTCGTTCCACGGTCTGTCTGCAGCGTGCAGACGGACAACTTGTCGGCGTTCGGATGCTTGGCGAGTGTCAGGATTTTCCCGACGACACAGTCCTTCATCAGCACCCCCTGTTCTTCCACTGCGTCCACTTCTCCCATGCACCGCGTCATGCGGTCTGCAATAAGTAGTGGATCCGTTTCGATCCAATCGATGAAATCCGAAAGCCAGTCGCGTGAAATTTTCATGGCGACAGAATACTCCTGTGTTACACTATCCTCCACTTACTTCTCTTCTCTCCTTTTGCTATGGCTCTCCTTTCCAAGAAGCAGGCATCTTGTTCCACCGGTTGCCAGACCTTCAAGTGGATCGTTTGCGTGCTCCTTCTCCTCGTAGCGATCGCCGCACTCTTCGGTGTCTACCAGACACACATGATCGTCGGTTCCGATCCGGCTCGCTTTGCGGTTCAATTCGGTTCGACGTCCGGCTCGCTTTCTATCCTCGCTTTCGTCGTCTCTGTCATGGCATTTGGTAAGAAGATGTCGTGCTGCATGAGCGGAAGTTGTGAGGTGTGCAAATAAGAAGATTGATTCAAACAAAGAGACGCTCTCATCGGGGGCGTCTTTTTTGTGTGGCGGAGAGGGGGAGATTCGAACTCCCGAGACCCTTTCAGGTCTACTCGCTTTCCAAGCGAGCGCACTAGGCCACTATGCGACCTCTCCGTGTGTGCGACGGGTAGTAAACAATGAACCGGATGATCTCACAAGAGCAGAGGATGAAAGTAGGCTGTAGGTGCTCTTTGCCTCATCCCCTATACTGGCGGAGATTTTCCATCTTCGGTGTCATGTTCTCCTCAATGTTCCAAAAATTCTTTCGCGCTCTCTCTCTGCGCATGCAGCCTGCTCATCCTATTCGAAGTGAGCTGATTCTCGGTTTTGTACTCATTCTACTTGTTCTTCTCCGGTGGCAGATGACACCCGTCATCACCGATGTTCGTTATACGCTGGGGGAAAGTCAGGAAGTGACGAGCGAAGAGAAAGGTATTCCTTTCGGTTTTGATAGGAGAGACGATCTCCTGACCGTCTCTTTTACGCTGAGCTACCGGTCGTGGATCCGGCCATCGCTCTTCACCGTGCAGGCGGATGACTGCCTCGGGAGCATGACCGTGAACGGGCAGCCTGTTTCTCCGGATATCATCGGTCCATGCGATATCGATACGGCCAAGGACATGCGACTGGGGCCCTCTTTCAGTCTCGATTCGAATGAGGTGATTGCCGTGATCCCCGATACCGGCGGGTGGCAGGGTTTTCGGATGATGAAAGTCTCGAATAAGGATCCGCTTTTTCTGATCGTTCGTCTGCTGACTGCCCTCGTCTTCGTTCTACTGTCGGTGGTTCTCATTCTCCATCGTCTGAAAACCACCGAGAAGCGGTGCCTTGCGATGCTCTTCGTTCTGGGCGTGTTACTGCGCCTCCTCTACTTCGAGGTCACTCCGTTCACTGTCAGATCCTACGATGCCGAGGGACATCTGGACTACGTCCGCTACATGTCCGAGCATTTCAGTATCCCACTCATCCGTGACGGGTGGCAGTACTATCAACCTCCTCTTTACTACGCTCTCTCCGCACCTGTCTACTCGCTTGCGGAGGCAATGCAGCCTCAGTACGGAGTTTCTATTCGGGCAGTACAGCTTCTCAGTGTCTTCCTCTCCCTCCTGACTCTCGGTGTTTGTCTCTGGATTTCAACGATGCTTTTTTCGATGCAGCAGCGGACTGAGCGGCTTCTCTTCGTTGCATTCTTCGCCGTGTTTTCCGGCGTCGTTCTGCAATCCGTCAGAGTGAACAATGACATCCTCATGCAACTTCTGGGCTTTACCGCCGCAGCCCTCTGTCTTCACTTCTGGCAGTCGGGACGTGCGCGTTCGTGGTATCTGCTGGTTCTTGTGCTCGGCCTTGGGATTCTTACGAAGGTCAATATTCTTCTTCTCCTGCCGGTTGCATTTCTCACACTCGTGTTCCAGAGATCCCATACGCCGCGCACCAAACTGATCATGGGGTCCATCGGCCTCTGCATTCTCCTCAGTCTGACCGAGTGGCTCTACATTCTCAGGATGTTTCAGGATTTCAATATCGATCTCGTTGGGAACGTCGGGAACCTGAATGGCGACCTCAGTATTCCGAATTCGCTCTCTGCCTACCTAACCTTCAATCCTCTGCAGATTCTGCACCATCCCTACAACGATGCCTTTGGTGATGAAGCGCGTCGCATGTTCTTCCCCGAATATCTCTACCGATCTGCATTCTTCGGTGAGTTCAATCTTGGTGATTCCCTGCGGACATTCTCACGCTGGATGCTTCTCATGGGATTCTTTGTATCGATTCTTGCTATGTGCGGATTCTTCTCGGCACTTCGGCGCTCGTATCGTCAGGCGCTACCCGTCTGGTTTGCATTCTGTGCGCTTCTTTTCGGTCATGCATTCTTCCGGTTTCTCTATCCGTATTCTTCCTCGCAGGATTTCCGTTACTCGGTGCTCCTGCTCGTTCCTGTTTCTTACTTTGCTCTTCTTCAGGTCAGCAGGTCCAGAGGGCGTCTTCGCCAGATCCTTCTCTGGTTCCTCTGGATCTTTGTTTCTTGCTGCGCTGTGTATACGATCACTCTTTCCATACTCAATCCTCTCTAGGAATTCGAGTGCAGTCGCACGTCCCAGAGCTCTTTGAACATGCGCAGAATCACCTTCAGATTCGCTCCCGTCTGCAGTCCGAATTTTCTCGGTTCATGATGCACATCGACGACGAGCCACAGAATACCGGCACGCTGTGCTCTGTAGAACATTTCGGCATTCACCATCGCTCCGGTTGAACGCTCAGGTCGCATCATCGCCCATGTTTCCCGCGTGAAGACTTTCATCGCGCAGTTGATATCGCGTACCCAGATCCCAAGGACCATCCAGCTGAGGAGCCCGAAGAGTTTGGCATTCAGTTTTCGCATGAAGGGGTCTGCGCGCTTGCGACGCCGGCCGGTGACGAAGGAGGCTTCTGCCAGTTTCGGTAGCAGGAGATCGAAATCGTTCGGATTGAACTGACCATCACTGTCCATGAATCCGATGACCGATCCTTTCGCACTGTCGCATCCCGATCGTACGGCTGCACCGTATCCGCGGTTCTGTTCATGTGTCACGACGCGGAGTTCCGGAATAGTCTGCAGAAGTTTTGCGAGTACGGCACTCGTTCCGTCTCTCGAACCGTCATTCACGACGACGATTTCCCACGGGGTATTTTTCCCCTGAAGCCACGCGACCGTATCACGCACCGTTCGTTCGATATTGAGTTCTTCGTTGAAGCAGGGGAGGACAATGGAAAGCATCCTCGTCAGTGTAACACGGGCTCACCCTCATCAATAAAAACCCCGGGCACAGTATGCACGGGGTTTTCTTGAACGCGTGTATTATTTTCCGCTTCCGAATCCGACGATCAGACACACTGCGGAGATCGCAAGGTGCAGATAGTTATCAGCACCGTTCGCATGGAAGAGGCCGAGAATGTCTCCACCCATGGCAAAGCCGATCACCGTCACGAGACCGTACACGAGACCGAAGACGATCAAGAATGTGCGGGAAGCCGACTGGCTCGAGTTGAATGCGAAGAGACCGAGGAGGCCGCTCGCGATGTGAACGATGTTATGGACCATATTCACCTCGAAGATGAGTAGCATGCCGGACGTAAAGAAGCCGGCGACACCGACGACGGTCAGGACGAGCCCGAGTATGCCGGTGAGCGGCTTCACAAGAAGGTTCATGGAAGAAGGGGAGAATGAAATAAGATTAAGAGCGATTCTACCATACAGAGTCCTCGTTCGTGCAATGGGATTTTTATTTTCCAGCCGAGAGCCTCTTTGCGAGAGTCCTCAGATACGCTGTTGAGACTTTCATCGTCACATAGGTTCCTGTCTTTACGTCGAAGACGCGCTTCTTTTGGATATTGGCGCGGAACGTGCGTCTCGTCGCACGGTTGGAGTGGCTTCGCTTGTTTCCAGACGAGCCTTTCTTGCCGGTTATTGAACACATTCTTGACATGAGCTGAAAGAGTGTACAGAGGAGGAATAGAGAGGTAAAGGGAAAGTTCAGGAAGGTATGGTAGGTTTGGTAGGTGAGGGAGGTACGGTACGTACCCAACTTACCAAACCTCCCCAACCTTTTCCCTTGACCCTCTCTCCACTACTCTCTGCCTATGTCCGAGATCCTCAACCCTCCCTTCATCATCGCGATTCTCATCGCTCTCACCGTGCACGAGTGGGCGCATGCCTATAGTGCGCATCGTCTCGGGGATCATACGGCGAGAGATTTGGGACGTATGACTTTGAATCCGATCGCGCATCTGGATCCGATGGGAACACTGATGTTCTTCCTGATTCACTTCGGTTGGGGGAAGCCGGTGCCTGTTGATCCGAGGAACTTTCGTAATATTCGTCGTGACAGCGCTCTCGTTGCACTCGCGGGGCCTCTCTCCAATTTGGTGCTCGCGATTTTCTCATTCATTCTTCTTCTGATCATCGCACCGCAGATCATGCATGTTTCATCGGGTGAAGAACTACTTTTCACGCAGGGAGTCGGAGCAAAGTTGCAGGTGTTTCTTACGGAGGTTCTCACCAATTCACTGTTCATCAATCTCGGGCTCATGGCATTCAACCTGATTCCGATTGCACCGCTCGATGGCTCTAAGATTCTCGAAGCATTCATTTCCTACCGGTATCAGAATGCCTACGATGCATTCATGCGGAACGGTCCGATCATCCTGATCGGGCTTCTCGTTGCGGAGCGCGCATTCGG
>CAZQYX010000008.1:0-33415 GCA_964597665.1 uncultured Candidatus Peribacteria bacterium | reverse complement strand
GTTCCTCAATTTCCAAGAAAGCAGAACGTGGTTCCCTGCAGCTTCTTGATCGCTTCCGGCCGGTAGTCCAACATCTTCATCCCGAGGAAGACCATCTTGGTCTCTCCTTCCGCGATCAGTGAGGCAAGATTTTCCTCGAGCAGACCCTGCTTGCAGACAAGCTCAAAACAGAGAGGGCTCTTTCCTTTCTCGGCCAGCATATTGTTCATGGTACTGAAAAGACGCTGCGCACGTATCGTCACTTCCTGCACGAGCGTATCTGTGTACTTCTTCTCGGGGCAATGCAGAATAATGACATGCGGAATATCATTGTGCTCTGCATACTTCACCACTTCCTGCAGTCGCTTTTCAAACGAGTATCCCCTAGAACAGAGAACGATGGACGTTCCCGTGTGTGTCCGCATTGCCGACTGCTTCACCTTGGCTTCTGTGCGGGGCATGATGGTAGTATACCACACGATCTTTTGACATAATCAATAGAAAGGTCAAGGATCTACGCTGTTTTCTCACTTTGGCTCCAGAGGGCTTCAAAGAACGTCTGGAAGGTATCGTGGATGTTTTTATTTTCGATCAGAATGATCGTGTTCTCGCTATCGTAGGCAAACAGAGCCACCGAGTCGCCGAAGATGACGGTATCTGTGCCGAATTGGGTTTCCTTCGGCAGCAGTCGCACTTCATAGTGCTCATTCTGTATCACTTCGTTGAGCCACTTCTTCGCACCACCGTTATCAACTAAAAGATCACGTGCATGAAGTTGTGCCTCCTTTCCGAGGAGCATATGCACGATGTTCCCACCGAAAACCTGCTCCGCTCTTTCTGCATTGAAGAGTCCGCAGAATTCATTCTGAAGAATATCTCGGTAGACCTGCTTCATACCATCGATGCCGTGTAGCACAGTGACACGCGGCGTGCCGACGAAGTTCGGTGTCAGTGTTTTGAGGAGCGGCAATGCCCCCTCAAGCAGGGATTGTGTTTCTTTCCATTCCTGTTCCCGATTCTTTGCATAATCTACGAGTCGATGCGGAGGTTCCGCGATGAATTGCAGTACTTTCCCCTGTTCGACGTGTGATACGAGACCTTTCTCTTCCAAGCTTTGGAGCACGAGATAGGTATGGCTTCGAGATTGTTTGGCCGCGCGTGCGATCAGGCTGACACGTCCGGCCTTTATGGACAGAAGTGCGAGGTAGACTTCCACTTCTTTTTCGTCGAGACCTGCGCGCTTGAGAAGCGGGCGGATAGCGTTGCCGGAGTAGGACGGTCTCGAATTCATATGTGTCTATAATTATAGACAAAATTGATTCATAAGTACAGGAAGCCCTTAGATCAGACTTACAAAGCTATCTTCTATTTTTAGACGAAATGTTGCATAATGGCGGATATGCACAACGCACACACCTGTCGGCAATGTCAGACATCGTTCGAAGTTACCAATGAAGATCTCGCGTTATACGACTCAATCTCACCAAAATTTGCAAACAAGAAATATGTCATTCCTCCTCCGACTCTCTGTCCGGATTGCCGTGCACAGCGGCGCTACGCATGGCGAAATGAACGGACGCTGTACCGCAGGACGTGTGCACTCTCCGGACAGTCGACGCTTTCAGTTTTTTCTCCGGAGAGTCCCTTTACTGTGCTCTCTCCCGATTCGTGGTATAGCGACAAGTGGGATCCAAAGTCGTATGGTCGCGTATTCGATTTCTCCCGATCGTTCTTCGATCAATTCCGTGAACTGATAGAGCAGGTTCCGCAGGTGGCGCTTTCAGTGGTGAGCAATCAGAATTCCGATTACATCAATCAAGCTGGTTGGTGCAAAAACTGCTATCTGATTTTCGAAGCTGATTACAATGAGAATTCCCTCTACGCGCATAACCTAAGTGATTGCCGCAGTTGTATGGATATTTTGCAGGGCAAGAACCTAGAGCTCTGCTACGAGTGCGTGGTCTGTCGGAATTGTTACAATCTGCGGTACGGTTTGCAGTGTGACAACTGCAGCGACTCGTGGTTTCTGCGCGATTGCATCGGTTGTTCGAATTGCATCGGTTGCACCAATCTCAGGAACAAAAAATTCCATATTTTCAACGAACCGTATGACGAGTCTGGCTACTCTGCCAAGCTTGCTGAGCTTGGATTGCAGAGCAGAGGAGGCATCGAACGCCTTCGTACGCAGTTCGATGCATTTGCGCTTCGGTTTCCAGTTCGCGCGATGTACGGAACACAGAATGAGGAATCGTCTGGAAACTATCTTTGGAATACCCAGCGCTGCAGCGGATGTTATGAGTGCCAGAACATGCAGGACTGCAAGTACGTGGTGAATTCTCAGAACATGAAGAATGTGCATGATACGACGGTTTTCGGTGCCCATGATGGCGCGGAACTCTGTTACGAATGTCACGAAATCGGCCAAGGTGTCGTCGGCTGTGCCTTCAGCGATCAGCTCTGGGAAAATGTCAGTAGCGTCTTCTACTCCAAGCTCTGCATGCAAAATTCGCAGAACCTCTTCGGTTGCGTTGGACTGCGACATGCCAACTACTGCATTCTCAATAAACAGTATTCCAAGGAAGAGTATGAAAATCTTGTCCCTACAATCATTGAACACATGCGTGGAACCGGGGAATGGGGTGAATTTTTCCCCGTGAACACATCTCCTTTTGCTTATAACGAGACCGTTGCGATGGAACATTGTCCCCTCAAGAAGGAGGAAGTGAATACCCGAGGTTGGGCATGGAAAGAGACCATAGAAATACCTCCGACAGCTGATCGCATACTCTCCGGTACTCAGATTCCTGACACAATCGTTGAAGTTCCCGATGATATTCTTCAGTGGGCAGTTGAATGTGCTGCAACGAAGCGCATTTTCCGCATCGTAAAGCAGGAGATGGAATTCTGTCGGAATCAACAGTTGCCTCTGCCGATTTTCCATTCCGATGAGCGCCATCGTCGAAGGACATTGCTTCGCTTACCTCGGAAATTGCACGAAAGGAATTGTGCGAAATGCAGCAAGTCGATGCAGACCACGTACAGCCCCGATCGTCCCGAGAAGGTGTATTGCGAAGAGTGTTACCTGAAAGAGGTATACTAATATCGTGCAACAGGTCTGCAGACAATGTTCGGCATCGTTTGAGATCACAGATGAAGATCTGGCGTTCTATGAAAAAGTTTCGCCGGTGTTCAGAGGCAAGAAGGAGTTCCTCCCTCCTCCCACACTTTGTCCCGATTGTAGATTGCAGAGGCGCATGATCTGGCGTTGCTCGAATTCAGTGTTTCAACGACCGGCGTTTCCCGACGGGAAAATGATCTTCTCCATGTACTCGGATATCGTACTTTTTCCCGTGATGCGCAACGAGGATTGGATGAACGACGCATGGGATCCACTCTCCTACGGGCAGGACTATGAATCCGCAGCGTCCTTTTATAAACAGTTTTCGGATTTGAGTAAGAAGGTTCCCCAGCCCGCACTCGCCGCGGTGCAGAATGAAAATTGCGAGTACTGCAACAATCTTTCCGGCAACAAAAATTGCTACCTCGTCTTCAACACATCAGGTGCGGAAGATTGCATGTACTGCGAGAACGCATGGGACTCGAAGGATTGCATCGAGTGCTCGATGGTTCTTCAGTCGGAACTTTGCCATGCATGCACCTACTGCGTGCGTTGCTACAATCTCCGCAGTAGCGAATACTCTGAAGACTGTTCAGACAGTCATTTTCTCGCATTCTGCCGCTCCTGCCGCCATTGTTTCGGTTGCGTCAACCTCCGACACAAGGAGTACTGCATCTGGAACGAGCAGAAGACCAAAGAGGAATATGAACAATGGATGGAGAAATTTTCGACATCCTCATGGACGGAGTGCAGCCGTTATGCGAAACAATTGGAAGAGTTCTCCCTCCGGTTCCCCCGGCCGCACGCCATCATCTTGCAATCCGAACAGGTCAGTGGAAACTTCATTGAACATTCGAAGAACGTTCACGACAGTCACTTTGTGCAGCACGGAGAAGATCTCGTTCGTTGTTTCAACGTGCATGAGGGCGTGAAGGACTGTGCCGATTTCACATTCTTCGGGCGGCATGCGGAGCTTATCTACGAGTGCGCCGCTTGCGGCATCAACATCCGGCAACTTGGATTTTGTTTCGAGTGCAGGGAGGGGAGCAACGCTCTGTACTACTGCTGGTTTTGCGACGGCTGTGAGGATTGTTTTGGCTGTATCAGTCTTCGCAAGAAGCGGTATTGCATTTTCAACAAGCAGTACACGAAAGAGGAATATGAACAACTTGTTCCGCAGATCATCGGCCGAATGCGCGCGGACGGTACTTGGGGTGAATTTTTCCCGATGACCCTGTCTCCCTATGCATACAATCACACGAGTGCGCAGCGGTACTTTCCCCTGACTCGGGAGCGGACTGCCACACTCGGATTGCAATGGCATGAGAAGGACACCGAGCAAGCCGCTGCGGCTGTCGATGCATCTGAGCTTCCGGACGGACTTCCTGCCGAAGATAGGCCGTTCATCGTCCGGAGCGAACTTTCCGGGCGTCCGTTCCGGATCACGGCGAAAGAGATCGAGCGATACCGAGCGTTCGGTGTCCCCCTTCCCCGCCTGGCATACGATGAGCGCATGGAAGAAAGAGCCGCGAAGTGGGGTGGCATTCGCTTGCATGAAGCAACGTGTGCGAAGAGCGGCATGCCCATACGGACGACCTATCCGCCCGATTCACCCTACATTATTTGGGACCGTGAAGTGTGGGAACGAGAATTTGGGAGTTAAGCTGCTGCTTAGGAATCGAAAAAAGTCTACTTCGTATGCAGCGGCTCCTTCACTTTCTGCATCGTGAACCAGCTGATGAGTACGAGGATCGTAAGTGCAAGAATGGAGAAGCGGTACCGATCGGCGCCGAAGGATGCGAAGAGGATTGCAGTGCCGCTCCAGATGAGAGGCCCGAAGACGGATGCTGTGCGTTCAAAGAGTGCGTAGAGCCCGAACATCTCAGCCTGTTTTCCTTCAGGAATGAGAGTGGCGAAGAAGGCACGTGAAAGTGCGAAGAGCGCTCCATACGCAAATCCGTTCAAGACGACAATGATGGTGAAGAGCCACGGGTTTGTTGTCACGGCGAACAGTGCAAGGACGATCGTCCAGAGTGCGATGCATACCGAGTTGGCTCGTTTGCGCGATGGGAAGACCCGCAGGACGAGAGGGCTATAGAATGCTCCGAACATTCCCGAGAAGACGGCGAGAATGAAGGTGATATTCTTTTGGGTATCGGGCATCGATGCGACCGTTTCCAGATAGGACGAGATGAACAGCGACAATGTCAGCATCGCGTCCGCGAAGAGGCAGTAGGTGACCAGATACCAGAAGACATCCGGATACTTCCGGAGATGGCGCAGGTCATGGAGCGTTTCTTTGATACTGCGTCCCAGCTTCACTGATTCCGTCGCACGCGGCTTGTCTTTGAGCAGCAGGAAAACCGGAAGAGCGAAGAGGAGAAACAGCACGCCGGAGACGATGAGGATGAGAGGTTTTCCGCTGAATCCGATGAGAGAGATGGTTCCCTTTGCCAGCGTAATCGCGAGAACGAGTCCGATGACATTTCCTATTTGCCCCATTCCCATGCCGAACCCCGAAATGCGTTCCAATGATTTTCCGCTTTGCGTGAGTTCCGAGAGGAAGGCGTTGTAGAACGTGAAGCAGGAATTGTAGAAAAAGCTGAAGCACGTGTAGAGCAGGATGATTAGAATGATCGAAGTCAGGTTCAGTTCTTCCACGAAGCCCATAAGGATTCCAAGTGCAATCAGGGAGCCGATGCAGAGGAGGGAGCAGATGACCAAAAACGGCATGCGCTTCGAGGTGCGATCCGAGATCGCTCCGAGGATTGGCAGGACGAAGAGCATCGCGAGTGTTGATACCGCGACAGACAGACTGATCCATGCATCCGATCCACCGTGCTCCGAAATGAACCAGAGTCCGAAGTACAGCAGCACGTTCACGTACGCGAGTGAATTTGCGAAGTCGTACGATGCCCAGAGCCAGAGATTCTTTCGCTGCGTGTTCATGCAGTTATCGTACCCTTCATCCTGAAACGTTGGTAGAATGCCAGTTCATGCAGAAGCACTGTCTCGGTTGCGGCGTTCTCTTCGACTTCAGAGAAGAAGATCAGGAGTTATTAACGAAGCTCTCGCCTGTCATCAATGGCAAAAGCTTTCCTCTCCCTTCTCCGACACTGTGTCCATCCTGTCGGTGCCAGAGGCGGTTTGCGCTGCGCAATGAAAGAAATTTGTATCACCGGATCTGCGCACTCAAGGGTACTCCGATGATCTCTCTCTACTCCGCGGACAAGCCTTTCACGGTGTACTCCGAAGCCGCGTGGGCAAGTGACGGTTGGGATCCGATGGCATACGGGATCGATATGGATTTTAAGAAAACATTCTTCGAACAATTTTCTACGTTGCTGCATGCTGTTCCCCGTAGAGGCATGCATCAGGACGGGGCTGCCGAGAATAGCGATTACACCGCGTTCGGGATGAACAACAAAAACTGCTATCTGGCCTTCTCCTGTTTTCTCTCCGAGGATGTCTACTATAGTTCGTGGATGATGGGCAAGAATTGCATGGATTGTCTCTGTTGTGTGAAGGGAGAACTGCTGTACGAGTGCGTCGGTTGTAACAATTGCTACCACTGTTTCTCCTGCACCGATTCGATGAACTGTCAGGACTCGATCCTTCTCGACGATTGTCGCAACTGTCATTATTGCATCGGGTGCAAGAATCTCAGAGACAAGGAATACCATATCTATAACTTGCCGGTCTCCCGCGAGATGTTCGAAGCGAAGCGCACGGAATTATTTTCCGGCGGTTTTGCAGAGGAGAAAAAAATCTTTGATGCATGGAAAGTGACACTCCCGACGATCTTTGCACGCATCACACAGTCGGAGCAGTGCTCCGGGAATTACATCGAGCAAGCGAAGCATTGCGTCGATTGTTACTTCATCCAACTGGGTGCGGAGGACTGTCGTCACTGTCAGATGTGCGGGTGGAAGAGCAAAGACATGATGGATTGCTGTTCTGCCGGAAAAAATGCAGAAATTCTCTACGAAATGCACGGAGGAGGGAGCACCACCCAGCACTGCGCATTCGATAGTTTTACCTCAAGCTGTACATATGTGTACTACAGCGAAAATATCAAGGCGTGCAGCCACTGCTTCGGCTGTATCGGTCTCACGAACAAGCATTTCTGCATTCTCAACAAACAGTATACGGAAGAGGAATACAACGAGCTTGTTCCGAAAATTATTGAACATATGCGTACTGATGGCGGTGTCATGAACCGGAGCGCGACATCGTCCGCCGACGGCAGTCGCGCGACTGGTTCATGGGGTGAATTCTTCCCCGTTACCATCAGTCCTTTCGCCTATAACGAAACGCTCGCTCAGGAACATTTTCCGCTCACGAAAGAACAAGTGCTTTTAAAAGGCTGGCAATGGAAAGACGTCACTGGTGATCCTCCAAAAGCTGCAAAGATAATTCAAGGCAGCGATCTCCCAGAGACGATCGATCCCGTGCGGGATGACATTCTGGAGTATGCGATTTCCTGTGAGGTAACCGGAAAGTTATTTCGTATCATCAAGCAGGAACTCGATTTCTATCGCCGGGAGCATCTTCCGATTCCACGATTCCATCCGGAAGAACGCCATCGAAGGCGTATGACATTGCGTGCTCCCTACCGGCTGTGGGACCGCTCGTGTGCGAAATGCCAGAAAGAGATACAAACAAGTTATGCTCCTGACCGCCCTGAAATCGTCTACTGTGAATCTTGTTATTTGAAAGACGTATATTAGCGACCCAACCATTCTTCTCTGGATACATCGGCCTGTTTCAAAATTCTACTAAGCAGATCGATGCGGATATCACCATCATGCGGATTGGGGATACGAACATCGATATCTTTGCGGGACATGAACGAATGTTTGCCTCCGGAGAAAGGACCTTCGAATCCAAGCTTCTTCAATCGATTGATCAGCAGCCTTCGTGAGAGGGGTTTCAAGCCCGTCATGCTGCGAGGAGAGTCCTCAGATCATACTTTCCGCTCTTTGGTAGAAATCCACCTTTTTGGATCTTGAGCAAAAGCCACTCTTCCAGCACCTCCTGTAATTCTTGCTGACACTCCGCAAGAGTTTTCCCTTGTGCCCATACGCCTTTGAAGCCCTTGATGGAGCCATAAAACGGCTTTGGATCTTTGAGAACCTCATAGACTGCAAGCCGAGACATGACGTACTGAACGTATTGCGTAAACATGGCTCTATTGTACATCAAGAGCATCTTTCCCTCAAATATTTTGGAGATTTTTATTTTTCCTGTAGTCCCCTCATCGGCTGCCTGCCGCTCTTCGCACCTTTCCACGCAAGCTCGAAGACCGCGCGTTCGGTATTCGTATACACCGAACTCTCGATGATCATCCCGAGCAGTTCCTTGGGATTGAGTGACAGGATCGCCGCGCGGTCGTTGTAGAACGTGATCTGGTACTGGAATGGTGCGTCACTTGGATCGACGAACAGTACTTCCACGAGGTGTGTGTGAAAACCCTGCGGGTAGCAGTGCCCGAGGTGCCGAAGTCCTCCGTTGGAGTGAGGCGAGAGGAAGCGCGTCCTGATACGTTTCTCCAGTTTCCGGTTCGCATACTCGATGAGTTCGTTCTCAGGGAGCACGCTCGGGAGTGCGCCGAAGTCCGTGTAACCGATGATTTCGTGCTGTGCGTTCAGCGTGTCTTCCAGTACGTTCCTAATTCCCTCGGTTCCTTCGTAGTACTGGATCTTCGGTTTGTAGGCGAGTGCGTGCGTCATGGAGAGAAGCTCGGGGAGGATTTTCTCCGCGCGCTCCAGTTTTTGCTGCTGCTTCCGGACAAGGATACGTGGGTCTTCCGCCGAGAAGTGCCGGACATTGTTCTTTGTGAATTGCGCGATCAGTCCTTTCGTCGTCAGCCCCTCCAGAATTTTGTAGCAGACCACTCGGTGCACGCCCGCTTGTTTTGCAATCGCACTGACGTACGAGCCGCCGAGTTCAAGCAGAGCGACGTAGACTTTCGCTTCGTCGCTACTGAGGCCAAGTTCGATCAGGTCTGAAGGTTTCATTCTTGTTGTAGTAAAATTACTACAGATAGTGTATCATAGTATAATGGCTTAGATACAACACAAAATAAGAATTTTATTTTTGAGTGTATTGACTGCTTTACATTTATGATTAGGATGCTCGCATGCAAGCCTCCTCCAAAACTGTTTCCTGCGGCGCATGTTCATCGTCATTTTCGATCACCGATGACGATCTCGCGTTCTACGATCGAATATCACCCGTGATTGACGCTCAAAAATATACGATTCCGGCTCCGACGTACTGTCCGGATTGCAGGCAGCAACGGAGGACTGCCCTCTGTAACGAAAGAAATTTTTATTCAGCTCTGTGCGGACTCTGTGGGAAGAGCACGCTCACGGAGCAACCGCCTCACAATAACAAAGTCATTTACTGCCGTGAGTGTTGGCATAGCGATCGCTGGGATCCGTGTGAGTACGGTCGGGACATGGATTTTTCGAGGCCATTCTTTGAGCAACTCAAAGATCTATGGCGTGCGGTCCCCGCACAGAATTTGCTCACCGCGGGAACAAACCAGAACTCAGAGTACATTCACTATGCAGGATTCTCGAAGAACTGTTACCTACTCATGCACTCGGATTTCTGCGAAGACTGTTACTACGGCTATGGTTTTAAGAAGACGGTTTCCTGTGTCGACGGTTTCTATAACCTCGGTTGTGAGCTTTGCTATGACTGCGTCGACGTGCATCAGTGTTACGGGCTCACCGGTTGTCAGGATTGTGTGAACTGCAGTTCCTCGGCATTTCTCCGCGACTGCACAGGTTGTAAGAATTGTTTCCTCTGTGTGGGCTTACGTGAGAAAGAGTATTGCTACGAGAATACTCAGCTCACTCAAAAAGAATATAAGGAAAAACTATCTGCGATTGATCTGGGATCCTTTCTGGGGTATCAGAAACAGAAAGCCGGTCGAAAGGACATCGAAAAAGGCCACCATTTCAAGGAATTCCAAGGTCAGAATCTTCAGAACTGTTCTGGGGATCACCTCCAGAATTGCAAGGACACACTGTGCAGTTTTGACTGTGAAGACATCGAGAGCGGGAAATATCTGTATCAAATCGTAACCGGAGCGAAGGATCTTTACGACTGCTATCAGTACGGTCTCAAGCTTCGCGAATCCTACGAATGTTGCATTGCAGGGAATGATTCATACCATGTTCTGTTCAGTCACCATGCGCACATGAATTGCTCCGATCTTCTGTATTGCTGGTTCATCCAGAGCTCAAAGAACTGTTTCGGCTGCATCAACATGCACCACAAGCAGTACTGCATCCTGAATAAGCAGTACACGAAGCAGGAGTACGAGGTGCTCGTGCCGAAGATTATTGAGCATATGCGCTCCACTCATGAATACGGTGAATTTTTTCCGACATCGTTCTCACCGTTTGGATACAACAAGACAACGGCATCGATGTACTATCCGATGACGAAAGCAGAAGTGTTGAAACGAGGATGGACATGGGATGACTCGAAAGAAGTACCTCCAACGGTGATGAAAGTCATTACTGCTGCCATGCTTCCGGATCGGATCGACGATATCCCCGATGACATCCTGAACTGGGCGGTGACGTGCGAAGTCACGGAGCGACCGTTCAAAGTGACCCCTCAGGAACTGCGCTACTATCGCGAGCAGCGTCTTCCCGTTCCACGCCGCTGCCCTGATCAACGTCATCTTGATCGCTTTTCGCAGAGAAACCCGCGCAGGTTCTGGGACAGGAAGTGTGGCAAGTGCTCGAAAGACATCCGGACGACATATAGTCCCGAAAGGCCGGAGATCGTTTACTGTGAATCTTGCTATTTGGCGACAGTCTACTAAGAAAGATTCACCCTGAGCGTAGTCGAAGGGCGAAGAATGCTATCTCGAAGCGGTCTATTGAATATTGATATCCCTCGAAGCTGAAACGCCGCGTTTCAGCTACGGCTATTTTTTTAGAGGCGACCTACTGATGTACGGTATAGCTCTCGAAGATTGCACGCATTTTCTGCGCTTCCTTTTTGTCTCTTCGTACTGCGATCTTGCATTTCGCCTTCATCCGGAAGATATCGGAGAAGAGTTCGGCGTCGAAATCATCGATGGATTTCACGGTATTGAAGAAGAATGCGAAGTGCTTACTGATTGCGGTCGGGAAGATGCATTCCAGGATGTGCTCGTCACAGACCCAGAGTGCGCATCCTTCTTTCGGGAAGGGAATGTCGGCAGCGATGCTCCCCTGAACATTGTGCACGCGGATCAGTCTCTCTCCGTACCGATCCAGAAACGTATCGTTGCCGTAGAGGATCACGAGCGGATGGCCGCCTGCAACCATGCTCTGGTAGAAGCGTGTCTCTGTTTCCCGCATACCGAGGGAGTACCACGGGTGTGAATTGAACATGTACGCAGGATACTGTTGGGGTTCTTTGGTCATTCGAAGTAAGACGTGCGACCAGACTGGATCCAGTCCCGTGAGAGAGTCCGCCCAGAATTCCCTGCGTTCCTGTTCCTGGAGAGGAAACTGGAACTCATCCATTCGCTGCTCCACGTATGTTCTTGTCACAACAGAAAAAAAGCTGGTCAGATGCGCGACCCACACCATGTTCAGAGAAAGTTTTCCGCGGCCTTTCACGAGCATCTGTGCATCGATCATCTGGGAAATTGTTCTGTAGAGATTCGGGAGTGACACATCGACGCCCTCTTTCTCAAGGTCCGCATGCAGATCGGCAATTGTCAGTGCTTGCGTTGAGCCGAGAGTTTCCAGAATGGAACTCTGCAGTGGATGGAGCGGATCGAGGTTGGCCATTCGCAATCCATTGTATTCTTATATTCCAAGAAAATCATACGCTTTATTCTTATTTCACTTGAAAAATATCATGGCCTACGGACAATGGAGGAATGATGCAGCGCGATTGCACACTCTGCGGCCAAGGATTTCAGATCACAGATGAGGATCTCGCGTTCCATGAAGAAGTTTCTCCCGTATTTGCCGGCAAGAAGTATCTGATTCCGCCACCCACGCTCTGCCCGCAGTGCAGAATCCAGCGCAGGATGGCGTGGCGTAATCATAATTTCGTATACCGGCATGAACCTTCTACGCCTGAGCGGGCGACGTTCAGTATGTGGACACCGGAGAGTCCATTTCCTTCCTTTACGCTGAATCACTGGTTCTCGGATGGGTGGGATCAGCATGCGAGCGGACAGGAGATCGATTTCACCCGACCGTTCTTTCAGCAATGGAAAGAGGTAGAAGATCGTTCCCCACACTTCGCTCTTGATAGTTCGCGCGTAGAAAACTGCGATTACTCGAACAATTTAGACAACAGTAAAAATCTTTACCTCTGCTTCAATGGTGGCTGTAACCAGGACTGCATCACCTCCGATAATATCATCCACACCAAAGATTGCATCGACTGCACACGCGTCTCTCACTGCGAGCTCTGCGCGGACTGCATCGACTGCACGCGCTGCTACTCGCTACAGAGCAGTCAGGGATGCGAGAACTGCAGTGACAGTCTGTTCCTCCTTAACTGTCAGTCGTGCGCGCACTGTATCGGCTGCGTCAATCTGCAGCGCAAGGAATACTGCGTCTTCAACGAGCAGAAAACGAAGGAGGAGTACGAGGCATTTCAGAAGACGATTCGGTGGGATTCGTTCGGTACGCGCCAAACGTTTGAGCGGCAGTGGCGGCAGTGGGCCCTCTCCCATCCGCATCCCCATGCGATCATCCGTATGTCCGAGGGTAGCAGCGGTAATCACATCGTTGCTTCCCGTGACGTCCGAGACTGCGTATTCATCGAGTCGGGGGAGCATCTCCGTTATTGCCAACTATTATTTGAACATGTCGATCACTGTCAAGACATCACACTGTTTGGAACGAGGGCATCATACTGTTATGAGGGTGCAATTCTCGGTCTCGATGCGCACAAGGCGCACTTTTGTTTGAGCGTGTGGGACGGGACATCGAACATGCTCTATTGCAAATACTCCGTTGCCTGTCACGACTGTTTTGGTTGTATAGGACTGCATCGCAAGCAGTACTGCATTCTCAATAAGCAGTATACGAAAGAGGAATATGAAATACTCGCGCCAAAACTGATCGAACATATGAAGGGCACGGGAGAGTGGGGCGAGTTCTTTCCGATTTCTTTGTCCATTCCCTACAACAGATCCCTCGCGCAGCAGTACTTTCCGCTTGATGAGGCGACTGCGCGCTCGCGCGGATACAGCTGGTACGAAGAACCGGTAAGTGAGATGCAGGGAACTGTGCGTGACCATGAAGATATGCCGCCCTCTGCGATGGAATCTCTCCTACTTCGAAGCGAAGAGTCTAGGCGTCTTTTTCGTCTTACTCTCGCGGAACTTAAGTGTTACCAGCGCTTTTCTATCCCCTTGCCCCGCACGACGTATGACGAACGCATGGCCGCACGTTCTTTCCGCATGGGAGGCCTGAAGCTCCACGATCGACAGTGTGCGAAGACAGGACGAGTTCTCTCTTCCGTGTACTCTGAGGAAGAAGTTCCCGTTCTCTGGGATAGAGAGGTGTGGGAGAAAGAATTCAGAGGATAATTTCTTTTTGTATGCAAAAAACTTGTGCAAATCTCAGGTGCGGCCAATCCTTCCCTGTCGGGGAGGACGATCTCGAGTTCTATGAGAAGATTTCTCCGGAATTCGGTGGCAAGAAGTATCTCATCCCGCCGCCGACACTGTGTCCTGAATGCCGCTTCCAGCGACGCATGATCTGGCGCAGGGAACGATCGCTGAAGAACAGAAGTTGTGACAGTTGCAAGAAATCCATTATCTCGATGCACACGGCGGATGCGCCCTACCCCGTCTACTGTCTGCCGTGCTGGTGGAGTGATTCTTTCGATCCTCTGGAGTACGGGCAAGAGGTCGATCTCGATCGGCCTTTTGCCGATCAGTTTATCGAACTGATGCAGCGCGTGCCGCAGATTACGATGATGAATGACAACGGGATCGGCAGCGAAAATTGCGAGTACTGTCACGATTTTGCTGCCGGGAAGAACTGCTACCTGATCATGGGTGCATGGGAACTGCAGGATTGCTATTACTGCGATTGCAATTGTCTGAGAAGCCGCCATCTCTTTGACTGCTCGGGCATTCACTTCTCCGAACTCGTCTACGACTCCCTCTCCAGTCAGCATCTGTATCGCTGCATAGGCCTCGATCACTGTGATAATTGCAACGACTGCTGGTTCGGTGGCGACCTGAAAGGATGCAAAGACTGTCTCGGTTGCTTCGGGCTTCGTCAGAAGCGATTCTGTATTTTCAATGAGCAGTATGACGAAGAGGACTATCGCCAAAAACTTGCGTCGTTTCGCTTGGATACAGTTGCGGGGTATCAGGAGTTTCGGAAAAAGTATGAAGACTGGATCCTTCGATTCCCACGCAAGTGCGTGCACTTAGTGAACTCCGAGAACTGTACCGGTGACGATCTCTTCAATTGCAAAGACACGGTGATGAGTTTCCAGGAGGACGGTGCCGAGTACTGCAAGTTCGTCGTGCACGGCGATGCGCCCAAAAATTGTTACGATGTCAGTCAGAACGGCCGGGGATCTTGGTGTTACGAAGGCTGCACGCCGGACAATTCCTACATGACGCATTTCACGACGTGGTGCTGGCATGACAAATATGTGCTCTACAGCGATAACTGCCATCACTGCGAACATCTGCTCGGGTGTATTTCACTGAAGCGGAAAAAGTACTGCATTCTGAATAAGCAGTACACCAAAGAAGAGTACGAGGCTCTGGCAGGAAAAATCATTGAGCAGATGATGGCGACCCCGTACCAGTCGCCTGCGGGCTCCGGTACAGGGCAAGTTGATGGCGCCGCCATGAACCCGAACGCAGTGAGTGGTTCATGGGGCGAGTTCCTGCCGATGACGATGAGTCCATACTGCTACAACGAAACAGCGGCGCAGGAGTATTTCCCACTTTCGAAGGAGGATGTCCTCGCACGAGGAGTGCAGTGGCGCGATCACGATCGATCGTATGCAGCGCAGACCTTCCCTGTTCCTGAGGCAATCGGTGACGTGCCGGAAACGATCGTCGATGCTGTGCTTGCGTGCTTGGACTGCAAGCGTAATTTCAAAATCCTCAAGCAGGAATTTGATTTCTATCGCGATCTCGGGATTCCGATTCCTCAGCATTGCTACGAGTGCCGCTGGAGAGAGCGCGTGAAACGAAGGAATCCCAGAAAGCTCTGGGAGAGGGAGTGCGCGAAGTGCCAGAAAGCGATACAGACGAGCTACTCTCCGGAGAGGCCGGAGATTGTGTATTGTGAATCTTGTTATTTAGCTGAGGTCTACTGATTCAGATTGCTTCTAATACTCCTCCATTTGCACCGACGAGGAAGGTTATGTTTCCAAAATCAGCAGCAGGTTTTGCCTCTTCTAGAGAGCGTTCTTTTCCGATTGCACTGAAGACAGGGCTTGTCTCAAGATCTCCGTTGTCTCCCGTAACGACGGTTGTCGGGAAGCGGAAGCGGCTCTTCATTTCCTGTGATTCAGTGGACTTCAATCCCGTCGCCGTTTTTGATTCGAGTGCGGCACAACTGATATCGGCCTGGCTCCTGGTGACGACCAACTTCGCATGCAGCGCGGCGAGAGCATTCTTAATCTGAGCAGTGCGCTCCGGCGACAACGATCTTTCCCCCAGCAGACTCGATGCGCTTTGGATCTCATCATCCTCGATATTTTGCATCGTATCGCGGATGATCGTGCCGACAGTGCTCGCCATCTCCCTCTCCGTTCTCTGCTCATTGGGGTCGTAGAGCAAAAATTCGTCTCCACCATGAATGCCGAGGAGCGCATCCTCTGGTAGCTGCAAGCGTAGCATCCGGCAGAGGCGGTCTAAGATCATCTTGTCGACGAAGTTGTGCTTATACTCGCTGTTAAATTGCTTGAAATCCGCGAGATCGAAGAAGAGGAAAACACCATTCTTCTTTTCAAGAGGAAGTTCCTCGAATTTCGTACGGAATCCGCGCAGGTTGAGGGCCTCGGGGAATTTCCAATGTCGTATGAGCTCCGACTCCAACTGTTCATTCTCTGATTGCAGTTGCAGCAATGCTTGGAGAGCACTCTTATTTGTAGCGATCAGATCCACGATCGATTGCAGCGGTTTCGGCAGGAGCTCGCGGATTGCATGCAGTTGTTCATTACTAAGATCGATCTCCCATCCCCGGATGTCCTCACCTTTTATGATCCGGTCAGCCAATTGCTGAACCAGATCCGTAGGTTGATTGGCTTTTGATGTATATCCTGCATCCGTTCTCTCTTGGACAAGATCCAGGACTCTCATCATCTTCGGGTCCGGGGGTTCGCCTCCTGGCTTATTGGTTTCATGCACACGCGCCGATTCGAGAATTTGCATTGCCAGCACACCGTCGCCGCGCACACTGACTTTCGTTGCAACCACCTCAGGCGTATCGGTTTTTAAGCAGAATTCGATTCTGCCGAGCAGATCCAAGGAGAACTGCTGGATCATGCGGGGGCGTGATGCCGTTGTTTCCAGTACGTTCTGTTCCTCCTTCAATCGTTGAAGCATCCTCTCGTGTGGACCATCCAATGTATCTGCACTGCCATCGATTCTTACTGGTAGTGGAGAGTCCATTGTTTTATTATATAATAAATTACAAAAAAAGCAAGTAATCGTCTTGGGAAGAATAACAATCCTTTGGCTCTATTGCCAGAGCTACTTGGCTACGAATCCGCCCTCACTCCGGCTCTGCGGAGCCACCTCTCTCCGTCCTCTCTCGGCCCTGCGGGGCCACTCTCTCCTGCTGAGACAGGAGAAAGAAAGCGGAAGAATTTTTTTCAGGAGAGAGGAGTGTCCATAATCAGAATTTGCAGCGCACCCTTCTCCAGAATCTGGAGAAGGGACGGGGATGAGGGCTGTTATTTCGCAACGAACGCTGTCGCACCCAGCCAAGCAAGATCGAACACAGCCTTCATTGTTCGAGCGAAGGTGGGGCTCTCCACAATCAGACCAAGCAGTTCATCCGTATTCAGCGACACGATGCCGACGGAATTACCGAAGATCAGCACTTCGTTCTCGAAGAGAAACTGATTTTTGTTCACAAGGAGGATCTCGATCAGATTCGCGTCGTACTTCTCCGGTAGGAATGCATCGAGCACATGCACGGTCTCGACCGTGGTAGGGGAGAGGTAGCGAGTTTTGATCTTCTTTCGGAATTTCTCGTGGGTGTAGCGCAGGAAGAACTGGGGGAAGAATTCCGTCACCAACTTCAGGTTCGTGTAGCCGAGGATTTCACGCTTCGCCGTGAGGGACTCGGTGAAGACTTTCTCAACACCGTCCCTGCCTTCGTAGAAACGGATCTTCGGTTTGAAGGCCGACGTCGAGATCAGCGATTTTAGTTCCGGCATCAGGCTTTTTGCCAGACTCATCTGTTCCTCGGTGATTTTGAGGAGCTGCTCTGGAGGTTCGGGAGCAAAGCACTTCACACCGTTCTTGTTGTACTGACTCAGGAGCTTTTTCTCGAGAAGATTATCGATGGTGTAGTAGCAGCTCACGCGGTGGGTGCCGGCTTTCCTTGCGATCACCGATACGGGCCCGCCGCCGATCTCGAGGCACGCGAGATAGACGCGCGCTTCTTCATCGCTGAGGCCGATCTTCATCAGTTCTGTCATCATATGGGTCAATTATACACTTGTTGTAGAATTTTTTCTACAGTATTTTATGTTCTATAAATGGCTTATTATAAACAAATACTAAGATTTATCTCTACGACTGTTGGACATATTTTTCGATATGTATCATACTGCCAGCGTCATCGAAATGGACGCGCTACGTCCAAGTTTCCCCCATTTTTTTCGTATGAAAAAATCTTGTACCCAATGCTCGGCATCGTTTGAGATTACCAAGGAAGATCAGCGCTTCCTGAAGATGTTCGATGTTCCAAATCCGACGATGTGTCCGGATTGCCGACTGCAGCGCCGTCTCTGCGAGCGCAATACGAGAAGCCTTTACTACAGGAAGTGTGACCTGACCGGCCAGCAGATCATCTCGCAGTACAACACCGATTCTCCGTTTCCCGTGTACTCGATTGACTCATGGCTGAGTGATAGGTGGGATGGGCTTACGTACGGCCGCGCGTTCGATTTTACCCGTCCGTTCTTTCCGCAGTTTCAAGAACTTCTGAATGTCGTGCCTCACCTAGCGCTCTTCAATACGCCGGGAACGATGGAGAACAGCGATTACAACAACTGCACGGGGTATCTGAAAAATTGCTACCTGATCTGCGAGAGTGACTATTGTGAAGACTGCTATTATTCGAATCTTCTGAAGAAATCGAAGGACACCGTCGACTGCTCCGTTTGCTACGAGTGTGAGCGTTGCTACGAATGTATCGACTGTATCGGTTGCCATTCGCTTGTCTGTAGCCAGGATTGTCAGAATTGTTCCTCAGGGTTTTTTCTCAGGAATTGTCACGGATGCAAGGACTGCATCGGTTGTACGAATCAGCGGAATAAGCAGTACATGATCTGCAATCAGCAATATACAAAGGAGGAGTATGAAAAATACAGAGATGCATTCGCACTCTCTTCGCGCAGCGGTCTTGTAAAACTTGCTGCCCAATGCGATGCCTTCTTCGCCACTCAGCCGCTTCGTGCTACTCAGATCGAACGCAGTGAAGGTTCTAGCGGTGACCGAATGTACGATTCCAAGAATGCCGTCCACTGTTTCGATGTGAAGGACATCGAGGACTGTCGTCATTGTCAGAGGCTATCGCTCACGTGCAAGTCCTGCATGGACTTCAACTCGTGGGGTGACCGATCGGAACTTGTCTACCAGTGTTCGGCATGCGGAGATCGGGCCTACAATACCAAGTTCTGTTCCACGTGCATCACGCTCCGGGACTGTGAGTACTGCCTCGAATGCACCAACTCATCGGACCTCTTCGGATGTGTCGGGCTCCGGCACAACCGTTTCTGCATCTTCAACGTTCAGTATACGGAAGAGGAGTACCGAGTTCTTCGAGCGAAGATCATCGAGCACATGAAAAGCTCAGGCGAGTATGGCGAGTTCTTCCCGATGTCACTCTGTGCCTTCGCGTACAACGAAACGTTTGCGCCCGATCTCTTCCCCATGACAAAGCAGGAAGTTTTGCATCGTGGTTGGAGATGGTACGAGCACAAGGAAACCGACAAGCAGTACCTGGGTGCCGACGTGGCACTTCCCGAAACCGCAGGCGAAGTCTCGGATGATCTCTGTAAGCAGATATTGCTCTGCAAGGCTACCGGCAAGCCCTATAAAATTATTCCCCAGGAATTGAAATTCTATCGTTCGATGAATATTCCTGTTCCTGTCCTGTGTTCGGATGAGCGCCACCGCAGACGCGTCGCAAAGAGAAACCCGTACAAACTCTTCGAGCGCGATTGCGGGAAGTGTCAAAAGAAGATCGAGACGACGTACAGCCTAGAGAGGCCGGAGCCTGTGTACTGCGAAGAGTGTTACCTCTCTACTGTTTACTGATATGCCGAAGAATATTGCTGCATCAGCGGGTTGGGGAAGGGTTGCCGATGAACTGGCGGCGGAAGAATTGAAGGTTGCTTCCTATGACACAGTGATCTTCGATCGATTGCGCAATATCGAGGGAGTACGGTGGCTCGATTACGGCTCTGGCCCAGGTGTTCTTGCGGAGGCATGCAAGCGAATGAGTGCAGATATTCACACATGGGATATTGATCCGACGATGAATCAACATTGCGCTGAACGCATTGGTGAAGATCGTGTGTTTCAGTCGCTGCATGAGATGCGCGGTCAACTCTTCGATATCATCACATGCAATCTCGTGATGTGTATTGTGACCGAGAGGACGGTGAAAGAGATTTCCGATCGTATCAGCCGATTACTGAGAAAAGACGGGAGAGCCTTTCTTGGTTTCTGCAACCCGCAAATTTTTGATGTTCCGGAAACGCAGCTCGACATCCGTTTCCCGACAGGGGACACCTACTTCGATCATCATAGGATTCCGAAAATCAAGAAGGAAGGTGGCTACAGAATTCACGACAGAGTCAGACCGCTTTCCTGGTATCACGATCTCTTTATGCGTAGCGGGCTTGAACAGATTGCGCTGCATATGACACAGCCCTACAAAATGCCGGGAAGTGACAGGACAATCAGAGATTTCGTTATTTTTGAACAGACACGAGTATGAAAAAATCATGCACCCACTGTCGGCAGGAATTTGAAATCTTTCCCGAGGACATTGCCTTCTACAAGGATATGGATGTTCCGCCTCCGACGCACTGCTACCTCTGTCGGATGCAGAGGCGGCTCGCGTACAGAAACGAGCGTTTCCTCTACCATCGCAAGTGCGATAAGACCGGTAAGCAGATCATCTCCTCATTCTCGGTGAATAAACCTTTCCCGGTGTACGACATCGATGCATGGTGGGGTGATGGCTGGGACCCACTGTCCTTTGGCAGAACATTCGATGAGTCCCGTCCCTTCTTCGAGCAGTTTTTTGAACTTCGCGACCTCGTCCCGCGTCTTGCGTTGCAGCATCAGAAGCCGATGGAGAACAGTGACTACTGCAACTGCGCCAGTCGCAACAAGAACTGCTACCTCACCTTCTCCACGAATCTCTGTGAGGATTGTTACTACGGTTCATGGATCAATAGCTGCAAGGATTGCATCGATAATCTGAATATCGAAGAGTGTGAGCTGTGCTATGAGTGCACCAGCTGTTGCGAGTGTTACAACCTTCAGTACAGTCGGGACTGCCATAACTGTTCGGATTCCCTCTATCTCCGCAGCTGCACCAGCTGCACGAGCTGTTTCGGTTGCAGCAATCAGGTGAATAAGAAGTACATGGTGTTCAATGAACAGAAAACAAAGATGGAATACGATGATTTCCTGAAGAAGGTGCGGACCGGCAGCCACAGCGAAATGCAGGCAGCTCGGAGTCAGATCGACGTGCTCCTCCAGGATCAGATCGTGAAGGAATTCCATGGGACCAACCTCGAGCATTCCACCGGTGACTATCTTCGCAATTGCAAGAACTGTTTCCTCGCGTTCGACTGCGATAACTGCGAAGACGTGCGTTACTCCATGTGCTTGAATGAGAGCAAGAGCTCGATGGATCACAGCTACTGGGGCAAGAATTGTGAGCGCATCTACGAGTGTCAGGCGTGCGGTTACGATCTCTTCAACATTCGGTTCTGCAATCTCTGTTGGGAGAACTGCAGCAACCTTACGTACTGCGATCAGTGTTTTTCAAGCCAGGACTGTTTCGGATGCGTTGGCTTAAAGAAAGCGCGTTACTGCATTCTGAACATGCAGTATACAAAGGAGGAATATGAGGCACTGGTCCCGAAGATTATTGAACATATGAAAGCTCAGGGTGACTACGGTGAGTTCTTCCCCGTGGCGCGAAGTGCTTATGCCTATAACGAGACTCTCGCAAATGAGCAGATCCCTCTCAGTAAAGAAGAAGTACTCAAGCTCGGTTGGCAGTGGCAAGAAGATGACGAATCCATACGAAGCCAGTATCTTGGACCGATTGCGCAGTTGCCTGATTCCATCGATGACGTTACAGATGACATCACGAAGCAGATTCTAACGTGTGCGGCTTCAGGGAAGCCTTTCAAGATTATTCCGCAGGAATTGAAATTCTATCGTCGAATGCAGATTCCAATCCCAAGACTTTGCCCGGATGAACGACATAAGGAACGCCTGCAACTTCGCAATCCCCGCAAGCTCTGGCAGCGCACCTGTGCGAAATGCTCGAAAGAAATTCAGACGACGTACAGTCCGGAGCGGCCTGAAATTGTGTACTGCGAAGAGTGTTATCTCTCCACTGTTTATTAACCGCGCGAAGCATCGCGCTCTTGTTCTATGAAGAAATCCTGCACCCAATGTTCGGCACCATTCGAGATCACGACTGATGATCTCGCGTTCTACGAAAAAGTCTCGCCGGAATTCGGCGGGAAGAAATATCTGATTCCTCCGCCGACACTGTGCCAAGACTGTCGTCTACAGAGACGACTGACGTTCCGGAATGAACGGAAGCTGTACCATCGAAAATGCGACCTCACCGGCAAGCAGATCATTTCCGTGTATGCTCCCGAGAAGCCGTTCACGGTCTACGAACAGAGCGCATGGTGGAGCGACAGCTGGGATCCGTTTGCGTACGGTCAGGAGATCGATCTGCATCGTTCTTTCTTCGAGCAATTCAGGATGCTCTCACGCAAGGTACCGATCCCGCATATTCACATGGAATCGTGCGAGAATACGGATTACGCAAATTTCTGCTGGGGAACGAAGAACAGTTATCTCGTGTTCGGCACGGATAGGAGCAGGGATTGTTCGTACAGTAACCTCCTCATCGACTGCGAGAATTGCATCGATTGTTCCTGTTCAAAACAGTGCACATTCTGTTACCAGTTGATCGATTGCACGCAGTGCTACCGGTCGATGTATTCGAAGGACTGTGTCAATTGCGACGAAGTGAATTTTTCCATCGACTGCAAGCAATGCAAACACTGCTTTGGATGCACAGGACTCAGACAGAAGGAGTACCACATGTTCAATACACCCGTCTCAAAGTCCGAGTATCAGGAGAAATTGTCAGCATTGGTGCTAAACGAACAAGCCATCAACCATGCCCATGCGATGGCGCAGAAGCATTGGGCAAATCATCCGCGTCTGTTTTCCAATCTTCTTCAGTGTGAAGAATGCACGGGAGACAATCTTCTCCAGTGCAAGCGCTGCACCGACTGTTTCGAAGGTATGCAGGCCGTGGACTGTGTCCGATGTCAAAATATACCGATGCAAGCCAGCGATTGTCGTGATGTCTATTCTGTGGGGTATGGTTCCGAGAATTGCTACGAAAGTTACTGTATTGCTGCAAAAAATACGCTTTTCTCCTACCTCATCTATCCGTCAGGAAACAAAGTGATGTACTCCTCATTCTGCAATGCATGTAACGACGTATTCGGATGTATCGGTCTTCGGCACAAGCAGTACTGCATTCTCAATAAGCAGTATTCCAAAGAAGAGTACGAGATTCTTGTTCCAAAAATTATCGAGAAAATGAGAACAGACAGTGAGTGGGGCGAATTTTTCCCGGTGAACCTCAGCGCATTCCTCTACAACGAGACTCTTGCGCAGGAGTATGTACCTCTCTCAAAACAAGAAGTTCTTTCGAGAGGGTGGGAGTGGCAAGACGAAGAAGAATCCAAGGATCAATACTTAGGCCCTGTCTATACGATTCCCGATTCCATTCGCGAAACCACCGATGACATCACGAAGCAGATTCTTCAGTGCTCCGTCACCGGGAAACCTTTTAAGATTATTCCGCAGGAGCTGAAGTTTTATCGAGAGATGAATTTGCCGATTCCGAGAAAATCTCCTGACCAGAGACATAAAGAACGAATGGCACTTAGAAATCCACGCAAGCTTTGGACGCGCGCATGCGCGAAATGCTCAGAAAAGATTGAAACCACGTACAGCCCCGAGAGACCGGAGACGGTCTATTGCGAGCAGTGCTATCTCTCCACCGTCTACTAATGAAAAAAGCTTGTCGCCAATGTTCGGCACCATTCGAGATTACTCCTGACGATCTCGCGTTCTACGAGAAAGTGTCGCCTGAATTCGGTGGAAAAAAGTATTTGATTCCGCCGCCGACGCACTGTCCCGATTGCAGACAACAGCGACGTCTTACATTCCGCAACGAGCGTCACCTCTATCATCGGAAGTGCGATAAAACCGGTAAGCAGATCATCTCGATGTACGCACCCGCGTCGCCCGTGACGGTGTACGAAAAATCGGTCTGGTGGTCGGATCAGTGGGATCCTCTCTCGTACGGCAGAGCGATCGATTTCTCCCGTCCTTTCTTCGAGCAGTATCAGGAATTGCATAACGTTGTTCCGAGGCCTTCCCTGTACCAGAAGAACGTGGAGAACAGTGACTACACCAATCATGTGGAGAATCTGAAGAACGGATACCTCTCGGTCGATGTCGGTGCGGGCTCGGAAGATATCTACTTCTCGAAGTGGATCATCGCGTCGAAAGATATCTGTGACTGCTATCAGATGGAGAAGGCAGAGCTCTGCTACGAGAGCCTCTACAGTGTCGGAGATTTCCGGGCCATCCATGTCTTCCTGTCGGATCGGTGTGTCGACTCTGCCTTCCTCTACGATTGCGAGGATTGCGATCAGTGTTTCCTCTGCAGCAACCTTCGGCACAAAAAGTTCTGCATCGAGAACAAGCAGTACTCCGAAGCAGAGTACAAGGCAGCGATGGAGCAGGTGAACCTCGGCTCGCACGCGGTGTTTCAGGCATGTCTCCTCAAGTATCAGGACATGCTACGAAATCGCACCATCCATCGCGATCTTGCTCTCTTGCACTGCGAAGATTGCACCGGCGATTTCCTTTACCAGTGCAAGAATGTCCGAGATTCTTTCGAAGTCGTCGATTCGCAGGACTGTCGCTACTGCCACGATGCCGGTTACCTGAAGGATTGCTACGACATCTACGAATCCGCATTCGACTGTGAGCTGCAGTGCGATTCGTACTCCTGCAACAGGGCGAAGTATATTCTCTTCACCGGGATCTGCTACGACACGTCCAATCTGGCTTACTGTAACAACTGTCATAACTCGCATGACTTATTCGGCTGCATTGGGATGAAGCGAAATAAGTATTGCATCCTGAATAAGGAGTATTCGAAAGAGGAGTACGAGATGCTCGTGCCGAAACTGATTGAACATATGAAGAAGTCAGGTGAGTATGGAGAATTCTTTCCGATGAGTCTGAGTCCTTTCGGCTACAACGAGAGTGTCGCGCAGGAATATTTTCCACTCACGGAGGATGACGCTCTCTCACGGGGACTACGGTGGCACACCGAAGAAGAATCGCAGGCGCAGTATCTCGGTCCCGCGTATGAAATCCCTGATTCCATTGCCGATGTCACGGATGACATCACGAAGCAGATTCTGCAGTGTTCTATCACAGGGAAGCCCTACAAGATCATTCCGCAGGAACTGAAGTTTTACCAAAAGATCGGTGTGCCTATCCCGAGAAAATGCCCGGACCGTAGGCATGCGGAGCGTATGGCACTCAGAAATCCGCGGAAGCTCTGGGACGGTCAGTGTACGAAGTGTCAGAAAAAGATTCTCACGAGCTACGCACCGGGGAGGCCGGAGATTGTATACTGCGAGGAGTGTTATCTTCAAACCGTCTACTAATGCAAAAATCCTGTACCAAATGTTCGGCGACGTTCGAGATTACGAAAGACGATCTTGCGTTCTACGACGAAGTGTCTCCCGTTGTCGGAGGCAGAAAGCTTTCGCTTCCGTCGCCAGAGGAATGCCCAGATTGTCGCTGTCAGAACCGCTTACTGTTTCGCAATGATCTTTCCCTCTATCACCGAAAGTCCGATCTGACCGGAAAGCAGATCGTCTCGATGTACGCCGAGGACAAACCGTACAAAGTCTATGACCAAGATGAGTGGTGGGGAGATCAGTGGGACGAGTGTTCGTATGGTCGATCGTTTGATTTCGGTCGCACCTTCACCGAGCAGTTTCTGGAACTGAATCGTGACGTGCCGCACATGTCCCTCTTCACGACCAATGTTGAGAACAGTTACTACACGAGCCACGCATTGAATGCGAAGAATACGTACCTTGTCGCCGGTGCAACCGATATCGAAGATTCGCTCTACGGCCGTTTCCTGATCAGTTGTAAAGATGTCGTAGACGGACTGTCTCTGTACTCTTGTCAGTGGTGTTATGAATGCACAGCATCACAGGATTGCTATCAGTGCTTTTTCGCTACGTACAGCCATCATTGCAGTGACAGTTTGATGATCGAAAATTGTCAGAATTGTAAGCACACCTGCCTCTGTTTTGGTTTGCAGGGTCAGGAGTATTGCTTCCTGAATGAGCGTGTCGGGAAAGCCGAGTACGAGCGACGCATGGAGGAACTCCTTCCTCTCACATCCGAGAAGATCGATTTGCTCAGAGGAAAACTGAATGACTTGAAGATCGACCTTCCGCATCGGGCGCAATACGTGTTCAGCAGCGAAGAATCTTCGGGAGACATGGTCTTTAACTCGAAGAACTGCCGTTCATGCTTCGATTGTTCGAAATGCGAGGATTGCGCGTTCGTTTCGAATACACCGAACGGTTTCCGCAGTCAGGATTGCAATTACACCGCACCTGAAGGTGTGCGGTTTTGCTACAACGTTGGTTCGAGCGTTGGGATCGAGCGTGGCATTGCAACGTTCATATCGTGGTATGGCAATGACACCTATTACAGCCGCGAATGTCATCACTGCTCGGATATTTTCGGTTGCAGCAGCATGAAGCGCAAAAAATACTGCATTCTGAACAAGCAGTACACGAAAGAGGAATACGAATCATTGGTTCCGAAGATCGTGGAGCACATGAGGAAAACCGGTGAGTGGGGCTCGTACCTTCATCCTTCACTGTCGACGATGGCTTACAATGAAACATTGGCGCAAGATTATTATCCTTTGAGCAGAGAGGAAGTCCTTCGTCGTGGTTGGAAGTGGCATGAGGAAGATGAAAAGAAAGATGCGTACATGGGTCCGGATATCGATCTTCCGCTCACGATCGATGAGGCACATGATGATCTCTGTTCTCAGATTCTACGGTGTGCGGTGACCGGTAAACCCTACAAAATTATTCCGCAGGAACTTGCGTTCTATCGGAAGATGAAGCTTCCCATCCCAAGGAAATGTCCTGAACAGAGGCATACTGAGAGATTGGCCCTAAGAAATCCTCGCAAGCTCTGGAGCCGAACGTGTGGGAAGTGCAAGAAGAAGATCGACACAACCTATGCCCCCGAAAGACCTGAAATTGTGTATTGTGAAACTTGTTATCTCGCTACCGTATATTAATCATGGACAAGGTTTGCACCCAATGCTCGGCATCGTTTGAGATCACGAACGATGATCTCAAGTTCTATGAAAAAGTCTCACCCGAATTCGGTGGCAAGAAATACCTTATTCCGCCGCCCACACAGTGTCCGGATTGTCGCAACCAGCGCCGCATGGCATGGCGGAATGATCGAACGTTCTATCATCGAAAATGCGATAAGACAGGCCAGATGTTCATTTCCATGTACTCACCGGATACAGCGTTCCCTGTGTACAAGCAGGACGAATGGCACAAAGATTCTTGGGAAGGATTGGACTACGGCAGAACGTATGATTTTTCCCGCAGCTTCTTCGAGCAATGGGGAGCACTTCGGGACACGGTACCGCATTGGGGCGTTGCGATCAGCAACTGCGAGAATTCGGATTACTGCAACTACTGCACCGACGAGAAGAACTGCTATCTCGATATTGCTGCCGAAGGCAACGAAGACTGCTACTTCGATCTGTTCGTCAAAAACAGCGTTCGTTGCGTCGATTGTACTTTCGTGTACGACTCGGAACTGTGTTACGAATGCATTCAATGCTATAACGTCTACGCATGCAGGAACTCCATGTATCTGGATAGCTGCACCGATTGCACATTCTGTTTCGATTTGAAGGGCTGCAAGAATTGTCTTCTCAGTACGAATCTCCGAAACAAAGAATTTTATATCTTAAACAAGCAACATACGAAAGAAGAGTATGTAGCGAAGCTGAAGGAATTGAATCTTTCATCATATTCTTCCATCAAGAATGTCGAAGGCATCTGGAAGACCATGCGCATCGAAAACGGCGTGTATCGGGATATGGTTTTGATCAACGTTGAACAGTGTTCCGGTAACGACATAAAAAATTCGAAAAATTGCGCGTATTGTTTTAACGCGACCGACTGCGAAGACTGCGCGTATCTCTACGATGTCCTGAATGCCAAAGATTGCAGGGACATGAATTATTCGCTGTACGACCCGGAAGCCAGTTACGAAATCATCTCAACGGTTGGGACAAAATTCTGCGCCTTTCTCATGGCCGGTCCCTATAACGCTAGTAGTTTCTACTGCCAGCAGATGAAGAGTTGCAAGAACTGTTTTGGCTGTCAGGGACTGAAGAACAAGCAGTACTGCATCTTGAATAAACAGTATACGAAAGAAGAGTATGAAGCGCTGGTTCCGAAAATCATTGAGCACATGCGCACCACCCATTCGACAGGCTCAGGGCAGGCTGGTGAGTACGGTGAATTTTTTCCCGCGCACCTGTCGCCGCATGGCTATAACGAAACCGTTGCACAGGAATATATGCCGCTTACAAAAGAAGAAACTCTGAAGCGTGGATGGAACTATGCGGAGGAGAGCGAGTCAGGCGAACACTATCTGGGATCCCCAATCGAGATTCTCGATTCGATCGTGGACATAGACGATTCGATCTGCGGGAAAGTTCTCCTTTGCGAGGTCACAAAAAAGCCATTCAAAATTATCGCGCAGGAACTCGCGTTCTATAAGCGTATGGGTATTCCAATTCCGAGGCGATGTCCCATGCAGAGACACAAGGATCGTAGTGCACTCAGAAACCCGAGAAAGCTCTGGCCCCGCACATGCGGGAAGTGCAAGAAAGACATACAGACCACCTATAGTCCGGATCGGCCAGAGACTGTCTATTGCGAAATGTGTTACCTGGAGACTGTCTACTAATCGCGGGTCGGGGCTATCAATTGTGCTCGAAAAAACGTCTGAAATGCGGTATAATAGAGTCTTATAACTATGCCCATCCTCCGTTACTTTCACGTCGTCGTCCCGCAGGGGACCGAAGGCACCAAAAAACTGGAATCCAAGTTCCATGAGTTGCTCGTGAATATGCGCAATACCTTTACTGGAAAGCGTGTAGGTCTCGAGTTCTATGGTGTCGGGCAGTACACGTACTTCTTCGTGGTTGTCGAAGAGAATCTCCTCGAGACGGTCGAAGGCTTGATCTACGCGACGTTTCCGGAAGCCGAGATCAAAGAAGTGCAGGACTACACGCTCGGCGTTGATCCGAGCACGCACGCCATCGCCGGAGCCACGCTTACGTTGCATCACTCTGATATCTATCCGATCAAGACGTATGACGAATTCGAAGAGGATAGCTTGAGCCGAGTGTTCTCCGTGATCTCGAAGATCAGCACGGGAGACCAAGTGTTCGTGCAGATCATTGCAGAACCGCAGGATGATACGGCGTTCTATCACTTTATTCGAAACTGGATGATCCGCCTTGCGGACTTCAAACACTTCTTCAGCATCCGCGACCGTGTGAGAGCCGGCGGGCGGAAGAGTATCCAGCCGCTCCGGCATCAGAAGGCGCACGAGAAGGCCGGTATCAAGCCTTTCCGTGTCAGTATCCGCTGCGCATACGTCAGCAGCGACATTGCTACTGCAAAGCGAAAGCTGATTGCGATCACCTCAAGTTTTTCGCAGTTCAACGATAAAGACATCAATGAGTTTCATTCGAGCGACGTGAAGCCGAAAGCAATCGGGAAATTCCTCGATCAGTATCGTCTGCGCACGCATGCGACGAGCTATATCTTAAGTGCAAAAGAAGTGGCAACACTCTATCACCTGCCGAATGCCGACGAAGTTCCGCACATCGTGCACGTGCTCGCACGCAAGAGTGATCCGCCGCAGGATCTTCCAAAGGCGGGGGAGAGCGATGTCAGTGCTTTCGGTGTGACGAACTACCACAACAACTTCGTGCCGTTCGGTATTCGCAGAGCAGATCGTCGTCGTCATCTCTATACGGTCGGTAAATCCGGTTCCGGAAAAAGCAAGATGTTGGAACTGCTGATCAACGCCGATATTCAGAACGGCGAAGGCATCGCGGTCATCGACCCGCACGGAGATCTGATCGACAATATTATGCGTTACATTCCGGCGCACCGCATCAACGATGTCGTCTTGCTCGACCCCAGCGATATTACCTTCCCGATCGCCTTTAACCCGCTCGAGAAAGTCCCCGAGGAGCAGAAGATGCAGGTGACGATCGGGTTCCTGCAGATCTTCAAGAAACTGTTCGGGAGCAACTGGTCGGATCGTCTTGAGCACGTTTTGCGTTACACGACCCTCGCGCTGCTCGACAGTCCGAATACGACGGTGCTCTCGATTCTCAAGATGCTCACGGACAAGAACTACCGTCAGAAGATCGTCTCGCGTATTCAGGATTCCGTCGTGAAGAGCTTCTGGGTTTCTGAGTTCGCCGCATGGAGCGAGAAATTCGATGCGGATGCGATTACACCGCTCCTCAATAAAGTCGGTCAGTTCGTTGCGACGAATATGATTCGAAACATGATCGGTCAGCCGGTCACGAAGTTCGATATCCGCGAGATCATGGACAAGAAGAAAATCCTTCTGATGAAAGTCAGTAAAGGACTGCTCGGCGAAGAGAACTCATCCCTCATCGGCGCGATGTTCATCACGAAGCTCTATCAGGCCGCGATGAGCAGAGCGGATACCCCCGAGGATCAACGAACGGACTTCTATCTGTACGTCGATGAATTCCAGAACTTCGCAACCGACACTTTCACCGAAATTCTCTCCGAGGCGCGCAAATACCGCTTAAACCTGACCATCGCGCACCAGTACATGGGGCAGCTCTCGGATACGGTTCGAAAGACCGTGTTCGGTAACGTCGGTTCGATGATCAGCTTCCGCGTAGGTGCCGAAGATGCCGCGATTCTCTCGGAGGAATACAATCCGGTGTTCAAAGAGCGCGACATCATCAACCTCGGTGTGCGCGAGTTCTACATCAAGATGTCCGTGAGCGGCGAATTGCGAGAAGCTTTCTCGGGCCGTACGCTCGATGCGCCACGTGTTGAATATGATAATACCGAAGCGATCATTGCGTCTTCACGCAAGAAATACTGCATGCCGCGTGCCGATGTCGAAACGATGCTCAAGCAGTGGGACGAAGCGGCGAGCGCTCCTCCAAAGCCGGAGGAGATTGACCAGAGTGAGGTGTTTGAGGAGCCGCTTATATAGCGAAAGAAAACCTAGCGGTTTTCTCTCATAAGCTCTCCTTTCCCTTTTAATCTATCTTTTTTGCCGGTTTCACACCCATCTCTAGCAACACCTTTCCTTCCCCCTTCGCAAACTCTGGATCATCACGAAGCTTCCGTCGCATGTTATTGAGCCAACAGGCTAATCTCTTCTCCTCTTCATTCTTGGATTTTTTAGAAGGCACCTGATTTGGATGATCAATATTCCACTGACGGAGGATCTCAACCCATTGATTGAATCTTTTCGTAATGTCTTCTTTTTTCTCTGCTGGCTTCACACCCATCTCTAGCAGGACCTTACCTTCTCCCTGGGCAAATTTCAGATCGTCACGAAGTCTTCGTCGTATGATAGCAAGCCACCATCCTAAACTCTTTTCCTTCGCATCCATTGACTTGATAGAAGGCACCTGATTGGGATGATCAATATTCCACTGACGGAGGATCTCAACCCATTGTTCAAGTGTCTTCATTCTCTCTGCTGGCCTCACGCCCATCTCTAGCAACACCTTTCCTTCCCCCTTCGCAAACTCTGGATCATCACGAAGCTTCCGTCGCATGTTATTGAGCCAACAGGCTAATCTCTTCTCCTCTTCATTCTTGGATTTTTTAGAAGGCACCTGATTTGGATGATCAATATTCCACTGACGGAGGATCTCAACCCATTGATTGAATCTTTTCGTAATGTCTTCTTTTTTCTCTGCTGGCTTCACACCCATCTCTAGCAGGACCTTACCTTCTCCCTGGGCAAATTTCAGATCGTCACGAAGTCTTGATCGTATACTATTGAGCCAATGTGCCAAACCCTTTTCCTCCGCATTCTTTGACCTGATAGAAGGCACCTGATTGGGATGATCAATATTCCACTGACGGAGGATTCCAACCCACTGTTCGAATGTTTTTTGTCCTCGTGCTTCTCTGATATTCAGCTCTGCGAATATATCTACTGTTTCCATATGCGTTAAATGTACAATCGGATCTTCGTGTTTCAATCTTTCGCTGTATTGCGCGGCTCTCTCTATGATCATTCTTCCTTGCACAGAAGAGGGAGTTAAAAGAGGCTCACCGCGTTCGACACTTTCCCAACCGCCTTCAAGAATATCTGGAAGGCAGAGAGAACGTGTTTTAGTGCTCTGCGGAACGATTTGCACAATTACGCTGAAGGGTTTTCCTTCTTCATTCCCTCGTAGTCTACGCAATACTCTCGAATCTCTTTGCTCTAGCTTCGTTGGCGATAGAGTCGGATCGGCATCGATGAGCACGCGCGCCCTTGGTAAGTTGAGACCGCGCCCACCCATTTGGCATAGAATAAGGACATCAGTATTACCTGCGTTGTATGATGTGACATCCTCCTCTAGATTGCTATTCGTTGTTTGTTCACCCGTCCATGTTCGGATACGGAGATCGGGGTACTGCGTACGGAGCTCGGTTGCTACCGTCCCGACTAACGCAGTATTCGGCACGTAGATGAGTGCGGGAAAGTTCTTGCGGTCTTTTTCCGGAACTAATTTTCCATAGAGCTCGGTGATACTCTTCTCGATCTCGATTGCGGCGTACGCTTTGCCTGTTTCTCTTGGGTCGTAATCTCCATTTACAACGGTGAGACTCGATTCATCAATTTTCGCTTCATACAGATGAAAAATAGGCGGTACGTTTACTCCTGTTCGGATGCCTTCCGCCAGTGAAAATTCCGCAACGACCGGACCCCAAAAGTCCTTGATATGTCTTTTATCAGGCCATTCCTTTGTCGCAGTCAGTCCTATACGTGCGAAGCCTCCTAAAGTATTAATTGCAGCCATTCTCGATTTTGTCAGAAAAACATCAGCTTCGTCTCCGATGACGATGAGATTGTTATTACGAGGAAGTGTCGTTTCCAGATTCTTATTCATTTGCAGGGCTTGGATACTTGCAAGAAGGATAGGGCGATCAATTTCTTTCTTGCCTGCACCCCACTGTCCAAGCATGTCTTCGTCAATACCAAGATCACAAAGCTCTTTTCGAACTCCATTCACAAGGGCTCTCTCCGTGGTAACAATAATAATTTTCCCCTCTTTATCAGCATGAAGAGTACGCACATCGAGTGCTGCTCCGGCTAAGTTTGTGATGAGCGTTGTTTTTCCTGAACCTCCGGATTGTTGCACGGAGATATGGATCATATCAAGTTTTCCAATACCTTGTCGTATGGAGTCTGTGATTGCGGACATTGCATCGCCTTGATGAGGATCGAGCTCACGATTTTGTTCACGATCCCAATGGTGTGGCACTGCTTCTAAACGCCCTTCTAATTGTTTAAGAAATGCCGGTAAAAATTGTGTATTCGACACTTAGTTATTATAGCATAATATATAAAAAAAGATATGTTTAGGAGAT